>NZ_JACJSA010000002.1 GCF_014697545.1 Oscillatoria sp. FACHB-1407 | reverse complement strand
CTGCAATCAAAAAGTTGATGTAATCGTTCTCGTTGACTTTGGGTGGATTCATTCTTTGGTTTTACTCCAACTCCCCCTTTTTCTCAACTGCGTAACTCCTGTTTGGATTGCACTTTGGTTAAGCTGCAATCACAACGATCGCCACAATCTTCATTATATCGTCGCTATCATGCGCTAAAGGTAACAGTGGCTTGCCTTTACCTCGTGGATGGTTTGCAATAGTTCACGGGTAGTAAAGGGTTTAGCCAAAAATCGCTGGACTCCCAACTGTTCAATTTGAGCTACCGTTTCTGTCGAGGCAAGCCCACTCATGGCGATGATGGGAATGTAGGGATTGAGTTTTTGTAGAATTGGGATCGTGTCGATGCCATTCAAAGAGGGCATCATGATGTCGAGCAAGACCCCGTCAATTTGATCGGGGTATTGGCTACACAGGGCGATCGCCTCAGTGCCATTGTGAGCCACCAATACCCGGTAGTTGTAGGATTCTAGGGCTAATTTGGTCATATCACAAATTGCGGTTTCATCGTCTACAACCAAAATCAATTCTTGCTGCCCTGAGAGCAACTCCCAATCTACTGATACTTGAGCCGTCATCGCCTCGATCGCCGGAAGATAGATTTGAAACTGGCTACCGTTGCCAACCTGACTCTGAACCTCGACAAAGCCTCCATGACTTTTGATAATACCGAGCACGGCCGATAAACCCAATCCGGTTCCCTGACCAATGTCTTTCGTGGTAAAAAAGGGGTCAAAAATACGATTGATAATCTCTGGCGCAATTCCGACCCCTGTATCTTTCACGGTGCTCACCACATAGGGACCGGGTTTTGCTTCCAGATAACGACGGGCTTGCTGTTCATCCACCCACAAATTACGAACCCCCAGGCTCAAAATGCCTCCGGTTGGCATGGCATCCCGCGCATTCACACAGAGATTCATCAACACCTGATGCAGTTGTGTGATATCTGCCGACACCAGCCAGAGATCAGTAGCAATATCGGTCTGAATATCAATCGATTTGTTGCAGAGCGTTTCTTGCAAAATCTTTTTAATTTCAGAGATCAGCGATCCCATCTGAAGTGAGATGCGTTTGCCCTCAACCCCACGCGCAAAGGACAAAATTTGCTTGACGAGATCGGCTCCTCGTTTGGCACTCGTATTCAGCATGGTGAGCATCTGCCGATTTCTCTCATCCAGGTTTTGCAGCTTGAGAGAAAGGAGTTGGGCGATCGTCAAAATGGGAGTCAGAATATTATTCAAATCGTGAGCAATGCCACTCGCCAGCGTCCCTAAACTTTCTAGTCGCTGTGCCTGCAAAAATTGCGCTTCAAATTGTTTTTTCTCTGTGATGTCAATGTGAACGCCTAACATTCGTAGAGGTATATCCGTTTCATCACAAAAGACTTTACTTTTTGCGGCAATCCAATGAACAGTCCCATCCGGATGAACAATGCGGAACTCGGTGTTTAAACCTTCTCCGGTGTGAACTGCGTGCCAAAATTCTTGTTCTGTTTTAGTGCGATCGCCCGGATGTAGCGTTTTTGCCCACTGCTCATACTGCCCTGCAAAACTACCCGGAGACAACCCATACAAAGACTCCAGTTCTGCACTCCAGGTAACTTCATTCGATCGAATATTCCACTCAAACGTGCCTATTTGTGCTGCTTTTTGAGCCAATTCTAATCGCTCTTGGGCTTGTCGATGACTACTAATTTCTTGCTTCAACAATTCATTGGTTGTTTCAAGCTCAGCCGTCCGCTCTTGCACGCGCACTTCTAACGCTTCGTTTGCTTCTCGCAATGCCTCAGAAGCCTGTTTGCGCTCGATCGCATAGCGCAGCGATCGCACGAGCAACTCCCCATTCACCTGTCGCTTCACCAGATAATCCTGAGCACCCTGGCGCACAGCTTCGAGTGCCAATTCGTTGTCATTCGTATTTGTTAAAACAACGATTGGTAATTGTGGAGCAACACTGGTCAACGTATCGATAGAGATTAATCCCTGACTATCGGGCAGGGTCAAATCTAACAACACAACATTGAAATGATTTTGAGTGAGGCAATTAACGCCATCACCCAGTCGCTTAACGTGGTCTAGATGAAACTGAAGTGGGATGGTTGCTTTGAGGATTTCGTGCAGAAATCTAGCTTCTGCGGCACTATCCTCAATTAATAAAATGTCCATACAACCGTTGACATACGCGACGTAGCACTAGAACTGTAAAAGCCGTTGACGTAGACGCAACCTGATCGGGATCATGTCACTTGGACACGAACCATTAAGCCTGATTGAAATCAGATTCTTCTAACTCAGGCAATGTAGCTGTTTCTAACCAGAACTCCTCAATCCCTCTGACAATTTTGAACAGTTGGCTGAGATTACGGGATTTGGAGATGTAGCAGTTCACATGCAGGTCATAACTCTTGAGAATGTCTTCTTCATTGCGCGAAGTACTGAGCACCACCACCGGAATGTGCCTCAAGTTGGGATCAGCTTTAATCTCAGCCAAAACTTCTCGACCATCCTTTTTCGGCAAATTTAAATCTAGCAGGATGAGGTCTGGACGGGGCGCATCCTCATACTCCCCGTCCTGTCGCAGATATGCCATTGCCGCAACCCCATCTCTGACTGTTATCACCTGGTGCTGTTTGGCACTCAGCTTTAACGCCTCTTGAATTAATCGAATATCAGCTCGATTATCTTCGATTAAAAAGATGGTTTTGCTTCTTGCGTCCGTTTGCATGATCGCGATCGCGTCCTCCCACCGGGATTGTGAAGCGGAATATTGACCCTTGACCTAACGCAGACTCAACCCAGATGCGTCCACGGTGACACTCGACAATCTTTTTGCAGATCGCCAACCCCATGCCCATGCCGGGATATTCTTCACGGGTATGGAGTCGCTGGAAGATGACAAAAATGCGATCGCCAAACTGGGGATCAATGCCAATGCCATTGTCTTCTACCGAGAACAACCAGGCATCTTCTTGTCGTTCTGCGCTGATGTGAATTCTGGGAGGTTGGTCTGCTTTTTGGAACTTAATTGCATTGCCGATCAAGTTCTGGAACAACTGCATCAACTGGGTGTGGTCTGCAATCACCGTTGGCAGAGAACCGTAGGTCACAACCGCGCCACTCTCAAGAACACGTCCCCGCAGATTGGCTAACGCTTGAGTCAGCGCGATTTCGACTTCAGTCAGAGCACATTCGATGCCCTGCAAGTCAACCTTAGAATAGGCCAACACATCATCAATCAGGGTTTGCATCAGACCCACTCCCTCAACTGCAAACCCGATGAAATCTTTGGCATCCTCATCCAGTTGATCGTTGTAGCGCATCTCTAGAAGCTGCACATAATTGGCAACCTGGTTGAGCGGTTCCTGCAAATCATGGGAGGCGATGTAAGCAAACTTTTTCAACTCAGCGTTCGATCGCTCCAAATCGTGTGCCAACTGAGCCAACTCATCCGCTTGTTTCAACACAATGTTAACGATCGCTTTTCTCAACTCCAACGCTGCATTGACTTCAACCGACTTCCAGGGCAGCGATCGCAACCGTACCGTTTCTTTCCACAACTCAAAGGACTTGCGCGGACACAAGCGAGTTTGCCCTTCCGTTTGTTTCACCTCAAATGCCTTATTGGGATCACCCCCCCAATTCACCGTTTGAATCACTTCAGGACGGAACCACAACACATAATTCCGCTTGGAAATAGGAATGGCTAATAAGCCACTTGCCACATCTTTAAAGCGTTCCGCATCCGCATACAACTGCGCCAGAGAATCCGTGCAAAAAACATCATCATCGACGTTTTTAGCCAACCACTGCACCAAATAGTTCAGGTCTTCCTCATTGGGAGTGCGCCCAATGGTTGTCCAGGTGCCACCAAAGGCGATCGCCGCTCCTTGAGCGTTAGCTAAGTCTAAAAGGCTCGGTTCATGCTTGGTCAAACCATCAATAAAACTATCCTCTTGTGACATATATTCAACCAACAGAGATTGAATGTATGCCAGTTGCATTCGATAGTCATAATCAGCCGTTTCTTCACGAGTCGAGAGTTCTGAAAAGATGACTCGCCCCAAGAATTCGCAAGCCTTTCGCAACTCATAGGAAACATATTTAGGAGTGCGATGATGGCAGGCAATTAATCCCCAAAGTTTCTGATCTTTGATCAAGGAAATCGTCAATGACGACCCCACTTCCATGTTGTGCAAATACTCCATATGGCAGGAATAAGCACTCCTCAAAATGGAATGCGTCAGGTCAGTAGGTTGTTGCGTGAGCGGATTTTGCAGCGGATAAATTGCAACGGACTCAGCGTGGGAATCGGGAATCAAGCGAATCCAGTTTGAGCCAAACAATTTGCGGGCAGGGGTGGGAATATCTGACTCTGGAAAATGGAGTCCCAAGTAGGGTTCCATCTCATCCAGTTTTTCTTCAGCCAAAACGGTTCCATGTCCGTCATCATCAAACTTGTAGAGCATGACGCGATCGAACCCTGTCACTTTACGCACTTCCTGCACAATGATTTGGCAAAAATCATTCAGGTTAGGGCTTTCTTCTAGTTGACTAATGGATGCTTTGGCTAAGTGATAAAAGCTGAGAAATGGGATGTTCTCTTGTGACAAAGCTGGCTCTAATTCCAGAATTAAAATTCCATCGACATTGCGATGAAACACCGCATCAAAAACAAGATAATCATCCCCTTTACGCCGAATCCAAACCTTCGCAGGATTGATCAAGTCTAGATTGCCCTCTAACAAGCCTTCTTTGAAGCGATCGACTTGAAATGGATCGAGGATCTCCTCCAATGTTTTCTGCAACATATCTTGAGGAGAAATGCCCAACAGCATTGTTGTATTGCTGCTGGTTTGCAAAACTCTCAGGTCAGGCTCTTGTAAAACGAGCAAGATTCCATGCGGTTGAATCTGAGTAGAGATATGAATCGGTGGCTGCTTGAGTTGAGTTAAATTAACGCTTTGAGACTGACTATTGATTCCCACCATAAATCTACCTCTGTAACAGTGAACCCAAAAAAGGATGAATGGCTGTCAGGTTGTCAAGCCAGCAACCACTAACACACTCTAACTAGTACAGCAAAAAATAAGTTTTGAAAGGGGTGAAGGGGTGAAACCCCTTCTTGGGGGCGAAGCCCCCAAACCCTCTACATTGCAGAACTTTGTGTTCGCAACACTAGTGTGAAAGATTCAAATTCTACTTTGTAAAACCATGCATTTTATTGAATTCAATTAGATCAATTCAACAAAAAATTTACAGAATTTATTGCTGAATTTAAGCCCTAACTGTACTCAATATTGCAACCCAAACTTGCAAATTCAATTTTCATCATCAGCATATCTCGGAAGATTGAGGAAAATTAGAAGTAATTGTTAAATGAATCAGAATCTTGCTTGAAGCACTATTAATTATCTTTCGGTTTATTAATGTGTGTTGTCAAACTATTTCCATCCGTTAAGAGAAGATGGATCCAAAATCTCAAATCCTATCATAGAAATCCCCTATTCAAAAGACTTTGGGCGATTATAGTGACCCAAGTTATGTTTCATTTTGAGTGAGTTATCACTCCATCGGAAGCGTAACAATTTCTAACCAAAAATCTTTGATTTTTTTAGCGATCGCCAATAATTCTTGGGTGTCATCGGACTTAATGACATAACAGTTACTTTGTAAGGCATAGCACTGAAAAATATCAGCTTGATCGGCTGACGTCGTTAATATAATCAGCGGAATTCGCTTGAGCTTTGGATTGGTCTTAATCTCTGTAATAAATTGCTTACCTTCATTCTCAAACTCCTTAAGGTTAAGCAAGATTAAATCGGGGCGAGCCACAGTTGTATTTTCTTCGGCTTGGCTCAAATAGTGAGTGGCTTGAACTACGTTATTTTGCACCACAATTCGTTGCGGCATCTCCTCATTCTGCAATGCAGTTTGAAGTACCTGAGCATGATTCGCATCACTTTCAATAATGAGGATTGTCCTTGAAGCCGTGCGTTCTTCCATATCTGTTCAAGCCACGAATTTAGCTCACTCAATATTAGAGGGTGTTTGAAAGGTAGCAAATAACCTTTTACACGGCTCAATTCAACTAATAGCTATAGCGGTTCTCAACAGGGTGAAGTCCGTCAAACCATGAGGGAGCCAAGCTATACAAGGAGTCAAGAAAGTTGGTTGTACTGCACTCAACTAACAATCTGGAGATGAATTGGCGTTTTAGAGCGATCGCCACTCTATCCAGGTATTGTAGATTTTTAGGAAACAATTAGTAGATTAAATAGGGTATTGTCTTTTATTTAGATTCAATCCATAATAAAGGAGTCAAAAGAAAAGGCTGATGCAGTTGACGCAAGGCTGATGACTTGAAATTCCTCTCAAAAGCTTTCATGTTCGTCAGATGATAGAAATGCTCAAGTGTGTCATGACCTGAAGGATACGGTTCACAGAAAATACTCTATTCAACTCAATCCACCTACTGAAGAGGTGCCACACATGATTACAATTCGTCCTGCTCAAGAACGCGGTGTTGCTAATTTCGGTTGGTTAGATAGTCGCCACACCTTTTCCTTTGGAAATTACTACGATCCGGCTCACATGGGCTTTGCCGATCTGCGAGTGATTAATGAAGACAAAGTGACTCCAGGGCAAGGCTTTGGCACTCACGGTCACCGCGATATGGAGATCATTTCCTACGTTTTAGAGGGTGCATTAGAGCATAAAGACAGCATCGGTACGGGTTCGGTGATTCGCCCCGGTGACGTGCAGCGGATGTCTGCCGGAACAGGCATTATGCATAGCGAATTCAACGCTTCTAACGCTGACCCTGTTCACTTTTTGCAAATCTGGATTCTGCCCGAACGCAAAGGCATTGAACCCGGTTATGAGCAAAAAACCTTCTCGACTGAAGAGAAGCAAGGCAAGTTACGCCTCGTTGGCTCTCGCGATGGTCGTGACGGTTCCATCACGATTCATCAAGATGTCAATTTGTATGCCACTGCGTTGAAAGCAGGTGACACAGTTGAACATACATTAGCTAGCGATCGCGTCGTCTGGGTACAGGTTGCACGCGGTGCCGTGCAGTTAAACGATCGCCCCCTCTCTGCCGGAGATGGAGCCGCAATTACTCAGGAAAACCTGATCACGCTGCAAGGCGCATCGGATGACGCTGAAGTGCTGTTATTCGATATGGCAGCATAATCCTCTAAGGGCGAAGCATTCGGGCAACAGCCTTTGAATTGATTCAAGATCGGATTTGCCAAATGCTTCGCCCTGATTAAGGCACATCAGTCCCCGTTGACGCACTCCAAATCCTGAACCATTGCTCTCGCGTTAACTTGACGTCTATAGCACCCACAGCCGCCTGAATGCGATCGAGGTTGCCAGTACCCAAAATAGGGACAATATTGGCGGGATGAGTCAACAGCCACGCTAGAGCAACCTGATCCTCTCTAAGTCCGCCGAGTTCCTGCCCAACTTTGGTAAGGCTCGTGTATATCCGCTGGGCTTGTGCCTCTGACCGCTGAAATAGCGCGCCACCCCCCAACGGCGACCACGCCATCGGCGCAATCCGGAGTCGTTGACACTGGTCAAGCGTCCCATCCAGAAATGGGTCTAAATGCAACACAGAGATCTCAATCTGATTTGTGACCAGCGGCACGCTCAACCGAGATGCTAACAAGTCATACTGACTGGGCGTAAAGTTAGAAACGCCCACATAGCGAACTTTGCCACTTTGAATCAGACTCATCAACGCCTCTGCGGTTTCATCGGCATCCATCAACGGGTCAGGACGATGGAGCAGCAGGAGATCGAGATAGTCTGTGTGAAGTTGCTGAAGCGAATTATTGACAGAAGTAAGAATGTGAGCGCGGCTGGTGTCGTAGTGCTTGATCTGGTGTTGAGAACGGTTAGAAGACACTAATTTAATGCCGCATTTGCTAATGAGTTGGAGGCGATCGCGCAGTCCTGGTTCTTTTTGCAACGCTTCCCCAAATAACCCCTCACAGGTGTAATCTCCATAGATATCGGCATGATCAATGGTCGTGATTCCTAAATCCAGGCAAGTGTGTAGAAAATCCAACAAATCCTCAGAGGTCATTTGCCACTCCGCCAGTCGCCACACCCCAACGACCAGACGAGAACAGCGTAAACCTTGAGCATGGAGCGAAAGGGAAGGAACCTGCATCAGATTAAATTGGAATGGGCTTTCAGCTACTAACAGTAACCTTTAAATTGAGAATGGTACTCCACCTAAGGATCGTGGATTAAATAACTTCAGCAACGTCACCCCGCCTACGGCAACTTTTGCCGAGTCAGAGCTACCGTGTACACATCTCTGTTTTCCAATGGAGACACCTGGCTGCTTCCATGAGTTTGAGAACCAGGCATTGGGGGAATTCTCCCCCAAACCCCCATTAGGGGACACCACTGCCTCCCCCAATCCCTCTAGCAGAAGGGGTTTGAGTTACCCCAAAGACGCGCTTCGCATTGGTTCCAAGTACGGGTGCTTCTGATCGAGTTAAAACCTTTGACAAAGGCTCAAAGTCTCCCAGAATTGGGAGATTTAGAGGACTGAGAGGACTTGTGTATACACAGTAGCCAAGTCGGAGAGGGGCAGGTTCGTTTAACAAAAAATCCGATGTGATTGAATTCGTAGTCCTGATAGGAGTTAACCCCAAATCGATCGCCCAGCATACTCGCCAACAGGGATTTTGTACTCTAAAATCCAGAATCTAAAATCCCAAATCACTATGACTCTCAACGCGATCGCCATTCCCGCTAAAACCCAACCTGCCCAAGGGTTGCTTGTCCTGCTTCACGGGTGGGGAGCCAATGCTCAAGACGTGGCTGCTTTAGCCTCTTACTTAAAGTTGCCAGAGTATCAATTCGTCTTCCCGGATGCTCCATTTCCCCATCCTTACAATCCAACTGGTAAGAAGTGGTATGGCTTTCCAGATGACTACGACTTTTGCAGTCGGGACGATTTTCAAGCTAAACCAGACCTACTCCAAAGCCGACAAACCCTGACGGATTGGCTCCTCTCGTTGGAGTCGGCAACTGGAGTTCCCCTCAATCGCACCGTTCTAGCGGGCTTTTCTCAAGGCGGAGCGATGACCCTGGATGTGGGCCTACGCCTTCCCCTGGCAGCTTTAATGGTGCTGAGCGGCTATTTACACACCCCCCTCCAACTTGAAACTCCCCCCGTTGCCCCTGTGTTGATGGTGCATGGCACCCTAGACAACGTTGTGTCGATCACAGCGGCTCGACAGGCACGAGATTCTCTAATTGCAGCAGGAGTTCAACTGGATTATCAAGAATTTGTAATGGGTCACGAAATTCAGCTAGAAATTCTACAGATTATGCAAAGTTTTATAGGAAAGCTACCTCTGCTCTAGGTGAAACCCGAAGAAACGACGTAGGATAGGTGTACGGCTCATCTGGATACGCTATGAGTTGAAGACAGATGTTGCTGAGAAGGAGGGAGTTGAGCATGAAAACACTACATTTTTCTGAACAGGATGTCGCCAAAATGACAGAGACGGACGTCGCTGAATTGGCACAGCGTTTAGATCAAGATGCTTACACCAGTCCTTTTGAAGGTCTAGAGGATTGGCATCTGCTGCGGGCGATCGCCTTTCAGCGTCCAAGTCTGGTAGAACCCTACATGTACTTACTCGACCTAGAGGCATATGACGAAGCCTAAGACGGGCGATCGCCATCGTTTTTGAATCGCTGCTAAGTCAATCGTCAATGGTCAATTGTTCATCGCTCATTACTGACAGTAATCAAGCGGTGAACTTGAGCCATGAAAGGGTGTTTGAAAAGCTTTCAGCTGCTAAAACCGCGCCTATAGGCACAAAGTCTGTAACTTCAGTCGCCAAGTCCACCTAACTTGAACTTCTCAAACATCCTCATAGCATTGGCGATCGACCACAACCACTGACCATTGACATTTGACCATTGACATTGACCATTGACATTGACCACCAACCATTGACCACTGACCATCAACCATTCCATGCAAGGAAAACGAGTTTTAGTCGGCATCGGTGGTGGCATCGCGGCATACAAGGTCTGTGAAGTCATTTCCACGCTTGCCAAAGCAGGAGCCGAGGTTAGAGCTATTTTGACGGAGAGTGCTCAGGCGTTTATCACGCCATTGACGATCGCCACTCTCTCCCGTCACCCTGCCTATACTAATCAAGACTTCTGGCAAGCCAGCCATCACCGTCCCCTGCACATTGAGTTGGGGGAATGGGCGGAGGTGTTTTTGATTGCTCCTCTGACCGCCAACACGCTCGGAAAGTTGGCGTATGGTCTGGCAGACAATCTGCTGACCAACACGGTTTTGGCATCCGCCTGTCCAGTCTTGCTGGCTCCCGCCATGAATACAGAGATGTGGGAGCAGCAATCCGTACAGCGCAACTGGCAACTGGTTCAGAGCGATCGCCGTTATCATGCAGTCGGTCCCGGATCAGGCATTTTGGCGTGCGATCGCGTCGGGGCAGGACGCATGGCAGAGCCTCCAGAGTTGCTGGCTCATCTAGAATCTTTGTTGCACACCAGGGGCGATCGCGATCTGACCGGGAAACACTTTCTCATCAGCGCAGGTGGCACACGCGAGCATCTTGACCCGGTTCGGTTTATCGGCAATCCCTCGACGGGCAAAATGGGGATCGCTCTGGCACAGGCTGCCCTGCATCGGGGAGCCACGGTCACACTGGTTCATGCTCCCATGGATACAGGGTTGTTAACCGGATTACGAGGAGCACGGCTGATCTCAGTAGTCAGTGCCGCTGAAATGCATCGGGCATTGCTGGAATGTTTCCCGGATGCTGATTGGACGGTCATGGCAGCAGCCGTGGGTGATGTCAGCCCCGCTGAATACAGTGCCGAGAAGTTGCCGAAGCGATCGCTCCCCACAACCCTCAATCTCAATTTTGTGCCCGATATCGTAGCAGACCTGAGCAGCCGCAAACAGCCCCATCAAACGATCATTGGCTTTGCTGCCCAAACTGGAGACATCATCACGCCAGCGTTGGATAAGTTGCACCGCAAAAAACTGGATGCGATCGTGGCAAACCCCGTGGATATCAGTGGCAGTGGCTTTGGCAGCGATCAAAACCAAGCCGTTTTTCTAGATAGTCAGGGCAATCAAGTGGTCATTGCTCAGTGCAGTAAGTTACAAATGGCACATCACCTGTTTGATTTTGTAAAGACATTGCCTCTAAGTGACACTGACCTTTCAAACTAAGAGTGTCTCTTGATACCAAAATAGTTGATGCAGTCTTTTCACCTTTCTACTGTTGAGGGGTTGAGACATACTGCATCAACTCTTTGTCAAACCAGAATCTTCTTATGAAAAGCCCTCGTTATCGCAGCCGACGACAGTTTTTACAATTCTCAGCGGCTCTCGTCTCCACCCTGGCTCTATCCAATTGTCAGCGATCGCCTTCTGACTCTGCCGCAACTTCCCCAGAAGCCCCTGCCAGTTCCCCCGCCTCTCCACCTGGCGAACCTCTGCACATCTACACCTGGGCAGACTACTTCGATGAAGAAGTCTACAAACGCTTCACTGAGAAAACAGGCATCGAGGTTGTTGCTGATGTTTACGATGCCAATGAAACGATGCTTGCCAAAATGCAGGCGGGCGGAGGCAACCAGTACAGCATTCTCTATCCCTCCGACTATATGGTGAAGCAGATGATCGAACTCAACCTGCTCGCCACAATGGACAAGTCGCGACTACAGGGACTCGATCAACTGCGCGACAAATGGCAAAGCCCACCCTATGACCCCGACAACGCCCACAGCATTCCCGTCAGTTGGGGCACCACAGGCTTCATCTACAACAGCGAGGTGCTAACAACGGCTCCCGAAGATTGGGATTATCTCTGGGAAAACCAGGATGCCCTCGCTGGCAAAATCACATTGTTAGATGATGTTCGAGAAGTCATGGGAGCCACGCTCAAATCTTTGGGGTATTCCTACAACTCGACCAACCCCCAGGAATTGGAGGAAGCTTACCAGAAACTACGGGAACTGAAACCCGCGATCGCCTCCTTCCAGTCCTTCGGTTGGGAAGATCCACTAATTGCAGGGGATCTCATCCTCAGCATGACCTACTCCATTCTGGGAAATGCACTGCCGCTCGATAACCCCAACCTGAAGTACGTCATCCCCAGCAGTGGCTCCTCCGTCTGGACGGACACAATGGTCATCCCAACAACCGCTCCTAACGTGGATGCCGCCTATGCCTGGATTAACTTCATGCTGGAACCTGAAAATGCCGCCTATGCCGTCGAACGGCTAAAATTTGCGACCCCCAGCCAAGCTGCATTTGACCTGTTACCGGGTGAACTCAAGGACAACACAAATCTCTTCCCCACCGCTGAAATGTTGGCGAAGTGCGAGGGTATCGCGTCGGTTGGTGACACCATCGACCTGTATGACCAATATTGGACTGAACTGAAGAGTGCTTGATCAATAACCTCTCATCAGAGTATATACTGGGGTCAGTGATCGCCTTCAAGAATGAGGGCGATCGCCCGATTCCTGTGGATACCTGTTTATTCACCTGTCAACACTCTATAAATTTGGTGCATGATGTATTTCCTTATTGCCGTGATCGCGGCTCTTGCGTATACGGTGGGTGGCGTTTTTATGAAACTCTCGTCTGGGTTTTCTCAACTCGTCCCCAGCGTGATGGTCTATCTGCTTTTTCTGGTCGGTGCTAGCCTGCAAATCTATCTCACCAACAATTCCCACCTTGGAATTACCTACATTTTGGTCTTGGGATTAGAAGCCGTCTGCGCTGCTCTGTTCAGTGCTCTCCTGTTTAAGGAGGGCTACACAGCCTTCACAATCATTGGAATCATGTTGGTCGTGGCAGGTACTGCTTTTTTGCGGGCAGAAGCCGGATAAAGCTCGGTTCCAACCGACTCAAGACAAACACGCAATCACTCCTAAATATCAACCAACAGGCGATCGCAACCGATCGCCTTTTTTGTTAGTTCTGCCGCAGCGCAGATGCCAATCCACCTCATTTTTTGAGACAAGTGGCAGAATAGGGATACGTCCGCTGTGATTTGCCGTCATGAAGTCATGTCAGCGATGGCGATAAATCGTTCCTTACAAGGATCCCCCGAATCCTGATAATGCGTTAATATTAGTTAACAATAAAAATTACAGTGAAATTTGCAAAGGTTAAAACCCATACGAGAAGGCAAACTTAGTGAGCTTTTGCAATATGATGACAGCCTTCACATCAACATTAGGAGGATGAGCCTCGGTGAATAAGCGGTGGAGAAATGCGGGATTGTATGCTCTTCTGGTCGTAGTCGTCATTTTCTTGGCGACAGCATTGTTAGATCGACCGGGTGACAGCAGAGCAACTTGGCGATATAGCCAATTCGTTCAGGAAGTTGAGCAAAACCGGGTTGAGAAGGTGACGATCAGTGCCGATCGCACTAGAGCGCAAGCTACAACTCGTGCAGGGGAAAAAGTGGATGTCAATTTGCCCAATGACCCCGAATTGCTGACCATTCTGAACCAAAACGACGTTGACATTTCTGTCTCACCTCAAACAGACGACAACGTTTGGGCACGAGTCTTAAGTACCTTGCTCATTCCGTTCCTGTTATTGGTGGTGTTGTTCTTCGTCTTGCGACGCGCCCAAAATGGTCCTGGTAGTCAGGCAATGAATTTTGGCAAATCGAGAGCCAGAGTGCAGATGGAGCCTCAAACTCAGGTCACCTTCTCCGATGTTGCGGGTATCGACCAGGCGAAATTGGAACTGGCAGAGGTCGTAGACTTCCTGAAGAATGCCGATCGCTTCACAGCAGTGGGTGCCAAGATCCCCAAAGGTGTGCTACTGGTTGGTCCTCCTGGAACGGGCAAAACCCTGTTGGCGCGTGCTGTAGCCGGTGAAGCAGGCGTTCCCTTCTTTTCAATCTCCGGTTCCGAATTTGTGGAAATGTTTGTCGGTGTCGGTGCTTCTCGTGTCCGTGACCTGTTTGAGCAAGCTAAAACTAACGCCCCCTGTATCGTGTTTATCGATGAAATCGATGCGGTCGGTCGTCAACGGGGTGCTGGCTTGGGCGGCGGTAACGATGAACGCGAACAGACTCTTAACCAGCTATTGACTGAGATGGATGGTTTTGAGGGCAATACGGGGATTATCATCATCGCAGCTACCAACCGTCCTGATGTATTGGATGCGGCTCTGTTGCGTCCCGGTCGCTTTGACCGTCAGGTAGTGGTCGATCGCCCCGACTATGCTGGTCGTCTGGAAATCCTCAACGTCCATGCTCGCGGCAAGACTCTGGCGAAAGACGTGGATCTGGAAAAGATTGCCCGTCGTACTCCCGGTTTCACCGGAGCCGATCTGGCTAACCTGTTGAACGAAGCGGCAATTTTAGCGGCTCGTCGTAACCTGACTGAGATCTCAATGGATGAGGTCAACGATGCGATCGATCGCGTGTTGGCAGGTCCAGAGAAGAAAGACCGCGTTATGAGCGAAAAGCGCAAAGCTCTGGTGGCTTATCACGAAGCAGGTCACGCTCTGGTTGGTGCCCTCATGCCTGACTATGACCCTGTACAGAAAATCAGCATTATTCCTCGTGGTCGTGCGGGTGGTTTGACCTGGTTCACTCCCAGCGAAGATCGGATGGACTCTGGGTTATATTCCCGTTCCTATCTGCAAAATCAGATGGCGGTTGCGTTGGGTGGTCGTCTCGCTGAAGAGATCGTCTTCGGTGAAGAGGAAGTCACGACAGGTGCTTCCAATGACCTGCAACAGGTGGCTCGTGTAGCACGTCAGATGGTAACTCGGTTTGGGATGAGCGATCGCCTCGGTCCTGTGGCATTGGGTCGTCAGCAAGGCAACATGTTCCTCGGTCGAGATATCGCCGCAGAGCGTGACTTCTCTGAAGAAACCGCAGCCGCGATCGACGACGAAGTCCGCAACTTGGTGGATCAAGCTTATCGTCGTGCCAAGACAGTCCTTCTAGAGAACCGCAAAGTGCTCGATACTCTGGCAGAGATCCTGATTGAGCGCGAAACCGTTGACTCTGAAGAGTTGCAAGAATTGTTAGCAACCAACGATGTCAAGATGGCATCGATCGCCTAGTCTTCTCCTAATCAAGGGTTAACTAAAACTCCGACTTCTCAAAAAAAGAAGTCGGAGTTTTTTTGAGACTGGGGATTTTTCTAGTGAAGCATCCGTTCCCGGCGGGCTAAGTTTCGTTCAAAGTTACAAATATCATCATTCTCCGCAACTTCTCGACGATACAAGTGGGGATCTTGTTCGTAGCTATAGGTATCGCGGTTGTAAACCGTTTCAGCAGACCGATTGCCACCCGTTAGAGGACGATATACTCCTCTGACCCGCTCTTCATAATCCTGGTCAATCTCAAGGTCGTGGCTAAATTCCGGCAGATGTTCTACCTGTTCTTTGGTTAGCCCATTCACATTAACTCGTTTGGCATCATAATCAAAATGAGCCAAGCCAATGGGCAACAACACTGTTTTACCGAACACCCAAAACCCAGTGTCTATGATCAAATAGCGAAACAACCCTTCCTGTTCATCGACAAGCACATCTTTGACAGTACCAACGCGATCGCCTGCGGCATAGACGTGAAAGGAATCTAAGGAGAAGTTATCGTTGTTGTTACCGCTTTCGACGCTGGAATACATGTCTTTGAGTTTGATCAGAGCCATCGTTGATCCTGCCTCCAATGGACTACACCAACAGGGTATGAAAGTCGTCTGAGGAATTCATCAGGCAGAGGGAAGAAGAAGAGGGAAAAAAGAAGAAAGAAGAAGGAAAAAAGAAGAAAGAAGGTAGATCAGATTTTTTGGTTATGTTGAATCAGGACTGGTTAAAACTTGCGCAACAGCATCGAGCGATCGCTGTGATTCGTGCCTCTGATTGGTTAGTGGGATATCAGATGGCAAAAGCGGTTGCGGCGGGTGGTATGAAGCTGATTGAGATTACCTGGAACAGCGATCGCCCCGGTGATTTAGTGGAACGACTTCGAGCCGATTTGCCCATGTGTCATATTGGTGTGGGCACTGTGTTGGAACGGGAGCATTTATTACAGGCGATCGCGGCTGGGGCTGAGTTTTGCTTTACGCCTCACACCAGTTTAGACCTGTTGCATCTGGCGTTAGATCGGGGAATAGCGATGATCCCTGGTGCGCTGACCCCCACTGAGATCGTCACTGCATGGCAAGCGGGAGCCGCCAGCGTCAAGGTCTTCCCGATTCAATCCGTAGGAGGAGCTATGTATATCAAGAACTTGCAGGCTCCCCTCGGCTCTATCCCCCTCATTCCCACGGGAGGAGTCACCCCCGAAAATGCCCAATCGTTTATAGAAGCAGGAGCGATCGCGGTTGGCTTATCGGGTCAGTTGTTTCCTAAACAGGCGATCGCGCTAGGGGATTGGGAATCGGTGACACGGCAGGCTGAGATGTTGATGCAGATTAGAGACGCGATTAATCGCGTCTGTACTCGCGATATCTGTACTTTTCCTGGTTCCTAGCCTCTGGCTGGGAACCAGGATTTGGAGGCTCTGCCTCCGGCACGGCATAACAAGGCAGAGCTTTGTTACGAGAGGCAAAAATTTTCTTTTTTCTCTCTTCCTCTGATTTTTCCAACGGTGTGATCGGGGTTAATTTCCACGACCAGATCCACGATCGCCTCTTGCACTAATGGTTCAATAAATAGCTGCGGGTGGAGCGATCGCCAGAAGTATTCAACAAACTGGTTAATCTCGTCATCGCTCATCCCCGAACGCCCGGAGGCAACCATTTGCTGTTCAGCCTCACGTCGCCACTGTTGGCTGAGTCGATAGTCGGTCGGATGGAGCACCATCAGGTGATCGAGTTGATCCCACAGGGGCACGTAGTCGTGCAACCGAGCATTACAATCACGGGCAAACTGGCGATCGCTCTCAGTTTCGATGGGTGATGGTGCCGTGTCAAAGGCAGATGGGTCGGTGGGTCGAACTCCAACGAACCATCCCTCAAAGAGCAAGATATCGATTGAGGAAACACGCTCAGGAGTCGTGCGATCGCCCATGCCATTCCAGGCTGATTTGTCGAACCGTGGGATCTCAATGGGTTCCGTTAAATAGCCTTGTCGTAAGCGTTGCAACACCTGCAACCCCAAGTTTACATCATGAGTGCCGGGGGGTCCGCGCCAACGCAATCGAGGATCAGCCTGCTGCAATTGCTGGCGATCGGCATAGGTTTTGTAGAGATCATCCAGGGATAAACAACAGACCTGTTTTCCCATCTGATTCAAAATAAGTTTCAGCATTGCAGCCAGGGTTGTTTTGCCTGTACCCTGTCCACCCAAGATGCCCTGAATCAAGGGGCGATCGAGTTTGTCCTGCATGGTCGCGAGTTGCAGAGCCAGGGGTAACCAGAGCCGCCACAACGTTTCCAGAGGCTGTTGATGGAGGGGGCGATCGCCCCAAACTTGTTGAACTTGAGGGTAGATCTGACGCAACAGGTGCGATCGCTCTATGACTGTTGCCTCTGCGGTGTTTGCTGTCACCCCAAACGCTTCACACTCTTGCGGAGCGACGAGCAGATGTTGAACCAGAGCATCTCGTAATGTGGCTATCAGTCTCGGTTCATTTAGAACAGACCGAAGCAGGGTATTGAGTTGACTGTCGCGATCGCCTCGTTCCGTCATCGGTGTCCCTAACTACCCAACTTAAACGCCTCAATAAAGAAGCCATAGATTAACCCAATCTTAATGCCGTTGAGAATGTCTAAAAAAATGCCGCGCTGTGGATTGTTTGATGAGGTTCTGGGTGGTTGAGGACGATACACCAACCAACTACTAATCTCAGTAAATCCCACCAACACCACCGCTGCAACAATATCCCAATCGGCGTTTTGCCCCGAAACGGTAGAAATTGCCGTAGCTAAAAAATTGCCAAATAGCACGCTAATCATCACCAGAGACACTCGTCGCCAGGGGTTACGCAACCAGCTAAACGATCGCTCTAAAACAGCATCCACAATACGATTCAAGCGTGTGTTTTGCATACTGTCAGTTCCAATTCAGATAAACCCAAACTCCTCTTCCAACTCTACAAAAAGAGAATTGACTTGCGAATCGATCGGGTGAGATGGCCATAACTCGCCAGCAATTGACTAGAGTAGAGATGAGGGTGACGATGGGAGATGAGACCAATGAAACAAACCAGACTTAGACTGTATCTCATCATCCTAGGGTTGTTAGGGCTAGGACTCATTGTATTGCTCCTCAGTCGTTTTAATTTTACAGTTCAAGTCGAATCTCCCTCCTCTGATCAACCGACAACACAACCAACCCCCTCTCCGTCAGCAGATCGTCCCACCACTCCGACGCCATCCGTCACTCCCACGCCAAGCTCGACACCAACTCCCCAACCGACTCCCACCTCACAGGCATTTCGCCAAGGGAACTTGCGGGTCAGCAATCAGACCGAGCATCCGATTCGGGTTGCATTGCTCTATCAACGAACGCGAAATGATGTTGAATCAGAGCCTAATAGCACAGGGTACGGTGAGCCTGTCCATTGGGATTTTGCACCCAATGAGGGCAGCACAAAAGGATTGATTTTGTCCCTCCCGACTGCTGAGCTAAAGCTGCAAACCGGAGATATATTGGTGGCGTTTGCTCAAGATGGTTCTCGTCGCTATTGGGGTCCCTATGTGGTCGGTGAGACGATCGCCCCCGTGTGGGACAACAACGTCAGCGAGTGGCAACTAATTTTGCAACCAGAGATCCAGTAGGTTTCTTGTCTAAATCGCGGGTCGTTAAAGATCATGAATTCAACGACTATGTTTATTATTCCTACGCTAAAAAGTACACACATGGGTACTGTCAGGCTCTTCACAAGTGACTGACGATCAACTTGAGTTATAGGAAATAGACATGGTTAAAAAGTTACCCCTGGGTTGGCTGCGCGATTATCCCGACTTTAGAGACTACACTCCAGAACACGACACAATTCAACCCCTGCTTGATAAAGTCGGCGTAGCCCCCACGACAAAACTGGCAAAAAAAGATCTCCCTTCATCGGTTGATCTCAGAGCCTGGTTTCCCCCGATTGAAGACCAGGGCGGTATTGGCTCCTGCACTGCCAACGCGGGAGTAGCTCTGGTGGAATATTTTGAGAAACGAGCTTGTGGCAAGCACATTGATGCTTCGCGTTTATTTCTCTACAAAGTCACCCGCAAATTGCTGAATTTTGAGGGGGATACGGGAGCTTTTTTAAGAACCACGATTGGGGCAATGGCATTGTTTGGCGTGCCCCCAGAGCAATATTGGGCATACACCGATGACCTGGAAAAGTATGACGAAGAACCTCCTGCTTTTTGTTACGCCTTTGCTCAAAACTATCAGGCAATCAGTTATTTTCGGCTCGATCCACCGGGCTATCCCAAAGATAAGTTGGTTATCCGCATCAAGGATTTGCTGTCCTGCAATATTCCCTCCATGTTTGGATTTTCCGTTTATAGTTCGCTTTGGGATGCTGTCGATGGGAAGATCCCTTTCCCGTCAAGCCGCGAGAAACTAGAAGGCGGACATGCGGTTGTCGCCGTGGGCTATGACGACAAGATCACCATTACCAATCCCAACCCCGGTGGTAGCACCAGCAAAGGGGCGTTTCTAATTCGCAACTCGTGGGGCGAATCGTGGGGCGATCGCGGCTATGGCTGGTTACCCTATGAGTATGTTGCCAAAGGACTGGCAGATGATTGGTGGTCGCTGCTCAAAGCCGAATGGGTTGATACAGAGCCGTTTTTGTCTGACAGTTAGCATCCACCTCTACCATGTCGATTCAAACACCCGATTGGGTCAAACAGGCAGTCTTCTACCAAATCTTTCCCGATCGCTTCTCGAAAGGGGTGCAACCGTTGCGCCGCTTTTTGAGTACCATTCCCTTTGAGGCATGGGAAAACCCACCCACGTTGCAAGGCTACAAAGGAGGAGATCTGTGGGGGGTGATCGAACGGCTCGATTACCTGCAAGACCTGGGCATCAACGCCATCTATTTCACCCCCATCTTTCAGTCAGCGAGCAACCATCGTTATCACACCCACGACTATTACCAGGTTGATCCTCTGTTAGGGGGCAATTTAGCCTTTGAGAAATTGCTGGAAGCGGCTCATCAGCGAAACATTCGAGTCGTGTTGGATGGCGTGTTTAATCATGCCAGTCGCGGGTTTTTCTTCTTTCACGACATTCTCGAAAACGGTCCCTATTCTCCCTGGCTTGACTGGTTCAAGATTGAGGGTTGGCCTCTCTCTGCATACGATGGCAGTCTTCCAGCCAATTATGTTGGGTGGGCGGGCAATCGCGCCCTACCGCAGTTCAATCACGAGAATCCTGCCGTGCGAGAATATCTGATGGAAGTGGCAGAGTTTTGGCTGCGGTGTGGCATTGATGGATGGCGGTTAGATGTGCCGAATGAAATCACCGCTCCTGGCTTTTGGCAAGAGTTTCGTAGTCGGGTCAAAGCGATTAATCCAGAGGCTTACATTGTTGGCGAGATCTGGGAGGATGCACGGCATTGGCTCGATGGCACCCAGTTTGATGGCGTGATGAATTACCTGTTTGCGGCACCCACGATCGCCTTTACTGCGGGCGATCGCGTTGACCGTAGCCAATTCCGAGATCCGTCTTATCAGCCCTTTCCTGCCCTATCTGCCGAGGGCTACGCGCAAAAAATTGAGGCATTGCTGCAACTCTATCCCTGGGAGATTCAACTGACACAGCTTAACCTGCTTGCCAGTCACGACACGGCACGGTTGTTAACAATCGCCCAGGAAGATATCGCCAGTGTAGAGTTGGCAACCTTACTGTTGTTAACCTTTCCTGGCGCACCCAGCATCTATTACGGTGATGAAGTAGGGCTACCGGGGGCACTCGACCCTGATAGTCGTCGTGCTTTTCCTGCCGAAGCCCAATGGAATCAAATGGTATTGAACTGTCATCGGCAGTTGATTCACTTGCGGCATCAATATTCGGCTCTCCGCACAGGGAGTTATCGAGTGCTGTTGGCTCAGGGCGATGTCTATGTGTTTGCGCGATCGCTAGATACCGAAACCGTGATTGTTGCCGTCAATACCGGCACAGAACCTGCCCAAGTTCGCTTTGGCCTGGATGAGGCGATTACTTCTAGCCGAGTTGTGTTTGGGTCAGGGGCGATCGCCCACGAAGGCAATTATTTCTCTCTCTCTCTACCTGCGCGATCGGGTCTGATCGGAGTATGAGAAAACTATCGGATCATCGCTTCTAGAGCGTTTTGCAAGTCCTGCGTCAGCGTGGTTACAGCTTGACGACGATTAGCCTGGTAGGCATCCCAACGGGCAGAAATATCTAAGGGTTCGCCAACCGTCATCCGAACTCGTTGTTTCCCCAGATAAGGGCGCGGAAACGAGGGTTTGTTGGTGAGGCGGGCGATCGTCTCCCACAGCAGTAACAGGGTTTCAGCAAAGCGATCGACCGTTGGTTTTTCGCGCACATAACGCCCGGTGACGCTGACAAAACTCTCGACCAGACGCATGTGCCAGAGTCGCAAGTTGGTTTCCTCAGCAATGCGATCGCCCAATCCTCGATCGACCGGGGGCAAAGCTTCAATCTACTTGAAGTCTTCGCGATAGATCCAGTCCCACCCCGCCTGCTCTAAGCGACGACAGCGATCGGTGAGGGAGCCTTTTGGTGAGAGGGCAAAGAACTGTTCAGCAACGGCCAACGCGGTGTTGAGCAACGTTTGCAGTCGAGCAGCCAATTGCTCGTTAGCAGATTGCGCTGAGGTAGGCCCATTGGCTATTTCCTGGGGTTTTGCGGGAATCGGCTGATGATAAAACTTGCGATAAAACTCTTCCATCAAGGTCAACAAATGTTCGCTAAGGCGATAGAGCCGTTGATAGAGGACTGATTCTTGTTCAGCCGTCAAGGTGGCTCCATCTTGCAAGTCAGGCAATTCCATCTGGGTCGCTAGACCACTTTCCAATTCCAGTTGATAGAGCAGTTGATTGATCCGTGCCCATGGTGCAGCGATGTAGTGATATTGAATGCCAATCGGGATGATGAGAACCTGCTGCGATCGCCCCTCTTTCAATAAGTCCTCAATACACCAGAAGCCAAACTGAGCAATGCCCGGTTCAATAGGGCTGACAATTTCGTTGTGCCCATTAGTAGCTCCCTCTGGTGCAGCAGCGATAGGAAAGTCTGCGTTGACAAAGCGATCGCGAATCGAGCGCAACGCCATCAAATCTACTTTGCCCCGACGAATGGGAATACCACCCAATCGGGAATAGAGCCACCCGACGGCTTGACCTGCCCAGAGCGGAATGCCGCGATCGTAAATGAAGTGGGCATGACAACGAGCGGCATTGAGGCGAATTCCTTTTTGGCGAGCCACACGGGGAACGGCTTCCCACAGTAGATGCGCCATACACAGTGGGTCGTTAGTGCTGGGATGGCGAAATGCCAACAAAAATCGAGTTTTGCCCTCCTGAAATTGGCGATAATGCTCCACCAGGCTCTCGACATTTTCAAGGTCAATCTGGCTCACATGGGCACCCCACTGCCGATACCAGGGCATCAGCGATCGCACTCCTCGAAACACCAGGGGGTCAAACGCTGGGGGAATAAACGCCAGAGGGGGTTGAGCTTGAGTTGCGAGAGTAGCCATGAGAACCAGGTAAGGGTATAAAACTATTCCACAAGATTACTCAGTTTGATTCCGTTTTAGGGGTCAATTAGGACAGTCCTTGAGTAGAAAAGCAATTGTTATAATTTGGCTCAGACGGTTGCTCTCTCAAGCACAGCGATGAACGAGCCTTCCAACAATTCAGATACTGCTGATTTGCGATCGCCCCTGCAATCAGAACTCGTTTGGACGGGCAAGTATGACGAGCATGGCGATCGCTCCTCACCCATGAAACTTGGGGTAAAGCATCGCTTTTACGGGAACTCCGTGATGTAGGTGGCGATCGACTACCGCAGATACCTCCTTTGGCGAAACCCGGTTATACCAAATCTCATCAGGCAGAATCAACACCATCGGACCACTGCCACACTGCCCTAAACAACCACTTGCAATCACTTCAACATCAGCAACTGGAGCGTTTTGAAAAGCAGCTAAAACTTTTGCGGAACCGCCTTTGCGGCAGGCTTTGCTCTGGCAAATTAAAACAGTTCTCAAAGGGAAAACCCTACACGAAGTGTCACCCTTCAATTATGACAAACGGTCAGAAAGGGAGTAGGGAGTGGGGAATAGGGAGTCGGGAGAGGCGTGGTTTATCGCGTCTGCAAGGGGAATGGGAAGTAAGGGAGGGAGTGCAGAGTAAATCAAATGACCATGGACAATTGACGATTGACTACTGACCATCAACCATTGACGCCTGACCATTGACGATTGACCGTTAACTCAGCACTCAGCCCTCAGCACTCTCTAAGCTCCAATTCTATAAAGCCCCCCTGAGTAATCTGCCAGATACACGTTCCCTTGCTCATCTTGCCCAAAGGTTGAGATGCTGTAGTCGGTGTCGGTTAGCAAGCCGTTTTCCCACAAGTTGCCGTTGCGACGCAGACCCCACACCCTGCCTGTGATGAAGTCACCATAGAAGTAGACTCCTTGCAAAGTAGGGTTGGCGGAACTGCGATGAACAAAACCTCCCGTGATTGAACTGCCAAGGGAGCGACCATATTCAGCGACGGGTAGGGTTAAGCCTGCAATGCTACCAGCGTAGTTGTTGTAGCGTTGTGATCCCTCCATCAGTCGCCAGCCATAGTTTTGTCCTCCAGGGCTATTAGCAGACTGGAAGTTAACTTCTTCAAGCGCACCTTGCCCCACGTCACCCATGTAGAGATCTCCCGTTTGGCGATCGAACGAAAACCGCCAGGGGTTCCGCAGTCCATATGCCCAAATCTCGTCGCGGAAGGCATTGCTCGGATCATTGGTTGCCGTAAAGGGGTTGCTGCTGGGAATCGTGTAGGTTGTTACACCGGGAGATTCAACGTCAATTCGTAGCAGTTTCCCTAATAAGGACGTGCCCGTTTGAGCATTGTTGTTGGGATCACCGCCGCCACCCCCATCCCCTGTAGCAATGTAGAGAAAGCCATCGGGACCAAAGGCGAGTTGTCCACCGTTGTGGTTGGCATAGGTAGGATGGTTCAACGGTAAAACAATTTCCTCACTGTTTGGATTAGCTACATTGGCAGAGGTGATGCGATACCGAGCCACAACGTTATTACCTGCGTTGTTGGTGTAGTAGACGTAGAAGTGCCCCTTGTTAGCGTAATCGGGGGGAAAGGCAACACTCAGTAAGCCTTGTTCACCCACGTTGAGGGAGCGATCGCTAATATCCAGAAACGGGGTAGGTAATAGGGAACCATTCTGCAAAATGCGAATTTGTCCGTCCTGTTCCACGATAAACAGGCGGTTAGTACCATCTCCGGCATGGGTAACGTAAACAGGTTGATTCAACCCTGTAATCACGGGCTGAAGCGTAATGCCAGTGGGAAATGGTGTTGTGGGGGTTGGGCTGGAACTCGGTGTCGCAGCCACAGACAGTTGATAGCTAGTACTGGCAGTAGGAGTGCCGGGAAAGACATGCAAATAGTAATTTCCGGCAGCGAGTGAAGTATTGATTGCTTCTGTCGTTGTGCCTGGATTGGTAGAAGCCTGCAACACAGAGCCATCGCCGCTCAAGAGTTGGATATTGGCATCAGATGCTAAGTTGCTCAGTCCAACGGTCAGTTGACTGGCACTGGCAACGCTGAATTTGTAATAGTCGCTGCGATCGCTCCTACCCACCCAATCTTGCACTGAGGCATTGCCAACTATCCCCAGATCTTGAGCCGATGAGAGAGTATCACCTGCTGCATCGGCATAAGCTGAGAGCTTCATGGCGTACCGCGTTCCTCGTTGCCCACCAAACACGCGAATGAAGTAAGTTCCTGCCAGTAGGGTGCGAAAGATCGAATCGGGGCGATTGCCTGGACGGGCAGAAGTTTGAAGCACCCGTCCTCGTTGATTCAAAAGTTGCAGATTCGCATTCGTCGTCAACCCACTGAGTTCGAGGTTGAGGCTAGTGGTGCGATCGAGGCGAACTCGATAGAAGTCGTTGGAATCACCACCGCCAATCACATCCCGAAAGACTTGATCTCTGGCGATCGCATTAATTGACCTGGCAGCCCGCAATCGATTACCCGCCCTATCTCTAGCCATACCGACTCCTGCTGTAAATTCAGCATTCTTCTGATGAAGCCATCTGCGATATGACTTCCATTACAGATGAGAGTTTCAAAATCCGCCAAAGTTTTACAAAAGTTCCAAACCTCTGCCTGGTTAAGCGTCAGTGGTCAATGGTTAAGCGTCAATGGTTATTTTTTACCTTACTCCTCTACTCCTTCACCCCATCCACTCACCTAGCCCCACACCCCACTCCCTACTCCCTATTCCCCACTCCCTATTTCCCCTACATCCTCTGCCGCAACACAGTCAGCAACTTTGTAAACACTTCTGGAGGAGGGGCGATCGCCTCAATCCACTCACCACTGACCGGATGTTGCAGGGTCAACTTCCAGGCGTGGAGAGCCTGTCCGGGTAAGTTGACTCCGACCGATCGCCCTGCTCCATAGACTGGATCACCCACGACCGGATGCCCTATGTGAGCCGAATGGACTCGAATCTGATGAGTTCGCCCCGTTTCGAGTTGAAACCGTATTAGCGTAAAGTTTCCCAACCGCTCTTTCACTAACCAATGGGTTACGGCGCGTCTACCTCCCTTCTCCTCAGGCACGATCGCCATCTTTTTGCGATCGACGGGATGTCGCCCAATCGGTAAGTCGATCGTGCCGCTCTCCCCTTTGGGAGCACCGTACACCACGGCTAGATAGTCTCGTCGGGCGGTTTTGGCTTTGAACTGGGCTTGCAAACTATGATGCGCCTGATCCGTTTTGGCAATGGCGATCGCCCCAGTCGTGTCTTTATCTAATCGATGCACGATTCCCGGACGCTGCACTCCCCCAATGCCTACTAAATTGGGGCAGTGTGCCAATAGGGCATTCACCAAGGTTCCCTCAGCGTGTCCGGGGGCGGGATGCACAACCAACCCAGCGGGTTTGTTGAGAATCAGGAGGTCATCATCCTCGTACAAAATATCGAGGGGAATGGATTCCGGTTGCAGATCCAACGGAACTGCCGGGGGAACCTCAACATGAATGCGATCGCCCGATTGCACCGTTGCCTTCTTGGAGGTACACACTTCCCCGTTGACCCAGACTTGCCCCTGCTCAATCAACTTTTGCAGGCGCGATCGCGACAGATCGGGGAGTTGATCTGCCAAAAAGCGATCGAGTCGTTCGCTACCGCCATTCACTTGGACATCAATTGAGTCAGTCAAGCCAACCATCCACTTGCAACCCCAAATTTTACAGAGCTTTCAAGGTTGCCTGAGCCAGCGTGTATGCCTCCATGTATTCCTTGCCACCCAACATCACATCCCCGTAATACTCGTAGGGTTGGCTGCCATACACGGGCAGGGGCGGGTCCTCTGGATAGTCTTCTTGAGCCTCTTCGATCGCCGCTTTGAGTTGCTTGACACTCAGCCGTTGTGCCCCAAAGTAATGCACATCTTTGGCTGATTTATTGAGATAGGGAAACGTTGGGTCAATCACGCGATCGCCCACCTCAATCCAGCCATGCTCAATGATTTTGGCAGATTTGCCCGCCAGGATGGCAAACCCTTGAACGTAAGTGGCTCCATCGGTTGCGAGTGCGGCTCGATGGGCATTTTCAAATGGGGTTTTAGCTTTACTTTTGATCTGTTGAGCGACCTCAACCGAGAGCGTTTCATCCAGGGAATAGGTCATGCAGCGTCATGCTCCAGCCAGCAAACACACTTGCAAAGTATAGCGTTCTCAATGCATCAGGAATCACTACACGGGTGTCTGACTTAAGAAAGCCTATAGAAATGATCTGATTAGAATTGAGAAGAGCTTGTGCAACCCCGATACCGTTTCTCTAAATTTTGGCTACACATCAATGTTTTGTAAGGGCGTTTGGCGAAACACCCCTACTGTGTTTATGGTTCTCATTTTGGGACTGGGTATGACTCATCATTTGAGCGATCGCAACTGAATTCATTCAAAGAGGACTGTTGTTATGCATAAGAGCCAGCTAGCAGGTTTCATCATTGATTGTCAAACGGATGCTCTCGATCAAGCTGCCAAATTTTGGAGCCAGGCACTCGGTTATCCGATCAAACATTCAACCGCTCCCGAAGAGGCTAATTATCGATCATTAATGACTCATCCCAATGAACCTTACATTGAGTTGCAAAAGGTTGATCATCCCGGTCGAGTTCACCTCGATATTGAAACCGACAACATCGAGGCAGAGGTGCAGCGATTGGAGGAATTGGGTGCAACTCGCGTAAAACAGATGCCTAGCTGGTGGGTGATGGAGGCTCCAACAGGGCATCGGTTCTGTGTAGTGCAGATGAAAAAAGATCTATAAGCCTGCACTCTGTTTCACCTCTTCTATCTCCTGCCTTCTGCTTGCGTTCGACCGCGATCGCGCCGAGGTCTGCCTCCTGATTTCTGTCGAGTTGGTGAGCTTACCGAACCGCTACCTCCTGTTTTCTGCCTTCCCCCGTGAGGCGATCGCCCCTGATTTGCCGAAGAAGTGCCCACAGAGGGAGTTGTAGATGTCGGTTCATACCCAACAACCACATCCTGAGGTAGTGTTTGTTTGAGCAATCGCTCGATGTCCTTGAGCAGTGGATATTCGTCAGCACAAACTAGGGAAACTGCCCGTCCTTCATTGCCTGCTCGACCCGTGCGACCGATACGGTGAACGTAATCTTCTGGGACATTAGGCAATTCAAAGTTGACCACGTGGGGCAGTTGGTCAATATCTAACCCACGCGATGCCACGTCCGTTGCGACCAAAACTCGCACTTTGCCTTGCTTGAAGTCGTTGAGGGCACGAGTCCGTGCGGCTTGGGTTTTGTTGCCGTGAATCGCGGTGGATTTCAGCCCATCCTTTGCCAACTGCTCAGCCAGTCGATTAGCTCCATGTTTGGTGCGTGTGAACACCAACACCTGTCTCCAGTTGTGAAACCCAATCAGATAAGACAATAATTCGCGTTTGCGATCGCGATCGACTGGATGAACCACCTGCTCCACTTGTTCAGCCGCCGTGTTGCGTGGGGCTACTTCGATCAACACAGGCGAATCGAGCAGCGTATTTGCCAGCGTTTGAATTGGCTTACTAAAGGTGGCAGAAAACATTAGCGTTTGCCGTTCAACAGGCAGCTTTGCCAAAATTTTGCGGATGTCATGGATAAAGCCCATATCCAACATGCGATCGCACTCATCCAGCACCAAAATCTCGACTTGAGAGAGATCCAACGTGCGTTGCGTCACGTGATCGAGCAATCGCCCTGGGGTTCCAACCAGAATATCAATGCCTTTGCGGAGGGTTTGAACTTGCGGTTCCATCCCAACCCCGCCATAAATGACGGTCGATCGCAGTGACAGATATTTGCCATAGGCTCTCACACTATCGCCAATCTGTGCCGCCAATTCACGAGTTGGGGTCAAGATCAGCGCACGCGGTGAACGTCGTCCATTCGCAGTTTTGCTGGCACTGAGCCGTTGCAACAATGGCAGCGTAAAACCCGCCGTTTTGCCTGTTCCTGTTTGGGCACTCGCCAAGATATCACGCCCTTGCAACGCCGCAGGAATCGCTTGCTGTTGAATTGGAGTTGGCTCTGTATAGCCCTCTTCCGCTACAGCACGAAGCAGATCGGTCGTCAGACCGAGAGTTTGAAATGTCATGGATGCTAATTGCTCCGAATGGTGCCCCTACCCCACAGGAAATGCTGGGACCAGTCTAAGAGCAGGAATTCTGTAGTTTTAGGTGCGTGGTTCGCTGAACCCGTTTCTAAACGCCAGCAACAGACCGGAATGCACTGGCAGAATCTCATCCTAACAGAACCTTACAAAAATTGAGAGTTGGTATCTGAAAAGAAAGGTGTGCTGTTCTAGAATAACTGTGCTGAGTGAGCAAGATCTGGTAGGGTTTTAGGGCAGTTTTAAAACAGTATTGAGATGAGTGTAGAGTCACTGAAAGGGCGAGATCTGCTGAGCCTTGCTGATTTAACAACCGACGAGACGCTTGCTCTGTTAACATTAGCAGCGCAACTCAAGTCAAAACAAGTTAATCCACGCTGTAACAAAGTTTTGGGATTACTGTTTCAAAAAGCATCCACCCGGACACGGGTCAGCTTTTCAGTGGCAATCTACCAACTCGGAGGGCAAGTGCTCGACCTCAATGCCAGTGTCACCCAGGTTAGCCGAGGAGAGCCAACCATCGACACGGCGCGAGTGCTCGATCGCTACCTCGATATTGTAGCCATTCGCACCTTTGCTCAGGCTGAGATCGAAACCTTTGCTCACTACGCCAAAATTCCCGTGATCAATGCGCTAACGGATTTAGAGCACCCCTGTCAGGCACTGGCAGACCTGCTCACGGTGCAGGAGGAGTTTGGCAGTTTAGAAGGGTTGACCCTGACCTACGTAGGGGATGGCAACAATGTCGCTCACTCGCTGATATTGGGATGCGCTCTCGTCGGCATGAACGTACGAATTGCCTGCCCACCTGACTATCAGCCTGATCCTGCCGTTGTGGCACGAGCACAGGCGATCGCGGGCGATCGCACCCAAGTTCTAATTACGGATGATCCGGTCGTAGCGGCAAAAGGAGCTCATGCGCTTTACACCGATGTCTGGGCCAGTATGGGGCAAGAAGACCTCGCCGCCACTCGGATTCCGGTGTTTCAACCCTATCAACTGAATGAAACGTTGTTATCCTATGCAGACCCGAAGGCGATCGTGTTGCACTGCCTGCCTGCTCATCGTGGCGAAGAAATTACCGAAGGCGTTATGGAAGGCGAGCAGTCTCGTATTTGGGATCAAGCCGAAAACCGTCTTCATGCCCAAAAAGCCCTGTTGGTAAGTCTGTTAGGGGCGGATTAATCCCAGTTTTTGGCAGTTTAGTTTTTGCTTGAGGGAGGCAGGTATGCTGAGTGCCCATCTACCTCCCTTGTTGTGATCTACAGTGTATACATATCTCTTGTATCAACCTCAAAATCCTGCATTTGCCCCCCAACCCCCCAAAATTGGGGGGCTTCCGATCCGCCTCATATAGCTCCAAAGTTCCCCAGAATGGGGGATTTAGGGGGCTGAGAGAACTTGTGTATACACGGTCGCTGGATGTGAGTGAGGTCTATTGGCTGAGAAATGGGTGGCGGTGTGAGGCAAATTCGCTTCTGGAGTCATCGCGTCTGTCTGTGATAGCTGCCACTCCAACTCCCAACAACGCCCCCAACAACAATCCCAAACCAACACTGCGTCCTGGATGAGTTGTGAACTCAACATGCTGCCTTACTTCTGGCTGTAAAACCTCTGGAGGTGCCACTAAGTTCCATGAATTCTCCAAACCCGTCAGAGCTTCCAAGTATTGCCGCTCAGCCGAGTATTGCTCAAGCAGTTCATTTGCATCGTCTAACTGCCGTTGTAGGTGAGCGTATTGTTCTAATGCGATCGCTGGTTGTGAAGTACGTTGATTAAGAATTCGATTTAACTGATCCAGTGTTTGTTGATGTAAGCTCAAAATCTCAACTTGATGAGTAACCTCGACCCATTGCTTCACATCTGAAAGCTGACTTGTTAAAGGAGTTGGTTGACCAATCACATAGTTGAGGATGAAGTGGTTAGAAACAGTATTCGTTTCCTCCTTCAGTTGTGCCAAAAGGGCTTGATATTGCGCGTACAACGGTTGCAAATGATTTTGTCGAATTTGAGGTTGTTGCAGTTCTTCTGCAATCGAATTCTCTACTGATCGCAATTGCTCCATCAACACCTGATAGCGGGTATTGTGCATTAACAAACCCTTGGCACTAAAGGGATAGGCTTGCTGTCCCAGTTGTAGTGTTAACTGATTGACCTGTTTGCGGGCTGCCTCTAATTTGGCTCGGTTTTGCGCAATTCGTTGATTGAGTTGGGTTTTGAGTGCCAGAGTTTGCTGCTGTTGAGCTTGCAGTTTTGAAATTTGGTGTTGCTGTTGAAACTGATTCACATTGGCTTGCAATGCCGTAATGCGAGTTTGAATCGAGGACATCTGCATTTCAATAAATTCAAGTTTATGACAGGCCTGAGCTATGCAAGACTCGTTATCATTTGTGTAAACCTCAGACATCGTCTCTAAAACCGCTTGCAGTTGCTTAGCGTCATTGGTGTGATAGCTGACTTCAACTACATTGGGGTTGTTGGTTGGAGCGATTTTGAGACGATTGACCAGTGATGTGTAGTCAATATTAATACCCTCAGCTTGTAGCTGAGCGATCGCCGATTCAAGCATGGTGCGGCTAGTCAATACCTCCATTCGCTGCTCTAAATTGATAGTCGGAGGAGCGATCGCAGAATAGGACTGAGATTGAGTCGCTACTGCAACAGTATCGGTTGCGGAGGTTGCTGCACTGGTTGTCAGGTAAAATCGTCCCTCGTGTTGAGAAATAGGCTGCGTTAGGATTTTTGCTAACCCTGCCGAACCAACGGCGATTGCAACACCCGCGATCGCGATCGTTTGATGCTGTTTGAGAGCCTGCAACCAGCTATTCACTGGCGCATCAGGCGAAACTACATCAACGTCACAAGAGCCAACCTGCAAAATGGGTTCGACTGGTGTAGCTACCATCCCTAATAACCCCTTAAATGTTTAAAGGCGAGTTAATTCAGCTTTAACGGACTTCTTCCCAAACATACAGGGTTTCGTCAGAGAACCAGGAAAAAAAACGGGCGACTATTTACCTCAATCAGATAATAACGTCAAGAGGTTTTACATTATTCCAAGGCTTGTTCTACAGCAGTGTGCCAGCTAGTTCAGTACAAGGGGGTACAAAGGATAGAGTTACTGGAGTTGTGCTTGCAACACCTCTGGGGGTGACACCAAATCCCATGAGTTTTCTGCGGCAACAAGCGTCTCTAATTGTTGGCGTTGGGCAGAGTACTGTTCTAAAAGGCGATTCGCATCCTGCAACTGTTGCTGTAGATGAGCGTATTGCTCTAACGCAGGTGATATCTCAGCCAGACGTTGATCAAGGGTTTGATCGAGTTGCGCCATTCTGTGGTGATAGAGCTGTAAAATTTCAACCTCGTGAGTCACTTCAACCCATTGCTGCACATCCGAGATTTGTCGGGCTAGAGGGGTTGGCTGACCCAACACATAGGTCAGGATAAATTGCGTTGAAACTCGATTCGTTTCCGCTTTGAGTTGCGATAAAAGAGCTTGATATTGCGCGTACAGCGATCGCAAATAGTCTTGCCGAATCTGCGGTTGTTGCAGTTCTTCTGTCATCGACTGCTCCACTGTCCGCAGTTGCTCCATCCAGTGTTGGTATTGGGTGCTCTGGGCTAACAAATCAGTGGCACTAAAGGGATGGGCATCCTGTCCTAGCTGAGTTTCTAACCGCTCAACTTGCTTACGGGTTGCATCCAGTTTGGCTTGATTTTGCTCCATTTGTCGCCCCAGTCGGGTCTTGAGAGCTAGCGTTTGCTGTTGCCGTACTTGCAGGTGGGAGATCTGATGCTGTTGTTGAAAGTGAGCCAGATTGTCTTGCAGGGTTGCAATCCGAGCTTGAGTGGATGACAACTGGGTTTTGATAAATTCCAGACTATGACAGGTCTGCGTCAGACACGATTCAGGCTGACTGGTGTAGATCGCTGCCACCGTCTCTAAAACCGCTTGTAGCTGCCGAGTATCCCTCGCTCGATAACTAATCTCAATCACATCAGGGTCACTTGTTGGAGTGACTTTCAGATTGTTGAGCAACGCCGGATAGTCAACGTCGATTCCCTCTGCTTGAAGTTGGGCGATCGCAGGTTCTAGCATGGCTGCGCTGGTTAACACCTGCAAGTGCTGTTCCAGGCTAGTCGTCGGAGGGGCGATCGCCGAGTAAGATTGGGACTGGGTTGCGGCTTCAGCATCCGTAGCAGAGACAGGATCACTGGTTGTGATCTGAAAGCGTCCTTCATATTCAGGGGTAGGCTGCATCAAGACGTCTGCTAACCCAACCGAACTGGCAGCAATTGCGACCCCGGCGATCGCGATCGTGTGGTGTTGTTTCAGGGAGCATCCCCATCCACCAGCGCGTGACGATGGGGGCACTTGGCTTGTCTGCGCCAGGCGATTAGAGCGTTTGGGGCTAGTAAAGACTCTAACCGACGTTGTGTTCACAACAGGAGGACTGGCTATCTGAGGGGTGGATGTGGTCACACTATTTCCTGATTGACCCGCAATGTCGCAGGAGATAGCGTGTGACTTGAGTTTGGCTGGTGTAGTAACCATCCCTGGCGACCCCTCAACGGTTGATAAAGAATATTCCTCTTTTTACACATACAGAATTTCACGACACAACCAGGAAAAACCACCAGATTTAATTCCTAACCTCTTATTAAGAGTGCGGCGTAATACAAATTCCATTTTTGAAGGCTATCCATCTGCCCCCACTCAACCTCCTCTGACCAAAGGGATGAGAGATTAGGAGGGGCAATTGCCATCTGTTATAGTGTTAACAGGCTTTTCAGACATCACTCCTTCTAAACCTGATTCTTACTTTGACTCTGTCTCCCCAACCGCTCCAACGTGCCAAATCGCTTCATGAGCAAGCTTATCAAGCCTTGCGGACTGGCATTTTGTCGGGTGAGCTGGCTCCGGGCGATCGCCTTGTTGAAACTCAACTCGCGCAATGGTTGCAGGTCAGCCGCACTCCTCTACGAGAAGCCTTACGGCAATTACAACGCGAGGGGTTAGTAACGGCTGAACCGAACGGCGGCTTGCGAGTTAGCACGATCTCTGCTGAAGATGCCATTCACCTGTACGATTGTCGTCTTGCTTTAGAACAGTTAGCCGTCGCAGAGGCGTGTAAAAACATCACAAAAACTCAACTCAAAAAACTCGAAAAGTACGTTAATCAAGCTGAATCATTAGAGCGCAGCACAACACAACCTGCACTCATTCAATTACTGGATTTAGACTATCAGTTTCATCATTTAATTGCAGAAAGCTCTGCAAATAAACGACTCATTTCTCTACTCGAAAATGTCTTTGATGCTATGTCGTTGTTACGCATTCAAACATTGCGTCGCAACCCCGAAGTACTCAACATTCGCTTAGAACATCGGCAGATTTACGAGGCGATCGCTCAACATGATAGCGCGACTGCTGTAGAGGCGATCGTGACTCATTTAACAGCCAGTAAAGCCAGAGTGGTGCAAGAAATTCAACGGCAAAATTAACTATTAATCAGCTTGAGTAACTGACCAGCAACCCGTACGTTGAGGTGCAAGTTCACATACCATTTCTATATTGGTCACTAGTGATTTAGTCATTAATCATTCGCTTGGGCTAGTGCTTTGTCACCGTTAAAAGCGAGGGTAGTTTGAGCATCTTGCTCGCGCGTGAGCGAGACGCTCACACTGACAATCCTAAGAATAAGGTGTGACGCTGCACTAGCAATGGTGTGTAAATTTCCACCTCAATCCATTAGTCACCATTAACCATTAACTATCAACCATTGACCATTGACCATTGACCATTAACCATTGACCATTGACCATTAACTATCAACCATTGACTATTAACCATTGACCATTGACCACTGACTAAGCCTGACTCGCCTTGTACGCTGCCCAACCCCCCAAATCCGAAATGTCAGGCCAGTTATATTTCTCGACTAATTCCTTTGGATAAAGCATCGCGATTGCCGTTGTACCATCCTCTAACAGCACCTCACTGGGATACATGTTGGGTGGTTCCGTTGACACCAAATAGTCATACTGCTCAGCAGAGAGTTCATACAACTCACCGGGAATCGAGATGCCACCTTCTTCCACCGCATAAATAGCGGGATGCCAACCATCGGCAGCAGCATGTAAACGGTAAAGGGGTTGGGTCTTCGCGGCTCGAACAAACGTTGCCGATTGCAGATTTTGATGGTCGGGTTGACCTCGTAGGGCAGACCCACAAATAAACACTCGTGTTGTTCCAGTTGATTGGCTCACAGTCACTCCTCCCATAACGTCATTTCTTGCAGAATCGTATCTTCGCAAACGGTTTTTGTGATTACGATACGATACTCTGTAGCAATCTAATTGTATACAGCATACAATGTATACAGCATACTGCATCTCACCTACTCCAAACAACGCAAATGACGACGGCAACTCTCCCAAAACTCAGTGTGAATGGCGATCGCCTCAACGACAGCATCGATCGTCTAGCTGAGATTGGCAAACAACCCTCTGGCAGCATTTGCCGCCTTGCCTTTACCTCCGAAGATTTGCAAGCTCGCTATTTTGTGCAGCAGTGGATGGTGGAGGCAGGCATGACCGTCCACATTGACGCCGCTGGCAACCTGATTGGCACCTATGCTGGACTCCATAACGCACCCGCATTAGCAACCGGATCGCATATTGACACCGTTCCCTCTGGAGGGCGATTTGATGGCGTTTTGGGAGTGCTGGCAGGGATTGAAGTCGTACGAACCCTGAAGGAAAATAACCTGCGGCTAAATCATCCCATTCAGGTGATTATCTTCACCGATGAAGAGAAAACTATGATTGGTTGTCAGGCGATCGCCGGAACTGCCCTGCTCCAGTCTTCAGACCGCTATCAGCCTGCAATCGGCAACTCTATCCAGACCTGCTTAAAGACACTAGGAGGCAACTGGGATGCTCTGGCAACGGCTCAGCGATCGCGTTCTGACATTGCCGCGTTTGTCGAACTCCACGTCGAACAGGGTGCCGTGTTGGAACGGTTGGGCACTGACATTGGCGTGGTTCAGGGTGTCGTGGGGATGCATCGCCAATCCATTACCGTCTTCGGACAAGCCAACCATGCCGGAACGACCCCAATGGATATGCGCCAGGATGCTTTGGTTGCAGCCGCAAAAATCGTTCTGGCCGTGCAGGAAATTGCCCGTCAGATGCCCAGTCAACCCGTCGCCACCGTGGGCTATTTGGACGTTTCCCCCAACGCTGTCAACATTGTGCCGGGGCAGGTGGAGCTATCGGTGGACATGCGCGATCTCTCCCATACTTGCCTGACGGAGATGATGCATCAATTGCAACAGCAGATTGAGGCGATCGCCACTGAAACCAATACCACCATTCAAATCACACCATTGCTGGAGGTGGAACCGACGCTAGCCGCACCTCATGTCCAGGGGGCGATCGAAACCGTCTGCCAAAATCTGAATCTCAGCTATTGTCATCTACCCAGTCGAGCCGGACATGACGCCATGGAACTGGGACGCATTACTGACATGGGGATGATCTTTGTGCCCAGTCAGTCAGGCGTGAGCCATTCTGAGGCAGAATATACCTCACCTGAACAATGTACCCAGGGCGCAAACGTCTTACTGCACACATTGCTAATGCTCGATGGGTTATATGAATGTTAGGAGAGTAAAGGGGTAGATGGGTAGATGCGTGGATGAGCAAAAGGACATTGCGGCATTGTTAATGAATCATCTCCCACTCCCCAATGACCAATGACCATTAACCATTGACCATTAACCATTAACCATTAACCATTAACCATTAACCATTAACCATTAACCATTAACCATTAACCATTAACCATTAACCATTGACCATTAACCATTGACCCTTGACTCCTCCCCACTCCCCATTCCCCACTCCGCACAGACGCGATTAATCGCGTCGCTTCACCCCCACCACTCCGCACAGATGCGATTAATCGCGTCGCTTCACCCTCCCTACTTCCCACCAACGACTAACCATGACTTCCCCCTATCCCCGTGACATGATTGGCTATGGACAGCATCCCCCTGACCCGAAATGGGAGGGACAGGCTCGTGTTGCCGTGCAGTTTGTGATCAACTACGAGGAAGGGGGCGAAACCTGTATTCTCCATGGCGACCAAAGCTCTGAGGTGTTTTTGTCCGAGATTGTGGGAGCCGTACCCCTCCAGGGATTGCGCCACATGAATATGGAGTCCTGCTATGAATATGGCAGTCGTGCAGGCTTTTGGCGGTTACATCGGCTGTTTACCGAGCGAGGCATTCCCGTCACGGTGTATGGAGTAGCAATGGCATTAGAGCGCAACCCCGAAGCCGTTGCTGCCATGCTTGCTGCCGATTGGGAGATCGCCAGTCACGGGTATCGCTGGATTGACTACAAATATTTTGGAGAAGCGGCAGAACGCGAACACCTGCAACAGGCGATCGCCATTCACACGCAAGTCACAGGCAGTCGCCCGTTGGGATGGTACACCGGACGCACGAGTTCCTACACCCGCCAACTGGTCGTCGAAGAAGGCGGATTTCTCTACGACTCCGACAGCTATGCCGATGATCTGCCCTACTGGGTCTATGACTACAGCAAACCCCATCTGGTGATCCCCTACACGCTCGACAACAACGACATGCGGTTTGCCACAGCGCAAGGCTTTAACTCTGGTGATCAGTTCTTTGCCTATCTGCGCGATGCCTTTGATGTGCTGTACGAGGAAGGCGAAACCGCTCCCAAAATGATGAGTGTGGGGTTACACTGTCGCCTAGTCGGTAGACCGGGACGAGCCGCTGCCCTGGCTCGATTCCTGGACTATGTGCAACAGCGCGATCGCGTCTGGTTGTGCCGTCGCATCGACATCGCCAAACACTGGCACGAACACCACAAACCTTCCCCTATTGACAAGTCAGCTTGATAGGATGAAAGCGTAATCATCCACAGATTGGGCTATGGCTGAATATCAACAGATTGAGTACCGCATCGGCAAAGACGGTCAGGTAATTGAAACCGTTCTCAATGCGACTGGAACCCATTGCACCCTTGCCACTGCCAACCTGGAGGAGGCACTGGGCACCGTTGAATCACGCGAATTGTTGCCGGAATACTACGAGACAGAAGAAACCGAGTTGACGGACGAAACGCAGTATTTGTCGCAGTTATGAGTGATTCCAATCTGGTTTGGTTCGGTAGCGTCTTGAGTATTGGCAGCATTATTTTTGTGTTGAGTTTGTTGGGTAAACGGACAGGCAGCCAAGTCAGCCAGTCTGCTCTTCAAACGACGCAATCCAGCATCCCATCAACGGACTCTGATCAGGTGCGATCGCTCCAGCAACAGTGTGTGCAACTGCGTCAAGAACTCCAACAACAACAGACTCAACTCCTCACCGACTGGCAAAATTCCACCTTTGAACAACTGCAATCCTTACTGATCAGCTATCCTACCGCTCGGAAGATGGCAGAAACCAAACCCGATCTGCCCGCCAAAAATTTGATAGCTCTCTTTACTCCACTGGAGAACCTGCTAGAAGCCTGGCAAATTGAACCTATTGGTGCTCCCTGGGAGGCTGTGCCCTACGATCCCCAATTGCATCAGCCCGATACGGATGATTTAGCCGCAGGTGAACCCGTTTACGTTCGCTTTGTGGGTTATCGTCAGGGCAATCGCATTCTTTGTCCTGCTAAGGTCAGTCGTACGTTGCCGGGGCAGGTTTAGAGGTTAGTGGTCAATGGTCAATGGTCAATGGTCAGTGGTTAATAGTCAATGGTTAATGGTTAATGGTCAATGGTTAATGGTTAATGGTCAATGGTTAATGGTCAATAGTCAGTGGTTAATGGTTAATGGTTGCGGGTGCTCAATCTCAGCCAACTTAAAACTTTATTGACTCCCCCATTCCCCACTCCCCTATTCCTTCACTCCCCACTCCCCATTCCCTACTCCCCACTCCCCTCCTCATGACTGCGATCGCCATTGACTTCGGCACCAGCAACACAGTCGTTAGCCTGTTGGAACCCGACACCCAACAGCCCAAAACGCTGCGGTTTCCGGGCATCTCTCGGCTGTTCAAATTAACTAATGCAAAGGGAGAAGTACAGGAGATTCCTGTAGTGCCGTCGTTGGTGTTTGTCAAAGGCGACCAGTGGGCATTCGGTGAACAGGTGCGATCGCAACGGTTGGGGTTGGCTCAGCCCGATCGCCTGTTCAAAGCCTTTAAGCGCGATTTAGTAGCAGATTTTCAACCACCACCTCGCTATCTGGACGACCAGACCTACACTGTAGAGACTGTTTCAGAGCGGTTTCTGCAACACTTGTGGGAACAAATCCAACAACAGGCGATCGCCCCATCGCAGGTGATTTTCACGATTCCAGTGGGAGCTTTTGAGCGGTATCTGGATTGGTTTCGCCAGGTTGCCGAAACACTGGGCATCCCAGAGGTGCGCCTGATAGATGAGTCTACAGCAGCAGCATTGGGCTATGCCGTGCAGCATCCGGGGTCACTAGTGCTAGTGGTTGACTGGGGTGGAGGCACGCTGGATTTGAGCCTGGTTCGCACTGCTGCTACCACTGGAAGTGATAGGGTACAACAGGCGGAGGTGCTGGCAAAGTCAGATGCCTATGTCGGTGGTGAAGATATTGACCAGTGGATTGTGGAGGACTATCTAAGGCAGATTGGGTCATCGCGAGCAGTCGTTGGGGCGGTGGGTTGGCAGAACTTGTTGGCGATCGCCGAACGCCTGAAAATCCGATTGTCAGGTGCAGCGGAAGCCAAAGAGAGTTGGCTCGATGAGGAAACCTTTACAGCTTATGACATCAGTTTTAGCCGCGATCGCCTAGAGGAAATTCTGGAAACTCAGCAATTTCTCGAACACCTGCGACAGGCATTAGACGATGTGTTGGCGATCGCGTTGAGTAAGGGAATTCATAAATCTGACATTGAGCAGGTGTTACTCGTCGGTGGCAGTTGTTTGGTGCCTGCGGTGCAACAGTTGGTGCTGTCTTACTTTGGGCGGCAACGGGTAAAGTTTGACAAACCTTTTGAGGCGATCGCTCACGGTGCTCTGGCTCTGACCCAACTGGCTGATATTGACGACTATCTGCATCACACTTATGCCATTCGATTGTGGGAACCCTACACTCGCACCTATTCTTACTTTCCGTTGTTTGAGCGGGGCACTCGCTATCCCTGTCAGCGGGCTGAATCCCTGACATTACAGGTTGCTACTCCAGGTCAGCACGAGATTCGTCTGGATATCGGCGAAGTGGCAGATATCGCTCAGGCAGAAGTTAGCTACGACGCCCAAGGCAGAATGACCAGCAGCAGCCTCAACCGCCTGGAAACCTATCGATCGCTGGAAAGCAATCGAGAGGAAGTTTGCATCGCTCACCTCGACCCACCTGGACAGACAGGGATCGATCGCCTCTCGGTGAAATTTGAAGTCAACGAAGAACGGGTTCTGGTGGCTACCATTCGAGATTTGCTGACCGACAAACTGCTGTTGGAAAAGGGGGCGATCGCCAAATTGAAATAGTCTCGCTTGAAGCAGGTTGGAGATGAGGAAAGACAGCAGAGAGTTAGGAGTAATCCTCTCTGCTGCTGAGGCTGTTAAGAGACACCAGTAAAAGACATCAGAGAGCCAGGATGATCAGATTGGAACTACGGCACATGCAACCCCTCCCGACCTCCTCTTATAGCCGTAACCCCATGTGATAGGGCGGAGGCGAGTCAGGAAGCTTTCCCAGAATCAGGATTTGAGCCATTGCCTGTCTACGCATTCAAAATGCGATCTAAGATCTGGGTTTTTAGCTCGGCGAGAGCAGTCCCACCTAAAGGACGAGGGCGGGGCAATGGAATCGGCAAATCCAGGTCAATGCCACCATTTTTCAAAACAATCACGCGATCGGCTAGGAAGACTGCTTCCTCTACGTTATGAGTTACCAGAATGGCGGTGAACTGCTGCTCTTGCCAGAGGGTTTGAATTAGTTGTTGCATCTCTAATCGAGTGAGGGCATCCAGCGTACCGAGCGGCTCATCCAGCAGCAACAACCGGGGTTGGCTCACCAAAGCGCGTGCCAGGGCAACCCGTTGTCGTTGTCCCCCAGACAGTTGCGTAATCCAGGCACGGGTGCGATCGCCCAATCCCACCTGTTGCAGTGCCCACAATCCCTGCTGTCGGGTATTGTGACGCAATCCCAGCGAAAAATAAGTGAGATAGGTTGTGGTGCAGCACGTGAACAATAGCTTAAAAACGAGTAGAGAGTTCATGCGCTCAGTGCTACACCCACCGAAGATTTAAAGTTAAATGAAACACAAAATTGAGTTAATCAACCGCGATCGCTTCACATTAGAGGTAGCAGACGATCAGTTCATTTTAGAGGCGATCGAAGCGGCTGGATTGCGCTTGCCCGTAGGATGTCGCTATGGGGCATGTATCACCTGTGCGGCGCGATTGTTATCAGGAGAAGTTGAGCAATCCAGAGCGGTTGCCTTAAAACCTGCCCAGGCAGCAAAGGGATATGTCTTGCTTTGTATCGCCTCTCCCGCAGCGATTGCCAGTTTGAAGTGGGAGTTGAAAACCAGCAAGAACTTTATCCCAATCCCTTTAAGGCTCATCAGTGAGTAACCTGAATCGGACTTACACACTTGAAGCCTAAACCTTTAATTCCCCCTTAGCCCCTCTTGAAAGGCTACCGTGTACACAAAAGTCTTCATAACCCTTACATTCCCCAATTCTTAACGGTGTAAGTCCTGCTGAATTTAGAATCAGGATTTTGGTAGTTGAGTAACCCTTGGATTTCCGGTAGTCTGCTGCCACAGACTTCGTCCTGATATAGCTTTGGTCAGAAAGCTTAAGGCAACGGGAATGACTCAAACCCGCATGTTGGGGAAGCTCTCTAACTCGCCTCCGCCCCATTAAATGTGGCTACGGCTATAGAAGCGGTGAGTTTCGATGAGGTGACCGTTGCCAACGTTGGGATGGAACGGAGTAAGGTAGCTGCTAACCCTCTCGCCTGTTCCCGAATTTCAGGGATGGCAGTTGTTTCCCATAATTGACCACGACGAGTTGAACCCAGCGTATAAAGCCAGGTTGAAGGATTGCAATCTGCATCTATCAGAGCTCCATTTGAGTCAGTTTCCAGCCCGATCGCCAGGGCATCAGGTTGCACCAATCCATCCTGCAATAATTGCTGAATCAAGGGATGATTTAGTTTGCGATAGTCGCATTCTGACCCGGTACAGTTCACAACCCATGCAGCGTTCACAGGGGTTGACGCTTGGCTCCCCCGCTGACGAACGCTCACATTTATGCCAGTTGCCGACTCCTGAAACGCTTGAATTCGTCCTGCATGAATCTGCAACTGTCCCGATCGCCGCATATCCTCAAGAATTTGGGCGATCGCCGGAGCCACGCGATGGCGGTGTGTATCCCAATAGGAGCGCAGATGCCGCAAAAATCGGCGTTTTTCAACCGGAGATAGGCTCTGCCAGATCGAGTTTGTGAGCGGACGCAGCCCATCTATCACCGATCGCCAGTCTTTTCCTTGAGCCATGGCTTCCACAACCGCTTGCCGCACCCGCCGCAAGCAGGTTCGCACCGTCGCTTGAGAATCAAGGTTGAACAGAGACAAAGACGAGAGTGGATGGGATTGAGGCAAGGCGTGCTGTTGAGGCAACAGTCCACGACGCGAAATTAAGTGAATCGTACCGCGATGCCCCTGTTGATGGAGTGCGATCGCCCAATCCACCGCCGTTAACCCTGACCCAATCAATACCACCGGGTCGTCGGATGCCAGAGCATGAGGGAGGTTAGACCAACCCGAATGAATGTAGCGATCGCTCTGATAAAAAGATGAATTGGCGATCGCCAGGTGACGTGGCGGAGAGTTGCCCAATGCCAGGACAACCTGATCTACTTGAAGGGTGATTCCTGATTGCAAGAGGATGGTGGTGCGATCACCCGGCTTAATCGCGATCGCTGCATCGGTAACTCGCTCCAACCGGACTCCGGTCACTGCCGTTGCTTCTGCCTCTGCGACGACTGCTTGCACGTAACGCCCATACAGTTTGCGCGGCACAAAACTTTGGGGATTGAGGTCATTGAGGGGTTCGGTGATGGCTAAAACGCTTCCGGCAATAGAGGAGATTTGCTGCGCCCACTGCAAAAAGTGGTTGGGCTGGTCAGCAAACGCACTGATTTTACCTGCCGGAACGTTCATTAAGTGACAGGTCAACGCCGTGCTATAGGCAACTCCACACCCAACTGTAGAACGAGGCTCAATCAGATAAATGGTCAGGGGTTGACGTGCCATGCGCAGCAGATGAACCGCTACCATCGCTCCGCTAAAACCCCCACCAACAATGGCGATCGCGGGGGTCGATTGCTGTGACATAAAACTCCTTGTTCAATTACACTGCCTCACGATGCGGTCTAATCAAGCTGCCAGGTCGTATTGCACAGGCATTTGATTGACGTGCCCTGACTGCGGGCAATAAATCTGAATGGTCTTCAAAGGACGAGCGTAGATGTGCAACGTCACTAAATTTTCATCAGAGGTATTGGCAAGCTGATGAATCTGGTGGCGATCGACGGTAGCGAGCGCATTCCGTTGTAGGCGTTCCTCACGCTGCAACCGAACTGCCGCAACGGAAAGATCAGGGCAACATCGCCCCTGAGGGGAATCGACCTGCTCAAACAATCTGGAGGTCAATTCCCCGCGATAAACCCGCGTCACATTTAGCGAGTCTGCATGATCGTGGATTGTGCTGCTCTGCCCCGGCTTCCAACACAAAATCAGCATATCGAAGCGAGAAGTACGGCAAACCAACGTCCGCCGATAGCCCTGATTGCAAAACGCGATGTGCTGCTGAAACAGATCATCTTTCAGGTCTAAATCGGCAACCCAAGTCTGGAGTTGACTGAGTTGGAGGCGATCGATGGGCGATCGCATCGTTTCTAGAATGAAATCCTCAATATCTAAGCGTGTTCTGACCAAATTCATCGGTTCACCCCCACATCCATTACCAAGGAGATTACATACGGCTCATTGTACTGAACATGAATTCAATTTGTATTTCAATTCATTTCTAAATTATGTCAACTTGAATACAAAGTGAATTTTGATGGTGTCTAAATATTTCCTATGGCAGAGAGCGGGACTGAGCCCGGTGAATGAATTCGCGGCTATTGGAACGAAGTCCGCCGACGCGGACTGAGGTTCTGAACCTGAGTAGGCAGGTTTTGTTCTGGTAGCGGCGGTTTTAACCGCCACTCCCCTAACAGCCTTGCCAAGGGAAGGTTGGGAGGGGTCAGATGTATCGCTCTAAAACACTGAATTACTCCAGAGGTAAAGCCTTCGCCTTCCATTTCCGAGCAGAAGCCGGGGAACAAGGTTTCGATAGGATTTGTTTATAGCGAGAGCAATAGAAGAGGATAACTCTCCTTCCCCACTCCTCTACTCCCTCCCTCCCTATTCGCTGTGAGCAATCCTGCTGTAGAGTGTGGGAAAAGCCATTCCACCATTCACTATGGCAAGTTCCGCCAACAAATCGTCTCCCGATTTGCTCGATCAGCTAATTGAGCACAATTACCTCTGCAAAGACCTCGACAAAGCCTGGTTAGCGGATTACTTGCCGATTGACCGCCTGAAACAAGAGAAACTCTACTCCAATCGGCTGATTTACACTGCCTTTCGCCCTGAAACCTGGCTCGATGGGCTATATCTGATTCTCAGCGGTGGACCGATTATCATACGCAGTGCCCCGCTCGATCGCATTATTGCCATCAGCTATCCCGGTGGATGCTTTGGAATGCGTAGCTTGCCCATTGGCTATGGGCTGGTCGGTCGGGCGTTCCCCAGTCAGGTTGAGGCATATAAAACCACCAATGTCGTCAAGGTGCCAGTCGATCTGGTGGAGAAGCTGTATGAGAATAACGAAACTTTTCGCGATCGCTACGATCTACTCTTCGAGCTACGAGAAAAATTTCAGTATCATCTGCTAAATTGCAGCACCTATCCCCCTCAAGCGGTTGCGGCTCTGCTACGGGCTTTGATCTACCAGGAGCGTACGTTGGGTAATCAACCCGATGCAGCTGGAGCCTACATCTTTGACCTACCCATTGATCTCATTGCCCGCGCCTGTCAACTCAATCACCGCACTGTGGAACAGGTGCTCAAGGGGATGCAAACCGTTGGCTTAACCGAAGCCGCAAAGACCACTGACCCATCAGCCGATACGATTCGTGTGATTGACCCCGAAGGCATGAAGGAAACCTACAGCGCAACCCGTGACAAAGTATCGTGGTGGCCCCTGCGGTAATCAGCAAAAAGACCTGCGATTTTAAGAAGTCGCAGATCTTGAAAAGGTGTATCGTAACCCTTCGGTTGCTATAGCAATCCTATTTGATTTGTGAAAAAAGCTGTTTGTGAAAGTGCCCGCCCAAAGGGCGGGCACTTTCACAAACGATTTAGGATCGCTATAGAGAGCACGGATTACGCAAATTGGGCGTTGCTGAATAGAGGGACGATTATTTTGACACAGACATGAGCGAGACGCTCACACTCCTTTCAGGTGAATCGTTTAAACCAGTGCGAGCATCCTGCTCGCGACTCATTCATCCTCAAGCTCAGCAACGCCCGCAGATTACGCAAATTGAATATCTGCCGCTGTGATCCGATTTGCTTGAACTCCCGTGAGGATTGCCAGCACATCGTTACCTGCTTTCACCAGGGTATTTTGCCCCTGTTGCACGGCATGCACTCGGCTGGGGCTAATACCAGCTGACAACCGCAAGCGATCGAACCCATCCTGGAAGTCTCGAATCAGGTCATATTGGCGACCCGAAGCCAGCACAAAGACATCGCGTCCTGCACCACCAGTCATCGTATCGATGATGGAGTCAACCACTTTGGCACGTCCACCCAGCGAGGTTTGTCCAACTGGAACCTGACCACCCCAGATGATGTCACTACCGCGACCCCCGCTGATGATGTCACCCCCATTACCACCGACTAGGATGTCATTCCCGTTGTCGCCTAACAACTCATCCCGACCATCGCCCCCAAACAGGCTGTCTTTGCCGTTGTCGCCTGCGATCCAGTCGTTGCCACCGTTGCCTTCAATTTGGTTGGCAACTGCATTACCAACGATGTCATCTGCGCTAGAGGTGCCGATGACATTTTCGATGATGCTGTTGTCGGCGATCGCTGTTCCATAAGCCGAGGTACGATAAACAGTTCGACTGGTGTCATCTGGGGTGATGAACGGCATGTTGTCGTAGGCTGCTTTGGTGGTCAGCATTCCTCCTTCAGTCAGCTCCAGAACGTAACCTTTGGCATCAGCAGCCAACTTCGAGAAATCCAGCGTATCAACACCACCTGCATCCCACAGAGCGAGTTTGACATCGATAGTGCTGCTGCCCCAATAACGACTGCCATCTGAGTAACCAGAGACGCGATCGAAGGAGTAGACTGTGTTGCCTGCGTTTAGAGAACTGGCTCCATAGAGATATTGCAGAGCCGCAATGTCATAGGGCATCAGTGAAACGGCATAGTGAGTGCTGGGACTGTAGGTCATGACCGTGTTGGTGTTGTTATCTTCCCACCGGGGTAGAAACGGCCCCAAACCTGTACTGCCTTGCTCATTGCCGTTGTAGTCACCGGGGTGTTTCAGCCCTAAAGCGTGCAACGTTTCATGGATCAATGTTTCAAACCCGTAGCTACCGGGTCCAGTTTGCCACCCGTCATCGGTCAAGTTGTTGTCATTGTCAGGGTCTAAGTGGACATCTCCACTTTGATTCATGCCTGGATAAGGAAAGTAAGCATGAGCATAGTCCGCATCATTAGAAAGCATGTAGCGAACTTGTCCATGACTGGTAGCGGTATCTGCAACTTCCACAAAATCAACATTAACGAAAGGTTCAATGTAGTTTTCCAAAATGTTGCGGATAAATGCTTTAGTGGTATCACTGACTTCGGAAAGCCCTTTTGTATCTGCATAGTAAGCACCATTTAAAGCGTTGTTGTAGAAACTGTAGGTAATGGTAGGGGTGTTCCACTTGGTTCCAAAGGCCAGTGAATCGATGTAGTTGAGGTTTGAGGAGTTGACCCAACTAATCTCTAATGGCTTGGTAATAGCGGTTGAGCCTGTACTCGTCGGAACAAAAGAACTGCCGTTGGCACATTGGACACAGATACAAGTTGTCCGTTGAGCAACACGATGTGGAGTCAGACCTGACCCAGTCCAACCAGAGCGTTGAGTTAAGAAGTTGTCTGCGTTAAGTGATGAATTAGCGATCGAGTTGTCGAAACTGAGTGAAGTGGATTGCATGAGTTGACTCCGTGGTTTGAGGCGATCGGGCTTATTCAGAGAAACCAAACAGGGGTTGAAGTGGGACAAGGAATGTTGAAGAAACTCGCTTGAATTGAGCATCTGCATCTCAGGCAGTGTTTTCAATTGAGTGCTTCCACGTTTATTTACTTCTGAGAAAAATCCGCCTATGCAACCACGACTCGATCAACAAAATGCGATCGCCAAAAATCCCCAGCACAGTAATTGCCGGGGATGAAATCAAAACGGACATTGTAGTTATCGCCACTTCATTTAGGGCAGAGGTGGAACCCCTGCACCCCGCCTAACCAACCCCTCGGTTGGCGCACTCACTCGCCGGCGTCTTAAACCAAACTGACGTTAAATCACATCGGCAAACGTCCGCTCAACCTTGCGGAAATACCAGATGCCGCTCATCAGCACCAATCCAACTAACACCAGTGAGATCACAAATCCAGGCAAATAAAGCTGAGCGTCATTGCCAATAATTGCCCAGCGAAATCCGTCAATCACTCCCACCATTGGATTAAGCGAATAGATTAATCGCCACTGCTCTGGCACGATGCTGCTGCTAAAGCCAACGGGTGAAATATACAGTCCGAATTGCACAATAAACGGCACGATATAGCGGAAATCTCGATACTTTACATTCAGGGCTGCCAACCATAACCCTGTTCCCATTGACGCAGCAAACGCAATCAAAATAAACAAGGGCAACGTGACAATTCGCCAGGTTGGGACAAAGTCATACCATGCCAGTAACGCCAACAAAATCATCCCTGAAATCAAGAAATCTACAAAACTGACAATCACTGCACTCGCAGGCACAACTAATCGCGGAAAGTAGACTTTTGAAATCAGGTTGGCATTGGTGATGAGACTGTTGCTGCATTCCGATAGGGCATTGGCAAAGAATTGCCAGGGCAACATCGCCGCAAACACCAGAATGGGATAGGGTGCGCCACTGGAGGGAAGCTGTGCCAGTTTGCCAAACACAATCGTGAACACCACCATTGTCAAAAATGGACGAATGAGTGCCCAGGCAATGCCGATCGCCGTTTGCTTATAGCGCACCAAAATATCACGCCATGCTAAAAAATAAAAAAGCTCACGATACCGCCACAAATCCCGCCAATATTGCTTCTCAGTCCGCCCTGCTTCAATAATTAAAAGGTCTGTTTTCATGGCAATCAGGCTTTGGCGTGAGCTTCTAGTAAAATGTTGCAAATTTCTCGTACACAGCCCTGTCCCCCGGCTAAGCGCGTAATGTAGATAGCCGAGTCCTGGTTTTCGGGCATCGCATCCGCGACAGTGAGCGGACAACCCACTATTTTGAGAATCGGTAAATCGATAATGTCATCCCCTACATAAGCCACCTGAGCCAGGGTGATTTTGAGTTGATTACACAGATCTTTCAACACGGTTAGCTTGTCTTCGATTCCTGTAAACACATATCGCACACCCAGTCGCTGTGCCCGATGGACAACGGCACGAGAGGTGGTTGTAGTCACGATCGCCACTCGAATTCCAGCTTTCATCACCATCTGAATCCCCTGTCCATCTTTGGCATTAAATCGTTTTAGCTCAATACCAGTGTCGGTGTAATACAATCCCCCATCCGTCAGAACTCCATCTACGTCAAGTGCTAGCAGCTTGATCCGCGAGAGACGTTCTCGCAGCACAGGTTTAGGAACTGTATACATGACTCGTACCAATTCACGTTTCTATGGCTACAGGTTTAACCGCTCCCCAACTTCTTTGAGAGCGGTCTTCCACTATTACGGATGGCGATCGCCCCTGTCAGGACAACCACGACTGGGATTTATCCTTTATCCTTCATCGTTTATCCTTCATCGTTTATCCTTCTCCTCTCCCACTCACTACCATTGCTGACGCCTGTTGTGCCATCTCCATGAAAATCTTCTGCGAACTCTGCTCTGTTTCTGGAGGGTTGGGGCGACGCTGAATGTAGCGACCATCGGGCTGCAAATCCCAGGCCTGGCGGTTGTCTGCCAGCATGATGCCCAAAATCTCCTGCAAGTCTTTGGCGATCGCCGGGTCATCCACGGGGGTTACAGCTTCTACTCGTCGGTCTAAGTTGCGCGGCATCCAATCGGCACTACCAATAAATACCTCATCGTTACCGTTATTGTTGAAGTAGAAGATGCGGGAGTGCTCAAGAAAACGACCGACAATACTGACCACCCGAATGTTTTCACTGATGCCCTTTAGCCCCGGTCTGAGGCAACAAATGCCACGCACAATCAAGTCGATTTCTACCCCTGCCTGCGACGCTTCATACAGGGTGGAAATAATGGTTGGGTCAACCAGAGCATTCATCTTGGCTACAATACGGGCGTGATTTCCCGCTTTGCAGTGCTCGATCTCACGGTGAATCAAATCAACCATGCGATCGCGCAAATTGACTGGAGCCACTAACAGCTTGCGGTAGGACTGCTGCCGAGAATAGCCCGTCAGATGATTAAACAAATCCGTCAGGTCTGCTCCCAACTCTTCACGGCAGCTAAACAAGCCTAAATCCGTATAGAGGCGAGCAGTTTTAGGGTTGTAGTTCCCCGTACCCACATGGACATAACGACGAATGCGGTTTTCCTCTCGCCGCACCACCAACACCAATTTGGTATGAGTCTTTAACCCCACCAATCCGTACACCACGTGCACGCCCACTTTCTCTAACTTCCGTGCCCAATTGATGTTGTTCTCTTCGTCAAATCGGGCTTTTAGCTCCACCAACACCGCCACTTGCTTGCCGTTTTCTGCTGCCGCAATCAACGCATTGACAATGGGAGAATCGCCAGAGGTGCGATAGAGCGTCATTTTAATGGTCAACACATTTGGATCATAGGCAGCTTGAGTGATAAATTTCTGCACAGATGATGCAAAAGAATGATAGGGATGATGCACCATCAAATCCTGCTTACGCAGGATCGAGAAGAAATCCTCAGCTTCAATCAGATCTTCATCTTCCTCAGCATCAATCAGGTTGCGCAACAAGGGATGGGTGACGGGTGACCAGGGTGGATCTTTTAACTCTGGCAGGGGCAACTCCATAAAGCACATCAGGTCGCTTAAGCACAGCAATCCCTCTACTTCATAGATATCGTTGGGTTGCAGTTCCATCTCCTCCGTGAGCGTGGCACGGATATTCTCAGGCATTGAAGCGTGAATCTCCATTCGCACGACCGACCCACCAAAGCGTCGCTTTCGCAACTCCTGCTCGATCGCCTGCATCAGATCATCCGCCTCATCCTCTTCGACCTCCAGGTCAGCATTACGAGTGATGCGAAAGGGATGATATTCCTGAATATTCATACCTGGAAAGAGAAATTCCAGGTTGTGAGCGATCACCTGCTCCAGGGAAACTCCTGTCCAGGGGGCAGGGCGATTTTTGTAGCGCAGGCGCAGATCTTCAGGCAGGGGCACAAAGCGAGGGAGTGTCTTGGGCACCTTGACTCTGGCAAAGTGTTCTTCCTCGGTTTCGGCATCTTTGACCACCACTGCCAGGTTCAGGCTGAGGTTTGAGATGTAGGGGAAGGGATGCCCCGGATCGACCGCTAGCGGAGTCAACACCGGGAAGATGCGTTCCTCAAAATAACGTTGGAGATAGAGTCGTTGTTCCTGGTTGAGATCGACATAATCAAGCAGATAGATCCCTTTTGCAGCGAGTTGGGGTCGTAAAGCTTGATCAAAATGGCGGTGTTGTTGAGCCACCATAGGACGCAATCGTTGACTGATGGCGTCCAGGTGTTCCTGAGGGGTGCGACCGTCGGGTGATACCTTCGCGACCTCTGCTTCAACCTGTTGCTTGAGCGCAGCAACGCGCACCATAAAGTATTCGTCTAAGTTGCTACTAAAGATAGCGATGAATTTTAACCGCTCGATGAGGGGTGTGCGGGGGTCAAACGCTTCGTGCAAAACCCGATTATTAAACTCCAGCCAGCTTAACTCTCGGCTGAAATAATATTGTGAGCCTTTCAGGTCGGTTTCAGCAGGGCTTTTTTTCGTTTTAGGCATACGTTTAGCGGGCACTTACCTGATAAGAGGAGAATGTATAGCGGCAACAGAGTAATCTGAGGATTTTGGTTACAGTAGCAGAATAAGTCAAAGAACAGATTAAGAAGCGCAGCAGGAAAGAATGATTGGAAAGATCGATCATTCTAGCTAAAAGACTTCATCCTCAATTCCCTTCCACCACTCTCCCAGATTCATAACGTCTTGATGCAGGTCAGCGATCGCCTCTTCGTATTCCTCCAGAGAGATTTCTCCGGTCTGTCTTTGTTCTTGCAGTTTGGCTAAGCGAAGCTGTGCCAGCAACCAGGGTTTGAAGGTGCCACCAGTAGATTCGATGAAGCGAGCGAGTTCTTGACTGTCCATACTTTCTGCCTGAAGGATGAGAAATTCACAAAATACAAAAACAGCCACCCGTTAAAATGTGGCTGTTTCAAAACTTAACGCTTTTTGAAGCGTAGTAGCGTGTTTAGACGAATTCTACTAAGTACTGCTCACAGATAGGGTTTGGAAATAAAACCAGGGGGGTGTGGGGGCTGTGCCCCCAAGTCAGGGGTTGAACCCCTGCACCCCACATTTCTACCCTTATTGACGACAAGTTGTCCTAAGCAGCAAGGTTTTGAGCAACAAAGTCCCAATTGACCAGGCGATCGAGGAAGTTATTGATAAAGGCGGGACGAGCATTCCGGAAATCGATGTAGTAGGCGTGCTCCCACACATCCAGGGTCAACAGTGCTTTTTGACCATACGCCAATGGGTTTTCAGCATTGGGAGTTTTGATCACCTTCAAGCTATCCCCATCTTGAATCAACCATGCCCAACCACTGCCAAATTGAGTAGCCGCTGCATTGCTGAATTCTTTTCTAAAATTCTCATAGCTGCCAAAAGAACTGTTGATCTTGGCTGCAAGGTCGCCTGTGGGTTCACCACCGCCACCCGCTTTCAAGCTATTCCAGAAAAAGGTGTGGTTCCAGACTTGAGCAGCGTTGTTGAAGATGCCAGCTTTAGATGAGTCTTTGAATGAGATTTGAATCACTTCCTCAAGAGACTTATCAGCCAGATCCGTATCTTTCGTCAAATTGTTGAGGTTATCAACATAGGCTTTGTGGTGCTTGCCATAGTGATACTCAAAGGTTTCAGCCTTCATCCCATAGGGTTCTAGAGCATCAGTTGCAAAAGGAAGGGGGGGTTGTACAAATGCCATTGTGTTCTCTCTAGTCTGTTTGTAGTTGTGAACTGTTGAGGATGAGTGCCGCGAAGGACACAAGTGGTAACTCAAACAATGAGGCGTTGCATTAGAAGGCAATACCTAACTATTGATAGGATTTTATATCAAAAGTCTTTTATCGGGACAAGTGCGGTCTAGCACATTAGCTCCGTCTACAGGCAGATTTACTAATTCGGTCTACTGTAGCTCTCAGGTTGACCTTGCCATTAACCCGTACAAATCCGGCTATGATAGCGGTTAATGGAGTAATGGTTATATGGGAAGACAACGGTTACTTTTAGCCCTAATTTTGGTACTGTCGCTGGCAGCAGTTGGAGCGATCGCCAAGTTTCCAACGCGCCTGGGGCTTGATTTACAAGGCGGCACACAGTTAACACTTCAGGTCAAGACGACGCCTGCTGTACCGACGATTACCCCTGAAAAGCTGGAAGGAGTCCAGCAGGTGGTGGAAAATCGGGTCAACGGTCTCGGAGTCTCGGAGGCAGTTGTCCAGACTGCCGGAGAAGATCAATTGTTGGTGCAGTTGCCGGGGGTGAGTGACCCAGAACAGGCAGAGCGAGTGTTGGGAGGAACTGCCCAACTTGATTTTCGGACCCAACGTCAGGGCACCGAAGCGCAACTCGGCATTGAGTTTCAGGTTCGTCAGGAATTATTGGCAGAGCAAGAAAGGCTCAAGAATAGCACTGACCAGGGGGCGATCACAGAGAATCAAGAGGCACTGCGTCGCAGTGATCAGGCGATCGCCGCTTTGTTTGATAAAACCGAATTAACTGGAGACAAGCTCAGAACTGCCTATGCTGCACCCTTGAGTAATGGCAGCAATTCCTGGCAGGTTGGCTTAGAGTTTAACGATCAAGGGGCAACGGAGTTTGCAGACTTAACGAAAAGCATCGCCGGGACTGGACGCAGCTTGGGTATCTTCCTGGATGAACGGCTGTTAAGTGCTCCTACCGTGGAAGCCCGCTACGCTGAGACAGGCATTACCGGAGGACAAGCCAGCATCAGCGGCAACTTTGACAGTCAAGGGGCACTCGACCTCTCAGTGCAGTTAAGAGGGGGCGCACTACCCGTTCCTGTAGAAGTTGTCGAAAACCGTACAGTCGGTGCAACATTGGGACGAGACAGCATTCAACGCAGTATCTACGCAGGGCTGGGTGGGTTGCTGTTGGTGCTGATCTTCATGGGTATTTACTATCGCTTGCCCGGCATTATTGCTGACCTGGCACTGGTGATCTACGCCGTTTTGACCTTTGCTGTCTTCAACCTGTTGGGAGTAACCCTAACCCTACCGGGTATCGCAGGCTTTATTTTGAGTATTGGGATGGCTGTCGATGCCAATGTCCTGATTTTTGAACGGATGCGGGAAGAGTTACGAGCGGGCAAGAGCCTTTATCGTTCAGTAGAGTCCGGTTTTTACCGTGCGTTTTCTAGCATCTTAGATAGCAACGTAACAACTCTAATCGCCTGTGGGGCGTTGTTTTGGTTGGGGGCAGGCTTGGTTAAAGGGTTTGCTTTGACCCTGGCGATCGGGGTTGGCATGAGTATGTTTACTGCCATCACCTGTAGCCGCACACTGTTGCTCGTAGCCCTTAGTTTTCCGGGGTTGCGTAAACCTGAACTGTATTGCCCCAACCTGTCCAACCTTACTCAGGAAAAGGCATCCTCATGAAGTTAAACGTTATTAAACAGCGATCGCTGTGGTGGACTGTCTCCCTGGCGATTATCCTGAGCGGTCTAATCTCGATGGTCATTTCCTGGACGCAAATTGGCTCACCTTTGCGACCCAGCCTCGACTTTGTGGGTGGTACTCGTCTTCAGGTCGAGCGTGATTGCACCAACCCCGATAACTGCACAGAGCCGATTGACCCGGCAGCGGTGCGAGAGGTCTTAGCGCAACAGGGGTTAGCCAACAGCAGCATCCAGATTTTGGGTGAAACCCGTCAGGGCGTGTCTATCCGCACCACGAGCCTGACTCCCGATGAGCGGGTGCAACTCCAGTCTGCTTTGGCAGAAAACTTAGGTAGGTTAAATCCCCAAGCTATCCAGATTGACAGTGTTGGGCCCACGCTGGGGCGACAACTGTTTCAATCAGGCATGTTAGCTCTGTTTCTATCTTTTGTTGGGATTGCGGTCTACTTGAGCTTCCGCTTTCAGTTAGACTATGCAGTTTTGGCGATCGTCGCTCTGTTTCACGATGTCTTGATCACGATTGGTTCCTTCTCGATCCTGGGGCTTGTGCTGGGAGTTGAGGTTGATAGCCTGTTTATTGTCGCCTTGCTAACGATTGTGGGGTTTTCGGTCAACGACACCGTGGTGATTTACGATCGCATCCGTGAAACCGTCAAACTCAATCCCGAACGCCACATCAACGACATTGTAGATAGTGCGGTCAACCAAACCTTGACCCGGTCTATCAACACGACCCTAACGGTGTTATTTACCCTGGTTTCTATCTTTTTGTTTGGCGGTGAAACGCTCAAATACTTTGCTTTAGCGTTAATTATCGGCTTCACGATGGGGGCGTATTCCAGCATTTTCATTGCTAGCTCACTCCTCGCCTGGTGGCGAGAACGGACTGGGAAGCTTACTCCTGTGGCGATCGCTGATACTGAGGTGATCGACTCCCCCACCAACCCGAACGACGCCTGAGACTGAATATGGCTGACGAAGGCTCCCACCTGTTTGCAAAGGAGGGATACGATCCGACTTTCAGGCGACAGATGCAACGTCTGCATCACCTGACTGTTATGGGTCGTTGGTCTTTTGCGGGGTTGCTGTGGCTGTGCTTGGCTCCCATCAGTTTGTGGGGGCTACGCGCCGAGATTGCGTTATTGCGTGAATACTTTACGTGGGCAGCGTTGCGGTATGGGCTGATCTACAATCCGCTGCCTACGTTTGGTTTGTCACTCTGCATTGGCACGACCGTGGCTGTGTTGATCTGGCAGAGTTGCAATATTTTGTTTGGGTTGCCTCAACCACAGATCAAACGCCTGGAGCGGCAACTGATTCGGATCCGGGAGCAGGGTCCGAGTCACCCGTTGTGGAAGTGGGTTTGTGAAGAGAACCAGGGGGGCTAACGGTTATCGTCAGCGATCGCCACATAGGCTCCCAACCCGATCAGCGACCACCCGGTAAAGAGCCGTTGTCTGCGCCGAAAACGAGCATGAGTACGAAACCACTGCCCAATTGGACCCGCTAACAGAGCCACGATCGCGTCTGCGGTGGTGTTGAGGGCGATCGAGATGCTGCCCAGCAGAATGAACTGCGCGACGACATTTCCCTGGGGATTTACGAATTGGGGAATAAATGCCAGGAAGAAGAGAGCCGTTTTGGGATTGAGGATTTCGGTGACAATGCCCTGCCGAAATGCAAAGTGCATTGGTGTTGGGGGTGCATCGGTGTCTACCAAATCGTGATCTGGAGCCATCAGCGTTTGAATGCCTAGAACCACCAGATAAGCGGCTCCTGCCAGTTTAATCACTACAAAGGCAGTAGCAGAGGTTGTCAGAATAGCAGACAACCCGAAGGCCGCCGCAATGACGTGAACGAATCCGCCTACTGCCGTACCCGCTGAGGACACCAATCCCTCAACCCGACCTCCCTTGAGGCTGCGCGTCAAAACATAGAAAATTCCGGGGCCAGGAGTAATGGCAAGGGCGATCGCCGCTGTTAAAAACAGCCCAAATAGTGTTGCTTCCGGCATAAGGCAGTTCCCAAAGAGTACAGATTGCTCTCACATTATGGACATGCCTGCGTCTTTTCGTAAATTGTCATCGTCTCGTCTGCAACCCAGCCAAGCTATTACACCTCGATCCGTAAAAAATTCTGGTTGGTCAGGTTGTCTTTGAATAAAGGGTAGTGCCCTGGAGGGAAGGATGGTGGGAGGGTGTGAGAGTGCAAAATACCCACGCTTACCTCCTCTCACTCTCGCATTCTTAATCCCTATCCTTTCTTAAGTACAACTCGTCGTAAATAAGGGTGGGAATTTGGGGTGCAGGGGTGGAACCCCTGGCTGGGGGCGCAGCCCCCACACCCCCCTGGTTTTATTTCCAAACCCTATCTATGAATAGCAGTACTAAGGAATGGAAATTAAATAAGTTCGGTCTTTGGTAGGGGCGGGTTTTGCTGTCAAATCTATAACAGGGCACAAATAGGTCTGCTAAACCCGCCCGTACAGTTTGCGGATTTATTAAATTCACAATTCTAAATAACGTCAGTTCGGTTTAGGAGCCTGGCGAATGAATTTGCGGCTATTGGAGCGAAGTCCGCCGACGCGGACTGAGGTCTTAAACCTGCACTCATCAAGAGCACCCTGGTGGGTACTTTCAAAGCATTTTGAATTGCTTAAAGTGAGGTGCATAAAGGCCGAAACCTTATAAGCCCCCAAGGAGGGATTCAGTATGCCCCGCTTATTACACGGACAAATCATCACTCGTCAGGCATTTCGAGAGGCGATCGATGAAATTTCCAAACGCAATACGAATCCGCTAATGTTCACGGCGATCGCCCCTGGTGAACTGCAAGATTTTGACTTTTTGTTTCCCGAATTGCAGGATGATCCGGCGAACTTGTTACCTGAATCAACGGAAACCCGTAACAACCTGGTTCGCCTGGGCGCGACCATGCGAGATACAACCAACAATGCGGATAAGTTTGGGGATTCTGAAATTCCTGCGGCTTATACCTACTTTGGTCAGTTTGTCGATCACGACATCACGCTGGAAACGACATCGGCAACCCCTGCTCAACTGGTTGACCCCAATCTTAAACCGTTGTCTCTAGACACCATTCAAGACACGCTGAAGAACACGCGCACCGCAACACTTGACCTGGATAGTGTGTATGGCTTGCCTGCCCCGCGTGACCCCAATAACCGCTCTAAAATGTTGGTGGGCAACGTTACCAGTTTGAATGGCGAGGGGAAACCGCTGTTGCGACCTACTGGCAAAGGCGATGACAACGACGTGCCCCGTGAACCACGCAGTGATGACCCCCGGAGCGATCGCGCTGCGCTCACAGGTGACCCCCGGAATGACGAAAACCTGATCATTGCTCAATTGCATGTCGCATTTCTTAAGGCACACAACAAGTTAATTGATCAGGGCAAATCCTTTAGTCAAGCCCGACGCATTCTCCGTCAGCATTACCAATACATTGTGGTGCATGACTTTTTGAAGCGAATCGCTGATCCGCAAATTGTAGAAGCCACCTTGAAGTATGGCAATCAACTGTATAACGCACTGGAAGAACCTTTCTTTTTGCCGTTGGAGTTCACGGTAGCTGCCTATCGTCTGGGGCACAGCATGATTCGTCAAGCCTACGACTTCAACCTCAACTTCAATACCAGTGGTGAAGAAGGGACTTTTCCAGCAACGTTAGGATTGTTGTTTACCTTTACCGCGTTAAGTGGGCAAATTGGTAACACTCAAACTGGCGAAACAGATACCTTACCTGACAACTGGATTATTGAGTGGGAAAACCTGATCGATGCCGGAAAACCCTTTAACAAGGCACGCCGCATCGATACCAAACTGGTTGAACCGTTGTTTGAATTGCCCAACCTTCAAGGCAGACCTGAACCGGGTGATATGTCTCGCTTAGCGGTACGCAACCTATTGCGGGGTTACTTGCTGCGAATGCCGACAGGACAGGCGATCGCCTGTGCGCTTCAGCAAAAATTCCCTGAACGATATATGCCCGTCCTGTCTTCGGAGCAGATTGAGTTAGGGGCAAATAGCCAAGAGCAAGTGCAGGTGTTGCGCGAGACTGGATTTTTGGAGCGGACTCCCCTGTGGTACTACATTCTGGTTGAGGCAGCGGCGTTGAATGGGGGTCTACATCTGGGGCCTGTTGGCAGCACGATTGTAGCGGAAGTGTTGATTGGTCTGGTGCGTCGCAGTAAGGATTCTATCCTGCGTTATCGTCGCCCCTGGAAGCCTTCTCTACCCAGTACGAAACCTAATACGTTTACGCTGGCGGATCTGTTGCGCTTTGCCGAAGTGCTTGCTTAAGGGCTGGATTGGGGGGTTATATCCATTCGCGGTTTACACGCTATGGATTAATCCCCCAGATTAATCCCCCTGCTGACCGCTTCTCCCTTCTACAGCTGCGGTGTACACACAAGTTCCCTTAGCCCCCTAAATCCCCCATTCTGGGGGACTTTGAGCGGTAGGAGTACGTTTGGAGCTTCTTCGCCCCCTAAATCCCCCATTCTGGGGGACTTTGAGCCATATAAGACGGATCGGAAGTCCCCCATTTTTGGGGGGTTGGGGGGCAAATACAGGAGTTTGAGGTTGATACAGAAGATGTGTGTACACCGTAGCCTTACTACAAAGGGATACTTGATCTGACGCATCCTCACATTGGATTGGTATTGATACGGTTTAAACAAAAGCTATATCGGTTTGAACGAGAGTTACTTTCGTTTGAATGATTGCAGCTATTGCTTATATCTTTCTAGCTTTTGCTTAAACGAAACTTATACTTGTTTGAATGAGAGTTACTCTCGTTTGAATGATTGCAGCTAATGTTTATATCTTTCTAGCTTTTGCTTAAACGAAACTTATACTTGTTTGAACGAGAGTTACTTTCGTTTGAACGATTGCAGCTAATGCTTATATTTTTCTAGCTTTTGCTTAAACAACGCTTATACTTGCTCAAATCAGCGTTACTCCAGGTCAATTTTTTTTAACTTGCCTTCCCAGATCAACGAGTCGCGATTACCCCAAAGGGGGAACTGCTTCGCACCACCACTACATTCCAGATCTGCGACTTCTCGAAGAAGTCGCAGATCTGAGCACACAAAAGAACTATCGCTCTAACACCGTCATAAACTTGCCTTGAGCAAACGGAGCGGGCACAATCGGCATAAAGTGAACGCGATCGCTCACCAGTTGTTTGACATAAAACTCATTGATGGTGTGTTTCACCTGCTCTCGCGTCCCGATAATCCAAATCTGCACTTTTTCGGCAGGCGGAACAGGCAGACGTTCGTTGAACTCTGTAGTCATACTATTTGCCTCACTGAAGGAGATGAACTGTAGCGAAGAAAAGCTTAAGGCGTAGTTTCCTAACTACTTGTTTTGCTTCAGTAAGGCGATTGATCCTAAAATCAACACAGCCTAACCTCCTGCTCGCATCAGGAGTTAGGTTAGCTGGCTAGGAGTGTTACCAGCACTCCTAATCAGCGTTATCCTCACCTTAAGCTTGTCTACTGGAAATCCAGTGTTTCATAGAATAATCGAAAGGGTCATTGTAGACAAGCGTACTAAGAGAATTGTTGGGGGCGACCCTGGCGGTAACTGCAAAGCAGCACGATGGGAATGGAAGGCTTTACCCATCCAGTGGACTCCGTACCCCACGTCCACCCCGGTTCAACACATGGGTGTAGATCATCGTTGTCTTAACATCCTTATGCCCCAACAACTCTTGTACAGTACGGATGTCATAGCCGTTTTGAAGCAAGTGCGTTGCAAAACTATGGCGAAATGTATGGCAGCTCACCCGTTTACTGACTTTTGCCTGCCGTACAGCTTGCTTAATCGCTCGTTGTAAACCACTCTCATGCAAATAATGCCGACGGGTGATATGACTACGCGGATCACAAGATAGACGATCTGATGGGAAAACAAACTGCCATTCCCATTCACGCTCAGCCTTGGGATATTTTCGTTCTAGTGCATAAGGCAAATAGACTGATCCATAACCCTGGGCTAAATCTTGCTGGTGTTGCTGTCTAACGGATTGCAGATGAATCTGGAGGGGTTGAATTAAGCGATCGGGCAGCATTGTAACTCGGCACTCTCGACCCTTTGCATCTCGAATTCCCAGTTGACGTTGCCCAAAATCTACATCTTTTACCCGCAATGCCAGAGCCTCTCGCTGTCGTAATCCACTGCCATAAAGTAGCTGCACCACTAACTGATACGTACCCGTTAATCGTTCAATAATTGCCCGTACTTCTTCTGGTGTTAACACAGTCGGCAAGTATCGAGACTCTCTAGCTCGAAGTGCTTGAATCGGTTGTTCAAACTGAATCCCTAGAACGTCTCGATACAAGAACAGGACGGCACTGAATGCTTGATTTTGGGTCGATGCCGCGACCTTACCATCTACTGCTAAATGAGTCAAAAATGCCTCAATTTCTACCACCCCCATTTCACGAGGATGACGCTTATTGTGAAACAAAATGAAGCGGCGAATCCAGTCTACATAGCTAACTTCAGTGCGGTAAGAATAATGTTTGAGTCGAATCGCGTCTCGCACTTGGTCGAGCAGTTTTTTAGGGCGAGGCTGGTCTTCACTGATCATGGGAAATCGATCTAATTGGAATATTAGTACATTAGTATGCAAGCGAAGCTTATAGAACCAGAAAAAATGCTGAATAAAATCAGCACATTCTCTGAGTAAAGGTTAATATGCAAGAATCCGAATCCGCCTAACATCCCAATTTTCCAAATGGCGTGAAAAAAATTATTCTAATTGGGTTCTACAGGGGTATTAGGCTGCAAAAATCGATCTAATTGCCCGATTTTCCAAATAGCGTGATTTTTTCATCCTATTTGACCTATGAGGGGTATTAGGATGAAAAAATCACTCTAATAATATTGTTATACGGCTTGAGTTCCCATTAGGGGCATAGTTGCAAAGCTACTTGTTGAACTTCAAAATCGAGTTTATGTTCGACAAATGTTAAGAGCAGTATTATTAAGTGAGGTGAGAACTGTGTGTAGATGATCCGTGTAAATGTTCAAGGTTTGCTATTTTTATAGCGTTAAAAATATAGTGTTCTTAAGCTAGTAAAAAGATGGCATGGTTGTTATACGTGGCTACGCTCAGTGCGCGACATGCGGCGAAAACTATATTTTGCGAGCAGGGGTTGGTACTGAAAAATATCAACCTCACACTTTTGATTGCAAGTCATGTAAAATACCGATTTCAGTAATTATTAGAGCAAACCCACCTAATGCTCATTTTGAGCCAGATGAGAATGTAATTATTGAAGACAGTGAAGGTGAAAATGCGGTAGTTTTGAATCTGCATCCATTCTTTGCATTTAACGGTGAGGAAATCCATAATATAAAAGCATTTCCTTCTTTAATGTATGGTTCCAAAATAGCACCTTATCTAAGGCTTGTTCCAAACACAAATTTTTTAGGCATCCAGAGTCAAGACATAGCACTGCAATTTGATGTGCCAAATGCGAGTAATCTCTGGACTACAGTTAAAAATATATTTTTACTTCAAGAGAATCCGGCACAGGAGAAAAAGGTTAAGAAAGCGATTGAACATTACGAAAAGCAGCGTCGTAAATATTTCCCAGAAACAAGAGTGTCAAATTCTTCAGAAGTTGCGTTCAATTTTTTCGACAGCTTATTTTATCCAAAATTTGAGAAACTTTTAGAGCCTGCTGTCAAGTTAATATGGTTGATTAAACGTGATCATTCAGAAGGTTTTTCAGAGTTCTTAAAGTTTTATTTGACTAATTTGAGAGAACAACATTTAAGACAGTATCTTTCAATTTTTTCTGATTATTTCAAGATATATAATCAGCTAAGCCAAATGGTGGTGCATTCACGAATTGGCGATGAAGATGTTGATGATAAAATCGTTGGATCGAAGTCGTTTGAATCTGTGAAGTTATATTATGGTCAAGCCTATGAATCTCTCACAAGCTTTTTTGTAGTGTTTGCTTGCTTAAATAATGTTTTTCTTGGTAGAGCCTACGATCAGTTTCAATCAATGACATTAAATAAATACATAAAGGATGTGAGTAAGGAGAAAAAAGCTAATCCCTTTGAAAAAACACAATCATTTTATGCTTTTACGGATGGCTTAGACAGTACATTAAGAAACGGGTCGCATCATGCCTCAATATGGAGAGATGGGGAAAAGATTTTTTATAAAAGTGGTGGTACTGGTGCTCAGCGGGAAATAACATATAGCCGTTACCTTCATCTATGTAATAAATTAACAATTTCACTAGCGGCGTTGTTTATCATTGAGCTTAAATTAGGACAGGGTGGAAGATAGTTTTTAGGAAAACTAGGCTAAAAATGTGGGTTGATCGCCGTATAACAATTCGGGTGCAGCGGATTGACCAAAGCCGCTTGGGTTGGATGCAAAGATTCCGGCAACCGCTGACCCGAACCGTTAGCCCTCATTTATTTTGTAGCAGTACAGCTTTAGCTTTAGAATCCTTGAACTACATCTATGACCCTCTGTATTTCATACAAATTCAAATCTCCCAATGACGATATTCCTAGAGCAATCTGCTATGCGGATTCTCGTATTACTACTCTTGGGGCTAGTACCAAGGAAACTACTGTAGGAGGATTTCTACCGTCAAACGCAGAAATTAAACATCAAACTGATAGGGGTATTAAAATTCAGATAGTGTCTGCTGTAACGGATGGTAGTGAGAGTTACCGTGATTTCGTTTTTTCCATTGCTGGAGCTGTTTCTCTTGGGTTACAAAGCCTAATCCATTTAGACTCAGTTTTCAAAACGTTTTACGAAAATTACAGTTTTGAACAATATATTGATAGAGTCAAGATTACACTTCATGAATTTTGGCAAGATGCATGGGATCAAGAAATTGAATACTTGATGACAGCAACAGATGATAGTGGGAAAATAAGAATAATTTATGTTAGAGGAACAGAATCAGATTTAGTTTTAGAAGAGATTCAGCAGGAAGATGGATTACTTCTAGCTGTGATCGGGGATAACGCTGAAGAATCCCGTGAAACGATCCGACGAGAGACTAACTCTCTCATGTGTGTAGGAATGGAGATGAACTCAGCATTAGATGTGGCTTGTGTCCGCATGATGCGACGTGCAATTGAAGATCCAAATCAAACATTCATTGGGGGAAATATGCAAGCTTGTCTTTTGGTAGATAATAGTGCTAAGTATCTCACTCTAGATGATGGAACTAACTTATTGTTTCGAGGTGTCAAGTACTCAAGAGAGTGGCGTGATTATCCAAGAAAATTGAACACGTTAATAGAACGCCCCTCATTTCTAGTATCAAAAGTTGATCAAGATATGTACGATCCTCAAAAAAGTCTTCAAGAGATTATGGAGCAAACTAAAGTTTATTGAAGCTTAGGTCAAGCGCATAAAGTTACTCTGGTTTAGTTTGTCAGGGCTAACAATCCGCTTGCACACCGACCGTATCAAACTGGCTGGTTAAGAACGAAAGGCTACTAGCGGCGGGTGAAGCGGAACGTTAGCCTGCTTTCGCACTCATGTTACGGACGGGTGAGTAGTGCGATCGCCGCTCCTGTAAAGATGCGTTGCTGATAAGCAAATGCACCATTCTAGTAGGCATCCTCACATCAATGCCTAATTGAGCACTTACATGTCCCACTGCCGAAGACCTGCGATCGGGGATGGGGCAAAGGTGGTCTGTAGCAGTACGATCGCCCACAGATTAGATTTCCTTCGTCAACCTAACAACTCCTAAGCCGCTTACTTCATCCGGTTCAGTGCGATCGCATATTAACATCGCGGTGCAACGGATTGAAGGAAGCCGTTAGTGCTGAGTTTGAGGTTACTAACAACTGCTGACCACGACCGTTGGACTGCAAAGCTACAGCAATTCTCATTTTGAGACCAGTGGTTGCAATAGCCGATCGGGTAAGGACGCTCCACCGATACTCTGATCTAGATCGGTCATTCCTGTGTCGGTGGAAATCCAGGTTGCCAGACTGCTTGTGGATGGATTCCCGTTTGCACAAGAGTGATGAGCTACCCCACTGCCTCTGTCACAGAGGGAAAATTTTCATCATGAGAACTGCTGGCAAAGCTACCTGTTCTGGAATTGACACTAATTTGGTTGTATGGTGGCGATACTGTCATAAAGGAAATGAGCCATGCTGGACGCAGTATCCTTAGCAGAAGAAATTGTTTACGGTAAAGGCTATGTCATATTACCGGAGTTGTTTCCACCTCAGGAAGTTGCTGAAGCCAGATTGCAAATTCTTCAACTTGTCGCAAAACAGCCAGTAGGACGGCTTTTGAAGGTTGGTGAGCGATCGCGCCTATACAAGTTGGTGGATGAATCAAAAATTTTTGAGCAGATGGTGCAGCACCCACAGGTGATTGAGGTTGTGGAAGCAATTTTAGGAAGTGATATGACCCTTGGTGGGTTCTCAGCACATATCCTCTATCCAGGTGCTAGCAACATGGGAGCACATGTTGATTACCCTTATTTCACTATGACTCCTCCTTACCCAACGACCCCTGTGATGGAAGTTCAAGCAATTTGGATGATGGAGGATTTTACGGAAACTAACGGTGCCCCTCTATTTGCGGCAAACACTCAAAAGCTTTGTCAATTCCCAGATCCCAAAAGGTTTGCGGAATTAGCCCATAAAGTGATTGGAACAGCAGGCTCGGTTATTCTTTCCCACGGACTCTGTTGGCATGATACATCGATAAATTCCTCAAAGGAACCGCGTGTTTCGGTACTAGGAAATTACAATCCAAAGTTTATCCGACCATTGGAAAACCCTGCCCCTCAGATGTCACCAGCATTCCTAGAGCAAGCTAGCCCAAAGCTTAGGCAGTTACTTGGCTATGAGTTCCAATCTGCTATTTTTAAGGATGTGCAGAGGTTGCAGACCAACAGGTCTAGTGCAACAGATTGAAGGGAGCGACTTGTGTTGCTACAAAGGTACTAGAAACCATTCAAATTTTGAATATAGTCAACGAAACTTAGTCCTGTGATTCACAGATAGGGTTTGGAGATAAAACCAGGGGGGTATGGGAGCTTCGCCCCCAGTCAAGGGTTCCACCCCTGCACCCCGAATTCCCACCCCTATTTACGATGAGTTGTACTTAGTGCGATCGCCGCTCTTGTAAGGTGCGTTGCTGATCAGCAAACGCACCATTTTAGTGGGCATCCTTACATTAAATGCCTAATTGAACAATTACATGCCCAACTACCGAAGACCTGCGATCGCGGGTGGTACTTACTTTATTACCCAAGTCACCTACCAACGCCAACCCTGGCTATGTACTGACATTGCCCGTCATGCATTACGCACAGCAATCAACCGAGTGAGGCAAAATCACCCCTTTTTGATTGATGCCTTTGTGCTGCTGCCAGACCATTTTCACAGCTTGTGGACATTACCTCAAACCGACAATGATTTTGTCAACCCGTCTGCGACTGGTCAAAACCTATGTAACGAGGCACTATGGAAGCACTTTAGGACTCAACCTAGAGGTTTCAGCCTCTCGAACCAAGCGCAAAGAGCGAAATCTCTGGCAGCGTCGGTTCTGGGAGCACTTAATTCGAGACGAAGCAGATTTTGCTCAGCATTGTGACTACATCCACTACAATCCAGTTCGTCATGATCTCTGTCAAGTTCCTCAAGCCTGGCAATTTTCGAGCGTACATCGATTCATTGCTCAAGGGGTTTATCCGCTAAATTGGGGTCATCAACCAATTAACTTAGATCTAGATGCAAGTCGATATGAAATCTGATGGTGCGTTTGCTTGACCGCAACGCACCCTACAAGAGCTTCATTCGCTTCAGTGCGATCGCCTGATTAAATGGGTGCAAAAGTAATATCATTCAACCAGGCAGGAGCAGACCTCCCCGGTTTGGAGAAATTGCAAGGCAAGTAAAGACTCGCCATGACTCAGCCAGAGATCAGGACAGTGTCTTGGGGATTTTGAAGGTGCAGGTTGAGAACCTCGATTATAGGTACATGGCGAATTGGGCAGACACATTAGGGATTTTGGATGACCTGCAACAGGCATTAACAGAGGCAGGGCTATGAGACGCTCTACCTCACCCCCGCCATCAAACCACCCAGGCGATCGCGGGTTGCCTGAGCAATCTCCAGCGTTTCCACTAACTTGCCTTGAAACATCACCGCCACCCGGTCGGAGAGGGTGAGAATCTCATCCAGTTCCGAAGAGATGAGCAACACGCCCATCCCCTGACTGCGGGCTTCGACAATCCGATTGTGGATCAGTTCGATCGCCCCAATATCAACTCCGCGAGTGGGTTGGCAGGCAACCAGCAAGTGTGCCCCCCGCGATAGCTCTCGCGCCATTACCACCTTTTGTTGGTTACCCCCAGAGAGCGAACCCGCCGCATAGCGAGGATTTCCCGGACGGATATCAAACTCCTCGATTAAACGAGTTGCTTGACGCGCGATCGCCCCCTCTCGAATCAGCAGACCCTTGGCTAAAGGCGGTTTGTAGTAGGTGCACAAGGCAATGTTATCGGCGATGGAGTAGGGCTTGACCAGACCATTTTTACCCCGGTCTTCGGGGACATGCGCCAGTCCTGCCTCGATCAACTCACGCGGCGTTGCCTGGGTGCGCTCTTGCCCCAGAATTTCGACTCGTCCTTTGGCGATCGCCCGTAAGCCTGCGATCGCCTCAGCGAGTTCAGTTTGTCCATTGCCCTGCACCCCGGCAATGCCAAGAATTTCTCCGGCTCGAACGGTGAGGTCAACGCCATCTACCGCGATTTGTTGGCGATCGTCTAACACTTGCAATCCGCTGATTTGCAGCACAGGTTCCCCGGCTTGCAGGGGAGGCTTTTGCACTTGCAGAATCACCTTGCGTCCCACCATCATCTCAGCCAGGAGGGCTTCAGTGGCATCAGCCGGATTTACCGTGCCGACCATCTTGCCCTGCCGCATCACCGAAATGCGATCGGCGATCGCCAACCCTTCCTTCAATTTGTGGGTAATCATCACCACCGACAACCCCTGCTGAGCTAGCAGTCGCAGCAGTCCAAACAACTCAGTGCTTTCAGCCGGAGTGAGGACAGCCGTCGGCTCATCCAGAATCAAAATCCGTGCCCCTCGATACAGGGCTTTGATGATTTCAACTTTCTGCTGAATCCCGACAGGTAAGTCACCCACCCGTGCGTTGAGGTTGACCTTGAGGCTCAACTGATCCGCCAGGTCTTGAATGCGGCGTTTGGGTCTGGCGCGATCGAGCACCCCCAGATTCCGCAACCAGCGAAACGGTTGCTGCACCTGTTCTACACCCAGCACAATGTTCTCTAACACCGTGAAGACGGGCACCAACATAAAGTGCTGGTGCACCATCACTACACCCTGTCGAATCGCATCCTTAGGACCATCAAAGTGAACAGGTTTCCCCTCCACTCGAATCTCCCCTTCATCAGGTCGCTCTAATCCATACAGGATGTTCATCAGAGTCGTTTTGCCTGCCCCATTTTCACCCAACAGAACGTGGATCTCTCCGGGCTTGACCGTGAAATCAATGTCGTCGTTAGCAACGACTCCCCCAAACCGTTTGGTGATGTGAGCGGCTTCCAGCACAGGCGACACGGTTACCTCGTTAGCCATCATTGGATGCACTCCCTGTAGTCCCCCTGACCCAGGGAGATGGTGACAACCGGGAGTAACCTGTAGTCATGCATGGTCAGCTCTCTACTCCCGTAATGCTGGGGTCAGCGGTTAGTTGCTCTGTCGCCGTGGCAACTCGGTCTTTGCACTCCTGAGAAATTTTGCTTTCCCAATCATGGTAGGGAGCTAAGCCCACACCCCCTGTGGCGATCGTCGAGATTTGAACACCAGGTTCCAACGTTCCATCTGCAAAGGCTTGAATCGCTTCCTGGGTTGCCACATCCATATTTTTCACAGCACTGGAAATCAGGGCATCTTTCACTTCCGGGTAGGTGAGGTATTGATCTACGTCAACCCCGATCGCCTTCACGCCTGCCTCTTTAGCCGCTAATAAACCCCCGTTTCCGGTGTTGCCCCCGACCCCAAAAATGACATCGGCTCCCTGGCTGATAAAGTTTTGTCCGACAGATTTGCCTGTTGCAGGGTCATTAAAGTCAGGAATGTATTGGTTGAACGTCACGATATCGGGCTTAACCGACTTGGCTCCATTCTGGAATCCGGTGACAAAGCGCACAACAGGGGGAATCTCCATTCCAGACACGGTGGCAATCGTGTTCGTTTCGCTGACGCAAGCAGCTAATACCCCTGCCAGATAGCCCGCCTGATCTTCGGCAAACATCAAGCTCGTGACATTTTTTAGGTCAGTTTCATAGGGATCTGGGGCACCCTCTTCAGCACTGAAGGCATAGTCGATGATCACAAATTTCGTGTCGGGATATTTCCGCGCCATCGCAGCGGTAGCATCCCCCATCAAAAATCCAACGGTAACAACCAGATCTGCCCCTTCAGAAATTTGAGTTTCAATATTCTTTTCATAATCGCTGCTAGCCGCAGAGCTAATGTAGGAAAAGCCTAATCCAGCGGCTTCAGCTCCTTCTCGTGCCCCTTTCAGGGTGTACTCGTTGAAGGATTTGTCGTTTTCCCCGCCAGTGTCTAAGACCACGCCAATGGTTTGTTGCTCAGTCGCAGCGGGAGAGCCTGCACCTGCATCGGTTGGTGTCGAGCTGGGACCACAGGCGGTCACAGTCAGAATCAGGGCAGTGAGGAAGGATAGAACGAATAGGATCTTTTTACGCATTGCTGCAATCAACACCAATTTCAGATTGATCAATCATACCTATTGTCTTACGACAGAGAATAGAACAATTCTGTTATTAAAACTCCACAATGCAGTTGTTTTGTGAGAATTAAACCCCAATACCTGAATATATGGACTATCTAAGGAGCTTTTACTTCCTCAAAAAGACAGGTGTTCACGAGAATGATGAATCATTAAGTCTCGTTGTGCCTGATTATTTTTCCAATCACCGATCGCCACATAGTTATGTATTTTGATGGGATAAAGCGTAAAGTCGAGTGATTCAAATTGATTGTTATAGTCGTTTGACTGAAACGCCAGTTTAAAGATAGGCGACCAGAATAGAGTTCTCCAGTAGTCTTTTTTGACCTGGAGTTGAGGTATGTAGAGTTGTTTAATTTGCGTAGAAGCAAATGCCAAAGCGATCGAGAATGTACTGAAAGCCGTGACTAAATTTCGTGCGCTCAGAATTGCGCTAATATCATCCTCTAATGTTGATGCTTGAACTCTAACGGTTGGAATTAATTGCTTTAAGTGCTCAATACATGGATTTCTAAAATCATTCTGAGTGACGATTAAAATATCGGTGAAGTTAAATTCTTCAATTATTTTTAAGTAAAAACTCACAGGAGGTTGCACATAAGCAGGATGAGGTTTCTTTTGAAACACATCTCCTGACCGCATATGAATGACGAGGGTTTCGTCCGTCACACGCTGGCTAGCTCGACTGGAAATCAAAGGCAGAGCTTTGGTTTGAAATAGCGTACGGTATTCCGTTAAGCTTGGTTTAAAGGGCGAAATATCGTATTTGTAGAAGAAACTTCTGAATAATTCTCGCCTCAAAGAAACCTCTCCAGGGTGACTTCGCAAGTCAGCCAAAAATAATCCAGTCGTTCCAGGATCAACATCCTGGGGGACGCTTGGCGAAATAGTATGGATGCGATAACTCTGCTCTAAATTTAAATATCGATGCTTGGGTAAATGAATGGTTAAACCTGTTTTCTGTGATAGATATTCGGCATGAACAATTTGGATCAAATTATTGCCTAACTCGCCATACCAGGCATTGATATAAATATCTTTGCCAATGGTTTTTGCCCAAATTAGCATCTTGATAGAGCGAAGCAGGATGAATAGAAGAACATAAATGATTAAAAGAGCAATTCTAATTCTATTCATGGAGTAGTGAGGTTTGAGTATGAACCATCATTCACAACAACACTATAGCAACCCGAAATCGGTGCAGGTTGTACCCTGATTGGCTGACAAAAGTTCTGAAACCCTTGATATTCCCTGCTGTGGCTGGCGAATGGAATTCGCGCCTATCCGATCGAAGTCCGCCAGCGCAGACTGGATGCATCCAGGTTTTCTGTAACCCGTGTCGGCGGGTTTTGTTCTGATAGCGTTCGACTGAGCTCACGCCGAAGTCTGCGATTTCAATCGCCAAGCATCAAAAAGTTGTCAGGCAGTCAGGGTTGTACCCTAAAAATTTTGTTGGTGTTAGTGAACGGTGAAATACCTCAAAAGAGATAGGATGTAACCTTAAACACCGTTCGATCGCGCTCACGTATGACTTCTCTGTTTCGACCCAGCATCGACGCTATGACGGGCTACGTTCCAGGAGAACAACCCAAACCGGGTACACCCATCATCAAACTCAATACCAACGAAAACCCTTACCCTCCCTCCCCAGAGGCGATCGCTGTTCTTCGTACTCTCGACAGTGAGTGGTTGCGGCGTTATCCCGATCCCTATGCCAACGAGTTTCGGCAAGCCATCAGCGACGTGTTGGATGTGCCAAGGGACTGGATTATTGTGGGCAATGGCAGTGATGAGCTTTTGAACGTGGTGATTCGTGCCTGTGCTGACCCTGGCGACAAGGTGGTTTACCCGATGCCGACCTACGTGCTGTATCGAACATTGAGCCAGATGCAGCCTGCTATGGCTGTTGAGATTCCCTATGGCGATGATTTTTCCTTGCCCATTGAAGATTTAGTAGAGGCAAATGGAGCAGTCACCTTCATTGCCACACCCAACAGTCCTTCGGGGCATACCGTGGCGATCGCCGACCTGCGACAACTGGCCTCCCGTCTATCGGGCGTTCTGGTCATTGATGAGGCGTATGTTGATTTTGCTGAAGAGACTGCATTGCCTCTGGTGCGCGAGTTTGAGAATGTGATCATCATTCGCACTCTTTCCAAGGGCTATTCTCTCGCGGGGTTGCGGTTAGGATTCGGCATCGCTAATCCTGCTCTGCTCAGTGGTTTATTTAAGGTCAAGGACAGTTACAACATTGATGCGATCGCCTGTCTGGTGGGTGCTGCGGCGATGCGCGACCAGGCATACAAAAACCATTGCATCGAGCGGATTAAAGCCTCACGAGCAACACTGGCACTGGAGCTAAAAAAACTGAACTTTCACCTGTGGGACTCGCAAACCAACTTTTTCCTGGTTCGTCCTCCTCAGAGCAACGCTGAACCCATTTATCTCGCTCTTAAGGAACGGGGCATTTTAGTACGCTACTTCAAGCAACCGGGACTAGACGACAAATTGCGGATCACCGTTGGGACAGATGCGCAAAATCAAACGTTAGTTGAAGCGTTGGTGAGTTTGGTGTAGACGGGGAATGGGGAGTAAGGGCGGTTCGCGAACCGCCCCTACAGATACATGGATATGTAGCCCAACGTTAACTTTCACAAAGGGCAGTTAGAACCGCTATATCAGGCAAAGTAGTTTGCCACATTTAGCACTCCTGCGGTCGCATCCCCCGGTTGTAGGGCAACACGGGTCACATTGACGACCAGATCGCTTGCCGCTGAGAATCTGGCTCGGTTGTCATTGACGGACAGATAGGTGCCGCCACGCCACGTAAACAACACTGCCTCATTTGCCCGAAGAACCTGATTGCCTCTCGTGCGTTGATCTCGGTCTGCATAGGCAGACTGAACCGCATCTACCAACAAACGAGTGTTTTCTCGACCGGAGTTGAATAACCCACGCGGCACATTCGCAGTTGCCAGGTTGTTATCAAAGTCAAGCACAATGCGATCGCCCTCTCCGGGTCTAAAGTCAAAGAGGCGATCGGGAGCCGCAACCAGTGAGTTAGCAAAGGCCGCCCGCTGCGTCCGACCAGAGTAGATAAAGCGATCGGCTCCTGCCCCGCCTGCTTTGACATCTGCTCCTAGACCACCATTCAAGCTGTCGTCGCCCGCCAAGCCCAGGAGGCGATCGTTACCCACTAGACCCAACAGCAAATCTCCCGTGTTGCTACCCCGCAGGCGATCGTTGCGTCGGGAACCTCGAACGATTGTCAGGTCATCATCGGTAATGGTCAGGGTAGTGGTGTCCTGTGCCCCTAAAACGGCTCCGTTCGTGGGATTGCTCAAGGCGAGATTAACAGTTTCTGCCGCCTCAGAAATGGTGTCATTGGTAATGTTGAGGGTGGCGGTGGCGGTGGTTTGTCCATCCGCAAAGGTGACGGTGATCGGAGTTCCGGTGTAGTCGGTGTTGGCAGTGGCAGTGCCTCCAGTGGCAGTCAAGTTAACACTCAAGCTGCCCGATGCCCCACCTGTGCGGACTAGATTGATGGCGATCGCCCCACCATTCTCGGTTGCGGTGTAGGTTGGTGCCCCAAACGCCACTGACCCAACGGGAGTCTCGGCTGCCGTTAGCCCAGCGGAACCAGCCGTGCCTGCTCCGATTGTCCCCAGTAATGTTGCTACTCCAGTGCTCAATTCAATAGCGTACAGATTGTTAACCCCTCCGACGGTCAGGGCAGCAAATCCCCGTCCGGTTGCGGCGGCATTAGAGGTTGCAACGCGCACCCCTGATGGAATGTCGAAGCCATTCACCGCCGTAAAGTCAAGGGCTGCGCCGTTGAGCGTCACCGCCAGCCCAGCCGTTTGAGTGCCGTTATTAGGTGGGTTTTGAATGAACAGTTGATTGGTGACCGAGTCCAGTGTGTATTGGGTTGTGGCGGTCGTCCCGTTAAAGCTGTTGGTGTATGCCGTGGCATCAACCCCTGTTGCGGCCCCACCGACTGCCACATCGGGTTGGTTGCCAGTGGCAGTAGTGTTGCTATCAACAGGTGCGCCAGTGTTGGGATTCAGGCGGAAGTTTAAGCCCGTACTCGTCACGACTCGCAGGCGATCGACCGTAGGGTTGAAGTCGATGCCATAACCAGCCGTTACGGGATCAGGGAGATCGATCGCCGTGCCGGTCTCATTGACGAAGGCGACCTGTCCTGGTGTACCCACCACCGTAGCGGCTCCCGTTTGAGGGTCGAGGATGAGGATGCTACCTGTATCACTCGTGGCGTTGACACTGAGGGCAAAGAGTTGACCTGTTGCAGGGCGAAAATCAATTCCCACAACAGTTTCACCCGCAGGGACACCTGTGATGTTAACCGGAGTGACCGTGTTAGGAGTGGCACTGCTAAACCGTAGCAGACTTGCTCCAGTGCTGGACAGTGAGATGAGTGGCGTGCCACTGGTTGTGGTATCGGTTTGGACGGCAAACCCCTGCACGGGTAACGTTCCATTACCCAGGGTGCCCAACGCAGTAGCGGCTCCAGTCGAGAGTTCGATCGAGTACAACTGAGTAGTTCCCGCGACGGTCAAAGCCGCGATCGCCTGCCCTGTAGCGGGTGCGTTGGCAGTTGTCACATTGACCCCGGCTGGAATGTCAAATCCATTGACGGCGGTAAAGTTGAGGGGTGCTCCGTTGAGAGTAATCGGCAGTGGTGTGGTTTGGGTGCCGTTGTTGGGTGGGTTTTGAATGAGGAGGCGATCGCTAGCCGCATCCAGCGTGTATTGAGTCGTGGCGGTAACGTTGGGGGCGTTGTTGGTGTAAGCCGTAGCATCAACGGTGGTTGTGGCTCCACTGATCGTGCCATCCGGGTTAATCCCAGGCAAACCTGCATTCCCATCAATCAACTCTCCAGTATTGGGGTTGATGCGGAAGTTAAAGCCACCATCCGTCACAACCCGAAAGCGATCGACCGTGGGGTTAAAATCTACGCCAAAATTCGTACCTGTAACCGGAGCAGGAGTGACCCCATCCGTTGTAAATTGCACAGGGGCAGCCGTGAGGGGGGTAGCAACTCCCGTTTGGGGGCTAATGACGTAGAGGCGCACGGCTCCTGCCGCATCTCGTGCTAATCCATATAACCTGCCATTTTGCGGACGAAAATCAATACCCACAAGGGATTCACCCGCCGCGACACCCGTAATGGGAACCGCCGCATTTGGGTTGTCGGGGTTGTTGGTGTCAAAGGAAATCAGGCTGTTGTTGCTGAGGACATAACCCACAGCAAAGGTGCCGCTGTAGCTCTGTTGCACCTCTGGGGTAAAGGCGATCGCCACTTGCATCTCACCCAAACAGCGATCGAATGTCCATTGCCCATTTCCCAAAATTTGAGTGGAGGCTGCAATATTGGCTCCCGTAAGGCTCTGTAAGGTGTGTGACAGGGTTGCCCAACCCTGCGCCGCTAAGCGGCACCCATACAACAAAAGATCTGCTCCCTGAGTCAACACCTGCCGCCACTGTCGTAGGGATGCAGCGTAATCCGGCAACGTCGCGAGGGAAAGCTCGGCATTGCCGAGATACAGCCGACCGGGGCTACCGTGCGCCACAATGTGAACTTCTGTCACATCATGACTTGCTTGCAAAATGTCGCTGATTTGAGCAACGCCATCGCGATCGCCTGACAGCACAACTGCCTGAAACCCGGGTTTGAGGTGAGCGACCAGGGTTTGATAGTCCTGGATGGTGGAGTCAATAAAAACGTATGCAGTTCCCTTCACGTCAACTTCTCCTTACTAAAGGCTGTTCCAACGAGGTTTTTAAGACAAAAGCTCTGCCTACCAACACGTAGATGGCAACAGAGATGAATTACCTTTGCTTTAAGGAAATAACGGTGAGCCAAAACGTGACTATAGCAACCGCAGGGCTAGTTAGGACGGGGTGCAGGGATGGAACCCCTAGCGGGGGCGCAGCCCCACAATCCCTTGTCTCAACCATCTGAACAGTTGCGATGGAAGGTCACGAGCAATAATCGCTGAAGATACTACGGAGCAGATCGCGATCTAGATGTACTTTGCGGCAAACTGTTCCGCAAACGATGTGGGGCGATCGCACCTGTAACCGCTCACGTTCATCTTCACGGCTTGAGAATGTGTTGCATTATACTGTTTTGCAAAAATAAGGCAACAGTTCCGTAGGGGTGTTGCCTGACCCTCAACAGCAGCTTTCTGTTAAAAACACTGGTTAAACTCCATATCAGAACTGAGAACATTAACACCAGCCATGACATGAGTAGGAATTAGAAATGATGTCTTCAGAATGGCGAGATTAGAGTTGGGCGATCGCTTGAAGCGGTCTACGGCGACTCAGGGAGTATGGGGGAGCACCCTGGTTGACTGACAAGGGAACCTTTTTTGCAAGCTTCACTCAACCCTCATCCCCCAACCCCTCCTCCCAAGTGGGGAGAAGGGGAGTGAGAGTGGCTTAAAATCCCTCTCCCCATTGTGGGAAAGAGATCTAGGGTGAGGGTGTATTGGATTGACACACAGCAGGTTAACTGCAACTGCGTTAGGAATAGACCCATGGAGGCTCTACCTCCAACCATGGCTCCAGGAGGCAGAACCCTCCGTCACTCCATTTCCAAACAGGAGCTTGGAGACGAGGTTTGTCTGGGATTTGTTGTGAGAGAGTGACAGAGGGATATCTGCGAAACCCGCTCCTACTGACATCTGCCTTGATCACAATTTGATTGGATCAGGACTTACGCAGTTAGATCCCCCAAACCCCCTTAGAAAGCGGGCTTCCGGAATTCTCCCCTTTTTAAGGGGGGCTAGGGGGGATCGAAGTTTTAGGTTTCAAGTGCGTAAGTCCTATTGATATCAGGCAGCCAAAATCCTTCTACGCTTGAATGCAAATCTTAGCCAAATCGCGATAGAGAGGGGCGATCGCCTCTGGAAAAGAGGCTGCAATGCGCTCAACACAATCATCGAGGGTTCGTTCTGCAACGCCGTGGGATTGTTTGTGAAGCAACACCAACACGTCTGTAATAGCTCGAAAGATTAACGCAGCATCGTTGTTATTAACTGGATACTGAGCTGCCATCTCAAACCAATATTGCTTAAAAGTTGCCAGGGCAAGGGGTTGAACATTCATCTTCCCAATCTCCATGAGTAACTTTGCTGAGTCTCAGGGGGGCATGAGCTGAGCAGGATAATTTTCTAACTGATTGCTCTTTCAGTGAATTTGGCGGTGAACCGTGCGATCGCCGTCAAGAACGGATAAATGAGTGTAAAGCTTCTGTAAAGAGGGCTCTCATCATCTACCCCTCCCCCATCACTTCGGTGTAGTGTGCTTTTACTGACTCAGTAGCGATCGCTCCAAAGTTGGGTACAATCTTGCCCTATTGGTTCTGCCCTTTGAGGGATAGCCGATAAGCAAGAAGAACGATGAGAATAGCAGCAGAAGATTGGAGAATCAAATGTAACTTCAATTTTGATAATATCTTTCAGGTCGCATCCTCGTTTTTTAATAATCCGGTTTTGATTTAACCTCCCTATGTTTGAAGTTGCTGCACTTGCGCTCTGGCTTACTTTGTTGACTGTTCTTTCATCTCTTCCAAAGGATTGCGGACTAAAGGGCGATTACCCCAACGGTGGGGCTGCATCGCATCGTCTGTCTACCGCTCCATCTAAATCGAGAGCACAATAACATTCCCATTCGAGCCATTCACGCCCCTGCGTTGAGATCAGATTTTATAAAACCCATATCCGGTTAGACTGTACAAATTCTTCAATAAGGTCTAATGTGGCAACGGCACCTTTTACGCCGCCGTTTATGCTGTCTAAATGAGGTCTTTTTCCCAAATTAGATCCCATCACTGGCGGCAACGGCACCTTTGACACTGCCGTTCATGCTACAGGAGAGACGCGATGTTAATTAGTCTGGTTGCAGACTACGGTACAGGCGACCCTGCCTTTATGGAAGTTACTCAGCGTCTTTTAGCTGTTTTGCCGCAAGCGCGAGTACATTGGCTCTCAGTGCCTCCATTTAGTACACTGGCAACTGGATTTTGGATCGCTCAATTGGGATTAAATCCCGGTCCTCATGAGCGATTGGTTTATCACAACTGCGCCCCTCGCCAGGATGACCCCGAAGCTCGTCGCGATAATGAAGGCGAAGGGTTGACTTATGCTCTCTTGCATAACGGAGTCAAGGTGGTTGGGGTAAATGCAGGCTTTACGATGTCATTTATTAAGCATCACGCGCAACAGCTAAACACCATTAACGTGTCGCGGGGTGGCTCGCAGTTTCGATCGCGGGATGTCTTTCCGGTTGCGGCTACAGCGATCGCCCAGGGTGATTTGAGTCTCCTGGGTAACGCCTTTAGCCCCGATCAGATTCCCGATGCACCGCTCGATCGCATCGCCTGGATCGATGGCTACGGCAACATCAAGACGACGATTCCCGCTCACACGGTCACGCTCGAACCTGAGAAAAAAGTAGTGATTCGGATTGGCGATGTGGTGAGTGATGCCATCTATTCCGATGGGAGTTTCAAGGTGTCTGAGGGAACTCTCGCCTTTGCCCCCGGTAGCTCTGGCTGGATTACTGCCGATGGCACTGAGATTCGCTGGATGGAGTTGTTTTTGCGAGGTGGCAACGCCTGGGAACGCTTCGCCAGACCCAAAGTGAACCAGCGAGTTGCTATCATACCCAACGTGGCTTAATTTCTCCCTCTTCTTTTTTCCCTCTTCTTTTTTCCTGCCGCCTGTGTTCTTCAGCATCGTTATCCCGACCTACAATCGCAAACCCATTTTGGAGAAGTGCCTGAGAGCCCTGGAATATCAGCATCTGGCTCCAGATAGTCCAGTTGAGGGCTATGAAGTTGTGGTAGTCGATGACGGCTCAACCGATGGTACGGTTGAGTGGCTGCGATCGCACTCCAGTGAGTTTCCCCACGTCCGCCTGTTTGAGCAAGCTCATCAGGGACCAGCCGCAGCACGCAATTTAGGGGTTGAAACGGCAAGAGGTGACACCATCATCTTTATTGATAGCGATCTAGTGGTTACTGAACGGTTTTTGCAATCTCACGCGGATGCTCTGCGAGACGGGCAAAAACAACTGGGGAGCGATCGCCTCTTTACCTACGGTCGAGTGATCAACACCTGCAACTTTGACGATCCCACCCGTGAGCCATTCAAAGTGACCGATTTTTCCGCTGCCTATTTCGCAACAGGGAATGTGGCGATCGCCCGTCACTGGCTAGAAAAAGTGGGTCTATTCGATACACGCTTTCAGTTGTACGGTTGGGAAGATCTAGAACTGGGCGTTCGCCTCAAGCAACAGGGGCTAACCCTGATCAAATGCCCCGAAGCAGTGGGCTATCACTGGCATCCACCGTTTGCCCTCAGTCAAATTCCCAAACTGATCGACCGTGAAATTCAACGGGGGCGCATGGGGATCTTGTTCTACCAAAAACACCCCACCTGGGAAGTGCGGATGATGATTCAGATGACCTGGCTGCATCGAGTGCTCTGGGGTGTTTTGTCGTTGGGAGGTCGCTTAAACGAACGGACAATGGCTCCTCTACTGCAATGGCTCATCGACCGGGGTAAGCCACAACTTGCCCTGGAGATCGCTCGAATTTTTCTCAATTGGTACAACGTTCAGGGTGTTTATGCGGCTTATTCCGAGGCAATGGCACGACCAACTCAATAACCCTCATTGAAACCTGGGGATTGAGCAATCCAGAATCGCCCATCTAAAATCCAAAATGAGATACCGTTGATCCAAAAACCATGATCCGAATCGTTTTAGTCGTGATGCTCGCAACCCTATTGACGGCCTGTGGCTTTGGTAATATCCCTCAGTCACTGGTTGAGCAGGCGATCGCCCTCCAACTCACCCAAACGCAGCAAGAATTAGGGCAACTTCTCTACACCGACGCGCCTCAAGCCCCATCCTCTAAAATCAATCACATCAAAGTCAACCATCGGGACTCCCTGATGATTCAAGGGTTAGCTGCCTATCACCTGCAAGGCACCTATGATGTCACCCTCGACTTCCCCGACCATCACGTCACTCAGCGAGAGAATCCATTTGAGATTTACCTACAGCAGACTGGAGACAAAACGTGGAGTTTAGCGCGTCCCAAGCGTGAAACTGAGGGAGAAGACTGGGCAATCACAGCCCTTGATCCCCAAACCTGACTCATTTGAAGCTGGGCACAATAGTCTTTTTGAAGGCACCTGGTTGCAGTCACATATGGATTCACCAGGCTCATCAGGCAAACTGGCATTAGCTCAATTTCGCCATACACTCCAGCATCAACCGCTGATTTTCAATCGAGTAGGGCTGAATCTCCAATGCCCTACGAAATGCCTGAATAGCAGCAACGTATTCTCCCAACGCCATGTGGCACAACCCCTGCCCATGAATTGCCCCAAAATGAATGGGATTCAGGGCAATCACCTGTTCACAATCGGCTAACGACTGGCGATACTGCTTTTGTAAGTAATAGAGCACAGCACGGCGATTCCACGCTTCGGCAAAATCAGGTTGATCGTGAATTAACTCGGTTAATAGCTCTTCAGCTTCATGGGCTGCACCCGCCTCTAACAGAGTTTGGCTTCGTCCTAAGAGAGCCAATCCATAGGCTCCCTTTTGCTGAAACCAGAGTTGCCAGAGGTCATGGGTGGCTTGTTGCCGTACAGTTTCATCTGAGCTTTTCAGATTTTCTAACAGCGACTTGATTGAAGTTTCATCCATACAGTGCTCAGGGATCACCAACTAGAACGGTCTATAGTCAATCTTTCTATAGTTATTCTAAACGGGTTATAAACTGTACACCATTGATATCTACTGATATCCAGTAATTTCAAACCCGTGATCCCACACTTTTGCACAAGCCTAAAGCTAGATATACGCTCCAATATCTTCGCCACAGACATCTGCTAGATAGCACAATGCCCGGAACCGCAAGCCAACCAGTTGTTCATAGAGGGGGTTGAGTTTGCACAAGGGGGGAATATGGGCGATTTTGTGACCTAAAACGGTAATGTCACGCTCAAATGGGCATTGAGCCGGAATTAATGTAGCGATGCGGTGAGCGATTTTAGAATCTTGGACTTCAAACTGGTCTAACCACTGACGAACAGGATTGAGAATGTCCAAACAAAACCTGTTATTTGAAGGGTGCAGTGACGAGGTTTTCATAGTCTCACAATGTCTCACAATGCGACAATCTTGCGATCGCCATTGAGGTTGATGCTTTCAAGATACAAACAGGATCATAGATCTTTATTAAAGGAACTAAGAAAAGCGTTAAAGGTTCCCTAAAGTTCCGATGAATTGTTTCTAAGGAAAAGTTTGGTTAATAGATAACAGTAATTAAAATCGGCTCTTTCACAGTTTATATTGCTCGTTTGAATCAGCATTTAAGCAGCTGCAATACGAACACTCTTAGACCTGTCAGAAACCTTACAATTACTATAGTATCGGGAGAGTCAGTCCTTTGCTTCATCCTCTCAGCATCATCCAAGTGGGTGAAGAAAATCAGCCATTTCCATCAATTCTACGACTGAGGAAATAGAGTACAAAACTATTTTGTATTTTTAACTACAGACCTATTTCTTAGGAAGAAATGTAGATAAAGTTGCTTTGTATTTTTAACTACAATTTGCTGATTCAGCTAAAAAGCTACATAGCAACTGAGGGGTTGGTTAGAACGGGGTGCAGAGGTGAAACCCCTAACTGGGGACGCAGCCCCCGTACCCCCTTGTAAAGCCGTAGCCATATTCGATGCAGCGGAGGTGAGTCAGGGAATGTGCCTCTCACACCCCATTTGGGATTGCTATATACGCCACTTTAAATATCTAAGAATTGTGAATTTCTTAAATCTGCAAACTGTACGGGCGGGTTTAGCAGATCAATCTACACTCTGCAATGGATTCAACGGCGAAACCCACCCCTACCAAACATCGAACTTATTTAATTTTCATTCCTAAAACAACGACAGATACCCGATTTGGTGAACTGGGAACACTGAACAACACAGCGTAGTAACAACACTCATGAAAGTTTTACTGGGATGGGAACTGGGAGCCGGACAGGGACACATTCAACGGTTAGTAGCATTGGCACATCGATTGAGCCAGCAGGGATGTACGCCTGTTTTTGCACTCAAGAGCTACAACCTCAAGGGCATGGACTTTCCCTGGCAAAGCTTAGTGGCTCCTCGCCTGCCTTTTACCGGACGCGAGGATTCTCATACCTTTGCTGACCTCTTAGCCAGCTTTGGATTTGATGATGCCTCCCTCTTGCAACCTCATATACACCAGTGGCAAGACATTCTGAAAACAGTTAATCCTGACTTAGTAGTGACTGATCACGCACCAGGGCTAGTTCTAGCTGCTCACGGGTTGCTCCCAACGGTTGTGGTTGGCAGCCATTTTGCTGTGCCCCCACCGACTGAGATATTTCCTATCTTTCGATTGCCAGCTTCACCCGACACCGATCTTCGACAACAAGCCGTCAGTGAGACGGTACACCAAATTGTTAGGCAGGATGCACCCCTGGGACAAATTTTGAACGGCGATCGCAGCTTTATCTTTAGCATTCCAGAATTGGATCACTATCGGGGATGGCGTGATCCCAACACAGACTATGTGGGTATCCACATCACCCCCCTTAAGCTCGGCGGAGACACTATTGGTGATAGTGCTGCTCTACACGCCTGGGCATATCTTGGTGGTGATTACCCCTTCCGCGATCTGGTTCTGGAAACGCTGAACCCCGACTCAGGATTCAAACCCTTGCAGGAGGCACTCACTAATACGGCGATCGCCCTTCATCATGGTGGCTTGACGACTACCGTTGCCTGTGTTCTGGCGGGTGTGCCCCAGTTAATTTTGCCGCGCTATATTGAGCAACAACTGAATGCGATCGCCCTTCTACGATTGGGAATTGGGCAGATGCTGACGGCACCAAATTGGGAGCATTTGTTGATGGCTCAGGCGGAGGTATTGAGCTTATCTAATAACGCTCAAGCCTTAGCACATCAGTTAGCTCATTGGAATCAGGATCATTTGGATAAGGTCGTTCAAACCTGTCTCCAATTTTTGAGGTAATGTGAATCCGGGATAAGAATTTCGGCGATTTCAACCGCCGCTATAGGAAGCAAAACCTGTCCCTACCCAATATCGAACTTATTGAATTCCCATGCCTAAACCAAAACTGCCCTACCTCAAGAGATAGGACAGTCGGTGATGGCGATTTGGTTTAACTGGATTGATGAGTATAGCAATTGAGACAGTTGAGACAAGGGGGTGTGGGGGCTGCACCCCAGGGATGGAACCCCTGCACACCGTCCTAACTACCCCCTCGATCGCTATAGTTTAGAAGAATAAATTCTTAGAACCAGGAGTTTGCCCTAATTCGTCATTGCTGCTGCCATGAGGTTGAGATTTGCCTGGATCTCCGCCTTCTGCACCGTTACCGCGTCCCTGATTGTAGTGAAATTTGTAAGGAACAGGATCGGTGCCACCGCCATAGCTGGCTGAATCTACTGTTCCACCATAGCTGGCTGAATCGTAGGTGCTCGTCATCTCAGGAGTGCTGGAGCTTCTAAATACGTTGCGTCGAAGCATGGAGATGAACCCAGGTTGTAAATCAGATGGTTGCGACAATGAGGATGGAGACAACCCTGTTCCTTTGGGATCTTTGTAAGAACCGTTGAAAGATACAGGTGGCTTATTATTTCCTAGCATGTCTTGCGACTCCTTTGTTATTGGGTAATCCCATTAAAAGCAAGAAGCAAGACCAATAACCTGAGTGAAACTAGCCACCAGTTTTGAGTAGTGTTTATCAAGCTTCTGTAGATACATACGTTCATCTACTGATACGACTCAAACCATAAAACATCATGGGTGAAACTATAGAGACTGAGCCTTATGGTGTCCTTATTCTCCTTAAAAAATAAATTGCTAAATTCCAGAAAATACTGATGGCATCCCAGATGCAATACATTTATTTCAAGCTATCTAGAGAAAAACTAGGTAAATACGGGTTCCTCTGTTAATGCCCTTAATGGAATCTTTATAGAACGGTTCTTTTCTCAAAATCCGGTGGTGTTTGCTGAGACGGTAATAGGTGCGATCGCCTCAGGACCGAATGCCAATGTACAAACAACAGACTGCCAAACAACAGCAGTGCAATCCAACCAATGCAGAGATAGGGAAAGCTACTCTTCCAGAGGAATTGCACCCCTCTCATAGCTGTATTGAGCGGATAGAAGGCATGAGACTGATGAGTGTTTTGAAATGGCTTAGCCCTTGTAGCGGTGATCATTGCTGCAAAATTTGTAGAAGCTTGTCGGCAAATACTACGATAAGACAATCGGATTACTGTGCATTAGCCAGCGGGGCAACAAAGGAGGGTACGTCCTGGCGCGGGAACCCTGGCAAATTACATTGCTGGAAATTTTTAGTTGTTTAGAAGAGTCTAAACACCCAAAACCCACTCAACCGTCTGCTGTGGATGATTCTCTGGTGGTACGTGATGTCTGGCAAGAAGCTCAACAAACCGCAAGGGAGGTCTTACAGCGTTATACCCTGCGCGATCTGTGTCAACAACGGGAAGCCCGACAACGGCTCAGTGGTATGTATTACATTTAGGATGGAAAGCATCCAACGACATATCCCGCCCAGCCCATGCAGCGATTTACACGGCTTTTTCAACAAATTGATGAAACTACCTCGACTAACGAAAAAGTCAGTGCATTGCAACATTATTTTCAGGATGAAGAACCTGCGAATGCTGTATGGGCATTGTATTTGTTATTGGGTAAGACACGTAAACGATTAATTACATCTAACGTTCTGCGAAAGATTTTTCTGCAAATTTCAGAGATTCCAGAGTGGTTGTTTGAAGATTGTTATGCTCATGTGGGAGACACAGCCGAAGTCATTTCGCTGTTATTGAAAGACACATTACTAACCTCCAAAACGGGGTCTGCAATACCGTTACAAGAATGGATGGAGCAGATCATTCCAGTTATTAAACAGGTTGAGTCGGATGCTGAATTAACGCAACTTGTGGTGTCATGGTGGTCATCTCTCAATTCATTTGAGGTCTTTATTCTTAATAAGTTATTAACAGGGGCATTTCGAGTGGGTGTCTCTGAGAAACTTGTCATTAAAGGACTCTCCGCCGCATTTAACATCCCTGAGCCTGATCTAGCTCATCGATTAATGGGTGACTTTGAACCCACCGTGGAATTTTATCAGCAGCTTGTTCAGGACGAACATATCACCCATTCACCCAGTAGACCTTATCCATTTTTTCTGGCGTCTCAACTGGAAGAGGATCGCTTTAAGACAGAGAATTTCTCGAACTGGCGAGCAGAATGGAAATGGGATGGTATTCGGGCACAGATCATTCGCCGTGCTAACCAGTTGTTTATCTGGTCACGGGGGGAGGATTTAATCACTCATCAATTTCCGGAGTTTGAGCAGGCTTTTGCTGACATTCCCAATGGCTACGTGCTGGATGGCGAGATCTTGTGTTGGGAAGGCGATCGCCCCATGAACTTTAACGCACTGCAAAAGCGACTGGGGCGCAAGCGAGTCACCGCGAAAGTAATTGAAGAGAACCCGACTCGGTTTATTGCCTATGACCTGTTGGAGCATGAGGGACAGGACATTCGAGATAAACCCCTGGGCGATCGCCGCGTCCTGCTTCAAGCGTTGCTTCAATCCTACAATTCTCCTTTAATTGGCACTTCCGATTGGCTCAGTTTTGCCTCATGGGAGGAGTTAACGCAATTGCGGGAAGCTTCCCGCGAGCAGGGAGCCGAGGGTCTGGTGATCAAAGCGGTGGATAGCCCCTATCTGGTTGGTCGCAAACGAGGCTATTGGTGGAAATACAAGGTTGAGCCGATGTCGTTAGATGCGGTGCTGATTTACGCCCAGGCAGGAACGGGCAAACGCGCTAACCTGTTTACCGATTACACCTTTGCCTTGTGGAATGGCGAGGCATTAGTCACCTTTGCTAAAGCCTATTCAGGGCTGGACAACAAGGAAATTGAGGAACTCGACAAATGGATTCGCAAGCATACCGTTGAGAAATTTGGACCTGTGCGATCGGTAGAACCCATCCAGGTGTTTGAGATTGCTTTTGAGGGCATCGCTGAATCCAATCGACACAAATCGGGTATCTCAGTTCGTTTTCCCAGAATTCTGCGGTGGCGCAAAGATAAGCCCGCTACAGAAGCCGATACGTTGGAAACCGCTCGACAGTTACTGCGTGGTCACACCTCTGTCAGCGGAGATGGTGGAACTTGTGATGAATGAGGTTTTATCGCCCTACGCATAAGCATTAGGACATAAGGGGGTGTGGGGGCTGCGCACCCAGCCAGGGGTTCCACCCCTGCACCCCGTCCTAACCTTAGTGAGTACTGCTATATCGCAGGTAGGGTTAAGGCAGGCTTTGTTCACACAGCCTGAAGAAGGTTCGCAGCAATCCCAATACAATTGGCATTACTGAGTCTGTGTCTGCGATTCTATATTGTAATTGTGCTGATTTAATGAACGATAGGGTAGGGGTAGCGATCGCTAAAGTTTGATACTGGTTGAGGATTCCTGCGTGCCACGTCATCGTCAGAAAAAATTTGATTTAAGTTGCTTACAGCCTGCCCTGGAGTGGTTTGAGAAACAGGGTTGGCAACCGTTGCCGTTTCAGATGGAGACATGGCAGGCAGTGCTGGCAGGTGAAAGCGGCATGATTCAGGTGCCGACGGGTTCCGGCAAGACCTATGCGGCGGTGATGGGGGCGATCGCGGCAATGTTAGATGCCCCCAAACCTGGACTGCAACTACTGTACATCACACCTCTCAGGGCATTGTCGCGGGATATTGAACAGGCGATTTTGCGTCCCATTCAAGAGATGGGTTGGAAGCTAAAGGTGGAATCTCGTACCGGAGATACCACTTCCTCCCGCAAGACTCGTCAACTCAAAAACATGCCCGACATTTTGATTACGACACCCGAATCGTTGTCAGTGATGTTGTCTTATGAGGGCAATCGAGAACGGTTTAGTTCGCTGCGAGTAGTGATTTTGGATGAATGGCATGAGTTGCTCAATTCAAAACGTGGGACTCAAACGGAGTTGTGCCTGTCTCACTTGCGATCGCTGCAACCCACCCTGCAAACGTGGGCGATTTCTGCAACGTTAGGTAATCCCTCTGAAGCGGCGCAAGTTGCGGTGGGATTGGGGGTAGAACCCAAAATCATTCAGGCGAATTTGCAGCGACAGACGGTGATTAAAAGCGTTTTACCAACCTCAGTGGATAGCTTTCCTTGGGCAGGACATCTGGGTTTGCGGATGCTAGATGAACTGGTGGAGGCGTTAGATATCAATGTCTCGACGCTGATTTTTACCAACACGCGATCGCAGTCTGAGCGGTGGTATCAAGCCCTGTTATTTGCCGTACCGGAGTATGGCGATCGCATTGCACTACATCATGGATCGATTGATGTCAAAGAACGAGAGGCGATCGAGGCAGGAGTCAAAGCAGGAACGATTAAGTGGGTCGTCTGTACCTCATCATTGGATTTAGGAGTGGACTTTCAACCCGTTGAGCGAGTGGTGCAAATTGGCAGTGCCAAAAATCTGGCAAGACTGTTGCAACGGGCGGGGCGATCGGCACATGTGCCACAGGGCACCTCTGAGATTTTCTTTTTACCAACAAATGCTCTGGAATTGTTGGAAATTTCAGCGATGCGGCATGGACTAGATGCGGGAGAAATTGAAGTCCGATGTGCGCTTACCAAACCCTACGATGTGCTAATTCAGCATTTAGTGACACTAGCCTGTGGGGATGGGTTTAAAGCCGAGGAGGTACTTCAAGAGATTCAAAAAACAGTTTCCTATAATCAGATCACAGAACAGGAATTGAACTGGATTTTAGAATTTATTACAACTGGAGGGAAGTGTTTGAATGCTTACCCTAGATATAAAAAAGTCATTTTAGAGAACGGTGTTTACAAAGCAGCTGATGCTCAAATCATCAAGATGCACCGTATGGGAGTGGGAACGATCGCCTCAAGTCAAGCGGTTCGGATTGTCTACACGAACCGTAAAGACATCGGAACGGTCGAAGAGAGTTTCGTTTCAAAACTAAAGAAAGGCGATGTTTTCTTCTTTGCAGGCAAACAACTAGAGTTCTTCATGATGAAGGACATGGTGGTTTACGTCAAAGGAACAACCAGAAAATCCACGGTGACTCCAATCTGGTATGGCGGTAACTTAACGATTTCGGATACACTCAGTCGTCAACTCCGACAAGAAATCACTACAGTTAAACAACAAACTCAACGCAATGCAGAATTAGAGTGCATTCAACCGATCCTCTCGGCTCAAGCTCGCATTTCTCAGCTTCCAGCACAAGATGAGTTGTTGATTGAGTGTTGCAAAACTCGCGAAGGGCAACACTTGTATGTCTTCCCGTTTGAAGGACGGTTTGTGCATGAGGGCTTGGGAATGTTGTGGGGCTACCGCTTTGCTAGTCAGAAACACGCTACATTTACGATCTCCGTGAACGACTACGGGTTTGAAATCCTGGCACCCAAGGACTATCCATTCAAAGATTTGTTCTCTAAAGAATTCTTTGATTTGGAACGGTTGCAGGAAGATATCAAAGCCAGTCTAAATCTCTCTGAACTGACAAGTCGCAAATTTCGCAACATAGCTCAGATCGCAGGACTTGTGTTTAAAGGTTACCCATCCGCTAAAAAAACATCGAGTCAACTACAAGTCAGTTCATCCCTAATCTATGATGTCTTTTCAAAATATGAGCCTGAAAACTTGTTATTAAAACAAGCCGAAACGGAAGTTATGGAAGATCAGTTAGAGGTTCATCGTTTAACAAAAACCTTGAAACGATTGAATCGATTGGCGATCGCCTGGAGAGACACAAAACGCCCGTCTCCCTTTGCTTTTCCCCTCCTGGTCGAACGTCTTAGTTCCCGCATGTCAAACGAAAGTTTATTGGAGCGAATTACACGGCTTAAGGAACAATGGAGCAATAAGTAACTGCATAAATCATGGAATTGACGACTTGTGATATCAACTTAAAATTGCTACCTGAAAAGGCAATTTATATCGATCAGTTTAAGAGCTTGTTAGTATCAGATATTCATCTCGGTAAATCAGAAACCTTTCAACGAGCAGGTATTCCAATTCCTAATGCGATTAATGCCGAAACGCTCGATCGCTTACAAAACCTCTGCTTGCGACTCAAACCAGATCATCTGTTTATCTTAGGTGACCTACTTCACTCCAAGTTTGCATTAGTCGATGAAGTGTTAAATCTGTGGTTTGACTTTCTACAATCCGTTGAGGCAGACGTCTCATTGATCATCGGAAATCACGATCGCTACTTAACCCACCAGTTAGAAAAACTCTCCATTCATTACTTTACTGATGCTATTCAAATTGAGAATCTGATCTTAAGCCACGAACCCTCTCCTCAAGCGCACCATCTCAACATTTGTGGTCACATTCATCCCTGCCTCAACATCAAAACAAAGTTAGATCGATTAAGGTTACCCTGCTTCTATTTCGATCAAATCCAACATCTTCTAGTTCTTCCTTCGTTTGGAGAATTTACAGGAGGATATGAAGTCGAACTGACATCCTCTGCAACAGCTTATGTCATTGCAGAAGATGTCATTATTCCATTTCAGGGTTGATCTTTGCCAAATTCTCTATTTTGCTGCGAAGCCAAAACGACGACGAATCTCGTCTGTAATCGGCTCTACATCTGTTGGTTTAGGACAAATTGGCATGATCCGATTTTGGCGAGTGTGAAGCACCCTATAGGGATGTTCCCACGTACAACAGGGATAAGCTTCTAAGCCCCTTAGGGAATCGATATGGTCATCTTTTGGCTTACAGTTTACCAGAACAAGTAATTCTCCACCCTGTTCTTTGTTTTGATGAACGGCAAAGCCCGGATAAGCGGTTTGGCGATCGAAAAAATAGATTGGTTTTGCTTTTAACGATGTTTTCATAACAATCTGAACTGAAATTTCAAAATTACAGCAGGTTTATATATAGCCATTGTCAAAATGTTTAAAGTAAAGAGTGCGGGGGGCTATAGCCCTCGGCTAGGGAATTTCCCCCCATAAAACATAGTTGGCTATAAATCAACTTTTAACCATTGGAGTATTCGGATCAGCTTGTACCCAGGCAGATGCAATATCTTCTAAAAAACCACCTTGATTGATAGCTCCTTTAACAAGGCGAACAATCAGAGTTGGTTGATAGGTTCCATCCAACATTTGATGCCCGTAACCCATTACCTTACCAACATATCCAGTGGTTTGATGAACAGCGTAGTCGTCAAGATTCAGCATAGTAGTTACCCACCCAGATCACTCAATAGCTCTCTTGTACAGATTGGTTTCCGAGGACACGAATTGTTGACACTAAGCTATGCAACTCTTCATGTAAAGAGTTCAATTTGGTGGTTTCGTCCCACAGTAATGTGTTCGCGAACTTTACCTGAAATCGTCTCTTAATGTATAGCCAAATAGCGTTTGATAGAGAACACACTGTTCAGTTTTCATGCTTGATCAAGCATAAAACTCAATTTGTAATCAATGACGCTATTGGTGATTTAAGCGATATGAATGTCTGTCTCCAAACACAGGCAGGTAGTGCAGCGATTAGAACCAAACCAGGATACTGTCAAATCAGAGCATTCAATATAATACTAAGATTGCAGTCTCCCCTCAACGCCGACGAAGTTAGCTGACGGGCTAGGATTGAGAGATATCCTTCTTTGATGACCTTTACAACTTGTAAAAGAAACAGTCATAAAAGAGACAGCAAAGACAAGCCCCAAACTGGGTTCCTCCGCTTCAGATCAACGATTGAAAGATCAATCATTTATTCTGAATTAGGCTGACCAATCGAGATACTTTTAGCTTAAGGGGATGTTGTTTCACAGTCAATCTATCTGTTAACAGATGTCTCTGGAAACGACCTTGAAGGGATTTCTCATTACAGTTCTCAATAATTTAATGAAAGTAACCGTTCAATGAGGGGGTTCAACCCTCATTGTGATCTTTACTCAACGAGACATGAAACAAAAGCGTTATGTTTACTATCTTTAAACTTCACGATTACTAATCTTTAAACCCAAGATAACCAGATCTTTCATTTGATCATCCAGTTTAGCGATCGCCGGTAACAAGCCCCAACGCTCAAACCCCACTTTTTCAAGCATTTTCAAACTGGGGGCATTGTGACCAAAAACAAACCCTAACAGAGTGGTGACTCCAAACTCAGGACAGCGATCGATCATCGTTTGCAACAAATAGGAACCCACTCCCTGCCCCTGATAGTTGGGAGCAACATAGATGCTTACTTCTGCGGTGGCTTGATACGCAGGACGACCATAAAAGGAACTGAGGCTAATCCAGGCAGCAATCTCCCCCTGCCGCTCTAACACCCAGATGGGACGAGTTTTGACATCGTGTACCTGAAACCAGGCAACGCGGCTAGCCACCGTTACAGGCTCTAAATCAGCCGTTGCCATACGTCCGGGAATGGAACGGTTGTAAATCTCGACAATCTTCGGTAGATCTGCCTCGGTTGCATTACGAATAACATCAGACATAGTTGGGTGGGTGCGATATCAAAAGCGACCCAACCATTTAAACAGACCTAATGCCGTAATAGCTCCTACAAAATGGGCTGTGATGCCGTTCATATTTGCCATCGCCACAAAAATATCGAGCGATCGAATGATGCGTTGTGGATCGTAGATAGCAACACCTTGGGGTTGGGCGATCGACTTTGCCAGCAGAACTCCCAGGGTTGCACCACCTCCCAAAATCGTTACCAGCATCCCGGCAACGCCAGTCAGAATCACCATTTGCAGAAACTGCATGACCGCTGCTCTGGAGGGGTGCCGTTCAGGATTGGGGTGGCGGAGTTGTCTGGCAAACCGGGTCAGACGAAACGCCAGGAATAAGCTAAATAATAGAACGGCAATTCCGGCGATCGCCCAAAAAACCCCAATGCCAATACCCGGTGATCCTCCCCCGGAAACATTACGACCAGAGATCACGAATACCAGACACAGGCCTGCGGCAACACCTAACCCCAACTGCACCCAAAAACTCAACCAGCCTACAATTTTCAGGACGGTGGCAATCCGAGTTAGGGTGAGTTCGGGCGATCGCGGCTCTGTTTGCGTCTCCATGGGTTTATCAGCGTCTCTGAGGGTTCTTTTTTCACTAGCAGGTTAATTGACCATCAGGCAACTTAACGACTCCCTAAGGAAGGAAAAACCGAGTCTCAGGGGAACTTAGCCTTAAGGTAGGGGATCTCTGCCAGAAATCGCTTTAAGGTGGCGATGTTCTTCCTGTTTTGAGGACAAGCCATGTCAAGCGATCGCACCTCACCAGCACAAAATCAATCCTCAGAGGGTCAGTCCGATCAGGTTAAGGCTAAAGTAGACCCATCCGCCAATTCGCAGACCCAACCCCATTCGTTAGCAGATCAACCTGAAAGCGATCCTAAAACTCATCACGGTCGTACCAGTTCGGATGCAGTGGACGATCCAGAATAGTTTCTGAGCGATCGAAGGATCTGAGCTATTGGTCGATAGTCAATGGTTAATAGTCAATGGTCAATGGTTAATAGTCAATGGTCATTGGTCAATGGTTAATAGTCAATGGTCATTGGTCATTGGTTAATAGTCAATGGTCATTGGTCGTTGGTCATTGGTCAATGGTCGATAGTCAATGGTCATTGGTTCTGAATTGTGGCGGTTAACAAAGACCCAAGGCTAACGGCTCAATAACAGCTTTACCTAATACCTATTTCAACTGACCTGATTACATCATTTGAGTATTTATCTGGCATACTCAAAAGCAATTGTTGTGATGAGGCAGATTTCATGGTGCGGCGAATTTTAAGGGTTACTGAGGACACTGTTTTTAAGCTCCGTCCTGAGCCATCGTCTGAGCTTACCCCGCAAGAGGTACATGAGGTTAAGGCTGGCACAACTTTTGAAATTCAATCCTACGCCTATGCCAATGCCAATGGAGATTTTAACGGTCACATTAAATTTGCGCTTTCTGGCACTGCGATTCGAGGGCTAAATACCTGGTTTGTTTCCAGCTTGGATGCTGAGGTTGAGTTTGATGGTGTCGTTGTTTACCCCCATGAAGACCAGGAAAATTTACCGATTCTAAGAATTTCTGAAAACACAACGTTTAAGCTACGACCTATTCAATCCTCGATTCTGTCACCCAATGAGATGGAGCAAATTGAGAGAGGGCGATCGTTCCTCTTACATTCCTATGCCTACGCTGATTCACAGGGCGATTTCAGTAGTCACATCCGCTTTGCCATCCGCGATCGCAAAGATTTCATTCGTGGCTTAAGCACCTGGTATGTCTACGACCAACATGCCTATGTTGAGTTTGATGGCGAAATTGTCTATCCGCCCGAAGACCCCAATCCTCTGATCTTGCGCGTCACCAGAGACACAGTGTTGAAGCGTCGTCCAGTGGATAGTTCTCAATTGCCTGCCAATGAACGGGTGGCGATCGCTCAAGGAACAACGCTGGTTCTCGAATCCTATGCGTATGCCGACAACACGGGCGATTTTAATGACCACATTAAGTTTGCAATCAAGTATGCCAAGGATTATGTCAATGATTTGAGTACCTGGTATGTTTACGAATTGCACGCACGGGTCGAACGAGAGAATAAGGTGTTGTATCCCATTCCAAAACCAACTCCTACCCCGACACCGACCCCTCGCTTTAATGGCAGAAGCTTCAAGTTACCTGGAAATAACAGCACCTTTTTTACGGATCAACCCATTATTCCGGGTGGCAGTTTTACCTGGGGAGAAGCCACCAAAAACGCGACTCGTATTCCTCCTACTGTGGAAATTGTCAACAACATCATTGCCCTTGCCAGAGAGTTGCAAAAGGCGAGAAACCAGATTGGCAGACCCTTCAAAATCAACTCATGGTATCGTCCGCCAGCCATCAACCGAGCTGTCGGGGGTGCGACTCGTAGCCAACATTTAACGGGTCGAGCCGTCGATGTGCAAGTGTCGGGTTACAGTGGTAGACGAGCCGCTAATGCGCTGATGGCTTGGTGGAATGGTGGCATTGGCATTTACAGCAATCTGCCCAACGTGTTGCATTTGGACATTGGTCCCAGACGATATTGGGGCTTTTAATGAAAGGATAAACGATAAAGGATGAAGGATAAGAGGTAGAGGAAAAGAGAAAAGAGAAAAAAGAAATATAGTTATGAGGCATCGCCCAAAAAGCTTTTAATAAGGGCTTTTAGAGAAGGGATAAACGATAAAGGATAAAGGATTAAATAAAGGCATTTTATCGACATCTTCGTTTATCCTTTAGCCTTCATCTTTTATCCTTTTTCCTTTTTTCTCTCTTCTTTTTTCTATTTTCTGCTTTCTCAAGCTCTGTCCTTTGGCTCATTGAAGTCTCTGCCTGAAGTGGATGCTCGTTTGTTAGCAATAGCTGACCATGTTAAGAAACGTGACATAAACTAATCGAGATCCATGCAGAGTAATCTTGTCAAACCGTTAGGGTTAGACTCAAATATTTCCGTCATCCCAGCCAATCAACAATCGCTCACTCCCTACGATGAAGCTGAGCTTATTTTTGCAAATCTTATAGAACTGGATGGATTAGATGCCCGATTGCACCTCTACTCATCTGAGGTGCGATATTTTGAAACCGCTTTGGGGCTTGCGCTCAAAGAAGCCTATCAGCAACCCCAAGGGTCTGAAGCCGCACACCGTTTTGTGCAACGGGTGTTGTATCGCATCAATCGCTTAAACCTGTTCTGGTATGACGATTTGAGCCATTACACCAATGAGCGATCGCCCTACTTGCATCAAATCCGCGAACAGATCGAGCAGGTTTGGCAAGCCTGGGAATTGCAACAAATGGATGTTGATGCACTGAAGTCGTTAGATGTGAAACAAGCTTTGAGCGATCGCGGTGCAGCGGATCTGAATCCCCCATTGTCGGCAGAGGGTCGCTACATCCAGGAGCAGATGAGCCATGAGGGATATCGCTATTTGTTGGCGATCGCCTCGTTTGATGGATTAGTTGAAGCGAGTCGTCTGTCCCGCATTTTGGGTGGAGCCGCTAACGAGGTGCAAGCTACCCTCACCAAAGTCTTACTGGAAGAGTATGGCAATGGTCGGTTGAGCCGCAAACACTCTACCTTCTTTGCTCAGATGATGTCTGAATTGAATTTGAGCACCCAACCTGAAGCCTACTTTGATTTGGTGCCCTGGCAAGTGTTAGCCAGCATCAACCACAACTTCCTGTTGACAGAGTGCAAACGCCATTTTCTTCGATATAACGGTGGTCTGGCTTATTTTGAAGTCGTAGGTCCCTCTATTTACAGAACCTATTTAACTGCCGCGCAACGACTTGGACTCTCGGAAGGTGCAATGGGTTATTGGGATTTGCACATTCGGGAAGATGAGCGGCATGGTCGCTGGATGATTGACAACGTGGTGTTGCCCCTGGTGGATATGTATCCCAAACAAGCGTGGCAGATTGTGTTGGGCTACGACCAGGAGAAATTTATGGGCGATCGCGCTGGAGTTGCCGTTGTACAAGTGATTCAGCGTGGCGAACAGACTGCACCCTTACCTGTAATTACGCCCCGTTAATCGTTCTCCGTTCATTGTTCCCCCTTGATTGTTGATGACTCAGCATTTGTTTGATTGAGTGGGTATCTCTTAACCCACTCTCAATTTGTCATTGATTCAACCCTTATTTACAAAACGAGGATATTACCTTGACTGGAACATTGTTGCGCTCTCAGGAGCAAATTGCTCTCTCTGCTCAATCGAATGCAGCGGACTTCTACAATTGCTCTGAAGAAGATGTATTCTTCTGTCCTGAAGAGTCTCAATTTTATTCTCACTGTTTAGAGCGGCTTGTATTTAGTCACTGTAAACCTTCTGATCAAGTTGTTGAATTTGGCTGTGGAGATGGTAGCCCAGTCATTAATGCTCTTCTTAGAACTCCCTTTAATGGAACAATTTATGGATATGAATTGAATCCATCCGCTTGTGAAATTGCTAATTCTAGAATCACTCGTTATAAGCTAGATCAGAAATATACGGTTTACAATCACTCTTTCTTTGATGCTCATCATTCAGATGCTCATTATTTGATTGCAAATCCTCCCTATCTTCCTGCGATCGACAACGACATTTGTATGCCGTTGTTGCATGGTGGCACGGATGGCGCAACGATTACTAACCGTCTGCTAACACTGGGCTATCCCAGCGCAATGTTACTGGTTTCTAGCTATTCCAACCCTGTGGGTACGATCGCCCTTGCTTTAGAACAGGGCTATAATGTCGCTGACTTTATGGTGACACCACTCACATTTGGGTATTACAGTTCTGAGCCAAAGGTGAGAGATCAGATTGCTAAACTTAGAGGCGATCGCAAAGCCTTCTATTCTAAGAATCTCTATTTCTTAGCGGGAGTACTATTCCAAAAACAGGACATTGCGAAAGCCGATTGGTCTGCTGAATTGCTCCGCACGTTGACAGCACTATAGGAAGAATGAAGGACAAGAGGTGAAGGATGAGGGATAAGGGATAAAAGATAAAAGGGGTTGATAAATGCTTCTGTTTTATCCTTGATCCTTCATCCTTTATCCTTCTTTTTTATCCTTCTCCCAAGTTCTCTAAAGCACTTTGAATCAGTTGAATTTGATAATGCTGATGCGAGTCTTGTGCGGGAGGATCGGGAATGGGGCAGTTGATAATGGGATTGGCGATCGCTTCATAGCGTTGCAGGGCTGACAGAGCTGTGGTGCTGAAGCGGTTGAGATAATCTTGCGTGGCGTTGCGATATAGTTGCTCAACTTGATAAGTCAAGGCATCGGCTGAAACAGAGCTGTTAGGAGCTTCAGTGCCATCTGATTTATTAATCAGGTAACTAGCACCCCCCAAAACTGCTGCTCCAATGGGTCCGCCAAACACCCACCCCAACCCCGTCGCGATCGCCACGGGAGCAACTCCTCCAGAGGAGGATTTGGAGGGTTGCTGGGGGGCATTGGGCAGCACAACCGTTGGCTCTTCGGGAAACGTCACCCAGAGATCGGCGGGTCTTGCCTGCCCAAAAAACTCGCAGGCTTTGTAAACCCACTCCACAACGGATCTCTGATGTGATGTCCAGTCGGGTTTGAGGGAGTGAGTCACCCAATCAGTAAATTCAAATTGCTTGAGGGCAAGGGTTGCAGCCGCATGATAGCGATCCAGCAGGTTAGATAAGGAGAGCCACTGGCGTAAATCGTCAACACTACCCGAAAAGCCTTTCTGGATGAGTCCCTGCGCTTTGCGTTTGATCTGGACTCGCTGTAATTCTTTCTCATCGTGAGTGGGAGCCGTCGCAGCGATCGCACTCATCTTGTCGCGTAGGGCTTGCCGCACCTGGGTGGCGATCGCTTGCAGTCGGGGCAGACGAGTCTCGCTGGGTTGTCCCTGTAGACCGTGGACAATTTGCTGTAGAGCTGCCTCAAACATCGGTAAGCCTGCCGCCTGAGCTTCAGCTACATCCCCTTTGAGGCGTGCCCGTAGTGCAGGCAGAGCATCTACTCGATACAGGTTGCTCACTCCGGGGGGCAGCTTTGCCCGAAAGCTTTCGGCGACAAACCGCAGCCGATTGTAAACCTGTTTTTGATCCTCTGGTTCGAGCAAATTTAGAAAATTAACCACAAAGACGACGGTGCTGATGCCGCGATCGAGCAACCAATCCCGTAGATGCTCCCGCTCACCCAGAGTCATCAACTTGCGACCATCTAACACCTGTATTACCAGATCGGCTGTTAGCAGTTGGTCACGTACCAAAGCATCCAGTGCTTCCTGATCATTTGTACCGGGGAGGTCGATCAGTTCCACCCCTAATTGCAGAAAGGGATGGGGACAGGTCACTTCAACAGACACCACATCTTCACGCATCCGGCGATTTCCCTCCAGGGGGGACTGCTTCGCATCGCCATCTAAAATCGCAAACTGTTTCAGGATATCTGTTCCTGCTTCATCAATCACGGCTCCATCACGAAAGGCAATGCGGCTTCGTAATTCCGTGCCATAACGAACGGCGATCGCCGCCCCTGTCGTAGGAATCAGGTCAATGGGTAGGGCACGTTCCCCCAGCAGAGCATTCAACAGGGTAGATTTGCCATAGTTAAACGGGGCAAAGACCGCAATCCGAAAGCTCGATCGGTTGACTACGTTAGCCAGCAGGTTGACCTCCCGTCGCAGGGGAGCATCGGCGGGCAGTTCTAACAAACTGACTGCTGCCTGGAGGTGATTAAGTAGAGTATGGCAGGTGTCTTGCTCCATCCTGATTGCCCTGAATTCTAAATCTTTGTAGCAATTCTCAACGTGCAGAAGTCGGAGTTTTTGAAAAACTCCGACTTCTCAGCGATCGATTACACCAATAAGGTTTGATAGCTTGCTTCCAGCTTGCGGCATTCGTCCGAGACGATCGCCTCAACCCCCTGCAATCGCTTCAGTTCCATCTCGCGGTTAATCTCGTGAGATTCCTTCTGCTTCAACAGGTTGTTTAACTCGGCGTGACGCGAGTGGATGTCGTCGTTGATCCGCTTAATCACCTCGCGTTCGTAAGCATCAAAGCATTCCTGAACCGCACTGTAAATCGGTTGCCACTGTTCCTGAGCAATTTTGGGCAAGTATTTTACCAGTTCTTTTTTGATGGCTTTGGCAAACTGCTTGCGGGCGTGATCGGCTTGCAATGCCCCAAGCCCTAAGCTGGCAATAATAATGCCAAAAGGACCGAGAATGGAGCCAAAGATAATGGCAATTCCCGTCGTGGCAAACAGGTTGAGCAAAATGCTCTTGAAATCAAACCCAGAAACCGCCAGAGCCGCACCTGCAAAGTTGCCCGTCGCCAGGGAGAACAGACCCATTGCCCACTTTGCCCAACCGGGAGTATTGTCATCTCCGGTGCTGGTTTCGGGTCGAGGATGGAGAGCTTGTCCGGTGAGTTTTGCGCTGATTTGATCGGTGATTTGAGCGTAGGACGCGCCGTATTTCTCCGCACTCTTAGATAAATCCCCAAAGGCAGCCGTTAAGTCCTTTTCAGCAGTCAACGTCCAGGCAAAGAATTTATCGTTGACGTATTGTTGGAATCCCTGCTGAGCCGCTGCATTGAATTGCTGACGTTTGTTCTCGCTGAGGAAATCGAAGAACTGCATATCTCCGGGTTGGTAGCGCAGGAAATCTTGCTCAAACGTTCCCTCTAAGCCGAATACATAGGTGCGGAAGGAATCAGCGATCGCCCGGGCTTTGCGATCACGCATCGAGCGAATTTCGTCCCGGAACTGATCACGAATCTCCGACAGTTGGGCGAATTGCGGTTCAACGGATTGGATACGCTGTTTCAGTTCTTGCACGGTCTGGTTCAGTAAAGGAATGCGGCGATCAATCGCTTCTTTCACTCGCGTCTGCGCCTGTCGTGCCAGAGTTCGCCCCTGACGTAACTCCGCGATCGCCCGCTCCTGGGTCAGGAAGGTGTTAAGGGAACGAATAAAGGGTGTAAATCCAGTTCCCTCCAGGTCGGCATTGGCGTCTTTGATCCGTCGCCGCAAAGCCGTGATAGCAGAGATTTCAAACACTCGCTCGTCGTAGACATTGACGCCATCCACGACGCAATACTCTGCTAGATTGGCGTGAAATACCTTACGGAGCTTGTTTTCCGCCTCTGCCAGTTCCGCTGCATCATCGGGGTCGATTAACCCCTCCTTCACCTGATCCCAGGCGTTTATTAAAAAGAAGATTGAGAGTCCTCGATCTTTGATGTAGTTCTCCAGATATCGCCGTTCTGCCATGGTGCAAGGTTGGGAAGCCCGCAAGACAAACAAAATCGCATGGCAGTTGTTGATATAGCCCAAGGAGAGAGCATTGCGGGCTTCCGTGTCATTTAAGCCAGGACTATCCACAATCTCAACGCCTTTTTCCAGCAAGGGCAGCGGATATTCCACCACCGCATGACTGACATCAGGAAACGCTTGCTGCTTCTTCTGCTCTAGCTCCTTAGCTTCCTCTGGGGGAATCGTATAGCGTTGCTTAAAGTCTTTGAAGTCAATCCGCTCTGGAGGCTTGCCATCGTTAAAGTGAATTGTCACTGTTTTCTCTGCCCCATACTTCAGAATGGTTAGCAGGGCAGTACAGGGATTCACATCGCTGGGCAGCAAATTCTCGCCGATCAACGCATTCAAAAACGTGCTCTTGCCCCGCTTCATATCTCCCAAGACCAGCAACCGAAACACCCCCTTCTTCAGGTTTTTGCTAGCCGTGCTGATGTCTTCAATTTCACGCTCTAACCCCAGCTTGCCAGAGGTCGTCTCACCCTCTGCTTCTGCTGTAAACAGCGCATCGGCAATCTTTTCGAGGTTTTGAGCGATCGCCTGACGAGTGCGACTGATGCGATCGAGGTCGTTGAGGAAATGAGTGGAGGAGGACATAAAAAGGAAAGGATGAAGGATGAGGGATAAAAGGGAAGAGAGAAGCAGGAAGGGCTAAAGGATGAGGGATGAAGGATAAAAAATGGTTTTGTAGGGTGTCGTTAGCGAAGCGTAACGCACCGTGAAAGACAGAAAAGAACGAAGTAAAGTTTTAGCTTTGCCCCTAGATCCCTTAACCTGGGGGACTTTGAGTGACGGAAGCCCCCTTAGCATTGAGGAGTCTAGCGACATCATGGATTAATCACTACTATTTCCTGTCAACCAAGATTGCTGAACAGCATATTCAAAGTGATAGAGAAACGCCGCAATCACAACCCGTACCAGGCTAGTCATAACGAGGGTGAATTCCCCGGAGGTGAATGGGGTGTAGAGCAACGTTGTGAGCGAAAAGGATGGTAGAACAATGCCCAATAAGAGATAGCTGGTGAGCATCGACAGCAGGCTGACAGTCCAGCCATAGAATCCTTCCCACCAACTCAATAATCCTGGAAACAATCCTGGCTCCTGAGATTGGCGGGGCGATCGCCCCTGTGGATCAATCTGGTTGAGCAAGCCCTGAGAGAAATGATGCACGACCGCAATCAACAGGATTGGGGAGAGTACCATTAACACCCCTACCAGAAATCCCAATCGCGGTGACCAACGAATCACAATGCCAATGATCTGCCAGACATAACCAATGCCGACCTGCAAGCCCCACATCAGAACAGTGAGGGCGATCGCTCGAACCCACGAACCCAGGTTAGGAAGCCAGGACATAGAACTGTTCATGGATTTAAGTTGCTATTTTTTATCAGTTTCAAACAAAATCTTGTAAGCTAACCAGGCAATCCCGGCAACGATGACGACTGTAGCAAGCCAGGATGCCACCCGCACCGCAACAATGACTGCCACTACGATCGCCAGAAACTTACCCACAGTGGTCAGCTTCTTTAGCCAGGTTTGAAATTTGGTGGGAGGTGGCTCGTGTTTCGTGGGATGCAAGAGGGGTGGCTGTTGCGCTGATGGGTACGATGGCTGTGGTGGCAGTTGGTGAATCTCTGCTTCCAGTTCGCGCAGACGCAGTTGCAACTCCCGCTCCCGCAGTTCTTGCTCTCGCCGCCGCAATTCTTCCTCTCGGTTATCCTGGGGCTTCATAACAGTACCCTGGTCGATGGTATGGGTTTGAACGACAAAACATAGTGTTCAGGGAAAAACACTACTTTTTGCTACAACCATAACCTTTCAAAATCCGAATGGCGAGGGTATTTTTTAGCTATTCATGATTTTCCGCGCAACCCCCATTGGGAGAAGAAATACCCGAAGGATAAAAATTGTGGTCTTATACCAATTCAATTTTTAAAGGCTACACATCTGACCCCTCCCAACCTCCCCTTGATAAGGGGAGGTGCCGCAGGCGGTGGGGTACGATCTGTAGCAGCAATTTCTAGAACTGGTTTTACAGTGGTTTTCACACAGGCAACTACTGAGAATGGCTGTAAAAATTCAGTGGCTCTGCGTCCTTGCCCTGAATGGACGACCTTGCCCAATTTGGATTCTCATCTCCGTGAATTACAAATAGGGGCGGTTCGCGAACCGCCCCTGCAATCGGGATATTGATGCAATGGATGAGTTTCAAAATGCCTTTATCGGCATCCTAAGGACTCGCGAGTATCGGCTCCGGTGACAGGATTTACACCGCTAGCAGACTTACACAACGCAACGATCTGGTCGCGATCGAGCACAGCATCGGTAAAGTCTGCGCCCGTTACATTAGCCCCTCGAAAATTGGATTTAAGCATCATGGCTGACGTTAACACCGCATCGGTTAAATCAGCATTTGCCAGGTCGGTAATATAAGCAATGCCGTCGCTGAAGTCTACCGCGTGGAAGTTAGCATCCGTTAGAACCGCTCCATTAAAGACAGCACCGCGCAAATCAGCGTTACTGAAATTCGCCCCTTTGAGTTTGGCATCGCTAAATTCAGCCCGAATCAAGCTTTGTCCAGAAAAATCTTTGACGGTTGCCTCAACATCGTCGTAAGCACGAATAGCAGCGGAACTTGCTGCATAAGCCGGAGATGGAGTAGCCAGAGGAGCCACCAGGACTAAGAGGGCGATCGCCAGTCCAAACAGGATCGGTCTAAATCGTGTTAGCCCAAACCTTGTTAGCCCGAACAGGTGCCGAAATACATGCATAGCTAAATGGGATAATCCAATCGCTCAACTCCATTAAAATTAACATTTTTTAATCCTCTCTCTAACAGCTTCAATTAGAGAACGCCCTTCATATCACCCTTTAGATTTGCCCCAACGCCTTCTAAAGATAGACGTTTCAGCGGTATAAGCCCGTTACCTTGGTTAGCGAAACTTGATTATCAAGCACACGAATAGTCTTGCATCAAATAATTTCGCTCTCACCCATTTGCCGCAAGAAAAAAGGTTTTGGATTCACTTTCATTCACACAGCACCAGACGAAACAGGTGCATCACATTTACTTTCATCAAACTCTTTTAAAACTTTAAGGACTGAACACCATGAAATCTAATCATTTAGTCAAAACCCTTCTGGCGGGAGCTTGTACGATTGGTCTAGCAACATTTGGTATGGGCTTACCTGCCCTGGGGCAATCTGGTAGCACAACAGGTGGAACGACTGGTGGTGCAACAGGTGGCGCAACCGGAGGAAGAACGGGTGGTTCTGGAGCAGTGACAGGCGGCAGCACAGGCAACACAGGTGGTACGGGTAACACAGGTGGTGTTGATAACACAGGTGGCACAGGTAACACAGGTGGTACTGGTACTACAGGCGGCACCGGAACTACAACGACCAATGATCCTCGCGTTTTACCAGGTGGCACTCCCGGTGGCATTCAACAGGGCGGCACAGGTAACACGGCTCCTGGAATCACGGGTGGAACAACCACCAATAACGGCAACACCAACAACGGCAACACAGCGATTCCCGGTAGAACGAACAACGGCACGGTTAACAACGGTACAACGAACGGTACGACGAACGGTACGACGAACAACGGCACAACCGTGACTCCTGGGACTTCGGGTGGCACGCTTATTATTCCTGATAGCGGCGCAACTCAAGTCCTACCTGGCAATGCAGGAAGCGGAAATACCACTGTTGCACCTGGCACAACCGTTAACCCCGGTATCAGCGGATCGGGTATCAACGGCACGGGAACAGGTACAACCGGAACAGGTGCAACAGGAGAAGGTGCAACTGGCACCAACCCCAATAGCGGCGCAACCAATGGTAGCCGAATTCCGGGTGGAGTCAACTCAGCACCTTTGCTCAACCAGGGTGGCTTCACTGGTAACTATGCTGAAGGTGCCGATACTGATACCGATTGGAGTTGGTTAGGTCTGTTGGGCTTGGCTGGATTAGCTGGTTTAAGCCGCAAGTCTAACAATCGGGTTGAGCACGACGATACAGTGCGCGATCGCACCACAACTAACCGCTACTAAAGCGACTTGTAGACAAGGGGATTAAACCCCTTGCTCTTGAGAAATCATGATAGGAGTCGGAGGTTTGACAAGCCTCCGACTTTTTGCGATCTAAGTCCAATACAAAATCTGAGCAGTGGGAAAGCGTCTAGCAATCTCTTGCTCAAAGAAACGCCGCAATTGCTTCATCGTGTCTGCGTCATAGACATACTTGGTGCCCCCAAACTTATTGCGCTTGACACTGCGAGTGGACTCGTCCATATCTAGCTTGCTATTGGGATACCAGGTATTCAATACCTCCTTAGAGCCAGGGGTAAAGCGATGAGAAATCAACTCAACGGTCAAGTCACAATCAAAATCTAGAGCCGCACTGATGTCATCTAGCAGGGTGGTGTAGTGCTCCTCCCAATCTTCCATCGGCATGATCGGAGCAATCACCAGACCCACCGGATAGTCACCACCACCACACTCAACAGGCAACGCCAATCGACGCAAGGCTTGCAGACGGGCTGAAACCGATGCAGTGCCACCTTCAAAGCGGCGTGATACGGGGGCAGCATTCACACTCATGCGACAACGGGTATGACCCTGGTGAGGCAAGCCCAACAGCGGCTCCACATTGTCAAACTTAGACACCCATCGTAGATAGCCATCCTCGCGAGTGCCAAAGTAGCGAATGCATTCGGCTAGGCTACCCGTCAAGTGCTCAATTCCTAATGGGTCAGTGTAACAACTCACCTCATAGGAGGTCGGCTTTCCTGCCTGCTCATAGTTCGCTAAATTCTCAAGAATTTGCGGCAAGTTAGCAAAGACCCGGATCACGGGTGGACCCTGCAAACTCCCAGCCAGATAGCAATACTGGCAATGGGCAGGGCAGCCCTCCGCAATGTGGAACTGCCAGTCTGCCGATGGCGGAATGGGGCTAAGCTTGAGGCTGCTGGGAGCCGATGTGACGATCGCCAGTGTACGTTTAGAAATATCGTAAGTCTCGCGATCGCTCTCTCCGCGTAACCCCGTCAATCGGTTGCGGGGCAATTCTTGAATGGGCAAATTGAGCGATCGCACTCGCTCTAAAATCTGCTGTCCCCACGGCTCGGCTAATGCGGCTGGAGTCACTAAGACTTGCTCTGGCATCCACAACCGGGTTTTGTGTGTATCAGACTGGGGTGAATCTTGTAGAGGGGCGATCGTTGTAGAGGTTGGTATCGCGATAGACAAAATCTCTCTCCCTATTGATCTACAGCCATTGAAGAGTTGTCTAAGACAGGGTGCAGGCGTTAGGACTTCTAACTGAGGTCAAAGCCCCACAACCCCTCTCTCTCAACTGTCTCAACAATTGCCATATCTCTATTGTGAGTTATTTAAAAAAGCTAGAGAATGTCATGAGGAAGGGATTCCACCCCGTCTAAAGTAGGGCTTACCTGTGTATTTTCTCTAGTCATTCGTGTTAGTCATCATTGTCTGCGTGAGTTATTGTGTAAGCATTTGCAAATCTATCTCTCCAGGCTGTTTTCGTGCAAAATTGTCAGGGTTGACTAAGACCAACACGGCACCAAAATTATTTTCACCCTTGGATGAAGGATTAACCCATTGAGTCAAAGCACCGATCACACATCCAAGAAGCTCAAATTACAGGCTCTATTCACGACCATATTAGTCGTGCCGTTTGTGCTTCAGTTGTTGGTAACGGTTGGATTAGTCGGATGGTTATCGCTGCGTTCAGGGGAACGAGCAGTCAATCAAGTCTCCGATCAATTGCGAGATGAGACAGCCAATCGCATTCAAGACCAACTTAAAAATTACCTTGAAGTGCCTCACCGCTTAAACCAGGCAAACGTAGACGCTGCATTGATGGGAGAAATTGACTTTAACAACATCAATCGCCTGGAGTCTCGGTTTTGGCAGCAAATTCGCCTCTATGACTCAATCAGCAACATTGGTTTTGGCAGTGTCAGGGGCAGTTACGTGGCGAGCGATCGCCGGGATAACCTTATTCGCATTGGACATAAGGACGAAAACTCCCCCCAGGGAGCGTTGCACATGTATGAAGCTGATGAGATGGGCAGACCTACGTTGCGTCTGGCGTATCGTGGCAGACCCAACTATGACCCTCGTCGGCGTCCGTGGTATCGCCTGGGGCAAACCTCGCCTCAGGGGCAGTGGACTGAGATTTTTACTTATTCTGCTCAACCGATCTACGTTATCTCTGCGGTTAGAGCTGTGTATGACCAGGCTGACACCTTTCAGGGAGTGCTGATCACGGACTTGCTCCTGAGTGACATTGGGAAGTTTTTGCAGAGCCTGGAGATTGGGCGAACGGGCGAAGCGTTTATCTTGGAGCGATCGGGACAGTTGGTTGCTGCATCAACTCCCGAAATTCCCTATCAGGTAGTCGAGGGCAAGGCTCAGCGACTGCAAGCGACTAACAGTGACTCCCCTCTGATTCGCGCGACTGCCGTTTACCTGTCTCAGCAGTTTGCCTCTTTGGATCAGGTTCAGACGGTTCAGCAACTCGATTTCACTGTTGATAACACCCGGCAGTTTGTACAGGTAGTACCCTACTCTGACCCACGGGGGTTGGATTGGCTAATTGTCGTTGTGATTCCTGAAACCGACTTTATGGAGGGCATTTACGCCACTGCCCATTCGACAGCATGGCTATTTCTGATTGCTCTGGCGATCGCCACCGGGGTTGGGTTATTTACGGCACGCTGGTTGGTACGACCGATCGCCCGTCTGTCGGCAGCGGCAACGGTTCTCGCAGAGGGCAACTGGGATAGAACCCTGCCCATTGAGCGTGAAGATGAACTGGGAGTTTTGGCAGAAGCCTTTAACCGCATGGCAGGGCGACTCAAAGAATCGCTGGCAACCATTCGGCAACGCGAGGCAAGACTGGCAGAGGCACAACAGGTTGCCCATGTGGGGAGTTGGGAGTTTGATCGGGCGACTGAAACCGTCAGTTGGTCAGACGAACTGTTTCGGATTGAAGGGTTAGAGATCCAGTCCATGAAACCCCAATATCCTGTCATTTTGGGACAGGTGCACCCAGAGGACGCAGAAATTGTGCAACGCGCTCTTGATCGAGCGTTGCATCAAGCTCAGCCCTTTGAGATTGATTACCGCATTTTGCAACCCAGTGGGCAGGTGCGAGAGGTTCATGCCAGAGGGCAAGTCGCTCGAAACGAGACAGGGCAGGTCACACGAATCTTTGGCACCGTCCTCGATATCACGGATCGCAAACAGATTGAACGCGATCGCGATCGCCTGTTGGAGTTAGAGCAAGCGGCACGAGCAGATGCAGAAGCAGCTAACCAAGCCAAAGACCGATTTTTGGCGGTGCTATCTCACGAGTTGCGAACTCCCCTCAACCCCATTTTGGGTTGGACACAACTCCTCCAAACGGGACGCTTAGATCAGCCTCAGACCTCAAAAGCTCTGGAAACGATTGAGCGCAATGTGAAATTGCAGACTCAACTGATTGACGACTTGTTAGATGTGTCCCGTATCCTGCGGGGCAAGCTGTCGCTCAAGGCAGAACCTGTTGATCTTGTGGCGGCGATCGCGGCAGCGATTGAAACGACTCGACTGGCAGCTGAAGCTAAATCGATTCGGGTGAGTACCGATTTCACCCCCATCCCCATGCAAGTCAATGGCGACTTGGCGCGGTTGCAACAAATTATCTGGAATTTGCTGTCCAATGCGATTAAATTCACCCCGGAGGGTGGACAGGTTGAGGTGATCTTAGAACAACTAGCCACCCCAACTAACGGAAAGGTAGAACATCCGGCAGGGGGAGCTTCAAATGGGCATTCCCGATCTTCTGCTCTAGCGGTGCCGCCCTACCCCTTTTCAATCCATCCCCCCTTGTGGCAAAGCATCACACAGCACACCCCTTCTCTCCCCCGCTCCTACGCTCAAATTACGGTTCGGGATAATGGGCAGGGGATTGCCTCTGACTTTTTACCCCATTTGTTTGATGACTTCTGGCAAGCCGACAATAGCTCGACTCGTGTCGCAGGAGGGTTGGGCTTAGGGTTGGCGATCGCCCGTCACCTGGTGCAACTGCACGATGGCATCATTATGGCTACCAGTGCAGGATTGGGGAAAGGCTCAAGCTTTACGGTGCTGTTGCCGTTAATCGAGTTGGCATCTCCGTTAGATTCCTATGAACCGAGTGATCTCGACCGCTTTGGTAGCACAGCACCCTTGCGGGGGCTACATCTACTGCTGGTGGATGACGAACCCGACAATCTGGAGTTTTTAACGTTGCTGTTGCAAGACCAGGGGGCAACCATTACTACCACGACAACCGCTGCTACAGCCCTGGAATATCTCACCACCCACCCAACCGATGTGCTCATCAGTGACATCAATATGCCTGATGTGGATGGATATGACCTGATTCGGCGGGTGCGATCGCAGGTAGCCGTCCTAAACCCCCAAGTACCTGCGATCGCCCTTACCGCCCATGCGGGCGAAGCTCATCAGCAACAAAGCTTAGCGGCGGGCTTTCAAGTCCATCTGGCCAAGCCTGTTGAGCCAACGGAGTTAGTCATGACTATTCTCAATCTCGTGCGATCGAGGGAATAGGGAGATGGGGATTCGCCTTAGGAATGGGAATTAAATAAGTTCGATATTGGGTAGGGGCGGGTTTTGCCGTCAACCCCATTACAAGGTAAAGATTGGTCTGCTAAACCCGCCCGTACAGTTTGCGGATTTATTAAATCCAAGATCCTTAGTACTGTGATTCACAGATAGGGTTTGGAAATAAAACCAGGGGGGTGTGGGGGCTGCGCCCCCAGCCAGGGGTTCCACCCCTGCACCCCGAATTCCCACCCCTATTTACGACGAGTTGTACTTAGGAGATTTTTGAGCAAGAATCTACCAATCGGTTTTCGGAAGGGGCGTTTCGCGGAACGCCCTTACAGGTGCTCAAACCTTAAATCAGTATCTTTTTGCGAAATTAGGTCACAGAAAGCGATTGATCTGTTAGGATTTTGAGAAATTTAGCGCGGATATTGTGTGATATAGCAACTGTCAAGACAGTTGAGACAAGGGGGTGTGGGGGCTACGCTCCCAACCGGAGGTTTTACCTCTGCACCCCGTCCTGACCAACCTTTTGGTTGTTATACGACTTTAAATCTTGCGACTTGGGTGGATCTAAACCTTGACGTGCTAAGGTGTTTTAGCTTGAATTAGCCCAATCCGGTGCAGGACTACAGACCGCAGCCATCGTCATTTAGCTAGCTTCCTATGTCTCAGAACGTGACAACTGATCCATCAGTTTTAGAGCCTGATCATCTGTCTCATCCCACCGCTCACCCGTCAGACCTTCCCTCAGAGGACAGTCTGGATCATGAGGCGACCTCAACTCAAGCGTCTGGTTTCTCTGCAAACTCCTACGCCGATCGCTTGATGGACGAGCTATTTGAAGAAGTCGAGGGGATGTTAGATCGGGGTGCAAAGACTCCATCAGAACCCGCTAAGCCAGAGTTTATCTCGCTGCAATCCCTGTCGATCCCCAAGATGGTATTGCCCTCGCTGGTGCCCACCCGCCCACAGCTGCAAGAGGCTGATGAACCAGATTTAGACAGTCTGGCGTTGGCGATCGCCACTGAAACGGAAACCCACCGCAATCACTCCACCCGATCTGTGGATCGGGTCTTAATGGTTGCAGCTTGTGCGTCGTTAGCGGCTACCGCTGCCCTATGGTTTGCCTTTCACAACCGCCTGCCACAGCCAATCGCCTCTGAAACGCCAGCATCCCCTGGGGATACCGCCGCTGCTGGAGCCGATAAGGAGTTTCAGGAGTATATGAGGCGATCGCTGGAGGCCATTGAGCGCAGAGCCGAAACCAATGAGCAAACAGCGTCTGCCTCTTCAACGGTTCCTCCATCGGCAACGAATCTGCCCTCGGTGAATGTTCCGGGTAATCCCATCCCAGGAGGCACAGCGGGAGTGCCAGAACGGGTTTACATTCCGGTGTATCAGCCTCCACAAGCTTCCGCACTGCCAGGAGTTGCCGTTTCACCGTTGCCACCCAATGCCACTGTGACGGTACCTGCTGCCCCCCAAACCGCTGTTGCAACGGCACCGAGAGCCGTACCCAACATTTCATCAGCCAATGCTAATCACGTCCTGGTGGGCTTGTTGGAGTTGGATGGCGATCGCTCAGCCGCCTTGTTTGAGATCAATGGCACAACCCAGCGTATTCGCATCGGGGAAGGCGTTGGTTCTAGCGGTTGGACGCTCGTCTCTGTGAATAACGGAGAGGCGATCGTGCGCCGCAATGGAGAGGTGCGATCGATTTTTGTAGGACAAAGTTTCTAATCCCACTAAAATCGTTCCATCGGGTATCACAATTCATTTCGCACGCCTATATGAGATACTCTATAAAACGTTTGGGTCGTGGTAGCTCTACTCAAGCTACCGGGATTCATTCGGCACGTTCGAGTTCACCGTATCTCAGGGAGTGATACAAGGCAATGAAACTATGCAAAGTTGCAGATGTTGCAGACTGGCAAAATCCTGAATTTCAAGCCACTGCTGCCTTGTTGAAGCTGAATGGTAAAAATCGGAAGGCATGGGAATTTATCCATGTCTACACAGGCTTAAAACAGTTGGGCTGTCTGCACGAAGATGCGAGAGCGTTGGGCTTGGGTGTGGGACGAGAACCGCTGGTATACGCCCTGACCAATAGTTGCAAAGAAGTTGTCGCGACTGACCTGTATAACTCCGATACATGGTCTACAGCGTCCATGTCACCCACCGAGGTCTACAACAAAAATCGCTTTTCCTATCATCCAGAGCGATTGGTGGTGCGCCACATGGACATGACTCAGATTGATTTTCCCGACAATAGTTTTGACTTTATTTGGAGTTGCTGTGCGATCGAACACGTCAACAACTTTCGTGATCTGCACAAAGTCTATCAAGAAATTCACCGTGTCCTGAAGCCCGGTGGCATTGCCGCACTCACCACTGAAACGAACAAAACCGATCGCCCCCTCTATGAACCCAACCTGCTCTACACCGACCAACTCTGGGTCGATCACTGGTTGCTGGGTGATGATCCTCTCATTCAAGGGTTTGATCTCCTCGACCCACCCGATTTTTATCTGACTGACTCCTATGAAAATCGCCCGATTCCGCGTCGGGAGCCGCTCAAGCTAATTCAGGTCTATACCAAAGACATCATCAGCAGCAGCATTGCATTTTTCCTGCGGAAAGCGGGTGAGTTCTCCAAAGCGTATGACGAGAGCTGGTTACCCGCCTTTTGGAGTGGTTATCTGGCAGGGTGCGATCGCATCACCGAGGGCAAGTTCTTTGAAGCCGAGCAAATCTTCAAGCAACTGCTACAAGACCCCACCCTGGAACCCCGACTCAAAGTTCGGGCTGCTCGTCGCCTGTTGGTAACACTGGAGGCACAACACGAACGCGACCAGATGATTGGCATCTGTAAGGATATTTTTGCTGACTGCCAGATCACCGACGATCAAGACCAGATCATGCCGATCGCCAACTTCTGTCAAAGCCTGGAGTTATGGACAGAGGCAAAAGTGCTCTATGAGCGAGTTGAGAACTTGCAGGGGTCTACCATTAACCAGGTGATCGATAGCGTTGTGGGTCAGTCCCGCTATTACCAACATCTCGGTCAACATGACAAAGCGTTGATTCTCCTGGAAAGCGTACAAGAAGCAACCCTCACAGGCGGCACCCGCACTGAAAAGAGTGTATACCCTGTCTTTTGGAACATGGGCATTTGCTGCGAACGCCTCGGCAACTTTGATGCCGCTGTTAAGCATTACCAAATTGCGGTTAATGCTGCCGATCCCCGCTCTAAAGAGCATCTGCAAGCTTCACTCAAGTTGCGATCGTGCCAGTTGGAACAACGCTTACCCGTGCGATCGACCTGGAAGAAGTTGAAGCAACGGCTGAAAGGGTAAAGGGAAAGGGTAAAGGGTAAAGGATAAAGGATAAAGGCTGAAAGATAAGAGGGAAGAGAGAAGAACGAAGAGAAATCCGCTAATTTTTATCCTTTATCCCTTATCCTTGATCCTTCTTTTTTCCTTCTTCCCTCTTCCTCCCTTGCTACCATAAAGGAGCACATCTGAGAGAGCGGTTATGGGCTTGTTTGAAGATCTCAGCAGTTTTTTAGAGTCGCGCCTGGAAGAGTTTTTGCGGAATAATCCCCATTTGGAGTTACAGGCACTAGCGGAAAAGCTGCGCGAACAGGAAGAAGAAACGATTCGACTGCTAGCTGATCTGCAACGTCGGGAGAAATCCTTGCAGGATGAAGTCCTGGAGACTGCTCAAGAAGTGCAACGCTGGCATATGCGAATTGAGAAGGCAAAGTCAGTGGGCAGGCTTGACCTGGCAGAACCCGCTGAAGCCCGTGAAGCGGCTCTGTTGCGACAGGGCAACCAACTCTGGGCACAAATGGAGTTAGTCAAAAACCGGATTAAACAAACAAAGGATTTGCATCTCCAGATCCAACAAAAGCGGCAAGAAGTGAAGCAAAAACTGCTAGAAGTGCAAGCTCAAGCTGCGAAAACTGCCTATCAGCCTGAGCAACGGTGGCAGACGAGTGGTTGGACTCAATCCGGATATAACTTCCGTGACCCCACCGACCCGTTAGAGCAAACCTTTCGCCGCTGGGAGATGGATGAGGAGCTAGAGCAACTCAAACGCAACATGGGTAAGTAAGCTTACTGACGTGAATTACACCATACTCAGCGACATCAAATCGTCTGCCATATCAAAGTTGGCAGTGACACTCTGCACATCTTCTAGATCTTCTAGAGCATCCATCAATTTCAGCAACGCCTGGGCCTGATCAGGGTCAGCGACTTCCAGGGTATTGTTGGGAATCCACCGCAATTCTGTCTGCACAATGCGATAGCCCTGATCCTTCAAGGTTTGCTGCAAAAACTCTAGATTTGTGACCTCGGTGAAGACATCGGCAATGGGTTCGCCTTCCTCTTCGGTGACCTCATAGGACTCCGCACCACCTTCCAGCGAGGCTTCCAACAGGGCATCTTCATCGGTGACATCGGCAACCGTGACAACCCCTTTTTGCTCAAACATCCAGCCAACACATCCGGTTTCACCCAGGTTGCCGCCTCGTTTGCTAAAGGCAGCCCGCAAATCGGCAGCGGTGCGGTTGCGGTTGTCGGTCAACGCTTCAATTAGAATGGCAACCCCACCAGGACCATATCCCTCATACCGAATGGCTTCCATGCTATTGTCTGCGCCCAACTTGCCAGAGCCTTTAGCGATCGCCCGTTCAATGTTTTCGTTTGGAATGCCTGCTGCTTTTGCTTTTTCGATCGCCGTTCGGAGTTGAAAATTTCCTGCTGGATCAGGAACGCCACTGCGAGCCGCAACGATAATCTGTCGTGAAATTTTTGCAAACGTCTTACCTTTGACAGCGTCAACTCTTGCTTTCTGTCGCTTGATGTTTGCCCATTTGCTATGTCCAGCCATGAATTGCGAGTAACGTACTAAATAACCTTCCAAAACTAGGATATAGCAATCCTAAAGGCGTTGTGGGAGTCGAAATCGAGTCGCTCCCAGAATACAAAAAACACCACCGATCGCGATCGTCATCGGTGCGCCAATCCAACTGGCAAGGATTCCTGCCGCCAGATTACCCAGAGGAACCATGCCCATAAACGACATGATGTAAAGACTCATAACTCGCCCCCGTTTGTCATCCTCCACCAGGGTTTGAACGATGGTATTGCTAGAGGCAAATTGCAACAGAAAACTAAAACCCACAACTGCCATCATCACCGTTGAGAACCAAACGATACGGGAGGCAGAAAACCCAATCAACCCCAACCCCATCACAGCGGGAGCAATGCCAATTAAGCGTCCTAACCCCGTTATTTGCCGACGCAGACTGAGGTAAGCACCCGCCATCAGGGCACCAACCCCTGCCGCAGACATCAACAATCCCAACGTCGGCGCACCTCCCTGCAAAATCTCATCAGCAAAGATGGGAGCCAGTGCCAGATAGGGCATTCCCATAAAACTGACGATCGCCACCAGACCGAGAATCGGACGAATGGCAGGGTGATTGCGGGTGTACTCAAATCCCTCCCAAAATTGGCGATAGAGGCTGGTCAAGGAAATTGAATCACTCTTCAATGTCGCTCTAGGCTTGATTCGCATAGCTAAAAATGCGGCAATGACCGGGATGTAACTCAACCCGTCAATCAGAAAGCAGTACCCTGCCCCCGTTGCAGTAATAATCAGTCCAGCGATCGCTGGACCCACTAATCGCGCCCCGTTAAACAACGAAGAATTGAGGGCGATCGCATTCGGTAATGCGGCTCGGTCTTCCACCATTTCAGAGACAAATGCCTGTCGAAGCGGTGCATCAAAAGCATTGATACAACCCTGAACCAGCGAGAGCACTAAAATGTGCCAGATTTGAATCATTCCCGATAGAGTCAAGCCTGCTAATGCCAGCGATTGCACCATACCTAACCCCTGAGTCAGTACCAGTGCCCGTTGGCGGTTGTAGCGATCGCCTAAAACACCCCCAATGGGAGCCAACAAAAAACTGGGAATCTGGCTTGCAAATCCCACCGCTCCTAATAAAAAAGCAGAATGACTGAGATGGTAAACAAGCCAAATGGTGGCAATGCGGGTCATCCAGGTGCCAATCAGCGAGATGCCCTGTCCTGTAAAAAAGAGGCGATAATTTCTAAATTGAAAAGCCGGAAGAGTAAATTTACGAATAACAGCAGGTTGCACCATAGTTCTTCTAATACACTGACTGACCGAGGAATTACTGATATATGTTGTACTTCGTCTGTGATCAAAACAACGTTGTAAATGAGATGAAGAACTTGTGTGTTGCGTCTTCAGTAAATTCCTCATTCATTCCTTGTAATGGTTCTTTCAGAAACCGGAAATCACTCTACTCTCTAAAAAAGTTTGAAGTTACAATAAACCTACAAATAACTACTAGCTTCATACCTTTTATTGATTAAAATTCTCCTAAGATAATATTTACATCACCAATATCTACTTAAATTTGTTCGTAAAACTCTACGTTCATCGTGATTCCCTAGTTGTTATCCCTTTTCTTTAGTCTTGAAGTATGGAAAAGGGAATTTTAATAAATAGCTAAAATTTAAAATTAGAGATGTTGACTAATGTTCCCTGACTTTGAATCGCATAGTCCCTCAAGCGATGAAGGTAAAACGAAGGAACAACTGATCCGTGAACTTACTGAAATTCGATCGCGTCTTTATAGGCTTGAGACAGGTCAAGCAAATCCCATGCAAGCTACTCTCGATTTGCAAAAGAAACATGATTTCTTGCAAAACATTTTTAACACCGTACCTCAAGTCCTTTATATTTTTGATCTATCTCAAGGGCATATTGTTTATATCAATGATCAGATCACCGAGATTTTAGGATACCAACCCCAGGAGATTTATCAATTAGGACTGGAATGGCTTGCAAACTGCATTCATCCTGATGATCGCTACCTGTTGCACGAAACCTCTCGACGATTTCTTTACCTGCGCGATCGAGAAATTCTATCGTCGGAATATCGCTTGCAGAATGTTAATGGTGAATGGCGTTGGATGAGCAATCGAGAGGTCATCTTTAGCCGTCATGAGGATGGCACCCCGAAAGCAGTACTAGGTTGCGTTACTGATATTACAGATTACAAGCAAGCCGAAGTAGCCCTACGCCAAAACTCAGCTAAACTGCGAGAGGCTCAACACTTGGCCCACCTGGGAAGCTGGGAGTTTGATACAACCACCTATACGATGCGGTGGTCAGAGGAAACCTTTCGGATTTTTGGCTTTGACCCGTCGCAACCTGAACCGACCTATGCTGAATTTTTGCAGTGGATCTATTTAGATGATCTGCCCCGGTTTGAACGTTTTTTAGAGCGGGCAATTCGAGATGGGATCTTTAGCGAGGGGGAATATCGCTTAGTTCGCCCGAATGGGTCAATTCGTCACATTAACTTTAGAGTTGAGGGCACCTTTGACTACCAGGGGCAGGTAAAAGGACTGTTTGGAGTCGTCACAGATGTCACAGAACGCCGCCGATTGGAACAACTGCTGCGATCGCAAGCCGAGCGAGAACAACTCCTGGGGCTTGTGACCCAACGCATCCATCAATCCCTGGATCTCGATGAAATTTTGACCACTGCTGTCACGGAGGTGCGGCGCACCCTGCACGCCGATCGCGCACTCATTTTTCGGTTCCATTCCTCCGGTGTCGGCTCTGTTATTAAACAAGCCATCTTGCCTAGCTACCCTATTCCGGTGCAGACGTTTTCGTTGGAGGAATGTCAACCTCCAGAGCAACTGGATTTCTGCGGCGATCGCCAACCACAAGTGATCTACGATGTAGCATCCCATGAATGGGCTTCCTGTCTGGCGACGTTGATGCAAGATACCGAGGTGAAATCAGAAGTTGTAGTCCCGATTGTGCAAAATGCAAACGGGTCAACGCATATTTGGGGTTTATTGATTGTCCATGCCTGTTCTCAGCATCGGCGATGGCAAGCGGCAGAAGTGGAGCTATTGCAACACATCAGTGAACAGTTGGCGATCGCAATTCAACAATCTGAACTATATCAACAGGTTCAGCACTTTAACCTCAACCTGGAACATCAGGTACAGCAACGCACGATTGAATTACAAGCGGCTCTGTATTTTGAAGCGGTGCTCAAACGCATTACTGATGCCGTGCGAGACTCCCTCGATGAAGCTCAAATCTTGCGGACTGCTGTCGAAGAACTGGCGTTTGCCCTCAGGGTAACCTACTGCGATACAGCGTTGTATAACGACGACAAAACCACCTCTACAATCTTTTATGACTGTGCGCCTGAATCGCTGTCTGCTCAGGGGCAGGTGATTCAGATTGACCAGTTTCCCCATGTCTATGCTCGACTCCTGGAAGGGCAGTACGTGCATTTCTCAACGCTGGTGGATGGACTCGATCCCATTCGTCCCGGTGCGCTCTATTCCACCATCCTCGCCTGCCCGATTCTCAACGATCAGGAAGTTTTGGGAGACTTATGGCTCCGCAAAGCCCCGAATGAAGTGTTTGATGAACAAGAGATTCGGCTCGTACATCAGGTGGCAAACCAATGTGCGATCGCTCTCCGCCAATCGCGTCTCTATCAAGCTTCACAGGCGCAAGTACAGGAATTGGAACAGTTAAACCGCCTGAAGGACGACTTTCTCAGTACGATCTCACACGAACTTCGCACGCCGCTGACCAATATCAAAATGGCAACCCAAATGCTCGAACTTACCCTCCGGCAACTGGGTGTCTTGAATTCTGAAACAGGCAGTTCTACACCTTCCAATACAGTCGATCGCTACTTTCAAATTGTCAAAACAGAGTGTCAACGAGAAATTAGCCTGGTCAATGATTTGCTTGATCTCAACCGCTTAGAGGCAAGTTCAGAACCTTTAAATCTCATCACCGTGGAACTGCAAACCCTGGTGCCTCAGATTGTGCGTCCGTTTGTTACTCGCATCCACGACCAACAGCAACGACTTGAGGTCGAGATTGCTGATGATTTGCCCCCGATTAGAGCAGATTTGTCGGCTTTAGAGCGGATTTTGGCAGAGTTACTCAATAACGCCTGCAAGTACACCGCCAGTCACGAAACAATTGCCATTTCAGCGTTTGTCAATGCTCAAAGATCCGCCGTTTGGATACAGGTCAGTAACTCAGGGGTTGAGATTCCGGAGGACGAGCGCGATCGCATCTTTGAGCGGTTTTATCGCATTCCTAACCACGACCCATGGCGATATGGAGGCACAGGGTTAGGACTGGCATTGGTCAAAAAGTTGGTGGAACAATTAGGGGCAACGATTCAGGTTCACAGTGACAACAACACAACGGTATTTACGACTATTTTCCCCTATGAAAATTAATCCTAATCAAAGCTTTAAGTTTATGAAGAAGGCTTAAACCATAGATAAATTAATAGGTTTAATCTTCTTAATAATTAGTAATTTTTCGTAAACTAGTAAGGGTAGGTTATGGTGCTAACCCTCTATGTTGCAATCAAGCCAGCGCGACAAGCTTGACAATACCGATGATACTTTTTTCTACGACTTTCCTCGGTTTGTCACACACGTTGATGAGGGGTTTATTCAACAACTGACTAATCTATATCGAGAAAGGCTTAAACCGCAAACTCGTATCTTCGACATGATGAGCAGTTGGGTGTCTCACCTGCCGGATGAGATGCAGTTTGAGCATGTCGAAGGGCACGGCATGAACGCTGAAGAACTGGCAAAAAACCTTCGGCTCGATCACTACTTTGTTCAAAATCTCAATCAAAACCAGCAATTTCCGCTTCCTGATCAATCCTTTGATGCCGTGTTGAATACGGTTTCGGTGCAATATTTGCAGTATCCCGAGGCTGTATTTGCTGAGATTTATCGCGTGTTGAAACCGGGTGGAGTGGCGATCGTCAGTTTCTCCAATCGCATGTTTTTCCAAAAGGCGATTCAAGCGTGGCGAGATGCTTCTGAAGCAGGGCGAGTCGAGCTAGTCAAAAGCTATTTTGCATCGGTGACGGGGTTTAGTGAGCCAGAGGCGATCGCCCGTTCTTTCAACGTTCCTAGCTTTTTGCAGATGTTGGGTGTGCCGGGGGGTGATCCATTTTATGCGGTCATTGCCTATCGTCAGGGAATATCAGAAAACAGGCAGCTAGAGAATTAACCGTTAGATAGAGGACAGTGGATAGTCGCAAAGGTTAAAAAGATATTAAGGGGGAAGAGGTGAAGTACGTTTCAATCCCCATCCCCCAAGGACTTATCATTTAACCCACAGGCTGAAGTACACCAGGTTGCCGCAATTCCTGCAAGGTGGCACTGCCTGTGCAAAATAAAACAGTAATCAGTTCCGCAATTAAGGCATCGCTGAGGGCATACAGAGCCGCTTCAGACTCAGCCGCCGCTTGTAGAAACGGCAAGGCTAACCCACCCAAATCCGCTCCCAGGGCGATCGCCTTTGCCACCTCTAGCCCATTCCGCAGCCCACCGGAGGCGATGAGTGGAATGTTGGGGGCGATTGCCCGAATCGAAGTAATGCATTCAGCCGTAGGCAGACCCCAGTCTGCAAACGTTGCCCCCAGTCGCCGTTGTTGAGCATCCTTAGCCCGTTCACTCTCGACCCGCGCCCAGGAAGTGCCACCCGCTCCGGCGACATCGATCGCACTCACCCCAGCGTCGATTAATTTTTGCGCCATGATTGCCGAGATGCCATTGCCCACCTCTTTAGCAATCACGGGAATGGGTAGTTTTTCACAGAGAACTGCAATTTTTGCCAGTAACCCTTTGAAGTTGGTATCTCCTTTTGTCTGCACACACTCCTGCAATGGGTTGAGGTGCAGCACCAGGGCATCTGCTTCCAGCCAATCCACCACTCGCAGACATTCATCCAGTCCGTAGCTATAGTTCAGCTGCACCGCACCCAGGTTGGCAAAGAGGAGGATATCGGGGGCGATCGCCCGTACTGCAAAGGTTGGCCGCACATCCGGATTTTCGATGGCCACTCGCTGTGACCCCACCCCCATCGCCAGACCATAGTGCTGCGCGACCTCGGCTAGGCGATGGTTAATCACACGAGCAAGCTCCGTTCCCCCAGTCATGGATGAGATCAGCAACGGAGCTTTGAGAGCTTTGCCCAGGAAAGGGGTGGAGAGATCGATATCAGCGCGATCGAGTTCTGGCAAACAACAGTGGGTAAATCGATATCGCTCTAGCCCCGTTGTTTGCTGAAACTGCACATCGTCTTCGAGGCAAACCCGCAGGTGGTCTGCCTTGCGCGATTGGGTGGCGATTGCCTGTTCGGCAGGAGCAGCGGTCGGAGCGGTCAACGTTGGATTGGTCGGGGAATTAATGGGTAAATTCACAGGGTGAGCGATCGCTTCATCATCGTCAGTATCAATCGTCAATTGTCAGCTATGACGTTGTCAGGGGTCAATCTCAGGCAGAGGTCAATCTCATCGTTTAATCAACTCCACCGCATCGCGTCCATCCAACTCCTGCAAATAAACCTTGACTTTTTCCTCCTTAGCAGTGGGCAGTTTCTTCCCGACAAAATCAGGGTGAATCGGCAATTCTCGATGTCCGCGATCGACTAACACCGCCAACCAAATTGCCGATGGTCGCCCGTACTCTGTGATGGCGTTTAGGGCTGCTCGAATGGTGCGTCCCTTGTAGATCACGTCATCCACTAAAACCACAATCTTGCCCGACAGGTCAAAGGGAATCTCAGTTTTCTCAGGGGTTCGCAGGTTAATTTGATCTAGATCATCCCGATAGAAGGTGATGTCCAATGCTCCGACTGGTACCTGCACCTGCTCCAATGCCTCAATTTGTCGCGCCAGCATGTTAGCCAGTAAAACCCCTCGTGTGTAGATGCCCAACAGGGCTATCTGAGAGACATCTCCTGCTCGTTCAATCACCTGCGAAGCGAGACGGGTCATCGTGCGACGCAATTCGTCAGCCGATAAAATTTCAACGACTTCAGAGGACATAGTATTAAAGCAAGTAGTTTTTAAGAGTACACAATCTGTTTCATCTATTGTGTAATACACCCTGGAACTTGTGTGGGGTTGATTGTAAAAACGCTCGTGTGAGATAACCGCATGACCCGTTATTTGATCAAGCGTGTGTTAGGAGCGATTCCAACGCTAATTGCGATTAGTTTAGTGGTGTTTGGCTTGTTGGCGATCGCCCCCGGTGATCCATTAGCGCAATTTGCCACCAATCCCTCGATTACGGAAGAGGTGCGGGAAAACATTCGGCGATCGCTGGGGTTAGATCAACCGATACCCATTCGCTATGTCAAATGGGTCTGGTCTTTTGTGCAGGGCAACATGGGCTTTTCGTTTACCAGTCGTAGCCCGGTCAATGAGTTAATCTTGCAGCGATTGCCAACGACGTTGTGGGTTGTTGGTTCTGCCTATGTGATCTCAGTGCTGATAGCGTTGCCATTGGGAGTGTTGTCAGCCCTCAAGCGTCACTCTCTGCTCGATCGAACCATTACCCTGGTGGCGTTGATGGGTTTCTCATTACCCACTTTTTTTACTGGGCTGGTGTTCATCATCGTGTTCAGTGTGCAGTTGGGCTGGTTGCCCTTCATCTACAACAGCACGTTGGAGTTGAATAGTGGGGAGGCGATCGTAGCTCAACTCAAGCAATCCATCATGCCGATCGCCGTTCTTGTGTTGTTTCAAGCGGCAGTCCTGATGCGATTCATGCGGTCTGCCATGCTGGATGAGATGCCACAAAATTATGTCCGTACTGCCCATGCCAAGGGATTGCATCAGGGGGTTGTGGTCGTTCGGCACATACTGCGAAATGCACTAATTCCCGTGGTGACACTGGTCGCGCTGGATTTACCAACGATCTTTACCGGAGCACTGGTGACAGAGCAAATCTTTCGGGTTCCCGGTATTGGGGCACTGCTAATTGACTCGATTTACCAAAACGATACACCTGTCATCATGGCAATTACCTTTATCTACGCCATTCTGGTGGTTGTCTTTAACCTGATAGCGGATCTGCTCTATGGCGTACTCGATCCGCGAGTGCAGTTTCGTTGAGGCTCAACTTTCAATCAGTCCCTTGTTTCACAACGATTGATTTAGGGCAAGTTCATCTATAGCAACTGTCGAAACAGTTCATACAAGGAAGTGTGAGGGCTGCGCCTCCGGTCAGGGGTTCCACCCCTGCACCCCGTTCTAACCAACCCCTCGGTTGCTATAGCCCTCTTCTGTCACTCTCTTTGTAAACAAATCTCATACAAACCTCGTTTCCAAGCTCCTGCCTGGAAATGGAGTGACGGAGGCTCTGCCTCCTAAAGCAACGGTTGGAGGCAGAGCCTCCATGCGTACATTCCTAGCTAGAAGCTAGAAGGCTTACGTAAAAATACTCTCCATCCAAAATGATTAAAGAGGGATAGAGGTGGCATAAGAAGCCAGGGTTAATCGAACCGACACAGGTCGGTTTTGCTCCCATAGCAGCAGTTTCAACCACTAAAATCCTTTGGAGCAAATCATACCAATTTAATGTTTGATTGTGGCAGATCCCTGGGTAGGGGCGTTTCGCGAAACGCCCTTACGGAATCATGGGCAGCGAAGCCAATTCAAATTGGTATCAGAAAGGGCTTAGCATTGCCAAGCCCGCACAGGATGAAGCGATATAGCCTTAGCCCCATTCGTGGGGCAGAGGCAAGAGCAAACCGAAAGCCAGCTATTGATGCAGATGCGGCGAGTGAGAATGATCAATTTCCTTCATTGCCCGCCCCACCAGAGCATCCTCCTCTTCCGGAGCGCGTGCCACCAGTTTGTGACGGCTATAGAAGACGAAATAGGCAATCATCACCACCAGGAACAGGGCAACACCCCATACTCCCGGACGATAAGCCTCATCTGAAAAACAGGCAAACAGCGCAATGACGGAGAGGACTGAACCAACGGCAGCACCGGGAATTCCCAGGGGGCTGACGTAGGGACGGGGCAGGTTGGGACGTTCAAGCTTCAGCTTAATGTAGGCGATCATCACCATCGTGTAGGAAATGACTGCTCCAAACACTGCCATATTCAACAGAGCAGGACCCACCGTTGTACCACCAAACTGAATCAAAAAAGCACAGGCAAGACCAATCAAACTGCTGACGATAATGGCGATCGCCGGAGTATGCCATTTGCTGATGATCGAAATCCAACGGGGGTAGTAACCTGCCCGTGACAGGGAAAACATGACCCGTCCTGCTGCATAAAGGATGGTGTGGAAACTGGCAACCAGTCCTGTCAGAGCTGCAATTGTCAGCAAGCGAAACACCAGGCCATCGCCAAAGATGACCCGAAATCCATCGGCGATCGGGGCACCACTAATACCAACGGCAGCGGCTCCGCTGACAGGGACTCCATCAGCAGTCGTCGCTTCAATTGGTAAGCCTGGATTCAGCACCAGCACCAGCAACGATAAGCCCAACAGGGTCACAATCCCCCAAATCAAGGCTTTCGGAATGTCGCTAACGGTGTTGTGTGCCTCCTCAGCGGCAAGGGGTAACTGCTCGATCGCCAGGTAAAACCACATGGCATAGGGTAACGCTTTGAAAACGCCTTCCCAGCCAAAGGGTAACCAGGTTGGCTGCCCCTCCGAGGGTGCAATGTTAAACAGCAAACTGCCATTAAACTGACCGGAAACGATCACAGAAAGCCCAAAAATCAGCAGAATCGCTGCGGCGATCGCTGTCACCACTAAACCAATCTTGAGGGTCAGTTCTACCCCCCGGATATTGATAAATGCAAAGATGCCATAGTACAAAATCCACCAAATGGGTACAGGCACTCCGGGAATCAGGGTTTGCATGTACGCTCCGATGAAGAAGACAACGACAGCCGGAGTAATGACGTATTCGATGGTGTCTGTTACACCACAGATGAAGCCGCCCAATGGGCCAAAGGCGTTTCTGGTAAAGGAATAAAACCCGCCCGCGTGAGGCAGAGCTGCGGTTAACTCAGCGATGCTAAACACCATGCAGACGTACATCACCGCCATCAAGAGGGTGCCGATCGCCAACCCCCCAAAGCCACCCGCGCTTAAGCCAAAGTTCCAGCCAGAAAAATCACCAGAGATGACTGCGCCGACTCCTAACGCCCACAGCAAAACCCAACCTGCGCTGCGACGTAACTGTCGTTTTTCGAGGTAATCATCCCCGACATCCTCGTAGCGCACAAAACCTTTTTGATTTGGATCGCTCATAGGTGAATACTCAACAAAAAATCTCAGCCACAAGAAACATGGGCAGTACCGTACCATGTCAAGAATTTGTAGGCTGAGATCTTACGGAACAGCTTAAGATTGTCTTTGCAAAAGTTATCGAAGCTCGCTGTATAGAGAAAATTAAGTGTTAAGCAGGCTTCATCACGAGAATGCCGTAGGCATCCGGCGATAGATAACGTTGAGCTGCCTCCTGCAAATCGAGGGGGTTGAGGCTCTGAATGTAAGCGGGATAGTTTAAAGCGGGTTCTAAATCGCCCATGACCGCGTGATAGTAGCCATAAAGCCCGGCGCGATCGCTTGGGGTTTCGTTGCCAAAGATATAGCGGTTGGCAACCAGTGTCCGCACCCGTTCGATTTCGGTTGTAGTCACGGGTTCCGTTTGTAGTTGTTGAATATGACGGGCGATCGCCGCTTCCACCACAGGCACGTTCTCCAGAGGCAACTGCGCCACGATGTAAAACACGCCTTGCGTGGTGTAAGTCATGTTGCTGACAGAGATTCCTGTCACCAACTGCTGATCTTCTCGCAACTCCCGCACCAATCGGGCTGTACGTCCCTGCCCCAAAATTGATGCCAGCGCATCTAAAGCATAGGTCTGTGCCACATCTGCCATACCGGGAACCCGCCAGGTCATGACGATTCGGGCTTGTTGCAGGCTCTCATCAATATATTCCTGCCGCACAATTCGGTCAAAGGGTTGCTCTAGCTCATGGTGCAATAGCTCTGGCAACTGAGCATCCGATCGCATAGGTCGATGAGCCTCAGCCGTTTCAAAGCTTTCTGCCACGATGTTGATCAACTGCTCTACGGGCAGATTGCCGACTGCTACGGCGGTCATGGATTGAGGCTTATACCAGGTAGCATGGAAGTCGCGCATCTGTTGAGCGGTGAGATTTTCAACCACTTCTGACAAACCCAGCACCGGACGACGATAGGGCAGGCGATCGAACGCCATTTCCATGGAGCGGTAGAAGGTGCGCCGACGGGGATTGTCGTTTGCCCGACGGATTTCTTCCAAAATGACCGATCGCTCCCGCTCAAACTCCTCATCGGGGATTGCCGCATTCAAAGCCACTTCAATTTGTAGTGGAGCCAATTCAGCAAAATCGTGGGGGGCAGTTGTGATGTAGTAATGCGTGTAGTCCTGACTGGTTGCCGCATTGGTTACGGCTCCTCGTTGCTCAATACTGCGCTCAAACTCGCCCAGTTGCAGCCGTTGAGTGCCCTTAAAGATCATGTGTTCGAGGAAGTGAGCCATGCCGTTAATAGCATCTGACTCGATCGCAGAACCGATACCCAGCCACAGGCTGAGGTTGACTGCCTCAACAGGCATCTGCTCTGCAACAATGGTCAATCCATTGGGAAGCCGATGAACCGTAGGGGAATTGAGACGAGATTCCAGAGAGGAGGGGAGGAGGGTTGGGATCATGAAAACCAGATGAATTGACCGTCTTCACCTATCTTAACTATTACCGTTAGTCACTCAGGGCTTATGGACTACAATTCAGCAACTTTTTTGACCTCTCTCTGTGGGTTCAATGCATTTTGTGAAGCTAATGGCTACCCGTAAATGAAGTCAATGGAATGACTCAAATCGGGGGATCATCCGTCTCGTATAGCGTTCGCGCCCCAAGCAGACTGTGAGCTTTATGTCACCAAGCTCTACACCTGTGTCAGGAATCCCTCTATGATGGAGGTATTAAGAATTGTAAAAACTCCTCATTCGCCCGTGCTCTATGACCAGCCTATCTTCTCAGAGCCAACCCGCAGCTAACTCCAACGCTAAAGTTGTCGTGATTGGAGCGGGGATCGGTGGCTTAACAGCAGCAGCATTGCTGGCGCATCGGGGTTATTCGGTGTTGGTGCTGGATCAGGCGATCGCTCCAGGGGGGTGTGCCTCGACCTTCAAACGGCGCGGCTTCACCTTTGATGTCGGAGCAACCCAGGTCGCAGGACTGGAACCGGGGGGTATTCATCACCGTATTTTTTCAGAGCTTGGCATTGAGCCTCCAGAGGCGACTCCCTGTGATCCGGCGTGTGCCGTATATCTGCCGGGTGAAACAGAGCCGATTCGCGTCTGGCGTGATCCGGCAAAGTGGCAGGCTGAACGGCAGCGACAGTTCCCCAACAGTGAACCCTTCTGGCAATTGATGGCGGATCTGTTTCGCTACAGTTGGGCGTTTCAGTCTCGTGATCCGGTGTTGCCGCCGCGCAACGTCTGGGATCTGTGGCAACTGACGCAGGCGGTTCGTCCCGATACGCTGTTGACGCTACCTCATACCTTTTCTACGGTGGGTCAGGTGTTGCGGAGCTATGGGCTAGAGGGCGATCGCCGCCTCAAAACGTTTCTTGATCTGCAACTCAAGCTTTACTCGCAAGTGGACGCAGAGGAAACCGCTTTACTCTATGCGGCAACAGCTTTGGGAGTGTCTCAAGAACCGCAAGGGTTGTGGCATTTGCAGGGCAGTATGCAGGTGCTGAGCGATCGCCTCGTCGCTGCGCTGGAACGCGATGGGGGCAAGTTGTTGATGCGCCACACGGTTAACCGAATTCACACTGAACGGGGAAGAGCGATCGCGGTTGAAATCCACAATCAGAAGACAGGCGAAACGTGGGTTGAACCTGCGGATCAGATTGTGGCAAACGTCACCGTGCAAAATCTCATGCAGTTGTTGGGGGATGCGGCTCCCAACGGATATCAACGGCGAGTCGATAAGTTGCCCCAGTCGTCGGGTGCGTTTGTCGTTTACCTGGGCGTGGAGCAGGCGGCAATTCCGGCAGATTGTCCGCCCCATCTGCAATTTCTCTACGACTACGACGGTCCCATTGGGGAGAATAATTCCCTGTTTGTCTCGGTGAGCCATCCGGGAGATGGTCGCGCCCCCGATGGCAGAGCTACGATTACAGCTTCATCCTTTACGGACCCAACCTTGTGGTGGCAGTGTCAGGACTACGAAGGATTGAAGCAACAATACACGCAGGAGGCGATCGCCCGCTTGTCCCAATTCTTTAATCTCACCCCCGATACGCTAATTCATCAGGAAGCCGCTACTCCCCGCACCTTTGCTCACTACACCGGGCGCGATCGTGGCATTGTCGGTGGAGTCGGACAGCGCATTCCCACCTTTGGTCCCTTTGGCTTTGCCAACCGCACTCCTGTAAATCACCTCTGGTTAGTAGGGGATTCGACCCATCCCGGTGAGGGTACTGCCGGAGTGAGTTATTCAGCCCTGACCGTTGTTCGCCAAATCGAAGCAAGCCATTAGGTTACGTCAGTTCGGTTTAAGAGCCCGGCGAATGAATTCGCGGCTACTAGAGCGAAGTCCGCCGACGCGGACTACCGAAAATCAAGGTTTGACGAACCGACGCAGGTCGGTTTTGCTCCAATAGCGGCGGTTTTAACCGCCGAAATTCTTATCCCGAATCATGTTAGGTTATTTGAGCTTCACACCACGAATGGCGTAATCCAGTAATCGAATCGGATGGATAACCGGAACGGTTTTACCCTGTTGCTCCAGATGTTTCTGAATCTGCAAGGAGCAGCCTGGATTGGAGGATGCAATCAACGTCGCCCCCGTATTCAACAGGTTGTCTACCTTCTGCTGACCCAGTTCCTCGGCAACTTCGGGTTGCAGCATGTTGTAAACCCCCGCACTGCCACAACACAACGCCGCATCAACGGGTTCTCGCACCGTTACTCCCGGAATTTGCCGCAACAGTTGACGCGGTTGCAAACTGATCTTTTGTCCATGTAACAGGTGGCAAGCATCCTGATAGACCAGCGTCAACGGTTCATCTTGTAGAGGAGATAGGGAAGCCGTCAAGCCGATCGCCCCCAAAAATTCTTGAATATCCTTCACTTTGCTGGCAAATGCTTTGGCTTTCTCCCGATAGGTGGGGTCATCCTGCAAAATGTGCCCGTATTCCTTTAAGGTGTGACCACAACCCGCCGCATTGATGATGATGGCATCGACATTGGTGTTCTCAAAACTGTCGATCATCTGTCGTGCTAACGCCTGTGCCTGTGCCTCCTGTCCTTGATGTTGGGGCAACGCCGCACAGCATCCCTGCGACTTCGGAACGACCACCTCACAGCCATTAGCCGTGAGTACGCGAACGGTCGCCTCATTCACTTCTGAGAAAAACAACCGTTGCACACAACCTAAAATCATGCCAACTCGATACCGCTTTTTGCCCTGGGCAGGAATCACATCGGGGATGTTGTCCTGAAATGATTTTGCAGTTACAGGTGGCAGCAGGGATTCCATCGCAGCGAGACGCGGGGAAATTTTTGGCAACAACCCAATGGAACGCATAACCGCTTGAAACCCCAATTTTTGGTAGACAAACAGGGGAATCAGCAACATCCGCAGGCGATCGGGATGGGGAAAAAGCGAGAAGATCAGTTGACGAAACAGGCGATCGCCCAGCGGTCGAGTGTGATTTCGCTCAATTTGAGGACGGGTTGCAGCAATGAGTTGGTCGTATTGCACTCCAGAGGGGCAGGTGGTGACGCAAGCCAGACATCCCAGGCAGGAGTCAAAATGCTGAACCACCGCAGGTGATAGGGGAATCTCTCCTTCGTTGACACCATCCATTAAATAGATTCTGCCTCTAGGCGAATCGGTTTCCTTACCAATCACCCGATAGCTGGGGCAGGTAGACAAACAAAAGCCACAGTGAACACAGGCATCAATCAGCTTTGGCTCTGGGGGATATTTGGCATCAAAAGTGGGAGTCGGTTCGAGAGCGGTCATAGCGAGAGGAAGGGAGAAAGGATAAATGATGAAGGATAAAGGATAAAAGGGAGGAGGCGCGATTTATCGCGTCTGGCAGTGGGGAGTGGAAGGAAGAAAGGATAAACGATGAAGGATAAAGGATTAAAGGGAAGAGGCGCGATTTATCGCGTCTGGCAGTGGGGAGTGGAAGGAAGAAAGGATAAACGATGAAGGATGAAGGATAAAAGGGAGGAGGCGCGATTTATCGTGTCTGGGCGAAGGGTGTGAGGTATCTGTCCATTGTCAATCGTCAATCGTCAATTGTTGGTTGCTTATCAACCCTGCTTCTTAACCCATGACCATTGACTATCAACCACTGACCATTGACCACTGACCATTGACTATCAACCACTGACCATTGACCATTGACCATTGACTATCAACCACTGACCACTGACCATTGACTATCAACCACCAACCACTGACCATTGACCACTGACCATTGACCACTCCCTATCTCAAATACCACTAACAAACCGTTGTGGGTTGAGCAGTTGATGTGGATCAAACTGACATTTGAGTTGTTGCATCAAGGAAAGCGCGTTTCCGGTGTACCCCCACAAATCAAACTGTCGTTTGAAATCGGTGGGTGCGTTCAAAACGGTGAGAAATCCTTGATGGGCTTCACACAGTTGTCGCAAAGTGGGCAGGACTGGGAGGGATTCGCGATCGCCCCGAAACATGCCTAACCCGCTACCCGCATGGATGGCGCAAGCCCCTTCTGGGATCAGACTACTCAGTTTATCGAGGAGACTGACGGCTTGATTGGGCAATACTCCCAGTTTGACAACAATTGCAGGTTCATGGATCTCTGGCTCCATTGGTTTTCGCAATGCTTCCCAGAGAGTTTGTTGATGAGCGTCATCTACCGCGATCGCCTCTAACCCTAAAGCCTCACCGACTCGCAACAGTTGCTCTGCCTGCTTTTCGACACTCACTGCTAAGCTCTGAAAGCGCACTACGAGAGCGATCGCCGCCTTAAACCCAAGCGTCTGACTCAGGTGAGGTGACACTAACTCTACAGAGGTTGGAGTCAGGGCAGAGGCTACAAGGGTTTGAGTCGCTTGAGCGATCGCCGTTGCAGAACCTGTCAAAACCACAGTACGAGAGCTTTCGGGCAATGGATACACGCGAAATGTCACCTGACTGATGATGCCCAACGTGCCGTAGGAGCCCGTAAACAGCTTCATCAAGTCGTAACCCGCCACATTCTTGACAACTCGTCCCCCGGCTTTAGCCCGTTGTCCATCCGATCGCACGATAGAGATGCCGATCAGCATATCGCGGATGCCGCCATAACGATGGCGCAATGCTCCAGTATCAGCGGTTGCGACGATGCCTCCCAGTGTGGCTTGTTCAGAATACAGTGGGTCGATCGCCAAAAATTGATTCGCTTCCGCCAGTTTCGCTTGCAGATCAGCCAACGGAACTCCTGATTCGGCAGTGACGGTCAGGTCACCGACCGCATGGTCGATCAGACGATTTAGCCGTGCCGTACTGACGACTAACTTGACATCACTGGCTAACCCACCCCAGGCGAGTTTGCTGCCACTGCCACAAATCAATAGGCGTTGGCGATCGCGATCAGCAGCACCAACCACTTCTGCCAATTCCTCCTGCGTTTGGGGATATACGACGCATTCGATCTGAGTGTTAGGTTGCACCGCCGATAAGAAGCGGGCTTGTGTCGTTGGCTCGATTTCTTCCCAGCGTTGAACTGCCCCTGAACCGACAATACTCTCTAGCTGATGGGCGATCGCACTCATCCGCCTGATGACCTCTTTACTAACCGCTACCGTTCATTCTCCCACTTTAGGGATTGCGCGATCGCGTTCCACTCCACCGCAACCACGGCTCTTCATCGTCTGTTCCCCAGTAGCCGTTAAATCGGGAGAAATCTTCAGTAAAGCTCGCTTCTAAAACACCTGTTCCATATTTGTCCTGCCAGTCACATCGAATGGTCTGCACTTCAGCCATCTGGCAGTTAGATAGCAAACCTGGAACAGAGCCACTCGGTTCAACCATGGTGTAGCGACCTCGCAATGAGCCATCAGTTGCCTGAATAAATTCTGTCGTCGCGGGAATAATCTCACCTCCATTCCAAATGCGACTCTCATAGGTGCCGATCGCTTGAGTTGTCCAGTCCTCAACAGGTTGAGCCGTGGTTGCTACCGCAGTCATACCCAGCAATAAACTCGTCATCGCCAAAGTGGTAATCGTCAAACCTTTCACAGTTTGCCTCCTGAAATAATGGCTTGCTTTAGAGAAACCTTCAATCCAATCTAAATCCATTCCCTGAATTGCTTCTCAAAGGACAAAGTTCATCATTATTAATAAAAAAGTTTTCCCTGCTCTGACACCAAGATACTTATGCCCTTCTCCCTTGGGAAATGGGTTCACTTTTAGGCTTAAGAACCCGATATTGGAGAAATTTTCCCTCGTTTAGTTGGAGAACTGGCACTTACACAGCTAGCTTCCTAACAGGTTAGGGCTTTGGTGCAAGGCGATCGCCCAGACAAGTAGGAAAACTTGGGCAAAATCATTATTTTTCAAGGAGTATGTGTTTTTGCTTTTTGTTCTCTTTTTTATTAAAAGCTAACCCAAGATTTCAAATAAGCTTTATTTCTGTTTTGGCAGAGTTTTGAAGAGAGTCAATAAGGTTTATCTACTTTTTAGTCCTTCATCCTTCATCCTTCATCCTTATCTATTTATGAAGTCCCTTTCTTTTCCCAGTCACTTCAGTCAATAATGCAGTCACTGATTGATGAGGCTAAGGCTATGGGTTGCAAATTCTGCAACCCAGCTATTTTTAAGAATCACCCCATAGGAGAACCCCTAACGTGAAACTCGCAGTGTATGGCAAGGGTGGAATCGGCAAATCCACAACAAGCTGCAACATCTCCGTTGCTTTAGCCCGACGTGGCAAAAAAGTATTACAAATCGGTTGTGACCCCAAACACGACAGCACCTTTACGCTGACTGGCTTTTTGATTCCCACGATCATCGACACCCTCCAATCTAAGGACTATCACTACGAAGATGTGTGGCCCGAAGATGTAATCTACAAAGGCTATGGTGGCGTGGACTGCGTTGAGGCAGGTGGCCCTCCGGCAGGTGCAGGTTGTGGCGGTTATGTGGTGGGTGAAACCGTCAAACTGCTGAAGGAACTCAACGCCTTTGATGAATATGACGTAATCCTGTTTGACGTATTGGGTGACGTGGTGTGCGGTGGGTTTGCGGCTCCCCTCAACTATGCCGACTACTGCATGATCGTCACGGATAACGGGTTTGACGCTTTATTCGCGGCAAATCGCATTGCGGCTTCCGTTCGGGAGAAAGCCCGCACCCATCCTTTGCGCTTGGCAGGGTTGATCGGCAATCGCACCTCAAAGCGCGACCTGATCGAGAAATACATCGAAGCCGTACCCATGCCCGTCTTGGAAGTATTGCCTTTGATCGAAGACATTCGTGTCTCACGAGTGAAGGGTAAGACTCTATTTGAGATGGCAGAGTCCGATCCCTCACTGAACTACGTCTGCGACTATTACCTCAATATTGCGGATCAGATTCTGGCTCGTCCTGAGGGCGTTGTTCCCAATGATGCGCCCGATCGCGACTTGTTCTCATTGCTGTCTGACTTCTATCTCAATCCACAAACACCAAAAGTTGCTGCAAAAGATGAGGAATTAGATCTGATGATGGTTTAGGAGGTAGGAGCAGCGACCAGACAATCCATCGGTTGCCTATCTCCCTTAAACCTTTAATCCCAAGCCTCGTATGAACATTGAGCATCTCCGCCGATCGCTAAAAGCCTCCTGGTTAAACTACTACCGTGAAAATCGATCCTGGCTCGTTCGCCTGGGAGTCTGGGTCAACTGCGATGGGCAACGGCGTCCCTCCTCCAGTTTTATCCTGGCAACTCTCTCGACTCTGGAACCTCAACTGACTCAGCTTCTACCGTTGATCGTGGATCTCAGCAGCAATCCCGATCGCATCGTTGTAGCTCTGGGGTTGAACTTCAGCCCAGATGAGGAGCTAGAAACATTGGGTGAGGTCGAAGGTAACAATGTCAGACTATTACCCGGTGGAGAGCGAGCGTTTCGCGACTCCCGCAACGGAACGCTCATCGAAGAAAAAAAGCCCTCTGCTAGTCGTTTGCCCGTCGCCATTGATGAGTCCTGCCAGGGAGTCAGAAATGAGGAGGGCGTGAGAATTAGAGACACTTAAAAGGAAACCCATTTATGACTCTGGCAAATCCTGAACCTCAAGCTTTAAATTTTGAGTGCGAAACTGGCAACTATCACACTTTCTGCCCCATTAGTTGCGTCGCATGGTTGTATCAAAAAATTGAAGATAGTTTCTTCTTGGTCATTGGCACAAAGACCTGCGGTTATTTTCTGCAAAACGCGATGGGCGTGATGATTTTTGCAGAACCCCGTTACGCCATGGCAGAACTCGAAGAAGGCGATATTTCAGCCCAACTCAACGACTATGAAGAGCTGAAACGGTTGTGTACGCAGATTAAGCGCGACCGCAACCCCAGTGTGATTGTCTGGATTGGCACCTGCACCACCGAAATCATCAAAATGGATCTGGAGGGCTTGGCTCCCAAACTCGAATCGGAGATCGGCATTCCCATTGTGGTTGCTCGCGCCAATGGTTTGGACTACGCCTTTACCCAGGGCGAAGACACCGTGTTAGCCGCAATGGCGCAGCGTTGCCCCGACAAAGCTCCAGAAGCCGAAAAAGAAGACAGAAATGCGATCGCTAAGTTGCTCAACTTTGGACGCAAAAAAGAAGAGGTTGCCGCCGAAGAGTCAGAGTATGTCAACCATCCGCCTCTAGTATTGTTTGGCTCTCTGCCCGATCCCGTTGTCACTCAATTGACGTTGGAACTGAAAAAACATGGCATTAAGGTATCGGGTTGGTTACCGGCCAAACGTTACACCGAGCTACCTGTGCTGGAAGAGGGTTATTACGTCTGTGGCGTGAATCCCTTCCTCTCGCGCACTGCCACGACCCTAATGCGCCGCCGCAAGTGCAAGCTAATTGGCGCACCCTTCCCCATTGGTCCCGATGGGACTCGCGCCTGGATTGAGAAAATCTGCTCCGTTTTTGGCATCACTCCCAAAGGGTTAGAAGAACGCGAAGCCCAAATCTGGAACAGCCTGGAAGACTACATCCAGTTAATTCGCGGCAAGTCTGTCTTTTTCATGGGCGACAACCTGCTAGAAATCTCCCTGGCACGCTTCCTGATTCGTTGTGGCATGACGGTTCCCGAAATCGGCATTCCCTACATGGACAAACGCTATCAAGCCGCAGAGCTTGCCTTGCTGGAGAAAACCTGCAACGAAATGGGCGTAATCCTACCGAGAATTGTTGAGAAGCCAGATAACTACAACCAAATTCAGCGCATCAAGGAACTCAGCCCTGATCTCGTCATCACAGGTATGGCTCACGCTAACCCCCTGGAAGCTCGTGGCATCAATACCAAGTGGTCAGTTGAGTTTACCTTTGCCCAGATTCATGGATTCACTAATGCGCGTGACATTCTAGAACTGGTCACTCGTCCGCTACGTCGCAATAACAATCTTAAAGACTTAGGTTGGGACAAATTAGTGCGTGAAGAAGCCAATGTTTGAACTTGCTTAAAAGCTAATGATCTCCATCTCAAAACAAGAATCCCTGCTAATAACAGGGATTTTTTTTACTATTTTTCTAAAGTTTTGGGACTACTTCTGTTGCAATTTCAAACATTGCCAGAGACATGCCTATTAAAAATTTCTGTCTGTAGAGCTTCTTTTTACAAACTACTTAGGATTGTGGATTTAATCAATCTGCGAACTGTACGAGCAGGTTTAGTAGATCAATCTGAGCTTTGCAATGGATTTGACGGCAAAACCCGCCCCTGCCAAATATCAAACTTATTGAATTCCGATTCCTGAGGATGACGATAGCCACCCCAACTGGAAGATGAAAAGGGTACATAGGTAAATTTTCTGGTTAGAGCGAAGTCTCACCCCTCCTATTCATAACCAATTTGTGAACACTGTATAGAACCGCAATGTTACTTAAATCCTGCCTTTAAAGATGTTTGCAGTTCATCACCTGCTAAAAAGTTTGGATAAGTGAGTTTGGCTCACAAGAGAGATAGCGATCGCTCGAAAAATTGTAGAAGAGGTAACAGCGCGTTTTACGGAGATGCTTAAGTACATCTCTCAGTGGTTAGGCAATTATTTGCAGACTAGGTTCACTCAATCTTTACATAACTAGCCTAAATTTATGATCCCTCTGAAGATCGCGTAAAGATGCTGGCAAACCAGATGACGCTTATTGTAAACAATGTAACATTAAGCTGACATTGAGCCATAATTGGTGCTTATTGTTAGAGCGCGTAATGCATTTCTGTAAAGGGTAACTCCTCCAGGAAGGTAGTTGCTTTGAACCAGGATTGCTCTTATCTAGAAGTACGAAGCTCTATACCGAGCTGATTATTCAGGGTGATTGGAGGAGGCTATTTGTTTGGATTAGCAAGTTACTTGATGATGGCGTTTTCAGTTAACTTTAGCTTTCAGCAAAGTTGATCCGACCAAACGGTTTTACTCTGACACCCCTCTAGTATTGACCCCCAGTTTGAAGTGGTTTTGGTATCTGTAAGTTGCCTGACTGCTGGCGTTGCCCCTACGTTTCTCATTCTTTATTAATGACGTTGACTTTACGGTTTTAGTGGTGACCTCTACTTTTTTTAGGTCGCGACTAGCCTCTTCTTTACATGCCATTCATTTACGTCTGGGTTGGTAATCGTATGCCTGCATTTACTCTTCAACAAAAGGACTTTTACATCATGCGAGCGATCGCATCTAGCCTACCCAAAGCCCTTGTCTTAAGTACCTTGCCCGTTGTCGCTCTCGCTGTGAGTGAGCCAGCCCAGGCAGCACAACTGACAGTTCAAAATGCATCTTTTGACGAAGGGGTTTCCCTTGGACCAGGGGGTTTTACGACCGATGTAACAGGTTGGACACAGAGTGCAGAGCTACCAGCTGGACCCATTGTCTCCGGGGTCTATCGCCCACCCTCTGGTAATTTCAATCCACCACCTGCACCAGATGATTATGTAGCCTACATCAACGCAGGATTCCTCGTTCAAGAGTTAACGAATGTCTTAGAACCAAATACCACTTACACCTTAAATGTTGATGTAGGTTGGCGGAGTGATCTCGGTTTGGGAGTGCCGCCTAGTTTTAAAGTGCAGCTCTTTGCAGGTACCCAACTCCTTGAGGAAGACACCCTTTCAGAGCTAGTTTCACGCAACGGTTTAAATTTAACTAGCTTTCAGTTTGGAAGATTCTTTGATTCAACACTGACCTTTACTTCTACAGCAACTCCGTTGGGGTTAGGCGAACGGTTGAGCATTCGTTTGTTTTCAGCAGGAGCTCAGACGAATTTCGATAATGTAGCCCTGTTTGCGGATCAGGTTCCAGTGCCTACACCCTCACCGACAACACCGGCTCCATCACCCTCACCAACAACTCCTGCTCCATCGCCCTCACCAACAACGCCGGCTCCATCACCCTCACCAACAACTCCTGCTCCATCGCCCTCACCAACAACTCCTGCTCCATCGCCCTCACCAACAACTCCTGCTCCATCGCCATCACCAACAACGCCGGCTCCATCACCATCACCAACAACTCCTGCTCCATCGCCCTCACCAACAACTCCTGCTCCATCACCCTCGCCAACAACGCCGGCTCCATCGCCCTCGCCAACAACTCCTGCTCCATCACCCTCGCCAACAACTCCGGCTCCATCACCCTCACCGACGAGCACCGTAGTTCCCAGTCCATCACCCACGATCACCTTATCTCCCAGCCCATCCCCCAGCCCATCACCTGATCCAGATCCAGTTTCGGTGCCTGAGCCGTCTTCCATTCTTAGCTTGTTAGTCATGGGAACCATGGGAGCAGGCTTCTGGCTGAAGCGTCGGCAGTCCTCAGACTCGGATGAATCTTAGGAGCGATCGCCCTGAAGAGGGAATTGCCTGCACTACCTCCCATAAAACGGGTTTGCATCGCCCTTACCACACAGGTCAATATCTCCACGCTAAAGTTGAGAAATAGTGGCTAAAGGTTAAGGCGATGGCAGATTCATCACATTATTCCGAGAAGGGGTTTTGGGAAAAATTGAAGCGGTTTGCAACTCAAGCAGGCAGAGATGTGGTTGAGAAAGTCTTGATGCTGTATTATGCGGCTCAACGACCAGAAACTCCACTTTGGGCTAAAACGGTTATTTATTCTGCATTGGCCTACTTCATCTTACCGACAGACGCGATCCCAGATTTCACACCTTTTATTGGATATGCTGATGACCTGGGCACGGTAGCAGCGGCATTAGTGACGGTAGCTATGTGCATCACACCAGACGTAAAACAGTCAGCTAGACAAAAGTTGCAGGATTGGTTTGGAGAAGATGTGCCTGAAGCCGCCGAGAACCGTGGCCCTCAAAGCAGTGATACGATTCGGGTAATCTCGATCGATTAATTTTCTTCTATCACTGTTAAAAGTTGCCATGCCTGAGATTCGTTTTCAAGTTCAGTGGCCCGATGGTTCCAAAGAGACGTGTTATTCGCCTTCATTGATTGTTAAGGAGTACTTTACCCCCGGAAGTGAGTACGATCTAGAAGATTTTGTTGTGCGATCGCGCACTGCCCTCAATATTGCTAGCGATCGCGTCTTAGCCAAATATGGAATGCCCTGTGGTTTGGCATTGGGGCAACTCCGCCAAATTGAGGAAACTGCAACTCGGTTTCAGGCTCTAGAACATCCCAAAGTTCAGGTTCTGCAATTTATTGAGTAAAACAAAATCCCCAGAATCTCACAGACTCTGGGGATTTCGCTTTGTATGGTTTATAGAATTCGGAAGATGAACGGATAACGGAACACGTCATCTGGATTGTTTAAGCACTTGATGATCGCCAGCACTGGCATGACCATGTTGACAATAAACAAGATCCCCAATAGCGGATAACCAATCAACACGAAACACAGTAAACCAAAGATAATGCCGTAGAGCCACACATTGAAGTGGAAATTGAGAGATTCTTTGGCATTTTCTTTGACAACCGGATCATCTGAGACAAACAGAATCGCTAACGGGATTCCGGCTGAGAGCAACAACGCACTGATAAAAATTGACCCATGACACGCTGAGGACAGCAATTTGCGTTTATCAGAGTCATACAAGGTTTCCATCGTATTTTTCCCTCTCAATGACGGCATCACCAATACGCTTGTAACCTAATCCTACTGTCTGCACTAAGGTTTGAGGAGGGTGGCAACCGTAATCCAGTGTCGGATTTCCTCCCTGTGAACCTTAACCACCGGACTGAACGTACTCCTCAGACTCCACCTCGATTGTCTGAAAGCCATTTTGCAACGGTTCTACTGCCTCCTCTGTCCCATTGAGGGGAGCAGAGACAGATGGAGTCGTTACAGCTTCGGCAATGGGGCGGCGAGCATTGATCAGGCTAATGGCGCGATCGACAGACTCCGGCAAGATCACAACCAGACTACCTTGAGGGGCACTATCTAACGCTGTGTTGACTGCCGTTGTCTCATCCAGAATCACTTCATACCGCAAATTGGGTTGAATCTGCTGAATGCCCCGGACAATTAATTCTGCGGCTTCACCACGAGTTCGTCCACGGGTATCGTTGTCTTCTTTAACCACGATGCGATCGAAAATTGCCGCTGAGAGCCGACCAAGCGTAATGAAATCTTCATCACGGCGATCGCCCGGTCCTCCAACGACTCCAATGTGTTCACCCTGCCAGTTGCGAATGAACGCGCCTAACGCTTCGTAACTGTGGGGATTGTGGGCATAATCCACCAGTGCGTGATAGTTGCCCAAATTGAACAGATTCATGCGACCAGGGGTTTGATTCACCGATGCCTGGAAGGTGTTGAGGGCAGTGCGAATATCTTCGATGCGAATGCCCTGAGCAAACGCTGCCAGACTGGCTGCTAGCGCATTGGCGATCATAAAGGGAGCCCGTCCACCCATCGTGAGGGGCAGATTCACGGCTTGTTCGATCCGCAGGGTCCAATCCCCTTTCAAAATCGACAGGTAGCCGTTCTCATAGACTGCTGCCAATCCGCCCTGGTGAGCGTGGGTTCGGACAACCTCATTGTCAGGGTTCATTGAGAAGTAGGCGATCTGAGCCTTGACTCGCTTTGCCATTGCCACCACCAGGGGATCATCCGCATTCAGAATGGCGTATCCATTGGGACGAGCCGACTCTACTACAACACTCTTGAGGTGGGCTAGCTCTTCAACAGTGTCAATGTCCCCAATGCCTAAATGATCAGCGGCAACATTCAAGACGACCCCAACATCGCATTGGGTAAACCCTAAGCCCGATCGCAAAATGCCCCCTCGTGCCGTCTCTAGCACAGCCACTTCAACGGTGGGGTCTTGCAGAATCACCTGAGCACTTTGAGGTCCAGTTGTATCGCCCCGTTCCACCAGATAATCGCCAATATAGATGCCATCGGTCGTGGTGTAGCCAACCACTTGACGGGTTTGTCGGAAGATGTGGGCAATCAGACGAGTGGTTGTCGTTTTGCCATTGGTACCCGTGATCGCAACGATGGGTACACGGGTTGGCGCACCGGGCGGAAACAGCATATCCACGATCGCCTCTCCCACATTGCGCGGGATACCCTCACTGGGGCAAAAGTGCATCCGTAAGCCCGGAGCCGCATTGACCTCGACGATCACACCATCGGTTTCTCGTAATGGGCGAGAAATATCGGAGGTGACCACATCCAACCCAGCAATGTCGAGTCCGATGATCTTGGCGACTCGTTCCGCAATCCAGATATTTTCTGGGTGAATGTCATCGGTGCGATCGACGGCGATGCCCCCGGTACTCAGGTTAGCTGTTGCCTTGAGATAGCAAATCTGCCCAATCGGTAACACGGTATCGAGGGTGTAGCTCTGTCGCTCCAACAACTGGAAACTGGTGCGATCGAGTTCGATCTGGGTCAGCACATTATCGTGACCTTCACCACGACGGGGATCTTGGTTGGTTTCGTCAATCAACTGAGAAATCGTGGATTTGCCATCGCCAATCACATGGGCGGGTACGCGCTCTGCTACAGCAACGACTTTGCCATTGACGACTAAAATGCGATGATCCTGCCCGGTGTAATACCGTTCTACGATAACGGCTTTGGTGCGTGACTCTGCCTTCGCGGCGTCGTAGGCTTCTTCCGCCAGATCCCACGAGGTGATGTTGATGGTAATTCCCCGTCCATGGTTACCATCTAGTGGCTTGATCACAATGGGGAAACCCCCAACATCGTCAATGGCTTGCTCTAGCTCATCCAAATAGTAAATAACAGTGCCTCTGGGAACCGGAACCCCTGCGTCGCGCAACAGACGTTTGGTTCCCTCTTTGTCGCTGGCCAGCTCAACTCCTAAAATACCTGTGGAGCTGGTCAAGCTGGCTTGAATCCGTTTTTGATACGCTCCATGCCCCAGTTGAATCAAAGCACGGGTGCTTAACGGCATCCACGGAATTCCCCGTAGCTCTGCTGCTTTGATGATATTTTCGGTGCTGGGTCCAAGGGCTGCATCAACTGCAAATTCACGCAGGTCTTTGAGGTCTTGTTCCAGTTCATTAAGGGGATAGTGACCCGTGTCAACAATGCTCTGACATAACCGAACGGCAGCTCTAGCCGCATAGCGTCCAGCCTGTTCATCCTGGTATTCAATCACTACCTGGTAAACACCCGGAGTGGAGGTTTCACGGGTGCGCCCAAACCCAACGGTCATTCCGGCTAGTGTCTGCAACTCTAAAGCGACATGCTCAGCAATGTGCCCCATCATTGTTCCCTCTTGCACTCGGCTGAGGAAACCACCCCGACAACCCGGTGAACAATAGTGCTCTACTAAGCTGGGTAATACTTCGACTAGACCTTCATAAAAACCGGGAATCTGATTTGACGGACGCTCTGCCAGGTCTTCCAAATCTAGACGCATCACGACAACCTTATGATGGCGGATGCTCCAGTAGTTAGGACCTCGCAGCGTTTGGGTCTTGAGGATTTTCATAGCAATATATCAAGGGATCGTGCGGCGGTAGAGCAGCATTAGCAGCAAATGACACCAACCAACTAGTCTCACGCTTTAGGGAGTCGATAAACGTTCACTATGAACATTTTTCCTAGATTTGCAATCGATTCTCCAGGGTGAAAACACTATCTGCGCAAGAAAATGGAGGAGTTATTCCCTAAGAGTACGACAACAATCTGTGATTGTGCTTCATTCTGTGAAGTCATCCGGGTAGGTGATTTTGGTGAGGCTGAGAGAATTTGGCAACGATGATCAGGTTAGTGAGATTCTGTAGTGGAGCTACGTTTGTGAATGTCGTAGCGATCGCCATGACTCAAGATGTGAACCCGCAGATTATGAATGCTGAGGGGATCGGTGGTGCCGATATCTTGATAATTGGTATGGCACATCTCTGCCGGATCAATCACCGTCACAGTGCCTTTGCCAATTACTTGAAAAGAGCGGCTACTTTCAAACAGAGCACAGGTATCTTCATCAATGCCAATACCGAGTTTGTCAGGATAAGCCGCGATCGCACTCATCAACCGCGCCATCCGGTTCCGGTTGTGGAAGTGCTGATCCACAATGACGTCTGGAATGATACCCAATCCAGTCGTCAGATCCACCAGGGATCGATTAGGAGATTCACCACTGCCTCCTCCGGCGATCATATGTTGCCCCATCACAGCGGCTCCTGCACTGGTGCCTGCCAGCGTAATTTCACCCAACTGGGCACGAATCCGAATCGTGTCCATAATGGGGGTATCTGCCATCAGACCACAAAGGCGCAATTGGTCACCTCCAGTCATAAAAACCCCAGTGCAGTTATGAATGAAGGATTGCCAGAGGGAGTCTTGCCCTTGTTCGCGTTCGCGGATATCAAGAATCTCGATCGCTTTCGCCCCCATATCCGTAAAGATATCCTGGTAGCGGTGCCCGATCGCTTCGGGATCGCGTGATGCACAAGGAATGATGGCAATTTGGGCGTCTGTTCCTCCGGCTCGATTATAAAAAGTATGGAGGATTTGACGACCGTGAACTTTGTCTTCTGCGCCGCCGATGACCATAACGGCAGTTTTTGTGGATTGAGACATCCTCTGTGGAGAAAATTGAGATTCTAGTTGCAGCATCATATCGTTCCTAGACATGAAGTTACTGATTCGCTCCAAGAGGTTGCCGAAGTTGATGCCACTTCTGTTCATCGATTTGTTTAGACTTTACAAGTGTAATGGTTGTAAATGGCTGGCTCACAAAGATATCCCTATCCTGATCACTTTAATCTTATTAAATTATTAAAGGTTTATTAAGAACATAGAATAAAACTACAAATTCTTCCTGGATTACGTAATCATCCCAAATTTATAGCAATCGTCATCAAAGTTAGGCTGGGGTGTAAAAGCATGACCTCCCGTTGAGAGCAATGTCTTAGATCCCCTTTGTCTTAATCTTGATGCATAGCACTATAGAGTTATTTTCGTGCGATTTGACATCATTACACTATTTCCAGATTTCTTTACATCTCCCCTCAATTCCGGTTTGTTGGGCAAAGCTCTGGCAAAACAAATTGCAGCTGTTTCTCTGATTAACCCGCGAGACTTTGCCCTTGACAAGCATCGGCGGGTAGATGATGAGCCTTATGGCGGTGGCGTAGGCATGCTAATGAAGCCAGAGCCAATTTTTGCGGCTGTCGAGTCAGTTCCCGTTTTACCCCGGCGACAGGTGCTTTTGATGACCCCTCAGGGGCAGACAATGAACCAAAAATTATTTCAGGAATTATCAACGAACTTTGACCAACTCGTTGTGATTTGTGGACATTACGAAGGATTAGATGAGCGTGTGTTACATCTGGTCAATCGGGAAGTCTCCTTGGGAGATTTTGTCCTGACCTGCGGTGAAATTCCGGCTCTGACGCTGCTCAATGGGGTGATTCGACTGTTGCCGGGTACGGTGGGTAAGGAAGAATCGCTGAAGGCAGAGAGCTTTGAAGCAGGGTTGCTCGATTATCCGCAATATACTCGTCCGGCTGAGTTTCGTGGCTTGACAGTCCCAGAGGTATTGCTATCTGGTAATCATCAAGCGATCGCCCAGTGGCGACGAGAGCAGCAAATTCAACGAACCCGCGATCGCCGTCCTGACTTATATGAGGCTTGGCTGAAGGCAGAGGAACCAGGGAGTCGTGAGGAGGGAATTTAACTATCTCGTAACTTTAGCCCAAACCCTTCACGCCGATTGCGGAGGTCATAGTAGAGCACACTCTTGACCGATTGCCAGAAGGGGAACACGATAATCCATCCAATAAAGCTGGTGATTAAAGAGATCCCGTAAACCACAAAGTAAGTTGGGGAAGCAGGCTCAATTTGGGTAAGGGCGATCGAAGGAATGTAGTTGGTCAAGGCCAGGAGGGGGAGGGTAATAAGAAATGCAATCAAGATCACGCCCTGAATTCGCCATACTGAACCCTCTGTTAGCTCCCAACTGCGGCTGACACTGCGACCAATATCAATACCATCCTCCGCTGCCAGCACCACCTCAGAGATAAACCACCGCGAGAAAAACCAGGTCAATCCAACGGCGATACCTAATAAGACGAAAATACCTACAATAACGCTGGCTGCAATGTCTCCAATGAGATTGACCAGGATAAAGGTGAGGGCTAGGGCTGAAATCCCGACAACAAATGCCATGCCCAGGTAAGCACAAAGCATCAATAAAGCGACTAGGATGGCAACCCAAAAGAATGACCACAGGCGCGTATTTAACTGTTGACGAGCCTCACGGACGGTTTCGGGCTGGCTGTTTAAATCGTTGAAGGCTAATCGAGCCAGCAAGGCGGAGTAGAGCAGGTATTTTGCAAAACAAAAGACGAGAAAAAACAACCAGACGGGTATCAGTAACCAGAGGAGCGGTGGGAAACCAGAATCTGGGGAAAACAAGCCATAGAACAACAACCCGATAGGTAACAGGGCTAAAAATGGTAGAAGCGACCACAATGCGCCCTGTAGAGCGACCCCCATGTAAGACTTGAGGTGCGATCGATAGAGCACGATGCCAGCACTGACAACGTTGCCAACGTTGAGGGGTTTAAGCGGACTGATAGGGCTGAGATTTTGAGACATATAGCAGTTCTAAGAAGTTGTGAGAGAAGCAGGTTGTGAGAGGCGCACTCCGATGGGACATGCCTCCCACAATCCAGTTGGGGTTGCTATATAGAATGAGCTTGCGGAATGAATTAAAAAATTTTCATAACCACGATTCAAAAGGTTTCAAGGCTATCTTAAATTAGGCTGAATTTAACTCTGGAAAAGTTCACGAATTATGAACATTCAACGCTGGATTGCCCGCCGTGAACCGGATTGGAAACGTTTAGATGCTCTGCTGAAACAGGTCGAACGCAAGGGCTTGAAATCGTTGAGAGCTAATGAGATCAAGCTGTTGGCTAGCCTGTATCGGTCGGTTTCGGCCGATTTAGCCCGAATTAGAAGCAATCCAGTGAGTCAATCGCTCACTCAAGAACTGCAACTGTTAACCTCACGAGGATACAACCAGATTTATCAGGGATCGCGGCGACAAGAGTGGAACTCCGCCCTGGAATTTTGCCTCTGGGGGTTTCCAGCAACCGTGCAACGCAACTTTGCTTACATTGCTGTGGCAACTGCCCTATTTCTGTTGGGAGGCTTAATTGGCTGGTGGTTTTCCTGGCGAGATCCAGCGTTTATGGCATTGGTGGTGCCGGAGGAGTTGATTTCCAAAGTGCGCGATCGCGGTGAGTTGTGGATGGGGTCAATCATTGGTATTGAGCCGCTTGCCTCTAGTGGCATCATGATCAACAACATCGCTGTATCCCTGTTTGCCATCTTTGGAGGGGTGACGATGTTTCTACCAGAAATACCAATGCTGACTCCGCCAGGGGTGTTTACGGTGTACCTGCTGTTTATGAATGGGCTGTTAATTGGAGCCGTTGCCACACTGGTTGGGCAAAACAATCTAGCCTATCCCTTTTGGGCGTTTGTGTTTCCTCACGGGTCGCTAGAGTTACCAGCTATCTTTTTCGCCGGAGGAGCGGGATTACTGCTAGCAAGGGGAATTCTCTTTCCAGGAAAATATCGTCGCCCCGATGCCTTACGCTATTACGGCATACAAGCTGCCCAGTTAGTCTGCGGTATTATTCCGCTATTAGTTGTGGCAGGAGTGATTGAAGGCTTCTTCTCACCCAACCCTGCTATTCCAGATGCCTTCAAATATTTAGCTGGGATTACCCTATTTGCATTGTTAGTCGCTTACTGTAGTCGCCGCAAACCCAAAGAGGAAGGGAGTGGAAGTGGAGAATAAAGGAGAGCTAAGAGGGTGAAGCAGTGAGGCGTAGGGGAATGGGGTAGAAAGGTAGGGATTTGGAGATGAAATAGGCTGTTGTTAACGTTAGATACGCATTATAGCCGTAGCCACATTCCATGGGGCGAAGGCGAGTCAGGAAGCTTTCCCAGCCTAAGGGTTTCAGCCATTGCCTTTGTCGTAAGCTTGCTGACCAAAGCTATATTACGTCGTTATACCGATTTAATGTTTGATTGTGGCAGATCCCTGGGTAGGGGCGTTTCGCGAAACGCCCTTACGGAATCATGTGCAGCGAAGCCAATTCAAATTGGTATTAGATCCCCCAAACTCCCTTAAGAAGCTACTGTATATACCGATCGCTGCTTCCTTCCAAATTAGATGCTGGTTGTTTCAAGCATGTGAGAAACAGGCATTAGGATTGGGGGATCTAACGGCGTAAGTCCTGACTCTTTTAACCTCTCGCCCCCTTCACTGCTTCGGGCACGATCGGTAGAGCCACTTTTTCGGTTCCCCTGAGAATGGTAATGGATGAGCGGACTCCGAGCGGGTGTTCTGCAAGATAACGATGGAGGTCATCGATGTTGGCAATGGGTCGGTTGCCAAAGCCGATAATCACATCTCCCTGATGCAACCCCGTTTGCTGGGCGGGGCTACCCGGTTCTGTCGAGATCACCAACACACCGCTCTCAACCAGCAGATCGTGAAAACGGACTAGACGACGATGTAATGGGGTATTTTGTCCCACTACACCAATGTAGCCACGCTGAATTTTGCCATCTTTGATGAGCCGAGCAGCTACAAACTTGGCAGTGTTGACGGCAGTGGCAAAACAAATACCTTGAGCAGGTAAAATCACGGCGGTATTCACTCCAATCACTTCACCACGAGAGTTCACGAGTGGACCGCCAGAGTTGCCGGGGTTTAGTGCTGCATCCGTTTGCAACACATCATCAATCAATCTTCCTGAGCGAGAACGAAACGATCGCCCCAAGGCACTCACGACACCAGCCGTTACCGTTGCTTGAAAGCCATAGGGGTTACCAATGGCGATCGCTACCTGTCCCACTCGAACGCTTGCTGAGTCGCCCATAGTCACAGGCGCGAGTTGAGCCGCATGAATACGGATGACTGCCAGATCGGTATCGGGATCATCGCCTACTAACTCTGCACTGAGTTTGCGTCCATCGGCTAATGTCACCTCAATGCGAGAGGCTCCACTCACGACGTGACTATTGGTGAGAATGTAGCCATCCGGTGTGATGATAAAGCCAGACCCGTTGCCCTTTGCCTCATCCTGTCGCCTCCATTGCCCTCGCTGAGATCGCCCCTGTTGCGCTTGATAGACCTCAATGTTGACGACGGATGGGCTCACCTTTTCTGCCACCTGCATTACGGTTTGAGAATAGGCATCCAACAGCACGGCGTCTGTAACAGACAAATCGGTAGTCGATGGGGGAGTTGATACCGCCTCAGTCGAACTATTGTCATTAGATACAAGTTTCAATAGCGTCACGGTTGTAACTCCCTAGACATGGTTTCTCCATTTTTGCCAGGGAAAAATCGAATTGTGGGGCTAAAAATCGTTGATGTAGGGCGATCGCTACTCTTTTTTCGGATACTACACCATGCGAGGGAATGGGGAGTGGAGAAGTAGAGGAGTAGAGGAGTAAAGTTTTTTGGTTGATTGACAAAGGTTTTGAAACCCCTGACATAGCCACATTTGATGGGCGGAGGCGAGTCAGAAAGCTACCCCAACATCAGGATTTGAGCCATTGTCCTGAGCTTGCTGACCAAAGCTATAATTCCTAACCGACCGCCAATCCTAACGTCCTACCAACATCGTCTACAGTTCCGCCAACTTTTCGTGAATGATGGGGGGCAGTTTGCGAACCCCTTCGTTTTGAGCATTGAGTTTGATGTTTAACTCACGAATGCGTCGCGACAACAAGCGAATGATGTTAACAGCGATACCCGGAGTCTCATCGATCGCCTCGTAGAGTTGTTGTTGCGTCAGGATCAGACATTCGCAGGGCTCCAGGGTAGTGATGGAGGCTGAACGGGGTTCTGCATCAAACAACGACATCTCCCCAAAACACGCCCCTTGTTCTAACCGTGCCAACTCGCGACTACTAACGTGGACTCGGACTCGACCTGACACCAAAATGTAGAGCGATCGCCCCTCTTGTCCCTGAGTAAAGATCGTATGTTTAGCGGGAAATGACAACTCATCCATAATGGATGCCAATCTGACGAGGAAGTCATCCCGCAATTCTTTAAAGATTGGAACTCCTCTAACAAATAGCAACCGATCAACACTGGTTAGCATAAAAAATCATTCAACGACTTCAGGCACACTCCACAAACCGATTTTGGATTGGCGATTTTAGATTGAGGATACTTCTTAATCAGTAACTTTCAGCCTCGCTGTTAAAGCAATCCAAACTTGAAATGGTATAGCACTCAACTCACCTTTGTGAGAGTGAAGGATTGAGTATTGCAATGACCTCTTTGGAAAAGTGAAGCTACTGTTCAGATGGTTTTCAATCAGGGTTTTGTCATCCAAAATTCAAGTTCTACAATCCCAAATAGTATTGCCTTTCCTTTAGATTGCCCAATTAAGAGGATTCTAATTGCCTTTAGACAACACTTACCATGATCAAAGCAAAATCAGTGTAATATTTAATGCTTCACCTGGGGCACTTGCTGAAAACTCCCACTCACGGAGGGGCAAATCCGGGTTCATTGGGGAAGCGAACAGCACCATTGGACTTGATGATTTTGGGAGGTAAGGGATGGGGCGACCCCTTGTGGGTCTCTCGAAGAGATCGCAACTTCGGTTCTGCCAAAAGGTTTTTCACCTGAGCGGCAACGAGCTGATCAGGGTCATCCTTGAGCATTGGCAATAGCTCTCGCAACACGCGCGGTGAAGCAATTCTCAGATATCCCAACACTGCCTCGCGCACAAACCCCGTTGGGTGTTGTAAACCAAATACCGCCTGTTCTGTCGTCACACTCCAACGAGACTGTCGGGCGACATGAAAACAACACGCCAATGCCCAATCTGACAGAAAATGACGCAACTCCAACAACTGGCGCAACCGCTGACTCGGAGTCATCGGTGTATAAACGACATAATCGGATAAGCTCTCCATCTTTTCCTGATCACTGCGGCGATCGAGAATACTCAGAACGGCTCGTTTTCCGGGGATATCCAGAGTGTTGTCTAAGATTTCCAGGCCGCGTCCCACATTTTCCCAGGAGCCAGACTGTAAGTTAAAGTCAGCTGCCCTGATCGCACTGGAGGGATACAAAAAGCGCATCAACAAAAATAACCGTTGAATGGCGTCAGCTTGCATGTCTAACAGAGCACGATACAACAACTCAGCTTCCATACCGGACACCTGATTGGGGTCAAAATCAATCAAGCTGGCATAAATTTGTCCCATGCATCGGAGTTCCTGGTTGATCAAGCTCTCGACTCCACTACGACCGAGGGTGTCTGAAACGATGTCGATACCTTTTTCCTGGGGTAGATGTAAGAGGATGCGCAGAATATTACGGCGCATCGACCCCCAAGAGGTCATGAGGTAAGAGACTAATGCATCCAGTGCCTCAATCGTGCCAATTTGCCCAATCGTGCTCCAGGCGGTTGTTCTAACTAACTCTGACTTGCGGACATCTTCACCCAGTTTCACCAACATGGGGATTGCCTCATTCTCAAGCCTCACCAGAGCTTGCATAGCTGCCTCACGGGTTGACTTATAGTGCAAGCCTTTCAGGAGGGAGGGATAGTATTCTTCTAAGTGCGTTGCGGCGATCGCCTCCAACAGGGCACAGCGCACCCGCAACGACTCATCCTGCAACAATCGGTCAATATGTAGCCGCAGGGATTGCATATAAACAGCTTCCCCTAACGCCCGACAACCCATCACCCGTTCCCGCTCCCGCTCGTGGGTCAACATACGTCGCAGGGTTTCGGTTGCTTCTGCTTTTTGTTGCCCATCCCCACGTCGTAGCAGAATTGAGGCAGCCGTTCCACGCACAACGGGATCTTCACTCGGACGAAGGAAGTGACGCAACTCTTCAATATCGGCGTTTTCTTCTGTTAACCAAACATAGCGCAATGCCACCGCCAACACCTCAGGGCGCAGCGGTTGTCTCATCAAGGCTCTCACCTGATCCAGATAAGCCGGATTGGGATACACCATCATTTCCTCTAGGCTCTGGCGTTGCAATGATGGTGGCAACTTAATCAGCAATGGAGCTAAGACTTCACCCAAATTTTTAGGGTCAATATGGCTCAATAACTCAATACACGATCGCTTATCTGCCTCAGTGCCCGGTTGATCCAGAGCTTCAACAACGGCTCGTTTGAGTTCTCGCAGGTCAACATCAGACACACTCAGTTGACCCCGTTCTGCACTTAGCACTAACAGCCCGACGTATTGCGTCCGCAAATACCAGATGCAAGCAAACCAGAGCATCGCCAGAATCACGATCGCCAGTAAAATGTCCTGCCTGCCCTGCATCTGCACCCCAGCCTGTTGGCTGAGCCACACCAATCCCAGGATGGCTAACCCCGTTGCTCCCGTGGAGAGGGGTTCGGCAATCCCACGCACTACCGCTTGCAGCCCACCCCGCATAGTATCTGGAATGGGTTGGAACAGTACAGGACCGACGCTAGCAAATAGCGTGTAGTGTAATAGCTCGTCCAAAAACTTCAGTAGAACCAGACTGCCAAAGAGCAGAGGAGCTTGCCCAAAGCCAGTCAAGAGTAAGGTTGTAGACAGGGTACCCAGAATGGCGATCGCCCCAGGCAACAGCATTGCTGACGCAAACACACCAAGCCGTTCAATCACGCGGCTTGATGCTAACCACTGCATAAGCAACTCACAAATACCCAGTACCCCGTTAAACAAACCCAGGAATCCAGCAATCTGACTCGCACTCAGTTCAGTTCCCTCTGGACCTGACTGTTGTTGCAGTTGACTGAGAAACTGGAAATCAACCAGCAAAAACAGTACCTGTGCCAGGATAAAGAACCCGAACAAAAACAGCACATAGCGGCGCAACGGACCCTGGAGACGGCGATTGGTAAATTCGGGTTGCTGTTCTTGCAGTCTTCGTGGCGAATCAGGAAAGGCTTGCTGATAGGTCTGGCACAGATATAGGAGAATCCCTGCGCCAATCAGCATCAAGCCAAACGCCAACAAAATGACGTTGCTCAGGTTTTGGACAACGCGCACCAGCAGTTGCAGCGAAAAGCCACTCAACACATCTGCGACTAAAATGCCGCTGCTAATGAGAGGGTAGGCGCGTTTGATTTCTCGAATGTTAAAGAGCTGGTTGGCAGTAATGGACGTGTTGAGGTCATGCAAGACGTAAACCGCTTCTAACCACAACCGCATCAGGAAAACGGTGATACCGACCGCCGCGATCCCGGCGAAGAGTGGGGCTTTGTCTTCCCATCCCAAACCAATCCGAAAGCCCAGAATGGGGAACGCCATCAACAATGCAACGATGACGATCACCCAACGCAGTGGCAGGATTTTTTGTAGCCGAGAATAGACAAAACCCAGGAAAGACCCAGTCCCTGCACTGGCAACATAAATCCAGGGAAGCCAATACTCAACGTTATAGCGATCCAAAAATAAGGCAACTGTACTGGCTTCAAACCACACCAGACCCATGGAGGTGGCCGTGTAGAAGGCAAACATTAAGAAGGTACGTTCACTCTCTTCAGGTCGGAGATTTAACCACCGTAACAACCTCCGTCCTAACGCTCCTTCACCTGTTGTAGACCACCGATTGAGTTCCATGCAGTTTTGTGTGTATGCCTCCTAACCAGAAGCGATGATTGCCTCTATTAAACATGGTCTAGGGCAATTGTGAGTAACTCTTGGTTATTTTGGCTGATTTTCCGGATGAACAGACGATTTCTAGTAAAAAGAATGCCCAATTTTGGAGTAGGTGCGATCGCCCCCTGTGATTTTACGGATGCTTCTTCACGATGCTGCCTAAGAATGTTGCTCATAGCTTTCATACGCTGTGACAATGCGTTGCACCAGCGAATGTCGCACTACATCAGCTTTCGACAAATGGCAGAAGGCAATGCCCTCTACATGTTGCAGAATGCGCTGAGCCACCACTAAACCAGATGCTTGATTTGGAGGTAAGTCTGTTTGGGTTGTGTCGCCTGTCACGACCATGCGCGAGCGAAACCCAAGGCGGGTCAATACCATCTTCATTTGGGCAGGAGTGGTGTTTTGTGCCTCATCTAAAATGATGAACGAATTATTGAGCGTGCGACCTCGCATATAGGCAATGGGAGCCACCTCGATAATGCCCCGCTCCATCAAGCCAGAAATTTTTTCGGGGTCGGTCATTTCATACAGCGCATCATAGAGCGGACGCAGATAGGGATTGACCTTTTGCTGCAAGTCCCCCGGCAAAAAGCCCAGTTTCTCTCCTGCTTCAACGGCAGGCCGCGTTAAAATTAACCGCTCATATTGACCCGACAACAAGGCTTGAACAGCTAAGACAGCCGCTAAAAAAGTTTTGCCCGTTCCAGCAGGACCGATGCAAAACGTCAGATCGTGCGTCCGTATGGCTTGGACATATTGTCGTTGCCGAAACGTCTTGGCTCGAATTTCCTCGCCGCGTCGGGTACGCCCTACAACGTCTTGCTGCAAGGCTTGCAGATCTTCCGGGCGTTGTGTATCCAAAGCATGGCGAGCCGTCAAAATATCTACACCCGTGATGCTTTTGCCAATGCTCCAGTAGGGTTCAAGCGATCGCACCAGGCGTTCACTCAACTCGACCTGTTTGTCGCTGCCAGAAATCAGCAACTGCTGCCCCCGCAACACAATCGAGGCTCCGGTCTGCTGTGCCAGTTGTTTCAAATTTTCTTCCTGTTGTCCTGCAAGAGCGATCGCGCTCTCAGGACTTGGCAATTCAATTGTTCGTGATGTGCCCATCGACTGTAGTGAATCAGAAAACGCCTGAATTCCTGTTTCATTTCGGATTTCAGGCGTTCTAGCAATAGTTTTTTAAGTCTAACCTGTTATCTCAGGGTTGACACGCGCCTAGACCATCTAGACACGACGTTTGCGGGCAGCTTCAACTTTCTTTTTGCGACGCAAACTAGGTTTTTCGTACCTTTCTCGCCGTCTCACTTCAAATAAGATGCCAGCTTTCTGGATTTTCTTTTTAAAGCGTCTCAACGCCGATTCAATTGATTCATTTTCTCCCAGACGAACCTCTGCCACTCGCGATTGTCACCTCCTTACATCAAAACTTTGATATCCATGCTACAGGACTCCCATCGCCTGTAAAAGTAGGAATTGTCCTCTTTTATAACAGCTACAGAGTCAAATCATGAATAGTTGAGCTTTGATCAGTACGTTGGTTTGGGAATGGGCATAGCCAGCAGTCCATACCATGACGTGGGCAAAACAATCAATTTCGATGGGGACGGGGAGGACGGCGAGGTTGCGATCGCGAGGATGGGGGTTTGTCATCGGAACCACCCTCACGACCCGCCGACTGACTGCCGTAGATATCCAGGTGCGCTGAATACCCGGCCGCTTGGGCGATCGCCTGCAACACGGAGCGAATCGCCTGGATATTGCGCCCACCCCGCCCAAACACTCGACCTTTATCTTCTCCTTCAAAGGCAACACGAATCAGCACCCTCGATTTACGAGGAGAAACTTCGCAATCCACCTTGAGTGAACTGGGAGATTCGAGGAAAGGCTCCATCAAAAATCTGACCAACCCGACATAGTCTGGACTGGCAGCAGAGGAGGTAGTGTTCTGAGTAGGGGCTATGTCAGGCACGGTTGAGTAAGATGCGGGTGAATTCAGGCACGGGCTTGTTCAAGGATATTGGCTTTCTTGAGAAGGCGAAGCACAGTTTCAGTGGGTTGTGCGCCTTCCTTCAAGCGTTTAATAATTGCCTCTTCCTTGAGTTTTACTTCATCGGTTCTGGGATTGTAGAACCCTAACTCTTCTAAGGGACGACCATCGCGGCGAGTGGTGCTCTGTGCCGCTACAATCCGATAGCTCGCTTCCCGTTTTTTGCCGTACCGCTTCAAGCGAAGTTTGATCATGCCTGAAAATTGTGCTCCTAGTAATCTTCAAATAGCTGTAATCTTCAAACCAAAACATTGGCGATCGCGTTTGCGTGCCAACAACTTTTCAATTTTAGACGATGGACTATCAATCGTACCACGATGGTAAAAGATTTAGCTGGTCAATTAGATGCATGGTTGGTTCAAACGTTTGAAAACCAGGCATTGGGGGAGCCTCTCCCAAACCCCATTGGGGACGCCACTGCCTTCCCCACCCCCCCCAGCAGAAGGTGTTTCGGTTCACCCAAAGGGACGCTTGGCATCGGTTCCAAGTACGGGTGTTTTGGGTTGGGTCAAGCCCCTCGACGAAGGCTCAAAGTCTTCCAAAGTAAGGAATTTAGGGGTCTGAAAAGACTTGTGTGTACACCGTAGCCCTGGTAAGGGGGAAGACAGGAGGTCCTCACCAAGGCTATCAACAGGTTTGGAACAGCATTTAACAGCTGACCATTAGCCACTGACCATCAACCATTGACGATTAACCATTAACCATTAGCCACTGACCATCAACCATTGACGATTAACCATTAACCATTAACCTACAGCGTCCCAAATCCCTTCTTCTTCTTCTCTTTTTTCTTTTTCTTAGGGGGTGCACCACCACCGGGATAGCCCCGCCAACCGGGAGGGTTGCCGCGAGGGTTGCCCATCGCCGGGGCACCACCGCCAAACAATCCGCCCATACCACCACCCATTCCAGGCATCCCACCCATGCCGGGGAATTGTCCCTGACTCATCTGCTGCATCAGCGATCGCATCTTCTGGAAATCGCTGACCAACTTGCTCACATCCTCCAAGCCATAGCCAGAGCCTTTGGCGATGCGGCGACGACGACTAGGGGAACCAGCCAGTAAGTCAGGGTTTTTGCGTTCCTCAACCGTCATCGAGTTGATCATCGCCTCTGCCCGTTTTAACTGGGCTTCCCCTTGCTCTAGCTGATCACTCGACAGCTTGTTCATGCCGGGGATCATCTTGATGATGCCACCGAGGGAACCCATCGATTTCAACATCCGAGTCTGCTTCAAAAAGTCGGTGAAGTCAAACTTGGCGGACATGATCTTTTCTTGCAGCTTCTCCGCCTCTGCAAAATCGACTTCCTCCTGAGCTTTTTCAACCAGAGTCAGCACATCCCCCATCCCCAAGATCCGCGATGCCATGCGATCGGGATAGAAGGGTTGCAATGCCTCGACCTTTTCGCCCACCCCGACAAATTTGATGGGTTGCCCGGAGATGCGCCGCACCGACAATGCTGCCCCACCTCGCGTATCACCATCCATCTTGGTGAGAATAGCTCCGGTAATGCCGATTTGTTCATGGAAGGTGCGGGTCAGGTTGGCAGCTTCTTGCCCCGTCATTGCATCTACCACCAGCAGCACTTCGTGGGGTTGCACGGTCTCTTTAATCCGCGCCAACTCCGCCATCATGTCCTGATCGATCTGCAAGCGTCCTGCGGTGTCGATGATGACTGTATCAATGCCATCGGCTTTGGCTTTGGCGACCCCCTGACGGGCAATCTCCACAGGATCTGCATCAGATCCCATCTCAAACACAGGCACATTAATTTGTTTGCCGAGTGTGATCAACTGGTCGATCGCCGCCGGTCGATAGACGTCGGTGGCAACCAGCAGGGTTTCGCGATTTTGCTTGCGGAGATGGAGGGCAAGTTTAGCCGTAGCGGTGGTTTTTCCAGTTCCTTGTAGACCTGCCATCAGGACGATTGTCGGCGCATCGGTTGCTTCTGCCAGGGGAACGTTAGTTTCCCCCATGACCGCAACCAACTCATCGTGAACAATTTTGATGAACTGCTGATCGGGACGAACTCCAGCGATAACCTCTGCTCCCTGAGCTTTGGTTTGCACGTCAGCCACAAAATCTTTAACGACCTGGAGGTTAACATCCGCTTCTAATAGAGCACGACGTACTTCGCGCAGTGCTTCTTGAATGTTGGATTCTGAAATCTTGTCCTGTCCTCGCAGCTTTTTCCAAGCAGATTCAAGGCGATCGGATAGGGCTTCAAACATGGGGATAGGTTCTGACGCAGTGATTTATGTATCTTCGATCCATTCTAGAAGTAGTCGTTCTAAACAGGGCGATCGCTCCATCAATAAAATTAGTTTTCCTTAAAAATCCGGCATTTCGCGCAGGTCAGTTTTTTAAGGCTGTTATAAGATAAATCGGATTGTCAATGGCTGATGGTCAATGGTCAATGGTTGATGGTCAATGGTTGATGGTCAATGGTCAATGGTTGATGGTCAATGGTTGATGGTCAATGGTCAATGGCTGATGGTCAATGGTCAATGGCTGATGGTCAATAGTCAATGGCTGATGGTCAATAGTCAATCGTTGATGGTTGATGGTCAATCGTTAACTCTCAATCGTATGTGGTTTGTGGTGTAGCTGGCTCATCTTTGAGGTGGCTCTTCAAGGGTCGATCGTTACCCACTGATTACGGCTATTAACCCCTGACTACTGACCACTAACCATTGACCACTAACCACTGACCACTGACTGTTGACCATTGACTATTGACTATTGACCCCTGACTCTTGACCTCTCACTCTCCCCAATCCCTTGCGCTTAGCCTCAAGCAATAAAAAAAGGGAGAGCCATTTGATTAACTCTCCCTACCATCAGGGTGCATCTACTTATCACATTATGCCATTGGAGGTATGGGGGGTGTCACCCCCTAAATGAAACTTTTTCAAAAAAAACCAGGGATTTTTGTAAAATTCCCTGGAGTTTTTCTCTCTGAGATCGATTAAATGCCGCAACCAGGCTGCAAAAAAGGCGGATTGGCAGACGATCTGAATAATCCGTCTCCCAAAACACACCCTTGTTGAAACAATTAACCATTCAATTTTTGAAGTAAAAGCTGGTTTGTCAGCTTCGGGTCAGCCCGTCCACCCGTCTGCTTCATGACTTGACCCACAAAGAACCCCAAAAGTTTCGTTTTGCCACCCCGGTACTTCTCCAACTCATCCGGGAAGGCAGCGATGACAGCATCGATCGCCGCTTCGATCGCCCCTGTATCCGAGATCTGAATCAGTCCTTTGCTTTCGACCAGAGCTTTGGCAGAGCCACCCTGCACCAGCAACTCTGGCAGGATATCCTTACCAATCTTGCTGCTGATGGTGTTGTCTTCGATCAAACCAATCATTTCTGCCAGGGTTTCAGGCTTGAGGGCAATGTCGCCAATGCTCTTCTTTTCGTTGTTGAGATAGCCACTGATATCCCCCATGATCCAGTTAGCCGCTTGTTTGGCGGGTGCTCCGGCAGTGACAGTTGTCTCAAAGTATTCCGCGATCGCCCGGTCATCGGTGAGCACACGCGCATCATAGGCAGACAAGCCCAATTCATTTTCATAGCGGTGCCGTTTTTGAGCGGGTAACTCAGGCAGTTGCGATCGCCACGCCTCTAGTTGCTCTGGGGAAACTTCGATGGGGCCCAGGTCTGGCTCCGGAAAGTAGCGGTAATCGCTGGAGCCTTCCTTGACGCGCATACTGATGGTGCGTTGTGCCCCTTCTTCCCACAGGCGCGTCTCTTGAACAATGCGCTCACCCGCTTCGATCGCCTGGATTTGCCGTTCGATCTCGTAATTGATTGCCCGTTCGATCGCGTTGAACGAGTTCATGTTTTTGATCTCGACCTTCGTGCCAAACTTCTCAGTTCCCACAGGACGCACAGAGATGTTGACATCACAGCGGAGGGAGCCTTCCTGCATGTTGCCGTCGCTGACCCCCAGGTACAGCAAAATGCGGCGTAACTCCTGGGCGTATTCTGCCGCTTCACGACCCGATCGCATGTCGGGTTCAGAGACGATTTCGACCAGGGGAACGCCAGTGCGGTTGAAGTCTACGAGGGAATAGGTTGAGCCTGAGAGCCGCTCACTGCCAGCGTGGACAAGCTTGCCTGCATCTTCTTCCATATGCAGACGGGTGATGCCAATGCGTTTACGTGTGGCAGTGCCGCTGCCCTTGTCAACCAACTCGATCTCTAGCCAACCATGTTCCGCGATTGGCAGGTCGTATTGCGAGATTTGGTAGTTTTTGGGCAGGTCAGGATAAAAGTATTGCTTGCGGTCAAATTTGCTGTGGTCGGCGATTGTGCAGTTCAGTGCCAAGCCTGCTTTCACTGCATATTCCAGCACGCTCTGGTTGAGAACGGGCAACACTCCCGGCATCCCCATGCAGATTGGGCAAACGTTCTCGTTGGGGGGAGTGTTAAATGACGTGGAGCAATTACAAAAGATTTTGGTGTCCGTTTTGAGTTGGCAATGGGTTTCTAACCCGATGATAGCTTCGTACTCAGTTTTGACGGGTGCGGCGGTAGTCATAGAACCAGAGGCATCGACAATTGGCTTTATATTGTAGCGGAATGAGTGCTAAGGAGTGGGAACAGGGAAGGCGATCGCACGAATGCCTTTCAGGGCGGATCGGCTTAGAAGCAATGGCAAAAATACCAGTTCATCACTAAAATCCGCCCTGACTGATGATGAATGTGCCCTACTGCTTTATGAAATCGCGACGAGTTGAATCTCAAAGGTCAGATCTTCACCTGCGAGGGGATGATTAGCATCGAGGGTGACTTCTGAGTCGGTGACATCAGTGATGATGACGGGAATCACTTGTCCGGTAGGTTGCTGAATTTGCAGTTGTTGACCCACACCAATGGGCAACTCTGGGGGGATCTGCTGGCGATCGACTACGACAACCATTTCAGGATAATGTTCACCGTAGGCATCCTCTGAGGAGATGGTCTGAGTTTTAGACTCTCCAGGACTCATGCCGATGACTGCCTGTTCAAAACCGGGGATCATGTTACCTGCGCCGATTGAGAATTGCAGCGGTTCGCGATCGATAGAGGAGTCAAAGATCGTGCCATCGTCTAGCTTTCCGGTGTAATGAACGGTTACTGTATCGCCAGTTTTTGCTTGTGCCATTGTCTCTTTCCTTTATTTGATGCTGTAGGAATGATGGTCTTAAACCACGTTTTAGATACACGTTGTGTCAAGGTGCATCTTAAATCTTCCTTTCACTACGCCTACCCTAGCGAAAGAACCGTTAAATCTGCCCTGTCGTAATGTCAATTTAACGTTGCCGGATTGTGTTGGTCGAAGGTCTTGCTCCAACTGCCGACTGCACTGAAAACATAGAGTTTGCCAGAGTTTGATATCGCTAACCACGGGTTGTTAATAGGTTCAAAAATGTAGCTTTGGTCAGAAAGCTTAAGGCAACGGCAATAGCTCACCCCCGGATGTCGGAAAAGCTTTCTGACTTGCCTCCGCCTCAGCGCATGGAGCTACGGCTCTAGTGCCAGTTTCCAAGAGTGCGATCGCTCAGTTTTAGTTAAAACTAATATAAATATTTGTAAACGAATGAATATCTCAGCCTCTAAATCCAGTGTTTAGCCAGACGACATGATTAGTTGCTTCGCAGAAACTTATGTCTTAGCTCTAATAAAGAAGTCCCAAAATGCTCTCCTATAGAAGGATTTCACGAATTTAGCAAGACTTCATAAGAGATGTTGGGCGATCGCGCATTCCGGTAACCTCATCTATTCTTTCTATAAGAATTTTGTAAGCTTTTGTTGTAATGAGGATCAATTTTGGTTATTTTGACTATAATTGTCGTAACAACTTAGGTTTAACAGCCTACTGACTCGCAAATTGGTATCCATGTAGTCACAGGAATTCTATGGAAGACCAGGAATTGACTCTCGCGCCCGCAGACTATAGTCTTTTGACCGATCTCTATCAATTGACCATGGCAGCATGCTACGTCGGAGAGGGGTTAGACCAGCGTCGTGCCAGCTTTGAGCTATTTGCCCGCCGTTTGCCCGATGGATTTGGCTATTTAGTCGCCATGGGGTTGGCACAAGCGTTGAATTATTTAGAAAATTTCCGGTTTAGCGCAGACCAGATTGAGGCACTAAAAGCGACGGGGATTTTTGCTCATGCTCCAGACCGATTTTGGGAAACTCTTGCTGGTGCTCGGTTTACCGGGGATGTGTGGGCGGTGCCAGAGGGAACCGTTGTGTTTGCTAATGAGCCGCTATTACGAGTCGAGGCTCCTCTGTGGCAAGCCCAACTGGTGGAAACCTATCTGCTTAACACAATTAATTACCAGACCATGATTGCCACTAAATCAGCCCGAATGCGGGATGTGGCAGGGGATGAGGCGATTTTGCTGGAGTTTGGCACCCGTCGCGCCTTTAGTCCGCAAGCATCTTTGTGGGCAGCACGAGCGGCGATCGCAGGCGGAATGAATGCTACCTCCAATGTGTTAGCGGCGTTGCGGTTAAACCGTCAGCCCAGTGGCACGATGGCACACGCGCTTGTGATGGCATTAACCGCTGTGGAGGGCAATGAAGATGAAGCGTTCGCTGCCTTTCATCGCTACTTTCCGGGAGCCGTGTTGTTGATTGACACTTACGATTCGTTGGCGGCGGCACAACGGTTAGCCGAACAAGTCAAAACCCAGGATTTAGATTTGCGGGGAGTCCGTTTAGACTCTGGCGATTTGGTGGAACTGTCGAAACAGGTGCGATCGCTCCTTCCCAATATCTCAATTGTGGCGAGTGGGGACTTGGATGAGGTTGAGATTTTGCGTTTTAAGCGAGCGGGAGCCGAAATCAATGCCTACGGTATCGGGACAAAGCTCGTCACCGGAGTACCCGTCAACGGAGTCTATAAACTCGTCGAGATTGACGGCATTCCAGTGATGAAGGAGTCGAGCGGGAAAGCCACTCGTCCCGGTCGCAAGCAGATCTTTCGGCGGGTGGTCGATGGGCAACTGCACTCCGAACGCCTGGGGCTGTTGACCGATGATCCGCAAGGGGACGACTCCCTGTTGCACTTGGTTTATAAACAAGGAGAACGCTTGCAGGAACCAGAACCCCTGGAGGCGATCGCTGCCCGCACCGCTGCTTCTGTAGCCACTTTACCCTCCAGCCTTCGTCAGATCGATCGCCCCGATAGTTTTACCCCAGAGATCACCCCAGCCTTGCAAGAGTTGACTGAGCAAACACAACGAAATATTCACAGGTTTTATACTGAGCAAAATCTGAAGTAGGGAGTGGGGAGTGGGGAATAGTCAGTGGTTGATGGTCAATGGTTAGTGGTCAGGAGTCAGGAGCCAGGAATCAGGAGACAGTGGTTAATGGTCAATGGTCAATGGTTAATGGTCAATAGTCAGTGGTCAATAGTCAGTGGTTATCACCCAACCTGTCTAATCTTGCATCCATGCCCCTAGCACCCTACACGGTTTCCTTTTATCCTTCATCATTCATCCTTTTCCTTCTTCTTTTTTCTCTCTTCCCTTTAATCCTTCATCCTTCAGCCTTTATCCTTCTTCTCTCTTCTTTTTTCCCTCTTCTTTCTTTTCTTCTATGCCTAACATCGCCCTCTTTGGTACGAGTGCTGACCCCCCAACAGCTGCCCATCAAGAGATTCTTAAGTGGTTGTCTCATCGTTTTGATGAAGTAGCAGTATGGGCATCTGATAATCCGTTTAAGTCACATCAAACGGCTCTGGAGCATCGAGCCGCGATGTTGCGACTACTGATCAATGACATCTATCCTCCCCGCTACAACATCCATTACCACCCGGAGTTGAGCAGCCCCAGAGCGTTGATCACGGTAGAGCGGGCACGGCACCAGTGGCAGGATGCCGAATTTACGATGGTGATTGGCTCAGATCTGGTTGAGCAGTTGCCCCGTTGGTATCGAAGTGAGACATTATTACAACAGGTAAAGCTGTTGGTTGTTCCCCGTCCTGGCTATGCTTTGGTAGAGGGTGCTTTGACGCAATTACGAGAGATGGGGGCTGAGGTGGCGATCGCCGATTTGACGGGTCTGCCCATTTCCTCAACCGCCTATCGTGAAGAGGGAGACTCAGACGTTTTAACCCCTCCGGTTGAAGCCTATATTCATCGTGAGCACTTATACGCATGTCAGGACGCAGCCCAAAAAAGCCTGCTAACACGCACCTCCAGCGGCTAGCCGACTTCAAAGTAGGGGTCGATAATGTGATTTTTTCGGTCGATACAGATCAAAATCGCCTGCTTGTGCTGCTGGTCATGCGTCATCATGAACCCTTTTTGGGGCATTGGAGTTTGCCAGGAACCCTGGTGCGCCAGGGCGAATCGCTGGAGGATGCAGCCTATCGGGTATTGTCTGAGAAGATTCGGGCAGAGAATCTGTATCTGGAGCAGTTGTATACCTTTGGGGAACCGTTGCGTGATCCGCGTGAAGCCCCTGGGAGTTATGGTGTGCGCTATCTATCGGTGAGCTATTTTGCCCTGGTGCGGTTCGCTGAAGCGGAGTTAATCGCCGATGGAGTCAGCGGGATTGCCTGGTATCCCGTCAAACAACTGCCCCAACTGGCGTTTGACCACAACAAGATTTTGGAATATGGCTATCGCCGCCTGCGAAATAAGTTGGAATACAGCCCCGTTGCCTTTGATGTGTTGCCCGAACTGTTTACGTTGAGTGACCTCTATCAGCTTTATACGACCGTTCTGGGGGAAGATTTTTCCGATTACTCCAACTTCCGCTCTCGTTTGTTGAAACTGGGATTTTTAGAAGACACGGGTATCAAGGTGTCGCGTGGAGCCGGACGACCCGCCAGTTTATATCGCTTTGATGCAGACGCTTTTGCACCACTGAAGGACAAGCCACTGGTATTTATATGAAGATTGCGATCGCCCAACTTAACCCCACCGTCGGAGATTTGGCTAGTAACGCCCGACAAATTTTGGAGGCGGCTCAACAGGCTGCCAGTCAGGGAGCACGATTGCTGCTCACCACTGAGTTGTCGTTGTGTGGCTATCCGCCGCGTGATCTGGTGATGCAACCCAGCTTTATTCACGAGATGGCGCAAACGCTGGAGCAATTGGCACACGATCTACCACCACAATTGGCAGTTTTGGTGGGCACCGTCACCCCGAATGAGCGATCGCCCCAGCAGGGAGGCAAACCCCTGTTTAACAGTACGGCTCTGCTAGATAGAGGGCAGGTGCAGCAGATCTTTCACAAACGGCTGTTGCCGACCTATGACGTGTTTGACGAAAACCGTTACTTTGAGCCGGGGCAGGAAACGAACTGGTTCCTGTTGCAGGATGAGACGGGTGCCAGCGTGAAGGTGGGTGTGACCATCTGTGAAGATTTATGGAACGATGAGCAGTTTTGGGGCAGACGCCAGTACCCGATTAATCCGTTAGAAGCACTGGCAGCAGAGAAAGTGGATTTAATTGTGAACCTGTCTGCCTCACCCTATAGCCTCAACAAACAGAAATTGCGGGAGGCGATGTTGCGCCATGCGGCACTGCGCTACCAGATTCCCATCCTCTATGCCAATCAGGTCGGTGGCAACGACGACCTGATTTTTGATGGCAGCAGTGTCGGGTTCGATCGCCAGGGCCAGTTGGTCTGCCGCAGTCAGGCGTTTACCAGTGATCTATCGTTTGCCGAATTCTCAACCGAGACGCGAGATCTCCTATCCATCGAGGGGGGCATTGCTCCTTTTCCCACGGAGGAGGAGGCTGAGTTGTGGTCTGCGCTGGTTTTGGGCGTGCGCGATTATGTCCGCAAGTGCGGCTTCTCCAAAGTGGTCTTAGGGTTGAGCGGAGGGATTGATTCGGCATTGGTTGCTGCGATCGCCACCGCTGCGATTGGAGCCGAGAATGTCTTGGGTGTACTCATGCCCTCACCCTACAGTTCTGACCATTCGGTGAATGATGCGATCGCCCTGGCTCAAAATTTAGGCATTCGCACAGAAACTCTGCCCATTGGCACGTTGATGAATACCTATGACCAGACCTTTGAGACGCTGTTTGCGGGAACGGACTTTGGCTTAGCCGAAGAAAACATCCAATCCCGCATTCGCGGCAACCTGCTGATGGCAATCTCTAACAAATTTGGGCATTTGCTGATCTCAACGGGCAACAAATCAGAAATGGCGGTGGGTTACTGCACCCTCTATGGCGATATGAATGGAGGACTGGCCGCGATCGCCGATGTGCCCAAAACTCGCGTTTATTCCATCTGTCACTGGCTCAATGAAAGATTAAAGGGTCAAGCAGAAAACCCACGTTCACCCCTTTCATCCTTCATCCTTCGTCCTTCATCCTTCCCCGTCATTCCCCCCAACATTCTGACCAAGGCTCCCAGTGCGGAACTGAAACCGGGGCAGGTCGATCAGGATTCGCTACCACCCTACGAAATCCTGGATAACATTCTCGATCGCCTGATCTTGCATCACCAATCGCTGGCGGAGATTACTCAAGCGGGACATGACCCAGCTACGGTTGAGCGGGTTGTAAAACTGGTGACTCGCGCCGAGTTTAAGCGCAAGCAAGCTCCACCGGGGTTAAAAGTCACCGATCGCGCCTTTGGAACAGGGTGGCGCATGCCGATCGCCAGTCGTTGGAATCCGTCTCCGACTTCGTTGGCTCCAGAATTGCAGAACTCGTTGCCTGTATCCCCCTCACCCTCGCTGGGTCGGGCTAAAGTGGAAGGTGTTGCTTAACTATAGTTCTGCTTAAAACCTATCCTCCCAACCTCCTTCCCTCAGAGGGAAGGAGGCTTCTGAAGCCCCTCCCCATATTGGTCACGGTGTATACACAAGTTCTCTGAATCCTGCTAATGCTGGGTTTGATCTTCCCTAACCCTCCTTAACAAGGAGGGAACCGGACTCAAAGTCCCCCTTTTGAAGGGGGATTTAAGGGGATCTGCATAGTTCTAGCCATCGAATCGAGATAGGTATATAACAGTAGCCTTGTATTGGGGATAGGTTTGATTTGCGATCGCCTCCATTCATTCTTATTCAGGTACTTGTTTTTAAGTTATGTCTGACACCAATGCCCCTCTGATCTATCCCCCTAGCCCTACGGGTTCACAAATAGACGACTACCACGGTACGGTGGTGGCTGACCCCTATCGCTGGCTCGAAGACCCTGATTCTGATGAGAGCAAAGCCTGGATCGAGGCGCAAAATCAAGTCACCTTTGGCTATTTAAACAGTCTGCCGGGTCGCGATCGCCTCAAACAACGCCTGACGGAACTGTGGGACTACGAAAAGTACGGCACGCCATTTAAGCAGGGCGATCGCTACTTTTACTTTAAAAATGATGGGTTGCAAAACCAGAGCGTACTCTACACACTGCCGAATCTGGAGGCAGAACCCACCGTTTTGCTCGACCCCAACACGCTTTCTGAAGATGGCACCGTTGCTTTGTCCGGTTTAGCGATCAGTGAGAATGGCAACCTGTTAGCCTACGGCATCTCTCGTTCCGGTTCCGATTGGGTTGAGTGGAATGTGCGTGAGATTGAAACGGGTACAGATTTGCCCGACCACATTCAATGGGTGAAGTTTTCGGGAGCGAGTTGGACGCACGACCACCAGGGATTTTTCTACTCTCGTTATGACGAACCCAACGCCGATACCAAGTTGGAAGATATTAACTATTTCCAAAAGCTGTACTATCACCGTCTCGGCACCCCTCAAAGCGAAGACGTGTTAGTTTACGAGCGTCCCGATGAGAAGGAATGGATGTTTGGGGCAGGTGTAACGGAGGATGGTCGGTATCTAATTATTGATGTCCGTCGTGGCACCGACCCCCGCAACCTCGTGTTTTGGAAAGACCTGTCTCAACCTGATGCCCCAGTTGTCGAACTGATTAATACGTTTGAAGCCGATTACAGCTTGATTGGTAGTGAGGGAACGACCTTCTGGTTCCGCACGGATCTGGACGCCCCACGAGGACGAGTGATTGCGATCGACATTGCCAATCCCGATCGCGCCAATTGGCGAGAGGTGATTCCCCAGGCGGAGGAAACGCTAGAGGGTATTAGCCTACTGAACCACCAACTCGTGGCGCAATACCTCAAGGATGCTCACGCTCAGGTCAAAATTTTTGATTTGAATGGAGGCTTTGTCCGGGAGGTAGCCCTACCCGGACTGGGAAGCGTTGGTGGTTTTGGCGGCAAGCCTGAAGATACCGAAACCTTCTATAGCTTTACCAGTTTCACCACCCCCACTACCATCTATCGCTATGACCTGGAGACCGGGGAAAGCACACTGTTTCGTCAACCGCAGGTGCCTTTTAATCCCGACGATTATGAGTCGAAGCAAGTCTTTTATCACAGCAAAGACGGCACCCGCGTCCCCATGTTCATTACCCACAAACGGGGGCTAACACTGGATGGCAACAATCCCACCTATCTCTATGGCTATGGCGGCTTCAACATCTCGCTGACTCCGTCCTTCTCACCCAGCAGTCTCGTCTGGCTGGAGATGGGAGGTGTGTTTGCTATTCCTAATCTACGGGGTGGCGGTGAGTATGGCGAAGAGTGGCATCAAGCAGGCACCAAACTCAACAAGCAAAATGTGTTTGACGATTTCATTGCCGCTGCGGAATGGCTGATTGCCAATGGCTATACGTCACCCCAGAAGTTGGCGATCGCAGGTGGTAGCAACGGTGGCTTGCTGGTCGGAGCCTGCATGACCCAACGACCTGACTTGTTTGCCGCTGCCTTACCTGCGGTAGGCGTATTGGACATGCTGCGCTTCCACAAATTCACCATTGGTTGGGCGTGGTGCTCTGACTATGGCTCACCTGAGAACCCAGAGGAGTTTAAGGCTCTCTATGCTTACTCGCCGTTGCACAACCTCAAATCGGGTACTCATTACCCCGCAACACTGATTACCACCGCAGATCACGACGATCGCGTTGTGCCTGCCCACAGCTTTAAATTTGCGGCAGCGTTGCAAGCAGTTCATCAGGGTGAAAAGCCGGTCTTGATTCGCATTGAAACCAAAGCCGGACATGGAGCCGGTAAGCCAACCGCTAAATTAATTGAAGAAAATGCCGATAAATGGGCGTTTTTGGTCAAAGTATTGAGGGTTGAAGAGTGATTAGTTGTCAGAGTCAACCGTCCCATACCCATCCCTAGCCCCTTCACTCTCGGTACTTCATCCTCCAACGGTGCGCTACGCTGACGCTAACAACACCCCCCTTGCTCCCGGTAGTGTTTCAGATCTGTTGCTACTAACCCCCGGCTGTCGCCGTCCCCCTTACCAAGGGGGACTACAGGGGGTCTTACAGAGGTTATCAACAGGTTTGGAACACCACCCTTGCTCCCCAACCCTTCTTACCCCAACCCTTCTTACCCCAACCCTTCTTACCCCATCACTTCTTCCCTCTCCCTACCTCCCACTGTCTCCGGCTCTAATGGACATCAATCAATTCCTCAATCACCTCTGCCTCTGGCTTGTCGGTCTTTCCTGTAGCTTGACCCTGATCCGGACACTGCGGATGCCATCGAGCTACAACCGGGGGTGGATGGTGATTTCGGCATTCGTCCTGGCAGTGATGACGGTTGCCTTATTTGCCATACCGCAGCAAGCAGGGCTGATTGGAGGTGCGTTGTGGCTCGTGTTGATTGTGATCCCCAGTTTTGGAATTCGGCAGGTGAGTGCTCTGGCGTATCAAGAACGCTATCAGTCGGCGAGTCAGTTAGCGCAGGTTTTAAGCTGGTTGCACCCGATGGATGGTTGGCGGGATTATCCTGCAATCTTGGGGGCGATCGCTTTGGGACAACAGGGACACCTGGATCAGGCAATCGCCATTCTCAATCGCTATCAATCGCCTACAACCGTGATCGGTCGGCTTGCGGCTGCCTATCGCTATCGCCTCAACGCCCGATGGGAGGATCTGCTGGCATGGATACACGAGCATGGGTTGACCGCCAGGTTAAATCAAGACCCCAGTTTAATGGTGTCCTATCTGCGATCGCTGGGTGAAATGGGAGACTTGAATCATCTGGTCGAACACGCCCACACCTTTAACCGGATTCTGGAACGAACTGGTAACTCTCAGTTGTCGAATCTGGTCAGGCTGTTTGTGCTGTCCTATTGTGGCGATCTGGAACGGGTGCACCCGTTGCTCAGTCAATCGTTTGCTGATTTTTCTCCTCAGTTTCGAGAATTTTGGTTGGCAACTGCTGAGATGGCAGCTGATCAACGCAGTCGTGCTGAACAGCGACTGGTGGCGTTAAAACCCAGAAGCGACTCGATGACACAATGGGCGATCGCTCGTCGGTTAAAGTCTCCCCTGGTAGTTGCCAGAACGGTTCTCACGGAAGCGTCTCACCAGACCCTCAGCCAAATTGAACAGGATGCTCAACACCAAGCCCGCTACGGCAGACCCTTCACATTTATTAGCAAAACCGCCTATGCCACTTATCTGATCATTGCCCTCAACTTGATGATGTACGGCATGACAGAAGTGCGGGGCAGTAGCCTGGATGTGGACACACTCACCCAGTTGGGGGCACTGAACCCAATCGCCGTCTGGCAGGGGGAGTGGTGGCGTTTGTTGATGGCTAATTTTTTACACTTGGGCTGGTTGCACCTGACGATGAATATGTTGGGGCTGTATTTCTTGGGTGGCTTTGTTGAATCAACGTTGGGAATTGGGCGATATTTAATCACCTATTTCGGCAGTGGAATTGGGGCGATGTTTCTAATTGTTTTGCTGGCGATCGCATCCAATGCGCCAGACCAAACTTTAGTGGGTGCCTCTGCCGCCATCATGGGACTAGTCGGTGCGATCGGGGCGATCATGATCTATGGTTGGCGATATGAAAAGTCGCGAATCGCTGCCAAAAATTTACTCGTTCTCATGTTTGTAATTGGCATTCAGATCGTGTTTGACCTCACGACTCCGGGCGTTAGTTTCCTCGGTCATACCTTGGGTTTGATCTTAGGCTTTGTAATCAGCAGTTTGCTACTACGCTATTGGAAATTGGTCAACATCTGATTGGGGACAAAAGTAGGCTCATGGGTAATTGATAGAAGATAGTTTGGAACTCGATCAATTATTAATTACCAACCACCTCGATCGCGCCAGACAACTCTAAAACTCTCCAAAGTTTTTACGCCTCGTGTGAGTGCTTTGGCGCGATAAATGGGTAATTTGTATTTAGCTTGAAGAAGTTGGTTAGGCGGTTCCCCGTACACGGGCAGAGCAATCGCCTTGTTCTAATTGCTGTAAAAACCTCAATTCATCAATGAGAGATCGGCTTCCTTCAAAAATAGAAATTATTTCCAGTTGCTTGTATTAAAAAGCCAACTGTGGAGTAGACTAATTTGGATGTTCGGAGCGACGTAATATCCGTTCGTGCCAACATTTCAATTCATTTATAAAGTGCTTTAACACCCATTGATGATCTTCATATTTGTTCACCTTTACTAATTTGCGGCAGCTACCTAAGGATTTTTGTCATGGCGTCCATTTTTGGCACTCCCGGTTCAGATTTTGCAGTTGGTACATCCGAGTCCGATCTCTTCCTAGGCGATGCAGGGGATGACACCCTGGTAGCTGAGGTCGGAAATGATAATGTCTCAGGCAACGCTGGCAACGACTTCATATTAGGCAAGGCGGGCGGCGATATCCTCAACGGCAATGACGGTGATGATACTGTCTATGGAGATGACGACAACGACAGCTTGCTTGGAGATGTGGGCAACGACAATCTCTTTGGAGGCTTGGGCAACGATATCGTCAGTGGAGGAGCCGGGAATGACATTCTGGATGGAGGTGTCGGACGCGATTTACTAACGGGAGGAGCGGGTAACGATAGCTTTGTCATCGCTCGTCGTAGTGGTGGACGCCGTCTTAGTCAGGCCGACATTATTACTGATTTTGGTAATGGCCGAGATTTGCTGCGGTTGGCAGGTGGGCTGCGCTTAACGGACTTAACCATTACTCAAGGCACGGGACGCAATCGCAGAAATACGATCATTCGCGATCGCCGCTCTGGAGAATATTTAGCGGTGCTACGTGGGGTCAGCCGTAATCGCATCACACGCCGCAGTTTCTTCGGCATTACGCTGCCTACACGAGAAACCACATCGCCCATTGCTAGCAATCTACAAGCTGCCAACATCACAGGAGGCGGCAATACTCAAACCTTTACCGTGCAATTTGCTGACGATGTAGCGGTCAACGTTCTCAGCCTGGGCAACAACAACATTCGAGTCACAGGACCCAATAACTTTAGCCAACTGGCTACCCTAGTGAGTGCGACCCCCGCTGGCAATGGCATCGTCCGCACGGCTACTTACCGCATTAGTGCTCCAGGTAACGTCTGGGATAGTGCAGACAATGGCACCTATCAAGTTTCCCTGCTTTCAGGACAGGTGTTTGATACCTCTGGCAACTTTGCAGCGGCGACTAACTTAGGAGCGTTTACAGTCAACGCTCCACCCTTAAACTCAACTGTTACGGTCAGTGCCGCACCCCTCAGCGTTGTCGAAAATAGTGGCGGGGGAGTCACCTACACCTTTACTCGCGATAACAGCGTTAATGCGCCCCTCAGCAGTGCCTTAACGGTCAACTTTACGGTGGGGGGCACGGCTGTTTTTGGTGCAGGGGGCAACGACTACACCCAAACGGGAGCATTAACTTTCTCAGGCACGACCGGATCGGTCACCTTTGCACCCAACGCCTCTACAACCACAGTGCGGTTGACTCCTGTAGGCGACACCGTCGTCGAACCCGACGAGACGATCGCCCTTACAGTCGCAGCAGGTAACGGCTACATAGCGGGCATTCCCAGCTCCGCCACATCCACCATCGTTAACGATGATGTTGAAGTCAATCTCTCTGTGGCTCCTGCTGTGATTCAAGAGGGCAACTCGACTGGCTTGCTCTACACCTTTACCCGTGCGGGTTCCCTGGCGAACGCTCTCACCGTCAACTTTACGGTTGCTGGCTCCGCCGTCTTTGGCGTTGGCAACGATTACACCCAAACCGGAGCCGCTACCTATACAGGCACGACGGGTACGGTCACCTTTACGGCGGGAGCCTCAACCGCAACGGTGCGACTCACTCCCATCAACGATGCGATCGTAGAGCCAGATAAAACCGCTACGCTGACTCTGGCAGCCGGAACGGGATACACCATTAGCACCCCAGCTGCCGCCACAGGCACCATTCTCAACGATGACGCGACAGTAACGATAGCAGCAGCCCCGACCAGCGTTGCTGAAAATAGTGGAACAGGGTTGGTCTACACCTTCACGCGCACAGGCTTTACCGAAGGCTCGTTGACCACCAATTTCTCAGTGGGGGGAGCCGCAACGTTTGGCACCGATTACACCCAAACTGGAGCCACAACCTTTACAGGCACCGGGGGAACCATCACGTTTGCGGCAGGAGCCTCGACCGCAACGGTGACACTTAACCCAACTGCTGACTCCACCTTTGAGCCAGACGAAGCAGCGACTCTGACGCTGACAGCAGGCACGAACTATAGCCTGGGTGCTCAATCCAGCGCGACGACTACCATTCTCAACGATGACGCCAACGTGACAGTCAGCGTTAGCCCTGGCAGCGTTTTAGAAAATGGTGGAACGGGCTTAGTTTATACTTTTACCCGTGTCGGAGCGATCGCCAGCCCTCTCACCGTTGATTTCACGGTTAGCGGCACAGGAGTTTTTGGACCGACTGCCGATTACACCCAAACCGGAGCCAACAACTTTGATGGCACAGGGGGACAAGTGGTGTTTGCAGCCAACGCGACAACGGCAACAGTGACGCTCAACCCGGTGGGCGACTCGGTTGTAGAAGCCAACAAAGAAGTGACGCTGACGGTTACACCTGGAAATGGGTACAGCGTTGGCAGCACAGGAGGATCTGCCACTGGAGCCCTGCTCAACGATGATGCAGATGTAACCCTCGCTGTTGCACCAGCCAGTGCGCTCGAAGATAGCGGAACAGGTCTGGTTTACACCTTTACCCGGACAGGGTTTACCACAAATCCGCTGACGGTGAACTTTACTGTAGGGGGTGCAGCCACATTTGGAGGCAATGACTATACCCAATCTGGGGCATCTGCATTCACGACGTCAGCCGGGAGTGTCACTTTCGCAGCAGGTGCGACGACGGCAACGGTGACGCTGACCCCTGTTGCAGATGGTGCGATCGAAGCGAATGAAGACATACAGTTAACCCTGGCGAGCGGAGCAGGTTATAACATCCTCACACCGGGAGCCGTATCAACCAATATTCTGAATGATGATGCCACCATTACCGCGGCTATTAGTCAAGCCAGCGTCAACGAAGACAGTGGCACTGGCATTGTTTACACGTTTACTCGCACAGGCTATCTCGATCGCGAACTCACCGTTAACTTTGGCGTAGGGGGAACGGCAAACTTTGGTGGAACAAGCCCTGACTATGAGCAAGTCGGAGCAGCCACCTTTACCTCATCTGGTGGAACCGTCACCTTTGCTCCTGGACAAACTACCGCAACCGTCACTATCAATTCCCTGGTTGATCCAGTCGTAATTGAATCGGATGAAACAGTCATTCTCACCTTAGGAGCAGGCTCCGGCTATACGGTTGGTACGGCTACTCCGCTAACGGGCACGATCTTGAATGACGACGGGTTGGTTCGCAACACCAACGACAGCGGCTTAGGCTCATTGCGACAAGCTATTCTGGCAGCCAACAACGTAGCATCACCTGCAAACTGGACAGTGCAATTTGCTCCCAGTCTCACCGGAACGATCGCCCTGACTTCAGCCTTACCCACTATCGAGCGGGACATGATAATTGATGGTCCTGGAGCCAGTACCCTGACAGTCAGTGGTGGAGATGCTGTCCGCATCTTTAGTGTCGCCAATGGTGTTAACGCTACCCTTCAGGACTTGAGGATTGCCAACGGAAATGCCAATGGCAGCAGTGGTAATGATGGTGGTGGATTGCTAAATTCGGGTGGCAATGTCACCGTTCAAAATGTGACCTTTGCCAATAACAAGGCAAGTAGTGGGGGAGCGATTTCAAATCGCACTGGCACACTCACAATTACGAACACTGACTTTGTGGCAAACCAAGCCACTGCTCAAGGAGGCGGTATCAGCAATAGTGGTACGGTCAACGTTACCAATAGCCGCTTCTTTGATAACACGGCTGCCTTCCAGGGAGCAGGTATTTACACCCTAAATAGCTCTCTTACAGTTGATAGCAGTCAGTTCTCCAATAACGATGCGGTCTTGCAAGGTGGAGGCATCTACAACGCTTCAACGACTCCGATTATCGTCAACAATAGTAACTTCCTGACCCCTGAACCCAATTCACCATCTCCCATCTCTGGACCTCTTGGTTCGACTCCATTCACGGGTAGCAATAACACGTTCCCATAAACCACGTTCCCATAAACAGTGAGGGAGTCGGCAGATGGGGAATCGGGTATGAATCAAGCCGAATCCCTAAATTCCTTCTTGCGTTGGCTGCTTCTCTTTTCTCGGTGGTGCTAATCCAACGTCAGGTCGGTTTAGGAGCCTGGCGAATCAATTCGCGGCTATCAGAGCGAAGTCCGCCGACGCGGACTCCGGAAGATGCAACGCCTCTTTCTATTGTTTCGTCACAACCGTGGGACTAACTGTCGGGCGATCGCCGTTCTCATTAACCGCCAGGGCACGCTGGAGGTTCTGACAATTTTCGTCCGGAGAAATTTTCCGGTTCCCAAACGAAACAGCCCTTTAGAACGAGCCTTGAGCCGTGCCAATAGCAGGCTTTCATCTTCAACATAGGCAGGGGTAAACGCCAACTTGTTGTAGAGCACATCGGCGCGATGGATGCCGCTCATCCCATTTTTGCGATGCTCCGGGTTGGATTTACCGCCATGTTCGCCATAGTTGCGGAAGGGAATGTAATTTTTGAAGCCGCGATCGCGCAGATAGCGATCGATGTAGGAGTCAAAGACGTTGTATCCAGTGCCATGTTTTTGCGTCATCTCATCCACTAACCCCGTTAAACAGGCGGCTCCTTGAGGGGTCAAAATGTATGCCACGAGAGCGGTTGAAAACCCTTCGATAAAACCTTCAGGGGTGACGCTATACATCTGTGGAGCGCAAGTATAGAGCCAGGCGATGCCGACTTTGCCATTCTGGTGATCAAAGGGCAACGGCAGTTGACCTAAACCCAGCACAGGCACGTAATCCGCTTCCACAATCATGGTGGGTCGCGTCTCCTGGGCGGCGCGTTCCCACGCCCGGCAGTGGTTTAACATACAGCGATAGGCAGCGGCATACTCTTTGTATTCTGGTTTGTCTTCTTGACGCTGAATCTCGCACCGCAAGCCTTCCTGGGCGATCGCGTTTTGCAGTTGGTCGGTTGATTCTTTGTAAGCAACGACAATCACCTGACTGAGGCGATCGACTAAGCGATTAGAACTGGAGGTTTGATGGGTTGTTGAAGGAGACGTGTTCATGCTCAACCTGTGAGGTTGCAACGTAGGCAGGAGTCATCAGCAAAACCTTGGCACATTCGCAGGGCGAAGGGCAATGGTTCTCGGTTAATTTTACGCAAATCACATAAATGAGAATGCTTGCGATCGTCATGGGGCGTTGATTAGCGGTCAATTTCATGGATTCTTGAATTCCCTGAGAGTACGCATTTGGGCAATCATTCTCGGTTCACCCACAATTCCATTAGCCAAATGCTGCGCCCCAACACCCCTCCACCCTCACACACCCCCATTCCCATTCAAATCTTCTATCCATCTACCCCACCCGCCTACAATGTGGATCAGATGTTAAATAACAGGTTTGGGATTGTGGCGTTTAAGGTTGGATTGTTAGGGCTAGGAACGGTTGGCACAGGAACGGTTGAGATTTTGCTGAACCCTGAGCAGCGTCATCCGCTGTTGCAGGAGATTGCAATTTATAAAGTAGGGGTGCGATCGCCTGACAAGCCGCGTGCGGTGAAGTTAGACCCAGACCTGCTGACCACGGATCTGGAGAGCATCGTCACTGACCCCACTGTAGATATTGTGGTGGAGGTGATTGGAGGACTGGAACCCGCTCGCTCGCTGATTTTGCAGGCGATCGCCCACGGAAAGCATGTAGTGACGGCAAACAAAGCGGTGATCGCTCGCTATGGCGAGGAGATTTTTGAGGCAGCTAATCAAGCTGGGGTGTATGTCTCGATCGAGGCAGCGGTAGCAGGGGGCATCCCAGTCATTCAGCCATTGAAACAATCCCTCAGCGTCAACCGAATTCACACCATTATGGGCATCGTCAATGGCACGACCAACTACATCCTGACACGAATGCAGCAGGAAGGTGGCGATTTTGCGGATATTTTGGCAGACGCTCAAGCCCTGGGATATGCCGAGGCTGACCCCACCGCAGATGTGGATGGGTATGATGCCGCTGATAAGATTGCTATTCTCGCGTCGCTTGCCTTTGGTGGGCGCATTAAGTTGCCAGAGGTTTACTGTGAGGGCATCCGCTCGGTGAGTGCAGCGGATATTGCCTATGCCGATCGCCTGGGGTTTGTCATCAAGTTGTTGGCGATCGCTCGCCGAGAATCTGCCTACAATCCCAATGACACGACAGATCATCTGCAAGTTCGAGTACATCCTACTTTATTACCTAAAGCCCACCCTCTCGCCAGCGTCAACGATGTCTATAACGCTATTTTGGTAGAGGGCGACCCAGTGGGTCAGGTCATGCTGTTTGGGCGAGGTGCAGGGTCAGGGCCGACTGCCAGTGCCGTCGTCTCGGATGTGCAAAATATTGTCGCCATTCTCAAAACTTGCAGCACTGCTCCCAGTGTTGTTTCAACAAATGCGGATAGTGAACCCCATGCCCTGATGGCATGTACCCATCAGCATTACTGCACGATCACCCCAATTGAGCAACTCGAAACCCGCTTTTATGTCCGCTTTCTCACCCATGACTCACCTGGCGTGATTGGCAAACTGGGCACCTGTTTTGGCGACCACGAGGTGAGTTTAGAGTCGGTCGTGCAGATTGGAATGCGTGATCAACTCGCCGAGATTGTTGTGGTGACTCATACCGTCAATGAGGGCAATTTCCGCACCGCATTAGCAGAAGTCAAAGCATTTCCGTCCATTCACAGTATTCCCAGTGTCCTCAGGGTGTGGTAGCCGAGGCAGGCTAAGGAATAGGAATTAAATTAAGTTCAATATTTGGCAGGGGCGGGTTTTGCTGTCACCATGGCAGGGTACAGATTGCTCTGCTAGACCCGCTCTTACAGTTTGCGGATTCATTACATCCGCGATCCTAAGCACTGCTATTCACAAATAGAGTTTGGAAATAGACCCAGGGGTGTGGGGGCTGTGCCACAGCCAGGGGTTCCACCCCTGCACCCCAAATTCCTACCTTTATTTACAACGAGTTGTACCAAGTAATACCGATTTAATGTTTGATTGTGGCAGATCACTGGGTAGGGGCGTTTTGCGAAATGACCTTACGGAATCCTGTGCAGCGAAGCCAATTCAAATTGGTATAACGTCCTTTAGAAGGGGAATCACCCAAGGAAGGAATCGAGCGACCTACAATAGAAATAGCAGAAGTGTAAAGAAGTATTTAGACTTTCATGGCAGATCAATTAGTTCGAGCGACGGCAGCCGAGGGTGGCATTCGGGCAGTTGGGGTGATCACGACCCGCCTCACTGAGGAAGCCAGACAACGCCATAAGCTCTCCTACGTTGCCAGTGCTGCATTAGGGCGCACGATGGCTGCTGGACTGTTGCTGGCATCCAGCATGAAAAGAATTGATTCGCGGGTCAACATCCGGGTTAAGGGTGATGGTCCGTTGGGTGGCATTTTGGTTGATGCGGGACCAGACGGTACTGTTCGCGGATATGTAGACAACCCCTCTGTGGAGTTGCCTCCTAATGCGATCGGCAAGCTAGATGTGGGTGGAGCCGTTGGGCACAAGGGCTATCTCTATGTCGTGCGTGACGTGGGCTATGGCTATCCCTACTCCAGCACCGTAGAGTTGGTTTCTGGGGAAATCGGAGAGGATGTCACGCAATATTTGGTGAGTTCTGAGCAAACTCCCTCTGCGCTGGTGTTAGGCGTTTTCGTGGAACCCGATGGCGTGACCGCTGCTGGAGGTTTACTGATTCAGGTGCTTCCGAAAGCAGCTAGAGATGAAGCATTGGTAGAAAAGTTAGAGTCTCGTATTGCCAAACTATCCGGTTTCACTCCTCTGTTGCAGGAAGGCAAAACCCTTCCCCAGATGTTTGAAGAATTATTGGGCGACATGGGGTTGGAAGTTTTCCCAGAAACGCAAATGCTGCGGTTTCATTGTGGTTGCTCCTTCGATCGCGTCTTAGGGGCGTTGAAGATGTTGGGGCAGGATGAACTGCAAGACATGATTGAGAAAGACGAAGGAGCCGAGGCCGTGTGCCATTTTTGTGGTGAGGTCTATCGGGCAAATAGCGATGAGCTACAACAACTGATTTTGGACTTGCAAGCCGAGGTATAGGCAGGGGGGAAAAGGTAAGGATAAAGGCTGAAGGATGAAGGATAAAGGCTGAAGGATGAAGGCTGAAGGATGAAGGATGAAGGATAAAGGCTGAAGGATAAAGGCTGAAGGCTGAAGGATGAAGGATAAAGGATAAAGGATGAAGGATGAAGGATGAAGGATAAAGGCTGAAGGATAAAGGATGAAGGATGAAGAGAAAATCAATTCCCTATGTTTCTGGTATATCCTTCGGCTCTGCCCTGTGAAGCAATGGATGGAGGCTGAGCCTCGATGTGGGCATTCCTGACTAGATCCAAAGTGATTAAAGAGAGTTTAGCCTCCACCCTTTCATGCTTCCTGAGCCTTCATCCTTTCATTTTTCTGTCTTCTTTTTTCCAAGAGTGGCTTTCTCAGAGATTGAAGGATAGGATGGCAACTGGTTAGATTTCATCTGAAAGTTGTCGTGTGGGCGTGGGGTAAATATGACCGAGGAACGCGAAACGCCAGAACGTCGTTCTCAGCGTCAGGGAGGGCGATCGCAGCGGGATACCCGACAGGGGTCGCAGCGGGATACCCGACAGGGGTCGCAGCGAGTACCAGGTTCAGAGATGCCTCCAGTGTCGCCCTACCGACCGGGGTCGCCACGGGTGCCCGTTCCGCCACAGGTGTCTCGTTCAATGGGGCAAACCTCCCGCTTACAACCCCCCTCTCCCCCAGTTCAAGTTCCGCGATCGCACGCTCGGCCAGTTGAACCGCCTCCTGTGGGTGTGCCACCACGATCGCCCTCCTCCTTTCACAGGAGTGAACCAATCGATGAAGTTGTGACTCCGACGATGCGCCGACGCAGAGAGCCACGCTCACTCCGGTTTCGGTTCCTGAAAACCTGGCAGTTTTGGGTGATTGTCTCCGTCATTACCATTAGTGGAGCAGGGGGATTAGCGGCAGCGTTGTTGCTCAAGTTACCTGCCCTGCCCAATTGCCCTGCCATTTTTTGGCCCACCGCCTCCGGTTCGCTGCGGATGTATTGTGCTCAGTTAGCCGCTAACAAGCAAACGGTTGATGATTTGTTAGAGGCGATCGCCCTGGTAAATGGGTTGCCGCAAGATCACCCCCTGCGCCCAGAGGTCAACAGCTTAATTGAACAGTGGTCAACAGCAATTCTCGATTTAGCGGAGGAGGCGTTTCAGAGTGGCAACCTGGACGAAGCCATTGCGATCGCCAACAAGATTCCCGCAGACACCTCAGCCCATGCCCTCATAGAAGACCGCATCAAACAGTGGCGTTCCATCTGGGCAGAAGCCGAAGCGATTTACAAAGAAGCCGAAGCGGCGATCGAAAAGCAGGACTTGCGAGCGGCGTTTGCGGCAGCAGTGCGATTGCTTTACGTGGGCAACACCTATTGGGAAACAACAAAGTATCAGGAACTCAACACAATTATTGAGACGGCACGTGTTGAAGGCAGTAAGCTAGCGCGGGTGCGATCCCTGATTCGACGGGGCAGATTGTCAAATTTATTGGCGGCAATCAAGATTCTGGAGGAGATTAAACCCAGCAGCCCTGGCCATGCTCAAACCCAACCGTTGATGGTGCAGATTGGCGAGAAGATGATAGACCTGGCAGAAGCCCAACTCGATCGCCAGGATGCAGAAGAGGCACTGTCGATTTTGCGCCAGATTCCAGAGCGAGCAGGCTTGCAGGAAGAAGTGCAGGACTTCACCTATCTGGCATCTGCCTATCAAGCCTCTTGGGGTGGCACCGTTGCCGATTTGGAATCCGCCATCATTGAGGCGCAGCGGCTAGAGCGCGATCGCCCCCTCTACAGCCGAGCACAACGCCTGATTAGCCAGTGGCAACTGGAGATTCAAGACCTTACCTATCTTGATCGGGCACGGCAAATCGCTCAATCGGGCACTCTGGAGGATCTGACAGCGGCGATCGCCGAGGCGCAATTGGTGCCCCGCAACAATCCGCGTGGAGATGAAGCGCGAGAAGAGATTGCCCGTTGGACAGCTCAGATTCAGACGATCGAAGACAATCCACTATTGGCGGAGGCAGACCGCATTGCCAGTGGCGGTGATGTGCTTTCCCTTCAGACAGCAATCAATCAAGCCAGTCGGATTCAAGAGGGTCGCGCCCTCTATGGAGAAGCACGGGAACGCATTCGAGATTGGACAGCTCAGGTGCAGACCATGCAAGACCAGCCCTATCTCGATCGCGCCCGACAACTGGCGGAAATGGGCAACATTGACCAGGCGATCGCCACTGCTCAGCAAATTGCCTCTGGTCGAGCATTGTATGACGACGCTCAATCAGCCATCAACCGTTGGCGCAACCAATCGCAGGGGCAGTCGTTGATGCAACGTGCCTATGACAATGCCAGTATAGGAACGGCTTCGATGTTGCTGAATGCCATTCGCACGGCAAATCAGGTTCCGGAGGGTAGCCCAGCCCGCGCCGAAGCGGATCAGATGATCAATGTCTGGAGTCAGGAAATTTTACGAATTGCCGAATCTGAAGCCGCGTATGACCTGGAACGGGCGATCGCCACTGCTCAATCCATTCCGGCGCGAACGGAAGCCTATGCCGCAGCCCAACTACAAATTCAGGAATGGCAACAACAACTTACATCTCCAAACTAGAGTTTACAGATTTTAATTAGCAGGAGAGATAAAAGCCAGGTATAGTAGGGGCAACCTGACCAATTTTGGATTTTAGGTTTGCGATTTTAGATTGAGAATGTCTTGCTGTAGAAGACTTTCAGCTTCATTACTGTTCTACATCAAGCGTTCTGTTCACGCTACATGCCACCTGACACTATGAGCATTGATCACTATCGCCCCATTCCGCCTCCAATTGGCTGGGCACCTCCCGTGAATCCAGTCGATCAGCCCATTCCACCGCCGATTGGTGGCGTGACCGTTGAAATTTATCAAACCTATACTGTGACCCCTCCAATTGGGTCAACTCCCGTTAAGCTCAACATTCCACCACCGATTGGCTCTCGTCCAGTAGACTCTGTTATCCCACCGCCAATCGGAGTGTTGCCAGAGGTTTGAAAGCTTGAAGGAGATTTCCAGGAAACAAAATACCTGTAAGGGCATTTCGCGAAACGCCCCTACCAGAAACCGACTGGTAGATTCTTTCTCAGAAATCTCCTAAGGCAGATGCCATCCTGCCTCATCTCTCCTCTGTCTTTTGCTTTTAAACTTCTTCGCTATGCTGAGTTCAACCCAGGAATTGTTAGAAACTGCTCGCCGCAATGCCTATGCCATTGGTGCCTTCAACATCTACAACCTGGAGGGGGTTAAAGCTGTAATTAACGCTGCCGAGGCGAGCCACAGCCCAACCATGTTGCAACTTCACCCCAGTGCTTTGAAGTACGGGCAGTTGCCGTTGGTGGCGTTGTGTTTAGAAGCGGCTCACTCGGCTGCGGTGCCTGTAGCGGTGCATCTCGATCACAGCAGTTCTGAAGCAGACATCCAGTTGGCACTCAAGGCGGGAGTCCGTTCTATCATGGCGGACGGGTCAATTCATCCCTACGAGCAAAACCTGGCGTTTACCCAAAAAATGACCCAACTGGCGCATCAGCATGGGGCAGTGGTTGAGGCTGAGATCGGTCGCATTAGCGGCACCGAAGATGGTCTAACTGTGGCAGAAAAAGAAGCCAAGATGACCGACCCTGACCAGGCTTTGGACTTTGTACAACTGACTCAGGTCGATGCGTTGGCAGTCACGATTGGCAATGTGCATGGTGAGTACAAAAGCCCACCCCGGCTTGATTTCTCCCGCCTGGAGAAAATTAGAGAGCGGCTCAATATCCCGCTAGTGTTACATGGAGCCTCAGGGTTGCCTGCGTCCATGATTCACCAATCGATTCAGTTGGGAGTATGCAAGTTTAACGTCAATACGGAAGTGCGGCAGGCATACATGCGATCCATCAAGGACGATGTTTGTGGTGGCAAAGTCAGTGATTTGTTGGATCTAGCAGAAGGGGCGATCGCCGCAATGGAAGCTGTCATTCAAGAAAAACTAGTCTTGTTTGGCTCGGTTGGCAAGGCTCATCTGCACGACACCCCTTATGCTGAGATGTTGGCGGCACAAGCACATGAACTTGCGCTGAACTAAATTCGTTTAACTTGAATGCACTTAACTAACCTGAGTTCGAGATCCGAATCGTGGCGGTTAAACCCGTAGCTATAGCCGTAGTCACCTCAGTTAAGACAGGGTACTCAACAGGACAGACGCGATTCATTGCGTTTCTCTCGGCAGGACTCAAATTTAATGTCTTAATGGTTTTAGCGATCGCTATACAAGAGCCAAACTAACCCACTTCGGTTCGGCAAACCTGGATTTTCCTTAGTTCGCGCAATAGGAAAGGATAGGGACTAAGAGAGCGAGAGTGAGAGGGTTGAGCGTGGGCATTTCACACACTCACACCCTCTCACCATCCTTCCCTCCAGAACACTACCCGTTGCCTCTTCAATTCAAATTGGTATCAATTGGAATGGTTACAAATTTATTTTATTTGGCAATAACAGGAACCGGAAAAGGTACTTTCAGTCTAAGTGACTGCTAGTGTATTTTTCCTGTGTTGAGGGGCTGCTCAGCAGCCGAGAATTTTGAGGTTTTAGGGGCGCACTACCTCATAGATTTAAGCCCTGCACCCCATCACTAAACTGTTATGGCGATCGCGATCGCATCTTTAGCCATAAGACCGTATGTCAAGTTTTTGCGTAAAGTCCTCATAGCTAGAGTGTTGTAAGCATCTCCGCGCAGCGTTAGCGAGATGCCTTTCTGGTGGTGCAACCCTTGGCGGGAGGCGTAAGCCCTCACACTCCCTTCAACAGTTCAACGTCTTTTGCAATTTTGAGTTCGGCATGTTTTTGACACATGAAACATGTGTCAGGTCGCGCTGACTAAACCAGTATTCAATCACCATATCCGTCAATATCCGGGAGGAGTGACATTGTATGACAGATGCAGGTAATCGGTTTTCGGATGCCTCCGATATTCGTTTTAGAAACGGTCGGTTTGTTGTTCGAGAATCCCTCGCTGAATTTGACAAGCTCGACTTTTATCGAATCAGACTCACAGCCCGCAGCAATTTCACTTGCTTGATCAGTGGGCTAGAAGGCAATGCAGATTTGGCTCTGTATGATAGCCGAGGACGTGAAATCGTTTCCTCCGAAGAGGATGATGACGATAACGAGTCGATTAGTCGGCAACTCGCCGCAGGGACTTACTTTGTTCGGGTGAATCGAATTGAGGGTGATACCAATTACAGATTTGTCTGTTCTGTCAGCCAGGATGCAGGGAATAGCTTTTCGCGGGCATTCCGCATCCGCACTGGCAAAAACAAGCTCAAAGGCAGCTTTGTCTTTAATGACTCCATCGGCAGCTTTGGCGATGACGATGATGATGGGGATGATGATAACGGGGGCGATCGCTTCGATTTTTATCGGTTTGACCTCACCTCGCGCAGCAATTGCACCACACTGCTGCAAGGGTTGAGTAGCAACGCCAACATCACGATCTTTAACAGTCGTCGTCAGCGCATCGCCTTTTCCGCGAGAGGGGGCAATTTATCCGAGCAGATCAACCAGATTCTGGAAGCCGGAACCTACTTCATTCGCATTGACTTCGGTCGTGGCGGTGGTGGTGGCGGCGGTACTCGTTATCGACTCCGGATCAATTTCCAATCGTTGCTGATCAGCACTGATGATGACGACACGACAACGGCACGTCCCATCAACATTACCCCCAGCACCGATGATTTTGATGACTTTGTAGGAGTTGGCGATCCAGAAGACTTTTACCGGGTGAATCTCAACTCTCCTACCAACCTCAATCTGGCACTTAATGGATTGTCTGCGGATGCCAACCTGGAGCTACTCAACAGCACAGGCACGGTAATCGGCAGGTCGAGCAACACGGGCACGACCGAAGACCTGATTAATCAGAGCCTCACCGCAGGCACTTACTTTGTGCGCGTCTTCCCTGCCGCAACTAACACCTCCGTGGAGTACACACTCAACTTTGCGTCGGCTCCGCTGCGGTTGTTTGGCTTAACAGATAACAACGCTGTAGTTGCCTTTAACCCCGACAAACTGGATAAAGCCGTTAATATCAACGTCACGGGGTTAGCCAGTGGAGAAACCTTACGCGGCATTGATTTTCGTCCGGCAACGGGTGAACTGTTTGGAATCAGCAGTGCCAACAAGCTCTATACCATCAACCTGGCCAGTGGAGCGGCGACGGCAGTGAGCAATACTGCTTTCACTCCGGCTCTAACGGGCACGAGTTTGGGAATTGACTTCAACCCCACCGTCGATCGCATTCGGGTTGTCAGTGACCTCGACGAAAATGCACGGTTGAATCCGATTACAGGGGCGATCGTAGACTTCGACACGGCAACCACAGGCACCCAAACCGACACAGCTCTGGCATACGCCACAGATGACACCCGGTTTGGCACCAATCCAAATGTTACGGCTGTTGCCTACACCAATAACTTTGCAGGCACTGCCACAACAACGCTGTTTGGCATTGACACCAGCCTCGATGTTTTGGTGCGCCAAGGCAGCGCAGATGGAACACCTGTGTCTCCCAACACGGGTAGCTTGTTCAGCGTAGGTGCTCTGGGTGTTGATTTCGGACCAAACAGTGGCTTTGACATCTTTACAGATGCTAGTGGCGTGAACACGGCATACGCCACCTCTGGTTCCACGCTGTATAGCATCAACTTGACCACCGGAGTTGCAACCAGTTTGGGAACGGTGACGGTTAGCACCACACCAACCACAGGTACGGGCACAACTCCCGGCACTACCCCTGCACCGCTTAACCTGATTGGGCTGAGTGCTCGTACCTAGAGACGAGCTTAAAAGTCTGAGCATGGGTTAGAGAAGTCGGAGTTTTCAGAAAACTCCGACTTCTTAGTGATCTCAATTTTTGGGGTTGTTAATCCTGGCAATCTTGATACACTTGTCTTTTGCAAGACTGCATCATTGCAAAGAAAAACCCCGAAGTTTCCTCCGGGGTTTGAATCAGGGTGCATCTACCATTCCCTCTTACTAGGGATGGTTATTGTTTCCGGAATAACGAGAATGGTTTACCCATTCTTCACAAAATTGGCAACTTCTTAAAGTTACATCTAACTCATGAAAACACTGGCTGAAACTCAACAGCAGGCATCTGCTGCGCTCGCTCCGGCAGTTTACATTGTCGGAGCAGGACCGGGTGATCCGGATCTGTTGACGATCAAAGCGCAAAAGCTGTTGGCTCAGGCGGATGTGATTTTGTTTGCCGATTCGCTGGTGCCCAAACCCTTGTTGCAGATGGTGCGCCCAGATGCGGAGGTGATCGGTACTGCTAACAAAACGCTAGAGGAGATTTTGCCGTTGATGATTGAGCGGGTGCGATCGCACCAGTCGGTCGTGCGGCTTCATTCGGGTGACCCCAGCCTCTACAGTGCCATTCATGAACAGATTCAAGCATTGGCGAGTGCTGAGATTCCCTTTGAGGTGATTCCCGGCATCAGTGCCTTTCAGGCGGCAGCGGCGCGGCTCCAGGTCGAGTTAACCGTGCCAGAGTTGGTGCAAACGATTATCCTGACGCGCATTAGCGGTCGGACTCAAGTCCCTCCAAGTGAGGAGTTAGCCTCGTTAGCGGCGCATCGTGCCAGTCTGTGTCTCTATCTCAGTGCTCGTCATGTAGAGTCGGCGCAAGCAGCCTTGATGGAGCACTATGACCCGGATACCCCCGTTGCAGTTTGTTTTCGCATTGGCTGGTCAGACGAGAAAATTTGGGTTGTGCCACTGAGTGAGATGGCAACCGTGACCGAGCGAGAAAACTTGATTCGGACGACATTATATGTAATTAGTCCTGCCCTAACCGCTGCAAAAGCCCGATCGCGCCTCTATAATCCCGAACATTCCCATCTGTTTCGGCGATCGCAAGGATAACCCTCATGGTGCAAGCAATCCCCAGTCTGTTAGCCCTCGATTTTGACGGGGTGATTTGTGATGGTCTGATCGAATACTTCCAAACGGCGTGGCAAGCCTATTGTCGTATCTGGCAACCAGCCAACCCTACACCGCCAGAGGGGTTAGCCGAGCAGTTCTATCGCTTGCGTCCAGTGGTCGAGACGGGGTGGGAGATGCCTGTGGTGTTGCGATCGCTTCTGTTGGGAGTTTCTGAGGCAGAGATTTTAGAGAATTGGGGGGCGATCGCGCAGGCACAAATTGCCGCAGATCACCTGACTCCTGCCCAACTTAGTGCAGCGGTGGATGGTTACCGAGATGAGTGGATCGCGGCAGACCTGGAAAATTGGTTGAGTCAACATCGCTTTTATCCGGGGATGGGCGATCGCCTGCGAAACTTCCTTACCTCAGCCGTTCAGGTCGTCATCATCACCACCAAAGAAGGTCGCTTTGTCCGCCAACTTTTGCAGCTAGAACAGATTGACCTGCCGGAGTCTCACATCTTTGGCAAGGAGCAAAAACAGCCCAAAGCTGAAACCTTGCGCCATTTGTTGCAAGCCGAGCCTAACGCTCATATCTGGTTTATCGAAGATCGACTCAAAACATTGCAATCGATCAAACCGCAACCGGATCTAACCCCTGTCCAGTTGTTTTTAGCAGATTGGGGTTACAACACAAGGGGCGATCGCGAGGTTGCCAGCCAGGATGATCGCATTAAATTACTCTCGCTAGAGCAATTTTCACAAGATTTTACCCACTGGTAAGGGGCAAGCCGCAACCCAGATTATGCGGATTTCAGGAATCGACTGACAACGTAATGTAGGAGGTTCTACGAAGTTTCACCAGAAGGAGCGGTGAAGTTTTTATAAATCAGTTGCTATACTATGTGAAATCTCTACAACTGTTTACTAATTTATGCCCAGCGGTAGAGATATAGAGTTCAGTGCAACCGTTCACTGTTGCTTGCAGTCAATCTGTCTCTGAGCAGATCAGCAGGCTGTCATAACCGTTTCTTCCGATGCCTGTTCATCTACCTCAACTTATCTGAAAACGACTTCGCGGAGTGAAACATGCGAGATAGGAGCGATCGCTATCGAGTTCAAACAGTGTCAACCTTGACTGGCATTAAGAAGCGGTTGGGGAGCTACCTGGTTGAAGCAGGTTTGCTAACGACCGCCCAGTTAGATGTGGCTCTGAACGACCAGAAAATGACCGAGCAAATGACAGGCACTCGGATGCAATTGGGAGAAATCATTGCAGCCCGCGGTTGGGTCAAAGAGCAGACGATCGAGTTTCTGATGCAAAAGGTCGTGATTCCAGAGCGTCGGGCTTACGAACGCCGTTATCAAGAAACCGTGCATCAGGGTCAGGAAACAGTAAGACAACAGCGTCAGGTCACTCAACGTCGCCCTGACTCGGCTAGAGCATCTGAGCAAACCTCGATTCAAGGAAACGGTGCTAATTCGGCTGCTCAAAATAACCGTCGAGATGTGCCCATTGCTAAGCCCTTACCACCCGTTAATTCCTCAGATGACGCCGTGAACTGGGTTGGCTAGAGCATTGAGAAATAAAGAATAGAGCTTAAACGGCTGCTGAAAAGCTGATTTGTAGATGATTGTTCGATTTCCTTACATCCCCTCTGCACAAGACAGAACACATCCTCAAAGCAAAATTCTTTAAGTTGCAAAGAGCCACAACCAAAGAGGCAGCAAGGTCAATAAACCCAGTGACCCAATCGCTAGCGCGGTGACGGTGAGATCCCGATCAAGGTCGTATGCCTCTGCAATTACCAGTGTCGCAAAGGCGGGTGGCATTGCCATTTGCAGCACGATCACAAGCTGTGGTGCGCCTGTAATGCCCAGATAGGACAAGCCAATTCCCAGCAACAGGGGCACGATCAACATCTTGATGCCCAGGCTCAGGGAGGCACGTTGCACATTGCGCCAGGAGGTCAACTGGCTCAGCCGCATCCCTAACAACAGCAACGATAGGGCAATCACTCCCCAGGCGGCGACTCTCAGCCCTTGTTCTACGGCAGAGGGCAACGCGACCGAGCGGAACCCCAACCCTACAAAGAAACTCCACAAGCCGGGGTTGCTAATCATTGCCTGCAACAATCGCCAGTGGTTTTGAGTGCTCATCCCAAATCGTGCGGCGATCGCCACCCCTAACCCATACGCTCCCAGCGTGCTACCTAAGGTGTCATAAAATAATGCCCAGGCGAAATATTGTGGTCCCACCAAAGCAAGTGTGACCGGATAGCCCAGGTAGCCTGTGTTGCCTACCATCGCGGCTAATAAAAAGCTACCCTGAGCAGGTCTACTCCAATCGGCTTGCAGCCATGGAGTGAGCTGATTGAGCCAGCCAGATGGCTGGTTCTTTTGGGAAATCGGCTCTGCACTGCCCAGTCGGGGACGTTGTTGATGTCGTCGTTTGAAATAACGTTGCAGTTGAATCCACCCCCAGGCTAAAGTCGCGCAGGTGAGCATGGCAGTCCAGGCAACGGCGGGAGCAACCCAAACAGAGCCAGACAAATCCGCTTGCCGCAAAAACGTGACAATGCTGATAGGAACGCCAATCCAAAATAAAAACTTACCCAGATAGAGGGGAACGGTCTGAGGCAACGCGCGCCCTAATAAAATTCCCAAACCAACCCATGTCACCAGGGGCACATATAGCTTGATGAGATTAAATCCTAAAGTAGACATGGATCTTCAGCCTTAAAACTAACCTGTTTGCTCCAACACCCATTTGTAGGAATAGACATTAGGAATAGGGGTATAGTGCTACGCATAAAGTCCACGACAAGGGATGTAAGGGCTGCACCCTGCACCCCGTCCTAACGTTTGGGAGTCCTGCTATACGGTATCTCTACCTATTTTGTAGACCCTCAGTAGCGGCATAGATGGTCTGCGCCAGACTACAATCACTAATGTCATGAGTTCATAAGACCTCTTTTAACGCCAATTTGGGTTAAGCCCCAACGCAAGTTGGTTTTGTTTGGATAGCGGCGGTTCCGACCGCCAAAATCCTGATCCCGAACTCAGGTTCTTCTCGATTGAAGTGGGTGCATCGCACTCAATCAATCCAAAAATCTAACTTGTAAGAGATCTATAGCAGTAGGGAGTCCGTTGTGAGCAACGCCGATCTTTCTGGAGAAACACCGAAACTGTCAACTCCCCCTCTGGATGACATTCCGGAGGCACTCCGCGAGACAGCTAACCCCAAACCTCCTCTCCCGTCGAGACGACAACGGTTTTGGCTTTGGGCAATGGTGGGGTTGGCGATCGCCCTGCTCTTGAGCTTCCTTGTAAGAACCTGGCTGACCTCTGCCCCGTCTGCCACGGTGGCAACCGCCAATGAGTCAGGTTTACAACCCGCGTTGATCAAGGCAGGCATTCCCCTGACGACTCCATCCTTATTAGGGCACCTGCCCTACGAAGAGGCTCCCCCTGACACGCTGGAGGCGATCACTGCCGATGGTCGGGTAAGATTGCGCCGCCTAGCCGCAGAGCAGTTTACAGCGATGGCCGCCGCCGCTAGTAGTGAGGGTGTGGTGCTCGTTCCCCTATCTGGGTTTCGCTCAGTGGTCGATCAAGAGCGCGTGTTTTTTGAACACCGCCAACAAGGAGAACGCCCCACTGAACGGGCGGAGGTTAGTGCTCCTCCAGGTTACAGTGAACATCACACGGGTTATGCCATTGATATTGTCGATGGCACCCGCTCTGAAACCGACTTAGAAGTCAGCTTTGAAACCACTCCAGCGTTTCGTTGGCTAGAGCAAAATGCCGCACGCTTTGACTTTGAGCTGTCTTTTCCTCAAAATAATCCTCAGGGGTTAAGTTATGAACCCTGGCATTGGCGATTTGTGGGCGATCGCACCAGTCTAGAAACCTTTTACAAAGCGAGAACCCTGTTTCCATCTCCGGGAGATGCTGCACGTGAGTCAAACTAGTCTCAATTTGACGGCGATTACTATTTTTTCCTTTGTGCTATTAAGCCTGGTAGGGCCGCTGGTACATCTGTCGCCAACGGTACCTGCGATCGCCGCTTTTGGGTTGTTGGGTCTGGCAACGGTTGACACGCTGGGTTGGCAGGGAAAAGGGGCAACGTTGCTGTTGGATTGGTTGGCAAACTTTTCACCAGAACATCGCGATCGCGTCCTGCACCACGAAGCAGGACACTTCCTCACCGCCCATCTCCTCAATCTGCCGATTACGGGCTACACCCTCAGCGCGTGGGATGCCTTCCGCCAGGGACAACCCGGACAGGGTGGCGTGGTTGTAGATTCTCAAGAACTTGATGCTGAATTGGAGCAGGGCAGGCTATCTGACCAACTGATCGATCGCTACTGCACCGTCTGGATGGCAGGCATTGCCGCTGAACAATTAACCTACGGCAACGTTGAAGGCGGGAATGGCGATCGCCAAACGCTGCGAATCCTGTGGTCACAATTGCGGCGATCGCCCACCGAAGCTGAACTTAAGGAACGGTGGGGAATTTTGCAAGCCAAAACACTGATTCAATCCCACCAACCGACCTACGAAAAATTAGTGCAGGCTATGCGAGAAAACACTCCCGTTGAAGAGTGCCGTCAGTTGATTGAACACAGTTTGGAAACCGCCTGAACAAAAGTTTTCAGCCTCTTGTAAAAGGGTCACCCTCTATAAAGAAATATCAGTAGCCAGACAATCCCTGACTACTGATAATCCACCACCGACTACGAAGAAAGACTTGTTGAATGAACCTGTCTTAGAAAAGACCTTCTTGATGGTTCAGTTCGTAATGCTTGGCGATCGCCCAAACTGCGTGGATGCTGCCGGGAAGCCAACCTAAAAGAGTTAGAACGATGTTGATTAATAGAGGCGTTCCGATACCGTAAGTTAGAAAAACTCCTAAAGGAGGCACCAAAATGCCCAGAAGAATTCGCAGGATTTTCATATCTGTTCTTCCTAAATAGACTTATATTAATTCTTTCAAAAACCTCGCCTATCAACCTCCCTCATAGGAATTATCTGTTCATCGTCTAACTCAGCGTTGAATCTGTCTCTGAGGAGAGGTTTTATTGCGTTTTCTGTTGGAGGATTAATATCAATTAGAAAACTTTGTTGATCTTACTTTGGGGAAAAATTATGGTTGGAACTCTGTTGACGCTAGTTGCAACAGCACTCAGCTTATTAGTGGTGGATTTAGTGGTTCCAGGAGTCAATATCGCTAACTTCCCCGCTGCAATTATCGCGGCTATTGTAGTTGGTTTGCTTAACTCTTCGATCCGCCCTGTTCTCTCTACGATGTCACTGCCCTTTAACATTGCCAGCTTTGGTGCGTTTTCATTGGTAGTTAACGGATTTTGCTTCTGGTTAGCCTCTCTGTTTGTTCCCGGATTTAGTGTCAGAGGATTCTTGGCATTCATTTTAGGTCCAGTCATCCTGTCCTTTGTAAATACGTTCCTGAATAGCTACTTTGCTGAGAAGAATCCTCAACTCAACACTGGAACGACTTCTACCGAAATCAAACCTGAAGTTTAGTTTGTTACTTCTTCATAGTTAATAAGCTTCAAATCCCCGGAATCTTAATGGTTCCGGGGATTCTCAAGTTTAAAGCTGTATTTTCAATTATGGGTATTGCTGATCCAATATATGAATCCCGTAGGGGCGTTTCACGAAACGCCCGTACAGCAGTGGTCAATCTCGATAGTTGTGCAACAAATAAGCCTGGAACTTTAAAGTTCCAGGCTTGAAGCTGTTAACTAATGCCACACAGCTTTCTAAGCTTTGAGTTGAGGATTGACCTCTTGAGCCATTGCCCGGAAGTCTGCTGGATCACCAGTCGGTTCAGTTTCAAAAGGTTCGTCTCCTTCAGGAGACATTACAGATGAGGTGAGCGGAGACTCGATCGCAGGCTCTACCTCAGCAGGATCTCCTGACCCTTCACTATAATGTTTGGAGGCTTCATAATCAGCTTCTACATTGACAGAAGGAACTACTTTTTCTTCCCCAGTAGCAACTTCTTCCGCCAAAACTTTTGCATCATAGGTTTGATTTACATCTGTATTTGTATTAGTTATGTCAGCCATAGATAGCTCCTTTGTAAACTAAATCAGTAAACTAAATAACGTCAGTTCGGTTTAAGAGCCCGGCGAACGAATTCGCGGCTACTAGAGCGAAGTCCGCCGACGCGGACTCCGGAAAATCAAGGTTTGACGAACCGACGCAGGTCGGTTTTGCTCTTATAGCGGCGGTTTTAACCGCCGAAATCCTTATCCCGAATTCACGTTAAATAGAGCTTATCTGAAGTATTTTTATCGCATGACTTGCTTAAGAGGTATTTTTCCTATCCTTCACACCAGTATGCTTAATACTGCTATAGCAATCCTATTTGATTTGTGAAAAAAGCTGTTTGTGAAAGTGCCCGCCCTTTGGGCGGGCACTTTCACAAACGATTTAGGATCGCTATATTCACAGATAGGGTTTGGAAATATAGCTTTGGTCAGAAAGCTTAAGGCAAAGGCAATAGCTCAAATCCAATGCTGGGAAAGCTTCCTGACTCGCCTCCGCCCCATCGAATGTGGCTAGGGATATAAAACCAGGGGTGTGGGGGCGGTGTCCCCAGCAGGAGTTTCATCCCTGCACTCCCACCCTTATTTACGACGAGTTGTACTTAGCTGGAGTTAACCCATGACCAGGGGTTAAAGATTGTCAGAATCAAGCGACTCAGGCTTGATAATATCCTCAATTTCGCGTCGTGAAGAGCTACCTAAACGATTGCGAGCTAGCCGAGCTTTTGCTTGTAAATCTTGAAAGAAATCAGATTCAACAATTTCGTTGACCTGCTTTTTACGCTTGACCTCGTCAATTTCAATTCGTAATTCCTGGACGGTTTGCTTTAATCGTTGTTCACGGGCGTAAACCTCACGCGCCATGGCCTGAAACACTCGAGCAAGTTGCCCTAATTCATCATCTTGTTTGGCAACTTGATCAAGACTATCTATTTCAAATTTCTCAGCTTCAATATCGGCGGCTGCCTTAGCAACATTCATAACGGGGCGAGCGATAAAGCGGTCAGTTAAAAACATCGCTGTACCTGCTGCCACCACAATGAAACCTGACACAACAAAAAATAAAACTCTTTTGTTGCGATTGATTTCTGTTAAATAGTTTGACTCAGGAATAACTGTACCGACTGACCAATCTAGATGATCGAGAGGGGCGATCGAAATATAAAATCGTTCCCCTGTTTCGGGGTCATAATAAATGTCGCTAAAGCGGGAGGTTAGTTGGTTCAGAGGGACTTGATTGGTTTGTAGGGTCTGGTAGGCAAATCTTAAATAGCGATTTTGGGATCCCGAAATAGTCGTCAATTCTGCGGTGTCTTGCCCAGTGAGGGTATATCCCAACTCAGTTGGATCGGTAAAGGCAATTAACTCTCCACGGGAGTTAACAATAAAAATAGCACCGGGGCGATCGCCTTGGAGGTGCGTCAAAAAAGTAGCAATCTGTTTCAGGTCAAAGGCAATGCTAATGACCCCTAGTAGCTCCCCCTGGTCTTCCAGGGTGGTGGCTGAGTCAATCCCCGGAATCCTGCCTGTAGCAAATACATAAACATCCGTCCAGGCTTGCTGCCCTCTGGATCTCATAGCAGCTTGATACCAGGGTCGCTGGGGGGCGTAATATTTTTCTGGTGTTGTTTCAGTGCTAATCAACCGCAGATTCTGACCCACCCGTTCATAGGATTCAACAATTTTGGTAGCCTGGTCTACTTCGGGGTTATATTGTCGATTGATAATGTTGATTCTGCCGTCTTGCCTACGTTGTAAGCCTAAATAATTGCCATTAGGATAGCCAAACTGTACCCAGGTAAAATTTGGATTTGCTTCTAAAACATTGAGATAAAACTCTTCTCGGGCATCTTCATCATTTAAGTCAACCGATCCACTTAGAAACGTTGATTGGATCAAGACTTGAGCCGATCGAACATTGCTAAAAATGTTGCCCACCTCGCGAGACGTTTGCCGTGTAATCGCCTCATTCAGTTGATCCACAATACTATTAATGTTTCTGCTTGAAGCCCACATCCAGGGAAAATGGACGATCGCAGCCGTGGCACTGACCGTTATCAGGATGGCACCTGCTAATTTTGCTTTAAGGCTTAACGTCCTGCGTTGTTTGTAGGAAGGAGGGTCTAGCTGCATGGGGATGGAATGGCTAAATTTTGAAGAAGATTTTGAAGAGATAGTGAACCTCAGGTGGATTGAAATTATGGTTTATTAAGTGGGGATAGTATACTTTGTTCTACAAAATCCTCAGGGAATTACAGTACAAACACTCAAGAAACTGCCCATGAATCGTTTAAAGTTCTATGATCTTTTGCCAAACATGTTTGCTGGGGCGATCTCAGGGCTAGTCACGTTGATTTATAGCATTTCCTATGCGGCTTTAGTATTTTCTGGTGATTTGGCAGAGTATCTCCCCCTTGGTATCAGTTGTGCTCTCATCAGTGGCACGATTAATGCTTTTTGGGTAGCTCTCAATAGTTCTCTACCCTTTACCATCGCGGGACCTGATTCAAATGCATCCGCAATTTTATCGTTGATGGCAGCGGCGATCGCCACCAGTATGATTTCGTCGTCTAACACCACAGATCTAGTCTTCCCAACTGTCTGGCTTGCGATCGCACTTAGCACAGTAATTACAGGATTGTGTCTTTTCACACTAGGGCGGCTTCGCCTGGGTAGCTTCATTCGCTTTATTCCTTATCCAGTGATTGGTGGGTTTTTAGCTGGAGTGGGTTGGTTACTGACTCAAGGCTCCTTTACCGTTATGACTGGTAAATCGCTGGATATGACCCATTTGCCAGCTTTATTTGACTCTTCACTGTTACTTCACTGGCTACCGGGTGTATTTCTAGCATTCACATTACAAGTTATCTTGCGTCGTTATAAAAATCCTGTTTTGTTACCGGGCATCACCCTGTTAGCGATCGCGGGGTTTTATCTACTGCTGCGAGTGGTTGGCATCTCTACCGACCAGGCTCGAAGTCAAGGGTTGTTATTCGAGGCGTTGTCGAGTGGCGGATTGTGGCACCCATCCAATGTGATGGCTCTGATGCAAGTTAATCTGTCGTTCATTGGCGACCAACTGGGGAGTTTGATGACCCTAATTGCTGTGGTTGCAATCACCATCCTGCTTTGTGCATCTGGAATTGAGCTAGCCACTCAGACCGATGTGGATTTAGATAAAGAACTCCGTACTGCCGGGGTAGCCAATATTATGACGGGGTTGCTCGGTGGAATGGCAGGCTATTTGTCAATCAGTCGTAGTCTCCTCAATTATAAAGCGGGTGCTACAAATCGTTTTGCAGGTGTTTTTGCCGCTACATTATGTGCAACATTTCTTATCTTTGGAGTATCATTTTTGGCATATTTGCCAAAAGTAATCTTTGGAGGATTGCTGTTATATGTGGGGTTATCGCTGTTAATTGAATGGGTATATCAATCCTGGTTTGACTTGTCTCGCCTGGATTATATTTTGGTGATCATTATCCTTCTCATCGTTGCCAATTTTGGGTTTTTAGAAGGAGTTGGTTTTGGAGTTATTATTGCCTGTCTTTTATTTGTATTGAACTATAGTAAGCTTCGAGTCATTAAAAACGCCCTTTCTGGTGTTAGCTTCCATAGTAATTTTGAGCGATCATTCCATCAGAAAAGATTGCTTCGAGAAAAAGGGGAAGAACTCTATATCCTACGATTGCAGGGTTACATCTTCTTTGGCACTGCTAACACCTTGTTAGAACATGTGCGAAGCCGTATTAATAATGCAACCCTGCCTAAGATCAGCTTTCTGGTCATTGACTTTCAATTAACCGGAGGATTAGATTCCTCGTCGGTCATCAGTTTTATTAAGATGAGGCGGTTAGCAAAGCAGTCTGGCATTACGCTTGTCTTGACGGATTTGTCGGCTGACATTGCAGGAAAACTCTTGCAAAGCCATGTAATTGATGCCGTTGGTGATGAAGAGAAACCAGATGCTGTCACTCGTACTTTTCCTGATTTAGATCACGGGGTTGAGTGGTGTGAAAACCAGATTTTAAGACGAGGCACTTTTCGTCGCAAACGCTTTGTTCCTCTGGCAATGCAGTTAGAAGAAGTTTTCCCCCTCCCTAACAAAACCACTAAATTCTTGAACCGTCTGGAAAAGCTCAAGGTTCAACCAGGATACTGCTTGTACCGTCAGGGAGACTTATCTGAAGCGATTTATTTTGTTGAGTCGGGACAAATTTCGATCTTGCAGAAGTTAGACAACGGAGAGGAGGTTCGCGTAGGAACCGCGAGTGAAGGCACGGTGATTGGTGAGGTAGGCTTTTACAAAGGGTCAGTACACCCAGTATCGGCGATCGCTGATGAATCCTGTAGCTTATATCGTCTGTCCCGCGAAGCATTGACCCAACTAGAACAGGAGGAACCACAGCTTGCCTCTGCTTGCCATCAGTTCATCGCCAAGCTTTTAGCTGAACGAGTTGCTCAAGCAGATGAGCGTAGCCGTGTCTTATTGGAGTAGGGCAAGGTTTTGTAGCGGTGGGTTTTGTGATCAGGTTGTGGCGATCGCCAAAATTCCATAACCTAAACAAGCAGGCGCAACAGCGGTTAAATTTTTGTCAAGGTCGTGAAAGAGAGGATTCCGAGTAACAGTTGACTCTGCAAACACGCTTTCAGCCATCGTCGTTTTAATTTGAAACCCCGCTTCCTGTAGCTCATGCTTGAGAGAAGTGACAGTATACAGGTGGTAATACATCTCATAGGTTTCCTGATTCTTAAACGTACGGCTATAGACGATATCCCCAGGTTCACTCGCCATTGAGCCAGAGGCATAATACTCCCGAAACAACCGATGTCTCATCTGCTCACCAAAAAAACGACGACGCGCATTTGGCACACTGATGATCAACACGCCTTTGCCGTTGGCATGGAGCAGGTGTCGTAGGGTTTGTAGCAACTCAATCCGGTTTTTTTGTCCGGCAATGTGGGAAAGCACCCCAAACATGGCAATCACTACATCTAACTGGACTTGACCTGTAATTTGATGAACCTCGCCTTCAATTAACGTGGTGCGATCGCTCCAATGCACAGGGCAAGCACTCAGTTTTTGTTTGAGATGGGCGATCGCATGAGTGGAAATGTCGCAGGCAATAACAGAAGCGGAAGTATGTTGCAAAATTGGCAGGGTATAACGCCCCTCACCGCAGCCAAAATCCAGCACATAGTTTACGTTTTGAGTGTAGCTGAGAATAACATCGAGGCTTCGTTGGTTGTAGACGGGATATCGTGCCGTATAAGTCCCGCTACTGAAATAGCGGTCATACACGAGTTGTGGGTTCCAGATAGGTTTCATAGGGTTTGCTTTGCCCGCCGAGGAGGATAGATCAATCAAGCTGCTCTGTTTAACCACTTTAATTGTGCCGATTTACTAAATACTGTGTTTGTATTGCGACATACCTTCTTCATAACTCCGTGTTTTTCGCGATTTGAACACATCCCTGAATCAGGTTTGGGCTGAGTACGCTGCAAAACCTCACTCATTTGAAGGCATCATGTCTGGTTTAAAAACTCCAAATAGGCATGGCTCAGTTCCTGAACGGCAAGGTCATAAAACTGTTTGCCATGTTCAGGAGTTGCTAATGCAGGGTTTGACCCCATGCGTCCATCCGGGTAGCGGCGACGAAAATCGATCGCCCCATAGGTAGGATGCCCAGAAGCGACTTCAGAAGCGAGAGTTGCTTGTTTAATAGCATCTGGATAAAGATATTGAGTCACGGCTACCTCACTGGGAGTGGCGTGGGAGCCCTCCTCATGGGCATATAGCTCTTTTGCCAATTTATAAACGGAGCTACAGGTAAACCAATTTGCCAAACGGCATTGCACCTGATCTGCATTGGCAATGTTGCGATCGGCGAGTACGGCATAGGTTTCTGCAAAAGCTGCTTTCAAGGTTGAGATATTGCCACCATGCCCGTTGATGAAAAAGAACTTGCTAAACCCCGATCGCACCCAACAGGTCAGGTAATCGGAAATGACCAGAATCAGCGTACTGGGGCGGAGGCTAACGCTGCCGGGAAACGCAGTATGGTGGAGTGCCATACCGACATTGATGGTAGGGGCAACCAGGGCATGGGTGACGTCGCCAACACCGCGAGCGATCGCCTCAGCACAAATGGCGTCTGTGCCAATTAGCCCAGTAGGACCATGCTGCTCTGTAGAGCCGATGGGAATGATCAATCCCTGAGATCGAGTTAAGTAATCCTCAACCTCAATCCATGTACTGAGATGCAACAACATAATTTCTTTAAATATCTTTGGGAGAGAGATGAGTAGAATAGCGATATGTTTCTACGCAACTACAGTGTAATTACGTAGTGAGTGTGTTGCCTATGCATAATGCCGATGCACTATGTCAGGCATTGTCTGCACTGCATCTGTGCAGAATAACGTTGGAAGCTTTCCTGGGGTGCATAGGTGGGTGCTTTCCTCAATAGAATGCCGTTTCTTAGGGAATTGATCCCCAATTTGAGCCAACACCTACTAGAACCGCTAGAATGGTGGGATAGTATTTAGATTTTCAATGAAGGTCTAAGTTACAATCTGTTACATTTCACAAAATCCCGATCTGAAGCGGCTTCGAGTCTGATTATCTGCTCTTTAACATGCTCCAATCAAACAGTCGTCGGATGCCCCTCTTCACAACTTGTCCAACTCAGGCTTTAATTTGCTTAACTTCGTATTTGCGATCGCCACAAGTTGTGTCCTTGAATCCTTTAATCTATAAGCAATGACCTCAACGGCTGCCTGCAACTTGACTCCTCTTCACACACTTAGTTGCTTCCAATTGCAAATTTGGCATTCTGTCCAAATAGTTAAGGTGCTGTCCGTTGGTAATCAGTATGAACAGACAGTGTGAGACAAGCTTTAAAGTATTTCAGTTTTTGAGCCAAGTGAATCGACACTGGTCGTCCCTCGCAATCAATTTCATTTGGCACGTCCAATTACATTTCCACCTTGGAAAGTGTAATTCATTTAACCGTTCTAAGAGTTACCTGTTCAGGAGAAGCGATACATGCTACACCGCAAGATCTATCAACTCTGTTGTGATGGGCGCGAAGTCTGGATCTTCTTGCGGGATCAACAACGCTGGATTGAACGCGCTCGCATACTAGATATTGAAGGTGATCTCGTGACAGTCCGTTATGAAACGGAGGAAGATGACGAAATCTGTTCGTGGGAAGAGATGATTCGTCTGGAGAGCATTGGATCAGTTATGCAGAAGCTAGCAACCGTACCACGCGGCGATGTTGAACCCCTCGTGTCAGAAGATTGCCCGGAAGCAGAACAAATTCGGAATCACCGCCCTGACTCCAACCCCGAATAATAGGTGAACTGAATCAAGCGAAATTAACCGTAGGATTCGCGTTAAGCATAGCCGTAATACATGAACTTTGGTGGGGGCGTGATTGATCATGCCCCTGCTTTTGGTAGTCTGCTAAACCGTTTTGTTTATAGCCGTGTGCTAGGCGGCTCCGTACAAGGGGAGTTGCCTTTGCGGGCGGTTCCATCGCCACACCCCGCAGCTTACCAAAGCGATGACAGCTATCAGGAGCGTTAGAATTTGAATGAGGAGGGTAAACACTTGAATATATCTACATCCACTACCAGTATTAAGCTCGACCAATTTTTGAAGTGGGTTGGGGTAGCTCCAACTGGAGGTCAAGCAAAACTTCTCATTCAGTCGGGAGAAGTGCAGGTGAACGGTGCAGTAGAGACGCGACGAGGTCGCCAGTTAGTCACGGGCGATCGCGTTTCGGTTATGGGTGAAATCTTTGAAGTGACACTTGACCAGGTTCAGAATTAACCTAACGTGAATTCGGGATAAGGATTTTGGCGGTTGCAACCGCCGCTATCGGAGTAAAACCGACCTGCGTCAGTTGGTCTAACCCTTGATTTTTGGGGCAGACTTGGTTCCAGTAGCCACGAATTCATTTGCCAGGTTCTTAAACCAGACTGATGCCTAGCCTTTTACCCCACTTCCTGCCTCCGTGGGTACGATGTACCGCTGCATCACGATGAAAAATAATAGAATCGGGGCGATCGAGATAACGGACCCGGCAGCAATCAATCGCCAGTCCAGGGAAAATGCTCCTGCCAACTTGGCTACCCCCAGAGGTAGTGTGTAGTATTCTGGGCGGTCCAGAATAATTAACGGCCAGAGAAAATCGCTCCAGGAGCCGATAAAGACAAAAATGGCGAGAGTCACCAGGGCAGGACGCACGGAGGGCAACATAACGTGCCACCAGATGCCCAATTCTGAACAACCATCCATCCGGGCCGCTTCTTCTAACTCTTTGGGAACCCCCTGAAACGCCTGTCGCATTAAGAAAATGCCAAATGCAGAGGCGATCGCTGGAAAGATTAACCCCAAATAAGAGTTTCTTAGCCCCAGTTGCACCACCAAAATGTAGAGCGGAATCATGACGATCTGGAAGGGAATCAAGATAGTCGAAACGACCAGAGTAAAGATCGCCTCTCGCCCACGAAAGTCTAGACGCGCCAGAGGATAAGCCGCCAAGGAGCAAAATAGGAGGTTGAGGGCAACGGTCAGCCCTGCGACTAGGGTGCTGTTAAAGAGATACTGCCCAAAGGGATTGGTCTGCCAGACCTGGATGAAATTGTCAAACGTTGGCTGACTTGGCAGGAACCGGGGAGGAAACTGAAAAATATCTTCAGTGGGGGCTTTGAAGGCAGTACTGATCAACCAGATCAAGGGCAACAACATCACCAGGGCGATCGCCCCCAGCAGGAGATACAGCCAGATGTGGCGTACTGAAAAGGGAGTAGCTTTCATCGGGCGACCGATACTGCCTCAGTATCACGTTGAGGGTGCAACGACTTACCCCGCTGTAAAGCAGCATAGATGCGATTCAATGCATTGATATACGCTTGAGCCGATGCCACGATCACATCCGTATTTGCAGCGTGACCGGAAAAGATGCGGTCTTCATACCGCAGTCGAATCGTCACCTCACCAATTGCATCTAGTCCTTCGGTAACTGATTGCACCGCAAACTCAACGAGTTGATTGGGCACATCGACAACACGGTTGATCGCTTTATAAACCGCATCAACCGGACCCGTTCCGATCGCTGCATCAGTCAGTTCGTTGCCGTCAGGGGTGCAGATGGTGACCGTTGCGGTTGGGCGAGCTTTGTCGCCACAAGACACCTGGACATGCTCCAGATGAAATAGTTCAGGCGTTTGTTGAATCTCGTCATTAACGATCGCTTCCAAATCCCAATCGGTAATCTCTTTCTTCTTATCACCCAATTCCTTAAACCGCAGGAATGCCCGGTTGATTTCCTGGTCTGACAACTCAAAGCCCAGTTCCTTCAATCGAGTGCGGAAAGCATTGCGCCCAGAGTGTTTGCCTAGCACAATCTGATTGTCATTTAACCCGATAGATTGGGCATCCATAATCTCATAGGTGAGCTTATGCTTTAACACCCCATCTTGATGAATCCCCGACTCGTGGGCAAAGGCATTAGCACCGACAATCGCCTTATTGGGTTGCACCAACATTCCCGTCAGGTTAGACACCATGCGAGAGGTTTTATAGATTTGACGGGTGTCAATTCGGGTGAGGGGTTCTTCAGAGTCAACGGGTCGTCCAAAGAAAGGGTTGAAATATTGTCGTCGCACATGCAACGCCATCACCAATTCCTCCAGGGCAGCGTTGCCAGCTCGTTCGCCGATGCCATTGATCGTGCATTCCAACTGACGAGCACCGTTTTTTGCAGCTTCTAGAAAGTTAGCGACCGCCAATCCCAAATCGTTGTGTCCATGGACTGAGATAACCGCCTGGTCGATGTTGCGAACGTTTTCTTTAATGCCACGAATCAGAGCACCAAACTCGCCAGGGGTCAGATAACCCACCGTGTCAGGGATATTGACCGTCGTTGCTCCGGCAGCGATGACCCGTTCCAGCATTTCGTACAAAAACTCTGGGTCTGACCGCCCTGCATCCTCTGGAGAAAACTCAACATCATCTACAAAAGACTTGGCATAGGCGACCATTTCCGGGGCGATCTCCAGCACCTCTGCCCGTGTTTTTTTGAGCTTGTATTCCAGGTGGATATCGGAGGTCGCAATGAAGGTGTGAATCCGGGGGTGGGCAGCAGGTTGGAGGGCTTCAGCCGCCGTCTTGATATCTTGTTGAGTGGCTCTGGCTAAACCGCAAATGATGGGTCCATCTACTGTCCCGACATGCTGAGCAATCTTGTTGACGGCTTCAAAGTCACCGGGGCTCGCAAAAGGAAAGCCAGCCTCAATCACATCTACCCCTAGTCGTGCCAGTTGACGGGCAATTGTTAGCTTTTCATCCACGTTGAGGGTAGCTCCAGGCGACTGCTCGCCATCACGTAGAGTCGTATCGAAAATAATGATGCGATCGGGTTGAGATGAAATGCTCATAGCAACTCAGGCTGACATGATGATAGATGTTGACAACGACCTAAAACCGCCGTAAAACGACGGTATGACTATTCTACTGTTTCATTTTCCTTTCAGTGCAGCGTGTACAGACTTCCGTCACAATCCTCAGCAAGAGATTGAGAAGGCAAAATCTGGGTTGGCGTAGTCGGAGCAGGTATATTACATCAGAAGCAGATATGCTACCTACGTATTACATGCCGTCAACCTTCTCGATGTGATCGCGGACATCATTTAAGTCGATATAGCGATCGGTAGCATTACGGAGTTCTCGCGCAATCATGCCTTCCGTAGAAACGACCGTAATATGGGTACTTTTGGAGCGTAATAGCTCAATTGCCCGTTCAAAATCTCCATCTCCGCTAAACAAAATGACCCGGTCATATTGGTCAACGGTGTTAAACATATCGACTACGATCTCAATATCTAGATTGGCTTTCTGCGAATAGCGACCTGAGCTATCGTCGTAGTATTCTTTAAGAATTTTGGTTCTAACGGTATAACCTAAACTGATCAAAGCATCTCGAAATCCTCGTTGATCTTGAGGATCTTTCAAACCCGTATACCAAAATGCATTAACAAGTTGTACATCCGGTTCGCGAGTGAAATATTCCAGTACTCTTCGTGGGTCAAAAAACCAGCCATTCTTTTGTTGGGCGTAGAACATATTGTTCCCGTCTACAAAAATCGAAAGACGGCTTGCAGAAGAAATCATAGAAATTTAAGCCTAAATTTTTTAGCAGAGACTTTAACTAGAGAATTCATGGCGGCAATGTCCTATTGGTCATTGCTGCCTTAGCTTGTATTAAGGAATTAACCCTTAATCATGATAGTTTGAACATATTCAGGTTTTTGTGCTGTAGGTACTTGCAGCATTTCGTCTGAATAAAATTTCTGTTGATTCTTAATCCTAACTACGAGTGACTGTTTTGAGACAAGAAACCCTAATCTCACTGGGTAGGTTGGTAATCGATTGATCACCAATTTTCCCCAGAGATGAAACACCCTAAGCTCGCTTGTTTAAGGATTAAGGCAGATTTCCTGATAGCTCTCATAGTTGGTCTGACAAATACACATAAGGTCTGTAAAAAGGAGTACGAAAAATTCAAACTAGAATTTTCTCACTCCGCAGAAGTAAGCATAGGTGCTCTTTATTATAAAGATTTTGTTCTCTTACTTCAAAGCTTGACACCGCTTCACTCTTGCAACTTCATTAATACTTGATATTTGCTACTTCCTAGGGCGATTTTGCTTGTATGTTCCTCAAAAACGGCTGACAATCTGCTAATGGATAGATGCAAGAAGTACCTGGATGCTACTTTTGAATCTTTCAATCAGTGGTGTGGATGCACTCTTTACCATCTCTGAGTTGGGTTGCCCTAGGGGAGATGCGATCGCTCAGGAATGACAAAGCTTTATGAAATCCCGATGAGCTATCCCAGTATTTATGCGGAATCAGAAGGATTGTTGATGAAATGAGTGATGGAGTTCCAACGTCACTCATTTCTGGGAGGCATTCCTGTGCTCAGTCAACTGGGGCAATCCCGATTCAAACTTTCTCACGAAATGAGTGATGGAGTTTTAGCGTCACTCATCGGAGAGGTATTTCTGTGTTTAGTCAACTGGGGCAAGCCCTGTTCAACATGTGGCAACGGTCACAAATTCGCTATTTTGCATTTGGGTTGTTTCTTTGTTTAGTCCTGGGGTCGTTGTCGTCTCCGTTAATGGCACAGTCCATTGACCGGGCGACGGTAATCGAGATTTTGGATAGTAACCAGGTTTTTATCCAGGAGAATCAGGCGCGAGTGAATGATGTAGCCAACCGAGGGCAACGAGTGCGAACAGCACGGGCAAGAGCCAATTTGAGGTATAACACGGGTGCAGTATTACGGTTGGTGTCGAATACGAGCTTAACGGTAGGAGAGTGTGCTCGTCTGGATCGGGGGGTCGTCCTCGTCAGTGGAGCAGTTAATGGTTGTACTCCGTCATTCACAGCAGGAGTTCGAGGTACTACCTATGTCATGGAAGTGAATGACGATGGCGATGCACAGGTGAAAGTCCTGGAGGGAGAGGTTGTTGTCGCTCGTCAGGCTATTGCTGAAGCCGGGACAGACTCACCGGATACGTTAATAGCCCCTGTAACAGATGAGCCTACAGCTAGCTCTCCTGAGGATGGCGATCGCGTCGTGTTAACAGCTGGACAGAAGGTTACAACTCACCGGGGCGATCGCCGCTTGGGTCCCGTTCAACAACTCACCCTAGAAGAGTTTCTAGAGATTTTACGCGGTGAGTTGATCGAGGGCTTTGCTGAGCAAATTCCCGGTATAGAAGCAGTTCGGGGAGCATTTCAGCGGTTGTATCCAGATGTGCCATTCCCAGTTCAAGCACCGGGACTGCCTATTCCTCGACCTCGGCTTCCGTTTTAGCGGAATAAGTGAGGAGATAGGGATTGGAGTGAAGGGTAGAGGGTAAGTGGATAGGAGTAGAGGAGTGAATAACCCCTCTACCCCTCTACTCCTCTATCCTCCCACTCACGACTCCACTCCTTTTACTGCCTGTATGTACTGCCTGTATATGGACAGGTCAATCGTGTAGTACCTGAAGGGGAATAGTATGCAAAGGATGGGGCGATCGCCAGAGGGTCACGTCAACGACCGAGGCAGAAAGTCAAAAACAGCATGGGTTAATCTGACGCAAATGAGTTATTTGCTTGTCGGAGTTTGGGCATCACTAGGGGCGATCGCCACTGCCATTAATTTCATCCCTGCACTAGGGTTAGAACGACAAACCCAAATTCTCTTTTTCTCGATTCGAGGGACAGTTTCCCCACCAGATGACATCGTCATTCTGGCAATGGATCAGGAGTCGCTATCTCAAGGGGAAACCTATCAGCGCGATCCAGACCGTCATCCAGAATTTGCCCCACTGGAAACCTGGCCCTGGCGACGGGCTGCCTATGCCGTTGTCATTGAAAAACTCCTGGCAGCAGGGGCGCGATCGGTTTCTCTAGATGTCATCCTGGCAGACCCCAGCAGCTACGGTCTGGAAGATGACCTGGTTCTGCGCGACGTGATACAGCGATATCCCGATCGAGTTGTCTTAGCCAATTTGTATGAAACCTTTGGTACCCCCGAAGGGGAGTTGGGGCAAATCGTTAACCCCAATCCTGATTTTGAAGCCACCCCTCAAAATCTGGGATTGATTAACTTTTCTCCTGATCCTGATGGCAGAGTTTACCGATTTGGTGAAGTTTTTATCGATCGAGTAGTTGTTCCTCAGGGCTTGGGCGAGGGCATTGATTCGTTTGCGGCTGCCACTGTACAACTCAGTCGCCCCTCCGACGATCCCCAGGTTACTGTCCGTCCTGCGGGTGAACATATTTTCTTCTACGGTCCTCCAGCAACGTTTAAGCGGGTTTCGTTTTGGAGTGTGCTTGACCCTGCAAATTGGGAGTTTCACCTGCGAGAGCAAACCTTTCGAGACAAGATTGTTGTAGTTGGTCCAACAGCAAGTTATTTTCAAGACTTTGTTCGGACTCCCTTTTCGGAAATGATGCCTGGAGTCGAGTTACACGCCAATGCGATCGCCTCTTTATTAGAAAATCGAGCCATTGGTGAGGCGATTCCCAGTGCTCCTCTGCGAGGTTTGCTGGTGTTTATTGGGGTAGCAGGCATTGGCATTGGGTTTAACCGTTTTCTCAAGCGACCGGACTCTCAAATGATTGCTGCTCTGGGGTTTGCCCTGGCGTGGGGCACATTGGGCTATATCAGCTTCACCGTTGCTAATCTGATTGTGCCAACGGCTATACCTGTTGTGGCGATCGCCCTTTCTGGCATCTCCAGTTTGACCACCGGAGCGATTAGCAATCGGTTAGAACAACTACGGTTGAGACAAACGCTAGAGCGTTATGTCGCAGCCCCGATCGTTCATGAAATTTTGACCAACTATTCAGAGGCTTATCAAGCTCTATTGAAGGGGCGTAAAGTCAGAGCGGCAGTGCTGTTTTGTGATATTCGAGGGTTTACTACCTTCTCTTTGCAACTGGAGCCAGAACAACTCGTCGAACAACTCAACGACTACCTCAACGCTATGGTAGAAGCTATTTTGGATGCCGGGGGGACGGTTGATAAATTTATCGGTGATGCGGTTATGGCAGAGTTTGGCTCCCCCATTTCTCAAGGCGAAGAAAACGACGCATTAAATGCGGTACGAGCCGCGTTAGGGATGAGACGGGCACTCGTCAAGTTGCATCAACAATGGAAACAACAGGGCAAGGTCTTGTTCTTTAACGGCATTGGTATTAACTTTGGCGAGGCTTTGGCAGGGGATATCGGCTCAGTACGACGCCGCGAATATGCCCTGATTGGAGATGCAGTTAACGTTGCTAGCCGGGTTGAGGGGTTGACCCGCAAATTCTGGACAGACATTCTTATTACTGAATCGCTGTATCAGTTAGTCAAAGAGCACGTTGATGCCGTCTGTGTAGGGGAACATCAACTCAAAGGACGGGAACAGGATCTAGTGCAGCTCTATAGCTTAATTGGATTGAAAGGTGAGGACCAAACTCCCTATCGCTATATCCATGAACACCTGCGGAGCCAAAAGACTTTTAAGGAAACCAAGGAATAGAGCAGAAGGGAAAGAACAGATTCCCAGAACAAATCAAGGTTTCAGGGGTGTGGCCAGAGTTTTGTGTAAAACCTTATTTACATAGCCGTGTGGGCAGATGCAGTAACCAGGCTGCTCTTTCATTGCTCAGTCTTGTATCTTTTATCCTTCAGCCTTTATCCTTATATCCTTTAGCCTTCATCCTTCAGCCTTGATCCTTCATCCCTCATTTCTCATCCTTCTCACAATAGGAGCACCAATCACTCCAACTACCGACATAGAGTTTCCCCATAGGAAGCCCCGCGATCGCCATCGATACCAGATTGACGCAGGCAGTCACACCAGAACCGCAATAGACAATGACCTCCTCTGCATCTTTTAGCTCTGACCATCGCTGTTGTTGTTCCTCAGGCGATCGCCCAAAGCCTTGCTCATTGGTCACTGCTTGCCACGGATAGTTGACCGCACCGGGAATGTGACCTGCGATCGGGTCAATTGGCTCCCGCTCACCTCGATATCGCTCTTCTTCGCGAGAGTCTACCAAAATAACTCCAGGGTTATCTTTACGGGCTTTGACAACGTTAATATCAACTATCAGGTCAGGGCGCAGGCGAGGCACAAACTGACCCATTTGGGCTTGGGGAATGTCTTGCGTCACCGGATAACCCGCTGCCTGCCAAGCCTGAAAACCCCCATCTAAAATTGCCACTCGGTCATAACCAAAGTATTTCAATAGCCACCAAAACCGAGCCGCAAAAGCAAAGCGTGAGTCGTCATAGGCAACAACCAATTTAGAGCGGTTTGGATCGGTAGAATCCATTCCTAAAGCCGCTAATGTTTGAGCCAGTCGCCTGGAATCAGGCAATGGATGCCGTCCACCATGCTGTCCCACAGGACTCGATAGATCCCGGTTGAGGTCGAAGTAATAGGCACCAGGAATGTGGTTGGTCTGATATTGTTGTCGTCCCAGATTGGGATCAGCCAGAGAAAAGCGACAGTCGGCGATCGCCACTTGGGGATCATCTAGGTGCTCGATTAACCACTGCGGTGAAAGCAACGGGGCAATTGTCAGTTCTGTCATAACTTCTTACAAATCGTTTTTCTTATAAAAGTTCACTAAAGTTAACTATAGAAATACCCTAATGCAACACGAAAGATCATTAAATCGCAGCATGTTTATACGTAGCTTGGATTACAGAATAATTTGAGGACCAGAAAATCCTTAAAATTCCAAATTACTTCCCTCAAAATATGCTTAAAATACGCTAGGTACTTGAATTTGCTGAATTGTTAAGACTGGTATTTACCATTTAGCAATTCATTCAAGTTCAGATCAAAGCCTTCATTTAGCGAAATCGTGGGTGCTCAGTTAGTCCGATCAAATAAAAAAAATCTTAATACAGCACCACTTTCACGCGCTCTCCCCCCTGGAGATCTCCGTGAAAAACCTGATTTCGCAACTACTACCGTTGTACATACTGAAGGCATGATCATTAGCCTTTCCAGTTGCGTGACATATTAGTAATGGCTTACACATCAATCAAGTTAGGTATCTCTGGAGACGCTCAAGTGGAAACCCCTCCTACGAAAGGTCTCGACTCTGAACAGCCTAAAATTCTAGTTGTTGATGATCATCCCTCTAGCCGTATGACAGCCGTCGCACTGTTGTCGATTGAGGGATATGACGTCTTAGAAGCAGATAGCGGTTCTACTGCTCTGGAGTGCATTTTAGAGTCTAACCCTGATTTGATATTGCTGGATGTCATGATGTCGGGGATGGATGGTTACGAAGTCTGCCGTCGCCTCAAACAGGATGAACAAACACGTCTGATTCCGATTGTCTTTGTCACTGCGTTAAACGATCGCCGTGCTCGCCTCCGGGGAATTGAGGTTGGTGGCGATGACTTCCTCTCCAAACCCTTTGACCAGCTTGAGCTATCTGCACGGGTGCGATCGCTTGTGCGTCAAAAACGCCTCAACGAAGACCTCGACCATGCAGGTCAAGTCCTGTTTTCGATCGCTCGTGCTGTTGAGAGCCGTGACCCTAATACAGGGGATCATTGTGAGCGGCTGGTTCTATTAGGAAAAGCCTTTGGAGAGTTTCTCAACCTGTCCCGCGCTGAGGTGCGAGATTTGATGTGGGGCGGCTATCTGCACGATATTGGTAAGGTGGGCATTCCCGATCAGGTGTTACTCAAAACGGGTAAACTCACCGCTGAAGAGTGGGAGATCATGCGCCAACATGTTCTGATTGGCGAGAAAATTTGCCAGCCGTTGCGGACGATGCGCGGAGTTGTGCCCATCATTCGCCATCATCACGAGCGGTGGGATGGGTCTGGTTATCCTGATGGTCTGGTTGGCAATCAAATTCCCTACTTGGCTCAAATCTTTCAACTGATTGATATCTACGACGCCTTGACGAGCGAACGCCCTTATAAGCGTGCTTTCTCACCGGAGGAGTCGTTGCAACTGATGGCAGAAGAAACTGCGAAAGGATGGCGCAGCCCTGAGCTGATGAAATTGTTTGTTGAGTTTATTGGAGCACGAGCTGCCGCTGCCTGACCGTAACTCAGCAATAAAGGTTTCGGCTCTCTTAAACGCTAATTTTTGGGGAATTTTAGGCTAAGGATCATGGATTCGATAAATCCGCAAACTGTACGGGCGGGTTTAGCAGACCCATCTGCACGCTGCCATGGATTTGACAACAAAACCCGCCCCTTCCCAATATCGATCGAATTACCTTAATTCCCATTCCTAAGGAAAATCAAGGGTTTGCCAAACCAACACAGGTCAATTTTGTCCCTACATGGCAACTGAACGGTTTATTAGAACATCTCTCACTTTGCACGTGACGTATTGCCTGCCTTTCAGCCTCAGTCCTCAGCCCTCAGCCCTCAGCCCCTCAGCCCTTTACTACAGCTGCGGTTTCAACCGCCAAAATCTTCATCCCAAACTTAGGTTAAATGAGTGCTCAAACGTCGCAATGAATTTGCGCTGGAATAAGGTTACTCGCTAAGCCAGAAGCAGGTTATACTCCGTGGGATGAATTGAGCGAATTATGTGAGCTGTGAGCATGGTAGCGGTAGCAATTTTGGCGGCTGGACGTGGGACACGCATGAAATCTCACCTTCCGAAAGTATTGCATTCCCTGGGCGGGCGATCGCTGGTTGAGCGAGTTCTGCAAAGCCTCTCTAAAATTAATCCGACCCGACAACTCGTGATCGTGGGATATAACAGTGAGTTGGTGAAAAACTCACTGGCACATTATCCGGGGTTAGAGTTTGTTGAGCAGACTGAACAACTCGGCACAGGACACGCCGTTCAGCAGGTCATCCCCTATCTACAAGACTTTGAGGGTGATTTGCTGGTGTTGAATGGGGATGTCCCTCTTCTGCGCCCAGAGACGCTGGAGCTGTTGCTGAAAACCCATCAGAAAGAACAAAATGCCGCTACGATTTTGACGGCTCATCTGCCCGATGCTAAAGGATATGGTCGGGTCTTTTGCAACGGCAATAACATCGTGACTCAAATTGTCGAGGATCGCGATTGCAGCCCTGCTCAAAAGCAAAACCGTCGCATTAATGCAGGGGTCTATTGCTTTCAATGGTCACGGCTGGCGCAAGTGCTGCCTCAACTGACCTCCAGCAATGACCAGAAAGAATACTATCTGACTGATGCGGTTAACTATCTCAAGCCCGTCATGGCGGTGGATGTTGAGGATTACGAGGAGATTCTAGGGATTAACGATCGCAAACAGTTGGCAGCGGCTTATGACATTCTGCAAACTCGCGTTAAAGAAGATTGGATGAGGGCAGGAGTGACCCTGATTGATCCAGACAGCATCACTATCGACGACACCGTGCAACTGGAACCCGATGTGGTCATTGAGCCGCAAACTCATCTGCGGGGCAAGACCTCGATTCAAACGGGGAGCCGTATTGGTCCTGGTAGCCTGATTGAAAACAGTTCCATTGGCGAGAGTGTGACCATTTTGTATTCAGTGGTCAGCGACAGTGTTGTGCAGGCAAATACTCGGATTGGTCCCTATGCTCACTTAAGAGGGCACGCACAGGTGGGCAATAACTGTCGCATCGGCAATTTCGTTGAGCTAAAAAACTCTACTTTGGGCGATCGCACAGGAGTCGCGCACCTGTCTTATCTTGGCGATGCCACGCTGGGTGAAAAGGTAAATGTCGGTGCAGGCACCATTACAGCTAACTATGACGGGGTCAGAAAACACCGCACGATCATCGGCGATCGCACAAAAACCGGGTCGAACAGTGTTTTAGTGGCTCCGATTACTATTGGCTCAGATGTGACGATCGCCGCTGGTTCAACGGTTACGGAAGACGTCGGTGATGATGCGTTGGTCATTGCGCGATCGCGCCAAGTGGTGAAACCCGGTTGGCGGTTGAAGTCAGCCTCGGATGCAGAGAACAAAGCGTAATTGCTTCTACGCTTACCCTCGTACAAACGGGATGCATCGCGTCTTTTTACTCCTTTACCCTTTCACGGCTCCCCTACCCCTCAACTCCCCATTCCTCAAACCCCAGGGGTTGCTAAAAACGCCTCCAACTCCTCTCGGCTGGGCATAGAGGATTGTGCTCCGACTTTAGTAACGGATAGGGCAGCCGTGGCGGCTGCCCATCGGGTGGCTTGTCGTAGGGACAGCCCTTCTGCCAATGCAGCCGCTAATCCCCCGTTAAAAGCATCCCCTGCTGCAACCGTGTCGATCGCTTTTACCACAAATGCAGGCACCTGAAATGGTTCTCCGTTCGCTGGGCTACAGAGGGCTCCTTGTTTGCCTAATTTGACGATGACTGTTGATACACCTCGTTGATGGAGTACAGTTGCCGCATCGGCTGCCAGATCCAGGGTATTGACTTCAAACCCCACCAGTTGACCTGCCTCAATTTGATTGGGAGTGAGGATCTCGATGAGAGGATACAACTCATCCGGCAAGTGAGTCGGAGCCGGAGCCGGGTCGAGGATAACGGGAACCCCTGCCGCTTTGGCAGCTTGAGCGGCTGCAACGACAGCAGGCAGAGGAATCTCCAGTTGCAGGAGCAGCGCACTGGCAGTCGATAAAACGTCGGTGAATCGTTGCAGATCAGTAGGGTCAACCTGTCCATTTGCCCCAGGGATGACAATGATTTGATTTTCAGCGGAGTCATCCACCGCAATCATCGCCACTCCAGAGTGGGTTGTGTTGTCCTGAAGAACGCGATCGCACCCCACCCCCGATGCCCGTAAGCTGGTCAGTAGTTCCTCGCCGAAGCGATCGCCCCCGACTCGCCCCACCATCTCCGTGGGTATTCCTAATCGAGCAACTGCCACAGCTTGATTGGCTCCCTTACCACCCGGAATAGTTGTAAAACGATGCCCTGTCAGGGTTTCTCCAGGACGGGGCAAACGGGGTGTGTTTGCGACCAAATCCATGTTGATGCTGCCAAATACGATGATGGGCATAAGTGGGGGAGTGGGGAAGTAGGAGAGTCGAGGGTGGGGGAGTAAGGGAGTAAAGGAGTGGGGGAGTACGGTAAAAGAGTAGGTACCCCTCTACCCCTCTACCCTCTGCCTCCTGCCTTTTAACTTAATACCGCATAATCAATGATCAGTGATGCCGCTGTTTAACTGCTGACCATGAAAACAATTGCAGAGATTAACGAAAAAATTCAAGCCCACCGTGCAGTTGTCTGGACAGTCGAAGAGTTAAAAGCCAGAGTTCAAGAAATTGGCGTAACGCAAGCAGCACAGAAGGTTGATGTGATCACAACAGGCACATTTGAGCCGATGGAATCTTCTGGAGCGATTATCAACCTGGGGCATACTGACCCTCCTATCAAGATTCGGCAGTGTTGGCTGGATGGAGTGCCTGCCTACTCTGGTTTTGGGGCAGTAGATTTATACCTGGGAGCGACTCAAGTGGCTGACTATGGAGCCGCCGGAGAGAGCGTTGATGCGGATGAGTCTGCCCTGCGGAACCCCATCCGAGAGCGGGGCGGTGGGCACGTAATCGCTGATTTGATCGCGGGAAAGCCAGTACGACTGAGAGCGATCGGGCAAGTGACAGACTGCTATCCGCGTGCGTCAGTGGAGACGACGATCACCCGTGACACGATCAACCAGTTTTATCTGTTCAACCCTCGAAATCTCTATCAAAACTTCATTGTGGGGGTTAATGGGGGCGATCGCCCTCTCTTCACCTATTTAGGACCGCTCCAACCCCGACTCGGTAATGCCGTCTACTCTAATCCTGGGGCTATTTCACCCCTGTGGAATGATCCAGACTTACAGGTGATTGGCATTGGCACTCGTATCTTTTTGGGTGGGGGTGTCGGTTACATTGCCTGGGAGGGAACGCAACACTTCCCGTTACAAAAACGACTGCCCAATCGTACCCCGATTGGACCTGCTGCCACACTGGCATTAATCGGTGATGCGAAACAAATGACCCCCCAGTGGGTTAAGGGATGTCACTTTAAGAGCTATGGTCCCTCTATTATGTTGGGTGTTGGAGTGCCACTGCCTGTGCTGAATGAGGAGGTAATTCAGCATTGTGCGGTTCAGGATGCCGATTTAGTAGCTCCTGTCGTTGATTTTTCGATTCCCCGGCGAGTGCGTCCCACCTTTGGGTTAGTCAGCTATGCCCAACTTAAAACTGGGCGTATCACCATCGATGGTAAGTCGGTGCGGGTTGCGCCCCTCGCCAGCATTTTTCTATCTCGCCAAATTGCCGAAGAATTGAAGCAATGGATCAGCAACGGGGAATTTACCCTGACTGAACCAATCGCTCCAATTCCGACAGACCGAGCCTTTTTATCCCAAGACCGTTGGGGTGCCCAGATTAGTCTGGATTAGGCTGACTTTTCTTTTTGATGGGTTTGGGCAGTGCCTCCCGACGGGCAGGAGGTGCGCCCACATTTGACCGATCTCCTGGGCGATCGCCTCCCCGACGATCACCAGACGGACGCTGTCCATCCCGTGGAGGACCATCCCACCGTTTGCGACCGCCACCACCGCCAGGTCTGCCTCCCCGGAACGGCTTCTTGGTCTTGCCACGTTTTTTGGGTGGCACAAGGGCAATCATGGTGCCATCTTGAACGACCAATAAGTTATCTTGCCGTTGTACGTTCAAATCCCAAAAATAACCAACAACTTTGCCTTCCAAAGTGCCTTTGAGATTGAGCTTAAAGGATTTACCTTCTTCGTCACCCTTACGCGGAGACTGTTGAATCTTGACGATCAACCGTTCCTCTTCAAGCGAGTAAAACAGCACTTCACCCCGGATGGAGAAGTAGTCTTCCTGGGGATTAGCAGCACTCTCTTCCGGTTCAGACGGAGACTCAGATGGAGCTTCAGGGCTGGTTGACTCAGACGTGGTTTCTTCAGGAGAAGCGATCGCCTTATTCAGCTTCTCAGGTTCCCATACACCGACGATTTGGGCATGTAAATCGTTGTCTTTGTTGCGAGTACGGGGGTAAACCACCCACAGATGGCTCTGTTCCAGGTCGAGGTGCTTTTTCACCAGGCTCATGACTCGCCCTAACAGCACAGCATCAATGGGAACTCCATCTTCGGTGGTTAAGGTACCGCGAGTGAATTGTTCTTCTGAGGCAGTGTATTTTCCCCGAATTAATCCGATCGCCCGATACTGCATGGGTTCGCTAGCCGGAGGGATAGGCTGTTGGCGCATGATTGCGTCAGAGTCGCTACTATCATTAAGTGCAGTCGTATCAGAGGTATCAACGGTCAGATCGGATGTTTCATCAGGTGTGGCAGCGGAAGAATCCATGGCGAGTGTTGAGGCTGAGAGCTGATCCATAGAAGTTTCTATTTGAGGCAAAGGTTCAGGCGGTGTTGCCCGAGTATCGGATGGAGTTGGAGACGAAGCCGACTTAGGCGGCTGGGGAGACTGGCTCTGGGAAGAACTCATAAAACCTCCTTATGGCAGAGATATACCCAATCAAAGAGACGGATCTGCCTGCCATTGACCACTGGAACAGGAAACCAATTTAGGCTAAACACTAGGTTAGCATTCACTTGGTTTTAACCTGCCAGACACAACGAGGTCGAAATTGATTGCCCCGGCTTTGCTCATCCATTTTGTTTATACAACCGCTATTGCCATCGTCAGGGTTTTTTATGTGAAGCAGAGGCAATATCTGCTACTGGCTACCCCTCGTAGGAGTGGTTGGAATGCCCATATTTGGATAGGGGCTACCGATTGGCAGAGGGGAATTGGGAGATTGATTGGGCACTGGTAAGGAATGACCAGTTGGGTACTGGTTGTCTTCTGAGGATACACGAGTTGAAGCTGGCCCTGAACCGGGGAGTGATACCTGCGTTGGCAGAGGGCTACCCAGTTGGGGATTTTGAGCGTTGTTAAAGTGTTGATAAACCTCTCTAGAGATCTGACGAATCAGCTCCGAGGCACGCTCATCATCTACGGGACGTTGCACAATCACTGTAATGATAAAGCGTTTGCCGTTGGGCATATCAACAATGCCAGTATCCCCCACCATAGTGTCGATGGTGCCCGTTTTGTGGGCGATCGTAGCTCCTTGATCTAACCCACTGGGAAGTAGGGAGTTGGCTACAGTGGCTTGCATGATGTCAAAGAGGCGATCGCGCGATCGCAACGACAACAAATCGCCTTGAGTTACCATCGCCAGCAACCCGGTTAGATCTTTAGGGGTTGTGGTGTTCATACCTTCCAAATCCGCTAGAGGGTTACGAATCTGTGTATTCGTCAAGCCCCATGAGCGAAATCGCTGGTTGAGTGCCTCTGCCCCACCCAGGCGGGTGATCAGCATATTGGTGGCAGTATTGTCGCTGATGGTGATCATTTTGATCGCCGTTTCTAAAGCACTGTATTGAGTGCCCACCGGCTGATCTTGCATATCACCTGAGCCAACCGTAATGTCAGCCTGCTGCATGGTCAGCATCTCATCGAGCCGAACTTTACCCGCATCTACGTCTTGTAGAAATGCCACTAAGATCGGCACTTTGATTGTGCTGGCAGCGGAGAAGATCGTTCCTCCATTGAGGTCAAGGTAAGCCCCTGTATCCAAATCCACGATGAATACACCAGGACTTAACCCCGGATATTGCGCTGTGAGGGTTTGGATGCTGGTGGTGAGTGGAGCAATCGGTTGACCCAGCTTCAGGGAAACGGGTAGCGGTGAAATTGCGCCTGGGGTCAAATCTCGGCTCGTAACTGAGACAGAGGCATTTTCTGCCCCATTCAGAGGCAATCCTGCTGCTGGTTGTGAATTGGGACGTTCACGGCTAGCCGGATCCCAAACGGACAACATGGTTCCGGCGATCGCCCCCACACCGATACCCAAAATCAGGAGTCGTGTCACATAGAGCACCGCAGAAGGCTTGCGACGAGGACGACGTTGCGATCGCTGCACCCCAGTAGGAACCGGAGGAGCCACCGGATAGGGATTAAGGACACGCACTTGCCCTGGAGTAGCCCCCTCTCCTGGACGACGAAGAGGAGTCAGCTTAGAGCGAGTGTGCCGCGACGCTCCGGGAATGGGTGCAATGGAATTGGACTGAGATCGGGCACCAGGGTGGATGGGCGAAATAGAATAGGAGACTTGTCCTGGAGTGGCATCTGCACGCGATCGCGGTGGGGTCTTCCCATCTTTGCGTCGTTGCTGTGATCTCCCAGTGGGGTTAGGACGATCATTCAGTAGATGCCGCAGGTTAAAGCGATTATTGTCCTCCGGCACTGAGGGGTTACGTCTGACCTGGCGTGAAACCCGCCGCTGTGCCGGGCTCAAAGGCACAGGCTGAGGCGGATAGCCAGGTTGTCTCATCTCCGGTGAAGTGCCGGGAGGTGGCAATAGAGGTCGTCCCTCCGGCGGTCGCATTGGGGTTGGCGGTACAGAGCGAGCAGACTTTTGACGAACCAACCGCCGACGCATGAATTTTGATGGCTTGTTAGGCTCCAGCATAGTGCTATGTCTCCAGGGCGACGGGCAGAGAATGCGATTACCCCTGGGGGGAAGTGCTTAGCATCGCTCAATCAACACGAGCATATCAATACTCTATGGTCGAGAGCAGCTATATAGATCTGATTCTCAATACGTCAGTACAAACGTTTGCAACGAGTTTGCTGCATTGTAGCGGTAAACGTCTCAAAAGTAATCCGTTTGTCACTAAGAATTACGGTTTTTAGCTATTTCCCTCTCCCATTCCCCTACCCTCACACCCTCACACCCTACTCCCTACTCCCCTGCTCGATCGCCCATTCCACTTGACTCAGAATTCCCCGTAACATCGCAACTTCGCCATCCGATAGATAGGCTCGGTTAAACAAACGGCGAAACTTTTCCATACGGCTAGCAGCAGTGTGAGGATAGAGGTAGCCGATCTTCAGCAGTAATGTCTCCAATTGCTGATAGTAGCCTTCCAAACAGTCGAGGGTTGCTAAATTTGGGTCGTGTGTTGGGTGAGGAACCCAAGTAGTTGGCGGAGTCCGTCCTATTGAACCTGTTAAGTCTGAGGGATCTGCGTTGATAAAACAGTGGAGTTCGTAACAGCAAATCGCAACTGCCTGTGCCAGATTGAGGGATAAATAGTCCGCACTGCTGGGAATGCGAATGAATCGTTGCGCGTAGTTGAGTTCTTCATTGGTTAATCCCCGGTCTTCGCGTCCAAAAATCAGCGCAGAGGCTAATTCATCCTCTGAATTAAGGGGTAATAACCAGGGCAGTGCAGTTCTGGGATGCTCCAGGGTAATGTCTAGAGTGGTGCGATCGCGTCCTGTTGTGGCGATCGCTCGCTGCACCCCCATTAACGCCTCTGGTAGAGTTGCGACTCGTGTAGCTGACTCCAAAACATCTGCCGCATGGACTGCCATTTGTCGCGCCTCTGCCCCCAACGGGTCACATTGTGGATTAACCAACACCAACCGTTGTAACCCCATGTTTTTCATCACACGGGCGATCGCACCCACATTCAGTGCCCCTGCTGGCTCCACCAGCACAATTCGCACCTGGCTTAACCCTGTCTCTGCCATGCCCCGTTCCTAAACATTACACACCATGACCCATTTCAGAATGGTAGGTTTAGATTAGCGTATTCATCTCAAATCCTGATACGGACGGGTTTTGCTCAAAGCGTAGGTAAAACTAACGACGGACTGACTAAACCCGCCCCTGCAACCTTAAACCCTGTAAATCCTTTTTGTTCTATGGCGCGTGCTCGTTCTAAATCTGATTTGCCAACAAAAATGTGTCCGGTATGCCAGCGACCTTTTACTTGGCGTAAAAAATGGGAAGATTGTTGGGATGAGGTGAAATACTGCTCAGAGCGTTGTCGGCGTCGTCGTTCTACAGCAAAAGCCGACCCCGAAGAAGAGAAATTTTAGGATTTTCCAGGACGTTTGTTAGATATGCCAACGGGTCAATTTCAACCCAAACTGATTATCCATGGTGGAGCCGGAAGCTCCTTAAAAGGTAAGGGTGGTGTCGAAGCGGTTCGTCAATCCCTCTATGCGGTTATTCAAGATGTGTACGCCCTATTGTTATCTGGGGCGAGTGCTGAAGCGGCTGTTGTCCGTGGATGCGAGTTACTGGAGGACGATCCCCGGTTTAATGCTGGGACTGGGTCAGTGCTGCAATCTGATGGGCAGATTCGCATGAGTGCCTCGCTAATGAACGGCATGGCACAACGGTTTAGCGGTGTCATTAACGTGTCGCGGGTAAAGAACCCGATTAACCTGGCGCAGTTTTTGCAAGACTCAGACGATCGCATCTTGTCAGATCATGGTTCTGCGGAACTGCTGCGAGAACTGCAAATCCCAGCCTACGATCCCCTGACCGAGCTTCGCTTGCAAGAGTGGATTCTGGAGCGGCAGGGTAACTTCTCGAAAGAGATGGCAGGTGTGGTAGCTGAAAAGGAACTGGTGACAGAAGCTGGACGCGGCACGATTGGGGTCGTTGTGTTGGATAGCCAGGGACGCTTAGCTGCCGGAACGTCAACCGGGGGCAAAGGCTTTGAGCGCATTGGTCGAGTCAGCGACTCTGCGATGCCTGCCGGAAACTATGCCACAGCCCATGCTGCCGTGAGTTGTACGGGCATTGGGGAAGACATCATTGATGAGTGTCTGGCAGCCCGTATCGTCGTTCGAGTCACAGACGGATTACCGCTATCAGAGGCATTGGCTCGATCGTTCCTGGAGGCACACCAGCATAACCGTGACTTTGGGGCGATCGCCATTGATGCACATGGGGCGATCGGATGGGGCAAGACCAGTGAAGTTCTGCTGGCGGCATATCACGATGGCGATCGCATTGGTGATACGCTGGAACTCCCAACCGGACTGCAAACGGGTGCATCTGACGGTTAGGGGAGTGGCGGTTGAAACCGCAGCTACTAGACCAAAACCTGCCTACGCAGGTTCAAAACCTTCAGTCGCATAGGCGGACTTCGTTCCAATAGCCGTGAATTCATTCGCCGGGTTCAGTCCCCCAACTACTAGATTTACCCACTGCAACCGCCAGTTGTTAACCCTAAAACTCAAGAACTCCAACTTCTCGACGAAGTTGGAGTTCTCAAAGTGAACTGTCTCGTTTCTCAGGCTTTGCCTGGAAATCGGAGGTTCTACCTCTGCTAAGCACAAACGGCAAAGCCACTGAGGGGCATTCCCAGCCAGGAGGCTGGGAACGAGAGTAGAGCAAATTAACGTTTGACGAGCTTCTTCGACAGCTTGCGGAGGCGAATTGACTCAGGGGTAACTTCCAGCAGTTCATCCGGTCCGATGTACTCCAGTGCCCGCTCCAGGCTCATATCCACTGGAGCCTGCAACTGCACCAATTCCTCACCGCTAGCGGCTCGGTGGTTGGTCAACTGCTTCGTTTTGCAGACATTGAGTTCCAGATCTTGAGGACGGTTGTGCTCCCCAACGATCATGCCTTTGTAAACCCGCGTTCCAGGCGTGATGAAAAATACGCCCCGGTCTTCCGCGTTCTTCATGGCATAGAAGGTTGCTGTGCCTTCCTCAAAGGAGATCAATACCCCATTGCGACGCGCTTCGATATCACCCGACAGCGGACGGTAATCCAGGAAGCTGTGGTTCATAATGCCTTCCCCACGAGTCAGGCGCATAAACTCACCCCGGAAGCCGATCAAGCCCCGTGCTGGAATCACAAACTCCAATTGGGTGCGACCATTGCCGCCAACCCGCATGTCTTGCATTTCGCCTTTACGCTGACCCAATCGCTCAATGCAACCGCCAACGGCTTCTTCGGGAATGTCCAGCACCAGCAATTCGTAAGGCTCACAGGGCTGACCACTAACTTCGCGGTAAATCACCTGCGGCTGAGATACCTGAAACTCATAGCCTTCACGGCGCATGGTTTCGATCAAAATGCCTAGGTGCAACTCACCCCGACCCGACACAGAGTACTTATCAGGGGAGTCAGTCTCTTCAACCCGCAGAGCCACGTTGGTTTCCAATTCCCGGAAGAGGCGATCGCGCACTTGCCGGGAGGTCACGTAGGTACCCTCTTGACCCGCAAAGGGAGAGTCATTGACGGAGAAGGTCATTTGCAGAGTTGGCTCGTCCACCTTGATCAGGGGCAACGCCTGCGGTTCGTTAGGGCAGGTAATGGTTTCACCAATATTGGCATCTGCAAAACCCGATACTGCAACAATGTTGCCTGCGCTCGCCTGTTGCAGGTCAACTCGCTTCAGACCCTCAAAGCCCATCAGCTTTGTGATTTTGGCTTTGACGATAGAGCCATCTTCCTTCACCAGAGCCGCCTGCTGACCCATCTGGATTGTACCGTTGTGGATTCTGCCGATGACGATGCGACCGAGATAATCGGAGTAGTCCAGCGTGGTGACTTGCAGTTGCAGAGGCTTATCCACATCACCAACAGGGGGTGGAACGTGCCGCAGAATTGCTTCAAACAGGGGAGCCATATCGACAGGCTCATCGTCCAGTGCATCTTTGGCATAGCCGGATAGACCGGACGCAAATAAATAGGGGAATTCGCACTGGTCATCGTCTGCGCCCAGTTCCAGGAACAGATCCAGCACCTTATCAATCGCCCCATAGGGATCAGCCTGGGGACGGTCAATCTTGTTCACAACGACGATGGGACGTAGCCCTTTTTCCAGAGCCTTCTTCAGTACAAACCGAGTTTGGGGCATCGGGCCTTCGTTGGCATCTACAATCAGGATGCAGCCATCTACCATGCCTAACACACGCTCTACCTCACCGCCAAAGTCAGCGTGACCCGGAGTATCGACGATGTTGATGAGAGTGTCTTTGTAGCGAACAGCGGTGTTCTTAGACAAAATGGTGATTCCCCGCTCACGCTCCAACGTATTGGAGTCCATGACGCAATCTGGAACTTCTTCGCCTTCTCGAAATGTACCAGACTGTTTCAGCAGAGCATCAACCAGTGTTGTCTTGCCATGGTCAACGTGGGCAATGATGGCGACATTGCGAATCGGCAGAGTCATAAAGAAATTCCAGTAAGGGGTGAAATTTAAGAGGAGGTTATCGGATAACCGGGGCTTCTTAACAAAGTTTTTCTAGGAGTTAAACCACAATCCTGGTAAAGAAGCCTTTACAATTCTAGCTTACCCCTTTTCAAATCGCTTACTAACTTGAGGGCGATTGTCAGTGGTCAATTGTCAGTGGTCAATTGTCAATTGTCAGCGGTCAATAGCCAGTTGTTAATAGTTAGTGGTCAATAATCATGCCTGGTTTTGAGGCGATCGCCCTATTGAGGGGTATAGGCTTTCAACGCATATTCTCGAAACCGCTCCAGATCCGCTTGAATCGTGGACTCCACCACCCGCCCCAGGAACAAGTTGTCCATCAACTTACCCAGAAAGCCCGGAATCGCATAGGAGACTGATAGCTTCACAATGCTGCTGGATCCCCGGTCATAGAAGCGAATGGCACCTCGATTGGGCAGACCATCCACCGATTCCCATTGAATGATCTGGTGGGGCACTACCTTCAAAATGCGGGAGAGCCAACTAAACTCCAACCCGCCCGTTGCCAGTTTCCACCGGGATAGCTCTGGGTTGTCTTCCAATACTTTCACGGAGTCGATCCACTTCATCCAGCGGGGCATCTGCTCCAGGTCAGACCACAAATTCCACACCACATCGATGGGTGTTTCAACTTCGACTTGCACACTGTGTTCTAACCAGTCAGACATAGGGGGAAGAAGGAGGAAAGGATAAACGATAAAAGATGAAGGATAAAAGGTAAGAGATGAGGAAAGAATAAGAGATGAGAAATTAAGGTGGAGGTGGGAATTGGGAAATGAAGGATCTCTGAGTAGTGATAAGGAGAGTGTTTTGGATGTTCTAATTTTTTATCCTTTAGCCTTCATCCTTTATCCTTTCTAGGATTGCTTTAGCAGCGCGTCGTCCTGAAATCGTCGCCCCCTCCATGCTATCGATGTAGTCTTGCTGTGTGTAGCTGCCCGCCAGGAAGAAGTTGGAGACGGGGGTTTTTTGGTCTGGACGATACACATCCATACCAGGGGCTTCGCGATACAACGATTGCGCCAGTTTGACGACGTTATACCAGGTCATGTTGAGTTCCCGCGACGAGGGGAAAAGGTCGTGAACTTGCTTGAGGACGTGTTGAGCGATCGCCTCGTTACTTTGTTTGATAAACGGATCACCCGGAGTCAAAACCGCTTGAATCAGCGATCCCTGTCCTTCGCGGTAATAGTCTTTAGGACTGGACAGAGCCAGATCCGCGAAGCAGGAAAAATCTGCATCAGCCGTGTAGAGCAGGTTGTCGATTCCGGCGGCATGGTCGAGTTGCTTGCGTTCAGCCGTGTTTTCCATTTCGGTGACCCAACCATCAAACCGCAGTTGCACGGTTGCCACAGGCACCGTATCGAGCTTGTAAATGTTGTCAAACTCCTGCCAGCGTCGCCATTCCTCCGGTAACAAGCGTTGGGTTCCCGGTACGTCACAAGCACAGACATAGACATCGGCAGCGATCGTCTCTTCGCTATCGCCGTTAGCAACGACCAACCCAGTCACTTTGGTGCGATCGCCAGCATCCTCAAACAGTACCTTGCGAACGCCACGACGGGTGTAGACTTTGGTGCCGCGTGCTTCCAGATAGTCGAGGATGGGTTTATGCAGATACTCGTAGGGGGAACCTGCCAGCAGATTGAGCTTAGAGGCTTCGGTCTTGGCGGCAAACATCTGAAAGATGGTGAGCATACACCGAGCCGAGATATTTTCAGTGTCGATAAAGCCCAGAGCATAGGCGATCGGGTTCCACATGCGCTTGAGGCTGCCCTCTGAGCCACCATGTTGGCGGAACCAGTCGGCAAAGCTGATGCGATCGAGTGCTCGAATCATTCTCATTGCCCCTTCGTAGTCGATCAAACCACGCACAATAGGGCTTGTACCCAGGGCGATCGCATTTTGCAGTTTGTCGCGCAGAGATAACTGGGCGGTTGTAAAGAAGGCTTTGAGTCCGTTAAAGGGTGCGCCAATCGGGAAGCGGAAATCCAGTGTACCGACTTCACCACCCCGGTTGATAAAGGTGTGGGTGTGTTGCTTGGGCAGCAAATTCTCAAATGCACCAATCTTCTTCATCAACTCAAACAAGTTGGCGTAGTTGAAGAAGAAGACGTGCAACCCCATTTCAATATGGTTGCCGTCGGCATCCACCCAACTGCCCACCTTGCCGCCGACAAACGGGCGAGATTCAAAGATTTCGACCTGATGTCCGGCATCTGCCAGATCAATAGCTGTCACCAGACCTGCTAATCCTGCACCAACGATCGCGACTCGCATTCAACCTGTCCTACTCATATTCTTTACGTATTGTAAAGGGTTCAGGCGTCAGTACAATGAGTCCATGAAACTTTTGTGTTTAAGTAATGGTCACGGCGAGGATGCGATCGCCCTCCGCATTCTCCAGCATCTACAACAGCACCCATCCCAGCCTGAGATCGCGGCACTGCCGTTGGTGGGTGAGGGACATGCCTATCGAGATCACGGGATTGCGATCGCCGGACAGGTAAAACGGATGCCCTCCGGTGGATTCGTTTACATGGACAGTCGGCAATTGGTGCGCGATCTGCGAGGGGGCTTGCTGCAACTGACCTTCAAGCAACTCAGAGTCGTGAAAACCTGGGCACGGCAGGGGGGAGTCATCCTGGCGGTGGGGGATGTGGTGCCGCTGTTGTTTGCCTGGTGGAGCGGTGCTCCTTACGCCTTTGTCGGTACAGCTCGGTCAGAATATTACTTGCGCGATGAAGCCGGACTGTTGCCCCGGTCGTCGTGGTTTGCCGATCGCCTGGAACGCTGGTCAGATTCGGTCTTTCATCCCGTTGATCGCTGGTTGATGAGCCGTAAGCGATGTCGAGCCGTATTCCCACGAGATGGACTGACGGCAGAGTATCTGAGACGACGCGGAATAAATGCCTTTGATTTGGGCAACCCCATGATGGATGGACTGGAGCCAACCAAAACCCTGCTTGGGGGAAGAAGGGTTTCTTCAGAGACATTAACAATTGCGCTATTACCGGGTTCTCGTCCACCAGAAGCCTACGAAAACTGGCAGGTAATCATGCAAGCGATCGCTGCCATTGTCGCCGCATTTCCCAACAAACCCGTGTTGTTTTTGGGGGCGATCGCGCCTGGTCTTGACCTTGCTCCCTTACAACAGACCCTACAGACTCAAGGCTGGCAACTCACCGCCACGTCTACTGCCAATCAAACCTACACCTTGCATCCTGGGCTGCGTGCCCCACGCCCACAGATGATTTTGACCCAAACCGCCTTTGCGGATTGCCTGCATCAAGCCGACTTTGCGATCGCAATGGCAGGCACCGCTACGGAACAGTTCGTTGGACTGGGCAAACCCGCCATTATTATTCCGGGGCAGGGGCCGCAGTTCACTCCGGCTTTTGCTGAAGCGCAAACTCGTTTATTGGGAGCCTCAGTCATTTTGGTGAAGCAACCCGCTCAAGCCGCAACCGTCCTGCAATCTTTGTTGAAAGATCCCGATCGCCTCCAACTGATTGCCGAAAATGGTCATCGCCGGATGGGAACGGCTGGAGCCGCCCAGCGCATTGCAGGCAAGCTAATGGAACGATTCCAAAGACACGATTAATCGCGTCCCTATCTGTGAAACCGTGAATTAAAGTGTGTCTGTCCCTGTAGCTATGCGCCCGCACTTTAGTCGCAGGTGGGATAGAGCAAAGGCAGCAGGGGTTTCACGCAAATTTCTGGACACACCCACTTTTATCCTTCATCCTTTATCCTTCTCTCTTCTTTCTTCTTTTTTATCCTTCATCCTTCATCCTTTATCCTTTCCCTTATCTCTCTTCTTTTTTTATCCTTCATCCTTCATCCTTTATCCTTCTCTCTTCTTTCTTCTTTTTTATCCTTCATCCTTCATCCTTTATCCTTTCCTTTATCTCTCTTCTTTTTTTATCCTTCATCCTTCATCCTTTATCCTTTCCTTTATCTCTCTTCTTTTTTCATTCTTCTCTCTTCCCCTCCATCCAACGGCGGGTGCCAAAGTACTGACAGGCTTGAGCGGCGATCGCGGCTGCCTGCGCCAATGCCTCTGCAAAGGGCGATCGCAAGATGTAATGGCAAAACGCCCCGTGAAAGATGTCACCTGCGCCTAAGGTATCAACGGCTTGAATTTGAGGAACGGGCAGTGCGATGCCCGTTGAGTCGAGGGAGTCGTAATAAAAAATAGGTTGCTCTCCATGGGTGATGGCAATTTTGGGAATCCCCAAGTCTCTCAGGGCGACAACCACATCGGCTTCTGTAGTGCATCCGGGAGGATGAAAGTTGGCGGAACAGATGGCGTAGTCTGTCCAGCGTAAGACCCGATCAAATCCAGGCTTCCAACTGCCGCCATCCACTACGACTGGGATGCCATTGGCTTTAGCCTGTTGAGCGATCGCCTCTCCCACAGCCATTTGATGCCCATCAATCAACACAATATCGATGAGTTTGCCAGCGATCGCCTCTAAAACAGCGGCAGGAATTGCCTCAACTCCTAGCTGCTGCTTAACTGCATTTAAAGCCACGACTGCCCGTTCTCCGGTCGCCTGCGTCACCAGGATGGAGGAGACAGGTGGGACAAAAGCCTGATTGGGAATCAGATCCGCGATCGCCACTCCCCTCGATTCCACATCGGTTCGAATCAGGTGGGTCATGGGATGGGTTCCCAATGCGGCTAGCAACATGGCGCATTGACCAACGACCTCTTGTTGGTTGAGATGGGCAAAGGTAATTGCGGCATTCGTTGCCGGACCTCCTGCTGCCACAATGGAATCTAGGGCAACAATCTTTTGGTTGGAGGTTGGCACCTGTTCCACCAGATAGATCAGATCCAGCGTTGTGATTCCGACAAATAATCCACAATAGGTCATGTCTGATCGAGGTGTTTTGTTAATGGTCGATCGTCAGTGGTTAGTAGTCAGTGGTCAATGGTCAATGGTCAATGGTCAATGGTCAATGGTCAATGGTCAATGGTCAATCGTTGATAGTTAGTGGTCAGTAGTCAGTAGTCAGTGGTCAATGGTCAATGGTCAATAGTCAATGGTTAGTGGTCAATCGTTGATAGTTAAGGTGAATTCGGGATCAGGATTTCGGCGGTTAAAACCGCATCTATTGGAGCAAAACCGACCTGAGTCGGTTCGTCAAACCTTGATTTTCCGGAGTCCACGTCGGTGGACTTCGCTCTAGTAGCCGCGAATTCATTCGCCACCAATCCACGATTGACTATCCACAAATGACAGATACCATTAACAATTGACAATGAACAATTGATCGACTGATCTCCAAGTCGGTTCATTTTAAGTAATGGATGTTAAAGCTGGTACTCTCTATGTCGTCGCCACGCCCATTGGCAACCTGGAAGATATGACCTTCCGGGCGATCGCCGTATTGCAGCAGGTGGATGCGATCGCTGCCGAAGACACACGCCACACTGGAAAGCTGCTGCAACACTTTCAGATTACAACTCCCCAAGTCAGCTATCACGAACACAACCGCACCAGTCGTCTGCCGGATCTGTTGAATCGGTTGCAGCAGGGAAAGGCGATCGCCATTGTCACCGATGCAGGGGTTCCCGGCATTTCCGATCCGGGGTATGACCTGGTGAAAGCCTGTGTTGAGGAGGGGATTCCAGTCGTACCCATTCCCGGAGCCAGTGCGGTGATTACGGCTCTCAGTGCGGCAGGGTTGCCCACCGATCGCTTTGTGTTTGAAGGATTTCTCCCTGCCAAAGGCAACGAACGGCGCGATCGCCTGGAAACGCTGCAAACGGAACCCCGCACCCTGGTTTTTTATGAGTCGCCTCATCGACTGCGGCAAACGTTAGATGATATGGCGGCAACTCTAGGAGGCGATCGCTCCATTGTGCTGGCGCGAGAATTAACCAAGCTGCACGAAGAGTTTTGGCGCGGTACTGTAGAAGAGGCGATCGCGCACTACACAACCCATGAGCCGCAGGGTGAATTTACCATTGTCTTGACCGGGGCAGAATCAAACCAACCCCTACTTTCAGAAGCGGCTCTTAAAGCAGAATTACAGCAGTTAATCCATCAAGGCTTATCTCGCTCACAGGCGAGTCGGCAATTGGCACAGCAAACCTCTCTTTCTCGTCGTGAAATTTATCAGTTGGCACTTTCTATCTCCGATGACACGATTTCTTAACCTGAATCCTAATTCGCCTCACCGTATCGGTCTTGCTCTGTTGGGCTTAGTCGTCATCGCGGGTTGCAACTCTGCTCCTGAAGTGACCTCTTCTCCAGAGCCATCTCCCCAGTCACCTACCACTGACGCAACCCCCACCGCTACCCCCACTCCCGCTGCCTCTCCCTCTGAAACCGCCGTTCAACCGAACCTGATCTCAGAGCAGGGGATCGGTGAAGCGCGTCTGGGCATGACGCTTGGGGAACTCAAACAAAAACTGGGCGCATCGGCTGAGTTTGAGGTTAAGTCGCCCTTCATCGTCGATTTTGATGCGATCGCCGTTCGTCAATCTGGCGAGGTGAAATACTACATCCTGCATCTGGCGGGTCAACCCTTGCAAGATGCAGACGTGATTCAGGGTTTGCTCACCGACAACCCCAGCTTCAAGACCGCAGCAGGGGTCGGTCCCGGAACCTCCATCCAACAGGCAGAGGCAGCCTACGGCAAAGCTACCCTGTCCTACAGCACCTCCAACGAGTCGAGAGAGTATGCTCGCTTTGAAGACCAACCCGCCGACAATGTCTCCTTTGCAACAGGGAACGGCAACACCGAGACAGCCGGGGTTTACCCCTCACCCATCGGCGAATTTAACGAAACTCAAACCTTTCGAGAAGGAGCTACAATCCAATCGGTTTTGATCGTCTGCCTCTCCGAAAATTGTGCTCAATAGGAAGAAGGGAAAAAAGAAGGATAAAGGCTGAAGGATGAAGGATAAAGGCTGAAGGCTGAAGGATAAAGGATGAAGGATAAAGGATGAAGGATAAAGGATAAAGGCTGAAGGCTGAAGGATAAAGGATAAGAAAGCTCTCAACTGAGCATCGTCAACCTCAGCAGCATCAACCAAAGACGATTAACCATTGACCATTAACTACTGACCATTGACCACTAACCATTGACCATTGACCACTGACCATTGACCATTGACCACTAACCATTGACCACTGACCATTGACCACTAACCATTGACCATTGACCATTAACTACTGACCATTGACCACTAACCATTGACCATTGACCATTAACTACTGACCATTGACCACTAACGATTGACCCATGCCCCCTGACGATTGACCTATGACAATCGACCCATGACAACATCCATTCAATTTGGAACCGATGGTTGGCGCGGCATTATTGCTGATGATTTTACCTTCGCTAATGTCTGTCGGGTCACTCGTGCGATCGCCCACTATCTCTCCACCACCTACTCGCACGATCGCCCTGTCCTGGTTGCCTATGACACTCGCTTCTTCGCAGATCAGTTTGCTCAGACAGCGGCTCAGGTGTTGGTTGAGGCAGGGTGGCAGGTCAAAATGGCGGATCGAGATTGCCCTACACCCGCGATCGCCTACCATGCCAAGCATCTCAACTCGGCAGGGGCGTTGATGTTTACCGCCAGTCACAATCCGGCTTCCTATTGCGGCATCAAATACATCCCCGACTATGCGGGTCCTGCCACCAATGAGATTACCAATGCCATTACCGCAGCCATTGCCCACATGTCAGCGATCGCTCCCACCGAGCAGAATTCCCCTCTAATCACCTATTTTGACCCCAGACCCGACTATTTGCGATCGCTCTACCAGTTCCTCGATGTCGATCGCATTCGTCAGGTGCATCTCTCGGTTAAGTATGATGCCCTCTATTCCACCTCTCGCGGCTATCTCGATATGGCGTTACAGCATTGTGGCTGCACCGTTGAGGTGTTGCATGATTACCGCGATGTGTTGTTTGGTGGTGGAATGCCTGACCCCAAAGGCGATCGCCTGACTGAGTTAATTGCAGCGGTGCGGCGAGATGGAGCAGCAGTGGGATTAGCCACGGACGGAGACAGCGATCGCTACGGCATTGTGGATGAACAGGGCAACTGTCTACCTCCTAACACAGTGATGCTTTTACTGGCGCGTCATCTAATCAAACACAAAGGCAAAACTGGGGCGATCGTCCGTACCGTAGCGACCACCCGTTTGTTAGACATCTTTGCTCAACAACATGGGCTGGAACTGTACGAAACTCCCGTCGGGTTCAAATACATTGGGCAAAAGATGCGCGAAACCCCGGTGCTGATTGGTGGCGAAGAATCGGGCGGATTGAGCGTGTTGGGACACATCCCTGAAAAAGATGGGATTCTGGCAAACCTGCTGGTTTTGGAGGCGATCGCCTATGAGAACAAGCCCCTGAGCCAGCTAGTTAATGATCTGATTGCCGAAGTGGGAGGACCATTATTAAACCACCGGGTTGATCTGCGACTCAGCCCATTTCAGCGATCGAAGATTTTGCAGACCTTTGTGGAATCTCCGCCAACGGCGATCGCCGGAATCCTCGTTAAAGATGTGGGCTACAAAGACGGCATCAAACTTTACCTGGAGAATGGCGATTGGATCTTACTACGGCTCTCCGGCACCGAACCCCTACTGCGCGTCTACATGGAAACTGTCACTCTTGAGCAGCAAAAGCAGATCACTCAAGCGATGCAGGAGATGATTCAGGCAATTGGGTGAGGGAATAGGGAGTGGGGGATGGGGAGTAGGGAGTAGGGAGTAGGGGAGTCAGTGGTTTCCCCTCTACCCTCTACCTCCTTCATAGATGAAGCTCATCAACCGCCGCAGGTGGGTCCAGCCAACTCCCCAATCGCCACATCGGGTCCCTTGACAGCGACGTTAATGCGCCCAACGGTCAATGTCCCTGACAACGTCACGGAAAACTCACCCTGCACAAAGCCACCGCCCGGTTGCCACTTGATTCCACTCAACCGAGCATTGGGGTCGGGGTTGACCAGTTCTCCTCGGGGGGAGGCATTGACCACACTCGCACAGCGCGGCAATTCCAGAACCCAGTTACTCAAATCCTGGGCGATCGGCAACTCTTCTACGTAATATCGCCAGGTTGAAGTCCTGCCTGTGTAGGAAACTCCCAAAAAGCTGACCCGATAACCGTTTGAGAGGGTGACGACATCTCGATAGGTTACATCGTCATCATCATCGCCGTCGTCATCATCGTCATCGTCATCGTCGTCGTCATCATCGTCATCGTCATCGTCGTCGTCATCATCGTCGTCGTTATCACAGTCTAGAGGACAAGGAACCCCGGTTGAACCTGTTACAGTTCCACTACCCGTCACTGTAGTTGTCACAATCTCAACTTGGGTAGTCTGAGCGATCAGGCGATAGGCTTGAATTTGTTCGACCTCGATACGTTGATCGCGTCTGCCTCCCCGCGCGTCATAGCGAATCTGGGCGACTACTCGTAATTCGGCGTCTGCCAGGTTGAGTTCTAAAGCGTCCAGGCTTTCCTGCAAATCGCCGATGGAAATCACTTCAGGTTGTAGGGTGACCCGTCCTGCCTGCCCAACAATCAATCGTGCCCCTTGATTGGTATAAATCTCCTGCCAACGTCCATCAATTCGCACAAATACCTGATAAACCGCATTGGCGTAGGTGGTTTCGGGCTTGTTGAGAATATCGAGTTGAACCACCAGGTCAGTGACTTGCTGACGCGCATTAACAAGACGAGCCACTTGCAGCGTTGAGTTCCACTCCTGTCGTCGCTCTTGCCGCTGACTAACTTGTATCGGTGCATTAGTGGCTTGAGTTGAGAGACTAGACCCCTGCCAAAAAAGAGTTGTGGCGATTAGAGCCAGGGGAAGTTTTGTCCAAAGTGTTCTCCAAACTGAGCGGTTTGCAGATCCGTTTTGCATAGTTAACCGGGTTTAGCAGGTGAGTAGAAACTGGCGTGATCGCAAGCTGTCTGCCAATTCTCTCACCAGGACAAGAAATGGAGAGTCGAAGTTCCTAAATAGGTGTTTGTTTTTTGGCGGTGCTGATCTTGGGGATGAATGAGTCGCGAGCAGGATGCTCGCACTGGGTTAAACGATTTACCTGAAAGGAGTGTGAGCGTCTCGCTCACGTCTGTGTCAAAATAATCATCCCTCTATTCGCAACGTTCGTTTTTTTACCCTCAAATGAGGGGTTGGCACCTACTCGTGCAACTAGCCGTTAAGATGGCTTTCATACGCCATTCTGACCACGACTGCCATGGCAAACTTCATCGTCTCGATCATCATCGCCTTTTGGATTATGGCGATCGCCCTGATCTCTGTGCAAAATGCGGCTCCTGTTACCCTGCGGTTTCTCACCTTTCAATCGGTACAGATGCCACTCGGCATCGTCGTCGCCTTTGGAGCGGCGATCGGCACAGTTGGCATGGCTTTGATATTGCCCTCCCTCAAGCCGAGCCGTTCTGCTGCACGGGAAGACTTTGAGGATTAGTTCAGCGAATAAATCCGTCCGTCAATTAACAGGCGGGTAATTCCTTTAGCTTGCAGGTAGGAACTCGTTTTTTGCAGCATTTTGCCATCGGGCACTTTCACCACCCGCTGCATTCGACGCAAAAACCGCTTCGCGACCCGATGGTTATCAAAAATTGGCAGCGTCTTTGCTTGGGTTTCCTCATCGGGGATCTGACCCAACTCCGCAAAATCTTTGAGCGGACGGGTGATCAACTCAGAGGCGCGATCGACCACGAGATAAAACGTCTTGGGGATCGATGCCTCTGACAGCGGCAGCACTTGAATCAACCCCTCACTCTGAACGTGCAGAGTCGTAACTTCATCTAAGCCTTCGGCGATCGCATCCTCATCGTCATCCAGGTCGTCCTCATCCTCATCGTCATCCAGGTCGTCATCCTCCAGGTCGTCCTCAAAGTCCTCTTCGGGGTCGATGATTTCTTCCTCTAAGATTTCCTGGAGGGGGCTGGCTTCTGGAACAAAAGGAGCTTCAACCGCTTCTGGTTCGGCTGGGGCTGGAGGGTCAATCAGGTCTAAGGGTAACTGCGCTTCGGTGACAGGCTCATCCGATAGGGTCGTCGCAACCGTTGAGCGTTTGCGCTGACGCCGATAGGGTGCGTTTTGCGTCGAGGGCAGTTCCACAGGTGAGATCTCTGGCTCAATGCCTGGGACAGCAATCTTTTCCGCAACGGGGGTAATCACCTCCAGCGGCAACGTGTCCTCCGATGCATCCGAGGACTCACCTCCACTCTTACCAGCAATCCGCTTTTGCTGGATGAGGGCTTCGTATTCGTCATCCGACAGTGTTTGCTTGAGAATTCGGCTAATGGTCGTATTACTCACCCCATACCGACTTGCCAGGGTAGAAGTCGTCTCCTGGGTTTCGCGATAGAGCGTGAGGATCTCTTGTTTATCGGAATCAGACAGTCGTTTAGGAGCCATACCGCGAACTAGAAACAATCAATAATTGCCGCTGCAAATTAATGCACCACCCAGGAAGATGAGTCAGCATCATCTGCTTCACCAGAGATCTATTCTGGCAGGTTAGATAGCCGCAATCAATCTAACGCTTAATAGAGTTCATTGTCAGCCTCTTCGACGACTGGTTCGGCGAGAACGAGTCGAGAGGTCATATTCTAGGGCTGCCCCAATCGCAAAGAGGCAGGCACTAAAGATGAAAAATACCTCTGGCAGTGCTCCAGTTTGGTAGTCCTCAATGTTATAGACCGCGTAGAAGAACCACAAATCAGCGATGTAGAAACACAGGGCGGCTGCCGCAATAAACCGCCAGGAGAGCGAAAATCGCCCGCCCCAAAACGCCAGGAGCAGAGTCGTCGCCATCACTACCAGTGAGATATCGCCGACAAGATAAAACAGCAACACAACCGAGGCAAAGGGAGCTAAAAACTCTTCAATGGCGATCGCCCATCCTGGAGCAGTACTGGGTTCTTCAGCGGGAGCCACCTCAGCGGGAGCCGCCTCAACAGGGGCTTCGGGAGCCACCGGGGGAGCCGCTGGAGCGACTTGAGGAGAAGCCGGAGGATCTGCTGGAGGGGCTTGAGCAAAGGCGGGCTGCTCCAGCGATGGTAGGGTGACCGACTCGGCTAAGCTTGCCTGGGAGGGTTTCAACACAAGGAAGTAGGCAAGGGCAACACTACCGATCAGAATGCCAAACACAATTACCCATTGAGGCGGAGTCAGAGTCAATTGTCTGGATAGGACAGCCAGCAACATTCCCCAACCTAACAACACATAGGTCAATAGGAAGAAAAAGTCACCAGGGGTCACATCTGGCTCTTTACCCAAACCCAGTTCCCAATAGCCTAAAACCAGATTTCCTACAAAATAGGACAGCATACCCAGTCCAATCAGCAACCAGACAGTGCGTCCACTGACAATTTGAGGGCTGCGCCAATTGCGGAAACAGAGAATTGAGGCTCCCAAAAAAGCTAAATTCTCAAGAATGTAGGTCGTGATGCCATACCATTCGGGACGCTCTTGCCCTGGCAACGGAACACTGAATAGAAGGAAAAATAACAACGCAAAGATCGCCCAGGCACTAGCGACAAGGACGAGGGTTTGTACAGATAGGAAAGACTCTAGGGAAGAGGTTTTTTTGCTCAACGGGCTGCTCCTCAAGGCGTAATTGAGGTCAAAATTCTGACGAGGCAAAAACCAATGGGTCAAAGCCTGAAATTGTCTACAGTCCTCAATATTACGTCTGTTCTTCAACAATGCATATTAAGCATTGCATATTAAGACAAATTGAGCGTTTATGATCAACTTTTTTGCAATTATCTAGCTTAAGCTTGCCAGACTTTACCCGTGGGAGACTGCTTTAACCACGCCACAAACTGATTGCGATCGCCACTGGGCATATCTTGCAATACATCCATCACCCGTCCAGTAAAGCTGGCATTGCCAAAGTGTTGTTTGCCGATGCGATACAACTCCTGCAACAGCATGTTGAGGTGATGCTCCTCCCAGGGAGGCACTTGCAGTGATGCCAGGGGATCAACGGTTAACAGTTGATGGACGGCATCGGGAGTTCCCGCTTGAGGGAATTGCCCTTTCTGAAACACTCCCTCAATTTCTTTTTGAAATGATCCGGCCTGCCGTGCCCCTAACAAGTCTTCAATGTCGATGTAGACTGCCTGTAACAGCAGCAGGCTCGCCTGAATAAAGGATGGGGTTGTCGCATCGCTGGTCGCTTGGGGATCAGCACTATCACCCGCTAGTTGGTCGAGTCGCACTTTGCCCCAGACACTATAGCGGTCTGGTTCTTCGAGCAAGACGCAAGCCTTACCGCGATTGTCAGTCAAATCGCGCCAAAACGCCTTCGCATCCTCTTCTTGAGCAGCACCAAATACGCTAATCAGACGAAACGTCTGCCCCTGGTAATGGAGAATGGGAATCTGTTGATCCTTCTTGGGATGCTGCACACTTGTAATTTCAACATCCTGTCTCTTTAAGATAAACATGACGCTGCCAATTAACTCCTATCAGGGCAGGGGGTTGAGCTAAACCGGGGATTGCACATTCCCCTAAAACGCAATTGTTGCAGTAAATGCTGAAATGGACTGCTTCTCAGTGTACATCTATGAATAACAACTTGAAGGATGTCTGACAATACAAGAAAAACCTTTTGTTTGGAAGTGGGTCAGCATAACACAATGTTGTAGTTATCCTGATACTATATATTGGTTCAAGATGGGCGTAAAAGCATACTGCTTTTTATTCTTCCCATAAATTCTTGAAGGAGTTAACCTGAATATCCCAGGTTGCTCTTGTGATTTGATAGGCTCCAGTAGCTCAGCTGGATAGAGCATCTGCCTTCTAAGCAGATGGTCGCAGGTTCGAGTCCTGCCTGGGGCGTTGCCATGCACTGTGCGTGGAGAGTTCGAGCTACATCCAGGGTGAAACCATCGATATGATTGAAGTCCTCGCTGCCCTATCTCTGTCAGCAGCAGCAGGAGTGAGAATCGCCCTACCTCTGCTTTTAATTGGGTTGCTCTACAGCGATAACTTTTGGGCGAATGTTCCGATCTTGTCCCAATTCTCACCTCAACTCGTGTTAGGGGTCCTGGTAAGTTGGTCGTTGATTGAGCTTTTGCTGTCTAAAGAGCCAGTAGGGCAACGGTTTTTACAAATCATTCAACTCCTGTTTAGCCCGATTGTTGGGGCGATCGCTGGAATTACAGTGGCAGTTACGACCGAGTTAGAGGTGTGGCTTACTTTTGTTTTGGCAATTGTCGGGGGTCTGTTGGCACTGGTGTTACAACTGGTGCAAGTGGGATGGTCTTATCGCCTCCAACGAATGCCCCTATGGGTGATCTTTTTGCAAGATTTTGTTTGTGTTTCGCTGGTGCTGTTTGCGCTGGATGCACCCCGTCAAGGAGGGTTAATTGCCTTATTGCTGCTCTGGTTGGCGATCCGGAGCTCTAAAGAGTGGCAGCGGTGGTATGAAGATCAGGCAAGTCCGGGCGATCGCTCCACGGAACGGACTGCTTCGCATCGCCGCTCACCCCGACGCGGGAAACAAGACCCGGATTGATTGAGTCAGGGGGTTGGATGAGCCGATGGGGGTTCACTCGGTAGAAAACTCATCCCGATAAAATTGGCGACACATCACAATGGGAGAATCTGCAATGCCATGCATTGGGCAGGTTTGGCTGCCACACACAGCGCAATTTGCCTGAATCGGCAAAATCAGCTCAGTAGCACTGTAGAGGCTGATCCCCTGACTCATAAATCCTTGCGCTTCGAGGTCAGTCAACGAGTTGCAAATCAAGATTGCCTTCTCGGTATTGCAGTGCTCTCTGGAGTAATTGATTTTCTCCAGCGTTTTACTAAAACTTTCGAGCTGTGGTTTGATCTCAATCAGCACTTTCTGAGGTTGGCTGCTAAAGCAGGAAGGCTTTTCCTGGGAGTAGTAGTCTTTGTACTGGATGGTGTATGTGCCGTCGGGATAGCGTAATGTGCGGATAAAGCGCAGAAATGGAACCGTAAAGTTACCTGCGGCATCCAACGTACACCACCAGGTTTTGTGCCACGCCTCATAGGGCAAATTCAAAATGTCCTCAACCTGACGAGCCGAGAACCCCGAATGAGCCAATAGGGCGATCGCCTGTGCCATGGGAATTGTCTGTCCCAGCGTTTGCAGTTCCGATTCACAGTGGGTCAGACTGGACTGTCGCGATCGCGACAAATAATTGAGGTTGTTGTCCGATCGCTGGGGATCAACCTCCACCGGAGCATCACTTAAGACACATTGCACCGATTCAAACTGAATAATGCCATCGATCGTTTTCCTAGCGGTTAGAGGCACCCCGATGGTAGAGGAAATGGCTCCAATCTGGTGATATTTAACGATGGGTGGGCTGCAATTCACCAACAGCGATTTCAACACATGCTCTTCGGCGATCGCCAGGGCAATTTGAACCTGGTCATGAGGTGTAATTCGTCCATCACGGTCTTGAAGCGGATAACTCAATGCATGGCTCAGCATGGCTCAATACCCCAGGAGATCGGGTTAAGCGATCGCAGCCCTATCACAACTGTCATTAGCAGCGACAGCGAGGCAACAGAGCATAGACGATAGTTTGTCTCATTTTGATCGGTTTACCGAGTTTTGTGGGTAATGCAAATGCACTCTTAACGAAGATGTAATGAACCCTAATTTTTACCGATTAAAGTTTGTCGATCGTTAATAAACTTTATTTTGGCTAGAGTATCGGGGCGATCGTCGTTGCAGGAAATTTATGAATTTTAGTGTCATACCGATTTAATGGTTGATTGTGGCAGATCATTGGGTAGGGGCGTTTCGCGAAACGCCCTTACGGAATCATGTGCAGCGAAGCCAATTTAAATTGGTATCAGTTCGGTCAAGCCCCGGCGAGTGAATTCGCGGCTACCAGAACCAAGTCTGCCTTCGCAGATGACCGAAAATCAAGGGTTAGACAAACTGACGCAGATCGGTTCTGTTCGTAATAGTTGCGGTTTCAACCGCCAAAATCCTGAGCCCGACTTCACGTGGTTTTAGTTCCAGCGGGCTGTTAGCGTAACGCTCGGTTTCAAGTCCGGTAGTCGCTCAGGAATGGGAACTATAGCGATCGCCCATCAACCGTAGATTTGGAACAACCATCTGATTAACCAGTACCGCAATCCGTCGGAGCAGCGTTGTCAAACTGTTGGGGTGTGCAATCGCCCATCCATTGATCGCCAGACAGGTTGTCCCCAACCACAACAACACAAAGGTTGGCACCATCACCACTCCGATCATTAACCAGGTGCCAACATGCAGTACCATAACAAGGGCATAAAAACTGGCGATCATCGTCATCAGCCGAACCTGGAGCATGGGGCGGTCAAAGCCCACAAAAAATAGCGTTTGTGCTGTTGCAAGCAGATTGGCAGGCACCAAAAAGGCACAGATGGCGACGCAATGGGTTCGCGAAAATTCAAACAATGAAGTTAATTCAAGCATTCGCTTAGGATACACACTTCTAAAAAACTATCTCCAAAACTTGCGATTTCCCTAAACATCATGAAACGAATCTTTACACACATCACCCAAAACCGTTTGTGGCAGAGTGCAGAGTCCTGCTCAGGTCGAGGTTCTGAACTGGCGTGTACAGCTTCGATTCGCGCAACATTGCCGAATGTACTCAAGAAATTAGAGGTCAAATCCATCCTGGATGCCCCCTGTGGTGACTTCAACTGGATGCGCCACATCCCCTTAGATGGAATCGATTACACCGGGGTTGATGTTGTGCCAGAGGTGATTGAACAGAATCAACGCACCTATGGCAGTGCAGCCATTCGATTCATGGCGGCTGATATCGCCAATGATGCTCTGCCGACTGCCGATTTGATCATCTGCCGAGATTGCCTCGTGCATCTCTCGCTGAGAACAGGTTATCGGGCATTGCAACAATTCCAACGCAGCGGTTCCAAATATCTATTGGTGACAACGTATCCCAGAACTACCAAAAATCGAGACGTTGCGACGGGTTCCTGGCGATCGCTCAACCTGCTCCTCCCTCCCTTCAACTTTGGCGAACCCCTTATGATTCTGAGCGACCCCAGCGACGACACCGGAGCACATCCCGACAAAGCCCTCGCTCTCTGGAGACTCGATACGTTAGATCTATCCAAACCACCTGCTCTATCACCCCAGGTCATGTTAACTACCTTCATCCGCGAAAACTTTAACCCTACCTGGCAGTGGTAATGGGCGAAGAATAAAGAAAAATGAAGAACGAAGAACGAAAAGGGTGAATGGGTAACGAAGTAGAGGGATGATAGGTACTCCCCACTCCCTACTCCCCATCCCCTACTCCCTCCCTCACTTCCCTCCCCGATCCCCACTCTCTTACTCCCACTTCTAACCTCTATCCTCGGTCGGAGCATAAAGAAAACCTTTTAGCAGGTTGCCCTTTAAAAAAAGTTGTCTACGCTTGAGGGATGAATGCAATTCCCCAGCATTATCCAGAAGCAGGCAAAAGGGTTTATGGCACAAAGTTTTGGTCTGATTGGTTTAGCGGTCATGGGAGAAAATCTTGCGCTCAACGTTGAGCGCAACGGATTCCCGATCGCCGTTTACAACCGCACCTCCTCGGTGACGGAAAAGTTTCTCTCTACTCGCGCAGAAGGTAAGAACGTCAAAGGAACGTTCTCGTTAGAAGAGTTTGTTCAATCGCTCGATCGCCCCCGCAAAATCCTCATCATGGTTAAGGCGGGTGGTCCTGTAGATGCAGTGATTAACCAGTTAAAGCCCCTACTCGACAAAGACGACATGATCATTGATGGGGGCAACTCCCTCTATGAAGACACTGAGCGTCGTGTCAAAGAGTTAGAATCTACCGGATTGAGCTTCATTGGTATGGGGGTCAGCGGTGGTGAAGAAGGCGCACTGAATGGTCCCAGTCTGATGCCCGGTGGCACAGAAGCGGCTTATCGGGAAATCGAGCCAATCGTGACTAAGATTGCTGCTCAAGTGGATGACGGTCCCTGCGTCACCTACATTGGTCCCGGTGGCTCTGGACACTATGTCAAGATGGTTCACAACGGTATCGAGTATGGTGATATGCAGTTGATCGCTGAGGCGTATGACCTGCTCAAGAATGTCGGTGGACTCAACCACACCCAACTCCACGAAGTATTTGCCGAGTGGAATACCACGGAGGAACTCGATTCCTTCCTGATTGAGATCACGGCTGACATTTTCCGTAAGATTGATCCCGATACGAATCAACCCCTGGTTGAGATGATTCTTGATTCAGCGGGGCAAAAGGGCACCGGACGCTGGACGGTGATGAGCGCACTGGAGTTGGGCGTCAGTATCCCCACAATCATTGCGGCAGTAAATGCTCGGATTATTTCGTCCTACAAACAAGAAAGGGTTGCCGCTTCTAATCAACTGTCTGGACCCAGCATCACTGCTTATGGCGATACAAAAGCTTTCGTCAACATGGTGCGGGATGCCCTCTATTGTTCCAAGATCTGTTCTTACGCTCAGGGCATGGCACTGTTAAGTAAGGCGTCTCAAGAGTTTAACTACAATCTCAACTTGAGTGAAATGGCGCGGATTTGGAAAGGGGGTTGCATCATCCGGGCACGCTTCCTGAACAAGATCCAGCAGGCATTCATTCACGATCCGCAGCTACCCAACTTGTTGCTGGCTCCTGAGTTTAAGCAGACGATTCTAGATCGTCAGGCATCTTGGCGCGAAACGTTGGCGATCGCCGCTAAATCGGGTATCCCTGTACCTGCCTTTAGTGCATCCCTCGACTACTTCGACAGCTACCGTCGTGCTTCCCTGCCCCAGAACTTGACCCAGGCACAGCGCGACTACTTCGGTGCTCACACCTACGAGCGTACTGATAAATCAGGCGTATTCCACACTGAATGGACAACCGAAGACAAAGTTCCTGCTGGCGTTTAACGCAAGCTGTCACCCAGTAGAAGGTAGAGAGGTGAGGGGTCAAGCAATTTTATAAAAGGCTTATCCCCCACCTCTCCTCTAGTTTCTTCGCTCCTCACCCTCCACCCCTGCCCGCCTTTCCTCACGATCCCCACGTATTTTCTCGCATCACAAGACATTTCCTCGAACTGAGTTAAGGGTTATCCACGAGTCAAGCCGCGAGATAACAGTGCTACCGTGCAGATCATTGATCCTATGCTGTTGTAGTAGCACGGTAGAAACTTAGGAACGCGGAACGATGCCTAGTGCTCCTTTACCCAAAAATGAACTGGCTAGGCTGGAAGCACTTCACCAATGCAGAATTTTAGATACTGCTTCAGAACCAGCCTTTGATGACATCGCTCGACTGGCGGCGTATGTGTGCCAGACTCCGATCGCCGTTATCAGTCTTGTGGATGCGGAGCGGCAATGGTTCAAAGCCAAAGTTGGGTTGACGATCGCAGAGACAGATCGCAGCCTATCGTTCTGTTCCTACACGATTTTGCAGAGCGATGTGCTGGTCGTACCAGATACTCTCGCTGACCCCAGGTTTGCCCATAACCCGCTTGTGCTCTCAGACCCATACATCCGCTTTTATGCAGGGGTGCCCCTGGTCACGGTTGATGGGTTGGCTTTAGGATCGCTATGTGTCATCGATCAGGTTCCCCGGACACTCACCCCGGCACAAATTCAAGCCTTAAAAACGCTGGGACACCAGGTAATTAAGCAGTTTGAGTTGCGCCGATATTCGGCTGAGCTTGAACGAGATGCCATCGTCCGCAGACAACCACTCACCAAACCCGATCAATTACAGGTAGTCAAAGTTGGGTTTGGCTTTGCTCTCAGTCTGTTTCTGGGCTTAGGAGTATTGATTTATCAACAGGTTGTCGAGCTTTCCCACTCTGCCGCGGCGATCCTTCAAGCGCAGGCTACCCTGGCCCAACTCGAGCATATTGCCACTGATATTCAAACTGCCAAGCTCAATCAGCAACAGTTTGCCTTGTCGGGCGAGGAACAAGATTTACAGTCTTATCACACTGCGATCGCCCATCTTCATCAGGAATTGCAGCTTTCACAGAGCCAGACACAATACAATCTTGAACAGAAACGATGGTTTAATCAGATTCAGCAAATAGCTGACCGTGCTCTGATTGACGCAAAAACAGCGATCGCTTGGCGTCAACTGCATCCCACTCAGCCGGGTCTTACCCCGTTATCTACCAACCACTTTCAGGAACTTGAGCGCGAAGTTTACGATCGAATCAGTCAGATTGAAGCAACTTACTCCACTGAACCATATTCAGGGCAAGTACACGTAACTAACCCCCCTGCCGTGATTAAGCTCGCTAGTTTATTGGTCTTCAGTTTTGTCGTTCTCGGTGCGGTCTTTTATTTCACACTTCAAGTCCTCAAGCAGCGACAACAGATTGAGGCGAAATTAGAGGACGAGCGCGACTTTACGAGTGCTGTATTAGACACCGTAGGGGCGATGGTGATTGTGCTCGATCCGCAAGGACGAATTGTGCGGTTTAACCGTAACTGCGAACGGGTGACAGGGTATTTGTTTGAAGAGGTTCGCAGTCAGTTCTTTTGGGATCTGTTTCTGCTTGAGGAAGAAGTGGAGCCTGTAAAAGCAGTTTTTGCAGACCTGACCACAAAGCAACTCCCTAACACGCACGAAAATTATTGGGTGACTCGGAGTGGCGATCGCCGCCTGATTACCTGGTCGAATACGGCTCTGCTCAACCGCGATGGCAAGCTGGAATTCGTCATCGGTACAGGCATCGACATCACAGAACAAAGACGAGCCGAAGAAGAAACCCAACGTCAGACCCAGCGATCGCAACTGCTAGCGGCTATGACGTTTCGTATTCGTCAATCCCTCGATCTGCAAGAAATTCTCAGGACGACAGTGGCGGAAGTGCGAGAGTTTTTGAAGGCAGACCGGGTCTTGATTTACCGTTTCAACACTGACTGGAGCGGCACCATTGTCATCGAAGCGGTAAATTCCCAGTGGTCTAGCTCACTCAACACCCGGATTGAAGACACCTGTTTTCAGGATGGGCGTTGGCAGGAGTATCAACAGGGACGCATCAGTGCGATCGCTGATCTGGATAACTCTGACCTCACGCCCTGTCATAAAGCTCTGTTAAAACACTTTCAAGTCCGAGCCAATCTCGTAGTTCCTATTTTGGAGAATCAGCAGCTTTGGGGCTTGTTGATTGTCCATCAGTGTTCGGGTCCGCGCTCCTGGCAGTTGTTTGAAATCGATTCCCTGGTGCAACTCTCAAATCAGGTCGGTATCGCGATCGCCCAAGCTCGCCTATTGGAGTGTGAAACCCAACAACGAGAAGCTCTGGCAACTCAGAATTTGGCACTCGAACGGGCTAAGCAAGTTGCAGAACAGGCGGCTCAAATGAAAAGCACGTTTTTAGCAACCATGAGCCACGAAATCCGCACCCCACTCAACGCGGTTTTGGGGATGACGGGGTTGTTGCTGGATACAAACCTGAATTTGCAGCAACGTGATTTTGCCGAAACAATTCGTTTGAGCGGTGATACGCTGCTGACGCTGATTAATGAAATCCTCGATTTCTCAAAATTAGAAGCCGGGGAAATGGAGTTAGAAATTCTCGACTTTGACCTCAGAGTTTGCATTGAAGAAATCGTCGAGATGTTAGCCATTCCAGCGCAGGCGAAAGGTCTAGAGGTGGCTATTCTGATTGCTCAAAACGTACCCAATCACCTGCGAGGGGATGTGGCTCGTTTACGCCAGATTTTGACAAATTTGGTGGGCAATGCGGTCAAATTCACCGCCGTTGGTGAAGTCGTGATTACCGTGACCCTGGAGGCTGAAACACCAGGCACAGCAACTATCCTCTTCGCAGTGAGTGATACTGGTGTTGGCATTCCCCCAGAGGGACAAAAGAAATTGTTTAAGCCATTCTCTCAGGTCGATGCCTCTACAACTCGCAAATATGGTGGGACGGGACTGGGTCTGGCGATCTGTAAGCAGCTAGTTGAGCTGATGGAAGGCTCGATTGGGGTAGAGAGTGCCCCAAATAAAGGGTCCCGCTTCTGGTTTAATTTGCGATTTGAGAAGCAACCCCAGAGTGCGATCGAGGATGAGTTGCTAAACATCCGCAGTTTGAAAGGATTGCGCGTCTTGGTGGTAAATGACAACGCAACCAACCGCAAAGTTATTCGCCATCAGGCTCTCTATTGGGGAATGCAGGTTGACGAGGTGGAGAATGGGGCGATCGCCCTCCATCAATTGCGGCAACAGGCACAGCAAAACTATCCCTATGACCTCGCCATTCTAGACATACAACTGTCTGATATGGATGGTAAAACGCTGGGTTGTGCCATCAAAGCTGATCCCCTCTTGCGTCACACTCAACTGATCATGCTGACGTCATGGCATCAGCAGGAAATGGCAGCCCATTTATTAGACTCAGGCTTTGCTGCCTGCTTGTTGAAACCGATTCGACAGTCCCGTCTGTTGAATTGTCTCCTGGCAGTGATGAATACAACTTCTAGACCACTGGCTAGCTCTACCAGTTTGTTATTACCAGAGGCTGAACCACCGCAGTTGATCCCGCCAGAGCAGGCGTCAAAACTCAAGATCCTGCTGGCAGAAGATAGCCTGGTCAATCAAAAGGTGGCTCTCAACCAACTCAAGCAATTGGGTTGCACCGCAGATGTCGCCGCAAACGGGCAGGAAGTCCTCGATCTGTTGGCAAAAATTCGTTACGACATTGTGCTGATGGATTGCCAAATGCCCATTCTAGATGGGTACGACACAACTCAAGAAATTCGACGTCTAGAACAAGACGGGCTTCATTCTCCTATCATCATCGCAATGACCGCCAATGCGATGAAGGACGATCGCGATCGCTGCATGAGTGTGGGAATGGACGATTACCTCAGTAAACCAGTTCGGCAGAAAGAACTGGCCGCTAAATTAGCCTATTGGAGTCAAAAACTCATGACGACTGAAAATTCCCTAGACAATTCCCTCTTACACATCAGCCGCACTCCAGAGATTGATGTGACACTAAATGATCTGATTGATTGGGATTATCTGCACGAGTTGTCTGATGGCAATGAGGCGTTTGAGCAGGAGCTATTGCAAACCCTGATTGAGTCTCTGCCACCGCACTTAGACACATTACGGGCGTATATCGCTGCCCAAGACTTTCCTGCGATCGAGCAAGAGGCACATTACATCAAAGGTTCCACAACCAGCATTGGTGCAAAATCCCTGCAAGCCCTGATGGAGCAATTGGAACTACAAGCCCGACAGCAGCAGTTTGACGATATGGGATACCTGTTTTCTAAAGTTGAACAAGGGTTTAAACAGATCGAAACCCTGGTCAAGTCGAAGCAATGTTTTTCAGGTGTCGCTGAGTATAGGGAGTGAGGAAGACACGTCATGCATTGTCGCTCTTCCTCTGCCGTACCTCATCAAAATGTCTAATTTGCAAGAGATCTATTGGATAATGAAAGGGTTTTAAGATCTGACACACTTGCTATGCGAACTCACTATTGCGGTCAACTCCGACCTGAACATATTGGAGAGACGGTCACACTCTGTGGATGGGTCGATCGTCGCCGCGATCATGGAGGGGTCATCTTTTTAGATTTGCGCGATCGCAGCGGCATTGCTCAGATTGTGAGCGATCCGGAGCGGACTCCAGACTCGTATGAAACCGCTGGAGATTTGCGAAACGAATATGTCGTGAAAATTACAGGTCGAGTTACCCGACGCCCTGAAGAGTCTTTAAATTCTCGGTTGGCAACAGGCGAAGTAGAAGTTTATGCCGATCAGATTGAGCTATTAAATGCCGTTCGTAAACAGTTGCCGTTTCAGGTGTCTGCGGCGGAAACCGAATCTGTGCGAGAAGATCTACGACTGAAATATCGCTATCTCGATTTGCGGCGCGAACGCATGAGTCGCAACCTGCAATTGCGCCATGAGATCATCAAAACCATGCGTCGTTTTTTGGAGGATGAGGGGCAGTTTATCGAGATCGAGACGCCCATGCTGACACGCTCTACTCCCGAAGGTGCGAGGGATTACCTGGTGCCGAGTCGAGTCAACCCCGGTGAGTTTTACGCGCTACCGCAATCACCGCAATTGTTTAAGCAAATTCTGATGGTGGCGGGGTTCGATCGCTACTATCAACTGGCGCGATGCTTCCGGGATGAAGACTTGCGGGCAGACCGTCAACCTGAATTTACCCAGCTTGACCTGGAAATGAGCTTCATGACACAGGACGAGTTGATTGACCTGAATGAACGGCTCGTTTGCTATTTGTTCAAACATGTTAAAGGGGTAGATATTCCTCGTCCTTTTCCGCGACTCTCCTATGCTGAGGCGATGGATCGCTATGGCAGTGATAAACCAGACACCCGCTTTGGGCTGGAACTGGTGGATGTGTCTGACTTAATGAAGGATTCTGGGTTTAAGGTGTTTTCAGGGGCGATCGCCGCAGGGGGCATTGTCAAGATCCTGCCGATCCCCGATGGCAACGATGCCATTTCTAACGTCCGCATCAAACCCGGTGGTGATCTCTTCAAAGAAGCGACAGAAGCAGGTGCCAAGGGGCTTGCCTACATTCGGGTGCGAGAAGATGGCGAGATCGATACCATTGGTGCAATTAAAGACAACCTGACCGATGCACAGAAACAGGAGTTGTTGGCACGAACCAATGCCAAACCAGGGCATCTTTTATTGTTTGGCGCAGGAGATACAGGAACCGTCAACAAAACGCTCGATCGCCTGCGTCAAGTGTTGGGGCGTGAGTTGGGGCTGATTGATCCCAATAAAATTAACCTGCTGTGGGTGCTCGACTTCCCCATGTTTGAGTGGAATCCTGATGAAAAGCGGCTTGAGCCATTGCATCACCCCTTTACCTCGCCTCGTCCGGAAGATTTGAGCGATGTCAAAACGGCTCGTGCCCTCGCTCATGACCTCGTCTTCAATGGCTTTGAAGTGGCAGGTGGCAGTATGCGGATCTATCAACCGGAACTGCAACAGCAGGTCTTTGAGCTGATTGGGTTGACTCCCGAAGATGCCCACAACAAATTTGGGTTCTTGTTGGAGGCGTTTGAATACGGCACTCCTCCTCACGGTGGCATTGCCTATGGGCTAGACCGATGGGTGATGTTGTTGGCAGGTGAGGAGTCGATTCGGGATGCGATCGCCTTCCCCAAAACGCAGCAAGCACGCTGTCTAATGACCAATGCGCCTTCTAGCGTTGACAATAAACAACTCAAAGAACTGCACATCAGCACTGTGTCTAAGCCAAAACCCTAGGATTTGGTTGACCACATCAATGCAGGCTGTGTTTGCCTATTGGGTTGATCGGTGTAACTAATACTCTGCCAGCTTGATTGCGGTAGGGGTGCGGGGGTGTAACCTCTAGTTGGGGCACTGCCTCTACACCCCCTTGTTCTGACTGAGTCGTTCATCAATCCGGTTGCACATCAATCCGGTTGCACTTTACGTTAGATAAGGTACTCTTGAACGTATAGTTCATCGTTCCATGTCTGACTCTTGGCTTCTCTTCATCAGGGTCATTATTGAGAAGCAGTTGCTCTGCATTCTGAACCTGTGTTTTGGACGACTGACTATTCAGGGTTGCCCGGATCTTTTACTGATAAATCTGTATTGATTAGGTAAGTCAACGCCTATCAAGCAGTGAGGTGTTAACGTCTCTACAAACTGCATACTACTCCAATCGTTGCTCGAACGGTAAAACCCACATGATGCTTTTGAAGCTTGCTTTATGCAGGTCTTAAAGCAGGGTATGTCTAGCGATCGCTACGAATCTTTTAGGAGGTTCTTGCAAGGAGTAGTAGTTCGATCAACTCGGTGTTTCCTTGAATATCAATCATGGTTTAGCCGCAGAAATGTTTATCAAACATGGAAAATTAGATAACCCCTGTCAGCCATCCAACCCGATTAACAGCTACCTGATTAAGAATAAAGATCACTCTGACAATTCGGCTCAACTTATCCTTCAAAGAGCAATCTTATTCCTTCAAGAATCGGGTGATTCTACGATCGATCTTCATAACAACAACTGGTCTAAAGAACAAGTTAAGTTGATTCAAGAAAGACGCTCTAACACGGCTTTTTACCTTTATCACATTACTGAACTACAACGGTTTTATCTGTTTGAGGAATATACTCATGCTTTGGAAGTAGCTGAAGTATTAGCAGATGTTGTCCAGACTCGTTCAGACACTTCAGAAAAAGCAGAATATTACTTTTACTCTTCCTTAATTTTAGCGGCTCTCTCTGTAGAGGTTGAGCTAGATACACGAGAACAATATCAAGGTTTTTTGTTAGAAAATCTGAATCAATTAAAACAATGGTCAGATGATTGTGCTGAAAGTTTCTATCACAAATACATCTTGATTTGTGCTGAGATGGCTCGAATTTCAGGTGATCGTCTAGCCGCAATGGAGCTTTATGATCAGGCGATCGCTTCGGCTCAAGACCATGGGTTTGTGCAAGATCAGGCGATCGCTAATGAATTGGCAGCGAAATTCTACGTCGATCAAGGTAGAACTAAAATCGCCAGAGTTTACATGACCGATGCCTATTTAGGCTACGTGCACTGGGGAGCAACAGCTAAAGCTGATCTCCTGCTACAAAACTATTCTGACCTGATTCTTCAAACCTCAACTGATACAAATCTTTCCCAGCATTTGCAAGAATTACTACAAAACCAGATTAAATTGAACCAGGCATATAGTCGTTTTGTACCAAAAGAATTTCTTCAGTTTTTAGGAAAAGACAGCATTGTAGATGTTGAATTAGGGGATCAAATTCAATTGGAAATGTCGGTTTTGTTTGCCGATATTTGCAACTTCACGACGCTGTCGGAACAGATGACACCCAAGGAAAATTTCAAGTTCATCAACTCCTATTTCAGCTACATGGAATCGGCAATCACCGAAAACTGTGGCTTTATTGATAAGTACATCGGCGACTCCATCATGGCGTTGTTTAATGGAGAGGCAAATGATGCCGTCAATGCGGCGATCGCCATGATTAATAAATTAACGAAATATAATCAGGAACGTACCGCTTCAAATCAACCGGAAATTAAAATTGGTATTGGCATCAATACCGGATCATTAATGTTAGGAACTGTGGGTGGTGCGAATCGAATGGATAGCACTGTAATCAGTGATGCGGTGAATTTGTCAGCGCGAATTGAAAAGTTAACTCGTGAGTATGAAGTTACCCTCCTGATCAGCCATCAAACACTAACAAAGCTGAACAACCCGGAACAATATTCCATCCGCATGATTGATCAGGTTAAGGTCAAAGGTAAATCAGAACTGGTAACTGTTTACGAAGTGTTTGATGCCGATCCACCCGATTTGCGAGAAGGAAAGCTGTCCACCGCAGACCTATTTACAGAAGCCCTCGCTCTATTTAACGAACGACGCTATCGGGAAGCAACTCGTCTGCTAGAAAACTGTCTGGATCAAAATCCGCGAGATAAGGTCGCCCGAATTTATTTAGAACGTTGCCTCAAATCAGGCTTACGTTTGATGCAGGAGTTATAGTGACGTTCACCACATCGCCAATATTAAAGTGCAATTGAGAACGAGCATTACCCCGATTCACCGCAATTTCGATCCAGCTATGACTACCAACAAGGGCTAGTAATTCGCTCTCAGCGACGTCAGCATAGGTCTGCTGTCCGGGGATGATGCAAGAACCTGCTTGCACTGACCAGATGTGACCCCGAATGCAGCTTCCCGGAATGTTGGTGATCAGATTACCGAAGTGATCTATATATTGAATGCAACCTTGAATCCGATCGCCCATTTGTGTGACGGGGTTAATTGGCAGATGAACCAGTGTAGCCAGGTCAATCCTGTTGCCCAATGTTTCTAAGGGAACACCACTGGCTAAGTGAGCACCCACTGGAGCAAAGATATCTCGCCCATGAAAAGTCATGCTGGGGGATGCGCTGCGCCAATACTGGGGATTGGTTAATTCAACAGCGGCGATCGCCGGAGACTGTTCGAGCACTCCACTGAAAATGCCGTTGTCAGGCCCCACCAGGAACCCATGCGCCAATTGAAGGGCGATCGCTCGTCGCTCACTGCCTACCCCCGGATCAACCACTGCCACATGTACCGTTGATTCTGGGAAGTAGGAGTAGGCACTCATCAGATTAAACCGAGCCGCCGCGAGGTCTTGGGGTGGAATGTGATGCGTTAGATCAATCACCGTGAGATTAGGATTAACCTGGGCGATTACACCTTTCATCGCACCTACGTAAATATCGCGATCGCCAAAATCTGTTAAAAGCGTTAGAACGGAATGGACAGACATAACTATTACTTGTGTACAGGCGAAATATTCGGTAAACAAGTTTGGTAGCCCAACTACAATCTCTAACGAAGGCTTCGCTCCTGCCATCATCTATGAAGAATTTACATTTGCGACACTAAATATGTGTGTATTGTCAACCAGTATCAGTTATGATATGTGGATTCCGTAAGTCTCCTAAGATCATTTGTACGGATCTGGATTATTCTATAGCTATATGTTTGTGGGGGGGACTGGTTATGCGTCACGTTTCGTTGTTTGCAACAGCAGGAATATTCGCCCTATGGCTTGGGGGATGTGGAGGCTCTCCACCTGCTGATCCATCGGTTGGGCAACCTCCCACGGGGACTCCGATTCCTGCCAGTCCTGCTCCGGGAGCACCGTCGCCAGTGGCACAGGCTCCGGCAGGCACTCCAATCACACAACCTACAGCAACGGCTTCACCTGCTGCTCCGGCAGGCACTCTTCCTCCGGATTTGATCAGCTCTACTGACCCGGATCAGCGTCTTCGGAGTATTCAGCGCAACCGTCCCGATCCATTTGCGTTGCTGCCAACGACTCCAGTTATCGAACGCACTGGTACAACTACCGCACAAGCCCCATCGGTGCCTCAAGCCCCAGCAGCACCTCCAGCACCGGATACTTCAGGGACTGGAGCACTTCCACCGTCTCAGCTAGAGCCTGAAAATTTTGTTCCGCCTCCACCTCAGGCTGACCTGGCACGAGCAGTACAGGTGACTGGAGTAGTGCAGATTGGCAATACTGTACACGCTATCGTCAAGGCACCTAACGAACCGACCAGTCGCTATGTCAGAGCGGGTCAATATCTGTCAAATGGTCAGATTTTGGTGAAACGAATTGACATGAATCAGGCTGAGCCTGTAGTCGTTTTTGAGGAGAATGGGATTGAGGTCTTAACCTCTGTTGGGTCAGGCGGAGCACCAACTGAGCCTGGCGTTCCTGCGGCGGCGGCGATCGCCTCGTCTCGCCAATAGAGGTTACTCTATTAACATCATTCAATCTTCCGTAGAGGTGGGCAGGTGTTTAACATCTGCCCATTTCAGTATGAAAAATAATTGTGACAAAGTAGTCACCGTTCTAGAGCTTCGCTAGAGTTGAAGGAACGATTTGCCCTTTGATATTCGACCTTTAGCTTCGTCATAGGAGTGGTGTTATGGTTTCTTCCACCAACGCCCAATCCAATTCATTTCCATTGGATTTTTCGCCCCACCTTACCCAAGATACCGAGCTACTTCAGCAACTCAGTTTTATCCCTGGTCTGAAAGAAATGCTGATGCTGCGTCAGGTTCATGCGTTAGAGCACGCGACCGTTTGGGTATTGGGTGAATCGCCTTCTACACAGACTGCTGTTGCCAGTCGCTTGTTAGGAGGTATGTCAACCGATCAGGGATTTTATCTTTATGGTGCAGTGGATTCAGCAGAGCTACATCGAGCCGTTTATGTTGCCTTGAGACGGTTGACGCATGGGGAATGGGATCTGGCAGTACACCCCCGTTGTGGCACAAATTTGTCAGTGGGGGTGCTGTTAACTGCCGGATTGGCGTTGGGCATTACCTGGTTGATTCCCAAAGGCCCAATCGAGCAGTTGGCAGGGTTGGGTATGGCAGCGATCGCGGGGGCGCAACTGGCTCCGGATGTGGGGGCGATCGTGCAACAATATGTTACGACTTCTATCCCGTTTAACCTGGCAATTGAAGAGATCAGCACCAGTCGCGATCGCTGGGGTCGCCCAGTTCACTTCGTTCGTGTGCGTTGGGTGGAGCCGCAAAAGTATTGATAAAGCTTGATCAAGATGGTCACAATCAGCAATAAAACTTAAAGCTGAAGATAAATAAATTGTCCATCTTGAGTAGTACTCTGGGTAACACATACCGTTATGAGTTCAAGCTTAATAACCGGAAAGGAAAACACTCATGGTTCAACGCGGTTCCAAAGTTCGGATTCTCCGTAAAGAGTCCTATTGGTTTAAGGATGTGGGCACGGTCGCTTCTATCGATCAAAGCGGCATCAAGTACCCCGTTATCGTTCGTTTTGACAAAGTTAATTACGCAGGCGTTAATACCAACAATTTTTCGTTGGCTGAAGTGGAAGAAGTTGGCGCACCTACCGCCAAGAAAACCCCTTCAGGCGGGAAGCAAACTACAGTTGAGCCTATGACTCGTAGAACTGGTCAGGGAGCCATCAAGCAGGATACTAGACCTGGTGCCGAAGCAGAAGCACCCGGTGTAGACACCACTGCAAAAGAAGGTTCACCTAACCAGGGAACGGAATCTCGCTAAGGTTTGTTCTTCAGATCTCTTTCAGATTGAAGTGGGTGGGTGCTCAGCACTCACCCTTTTTCGTGAAAAGATCTAAATTTGTAGAAGATCTTTATTGTTTTAAGTTGTGCCCGAATTACCTGAGGTTGAGACTGTTCGACGCGGTTTAAACCAAGTCACCCTCGGTCAAACCATTCAGGGTGGGGATGTGTTGCTCGATCGCACCATTGCCCACCCGATTTCTTTAGTGGACTTTTTGGAGGGAGTGAAAGGTACAGCGATCGCCCAGTGGCATCGTCGTGGGAAGTATCTGCTGGCGGAGTTAGTGCCTGCTGAAGCCTCATTAAACAGCACCCCCCTTATGAAGGGGGGTAGGGGGGATCAATTCGACCCCGCTTCAACCCACTCCTCTGGTGGCTGGTTGGGGGCGCATTTGCGGATGACGGGACAACTGTTGTGGCTGTCTCAGACATCTCCATTGCAAAAGCATTGTCGTGTGCGTCTGTTTTTTGAGAACGATCAGGAATTGCGCTTTGTCGATCAGCGCACGTTCGGGCAAATGTGGTGGATACCGCCAGAGTTGACGCCCAATCAGGTGATGTTGGGCTTGGCGCGATTGGGGCCAGAGCCATTGTCGGCGGCTTTTTCGGTAAATTACTTCACGCAACAACTCAAGGGGCGCGATCGCCCCATCAAGAATGCCCTACTCGATCAGACGATTGTGGCAGGCATTGGCAACATTTATGCGGATGAGGCGTTGTTTCTCAGTGGCATTCAACCCAAAACGCTGTGTAGCCAGCTGAAACCCCGCCATATTCAAAAACTCCACGCGGCTATTCTACAAGTGCTGCAAACGGCGATCGCGTCACGGGGAACCACTTTCAGCGATTTTCGCGATGTCGAAGGAATTAACGGCAATTACGGTCATGTAGCGTGGGTCTACGATCGCGAAGGAGAACCCTGCCGCGTGTGTGAGACTCCGATTCTTCGCATCAAGTTAGCGGGGCGATCGGCGCATTATTGCGAACGCTGTCAGTCGAAGGGGCGATAGGAGGCAAAGAAGGGTCTGTTTCTGTATCGAAGTCGGGACAGAGCGACGGGGGGCGATCGGCGGGAGGTTTGACGAGCACTATAGGTTCAGGTTGACCATTCACGTTTAGCGTGAAGTGGTAGTAATTCCAGGCTCCTCTAACCTTCTCGGCTTCCACATACGCTGTTCCACTCGTTCTAGACCCATTCACGCCAAACCGCAGACAGGTTACACCATCGGTAGGAGTTTCGTTGGTTTTGACATTGCTCACCCACCCTGGGGAAACGGGTTCACCCAAAGCGGCGATCGCTGCCGGATTGGTTTTGAGTCGCTCAGATGCCATTTGATAGGTCTGATAGGCTCCAGAGGATTTCAACAACCCTTGAAACAAGGAGGAAATCCCAAAAACACTCACCAAAATAATGGCTGTTATTAAACCTGCACAGCCACAACCACACCCTAACGGAATCAGCCAGAGTCGTCGGTTGCGTGTTGATGGGGGTTGCTGATCAGTGGTCATTGGGGTGTTTGAATACAAAAAACGATGAAGTGTAATGGCAAACGAATTGTTTTTATAAACTCTAACCAGAAGTTAAAGAAAAGATACTATCCCCTACAAGCGGGGTATGAAAAAAAGTATCGTTTTGAAAGGGTAAATCACAGTGATATATTTCCCTTCCCTCCAAGTAAATCAAGCACCATGTCAGAATCCACGATTGAATCAATTCTTCACGAAAACCGTTTATTTCAACCTCCTTCCGCTTTTTCACAGCAAGCACGGATTAAAAGTTTGGAGGAGTATGAACAGTTGTATGAGCGGGCAAAAGCTGATCCGCAAAAGTTTTGGGCAGATTTAGCAACTCAGGAACTGCACTGGTTTGAGAAATGGCACACCGTGCTGGATTGGCAACCCCCCTTTGCTAAATGGTTTGATGGTGGCAAGACTAATATTTCCTACAACTGTCTGGATCGCCACCTGACTACCTGGCGACGCAACAAAGCAGCGTTGATTTGGGAAGGCGAGCCCGGAGATTCCCGTACCCTGACCTATGCCCAACTGCATCGGGAGGTTTGCCAGTTTGCCAACGTGCTGAAGCAACTGGGAGTCGGTAAGGGAGATGTGGTGGGCATCTATATGCCAATGATCCCTGAAGCAGCGATCGCCATGTTGGCCTGTGCTCGCATCGGTGCGCCCCATACCGTTGTATTTGGTGGATTTAGTGCAGAGGCATTGCGCGATCGCCTGATCGATGGCAAAGCCAAACTGGTTGTAACGGCAGATGGTGGTTGGCGAAAGGATGCGATCGTTCCCCTCAAGGATCAGGTGGATAAAGCTCTGGCAGAGGGAGTCGTTCCCACGGTTGAAAATGTGCTGGTGGTGCAGCGTACCGCCCAGTCGATTCACATGGAGCCAGGACGCGACCACTGGTGGCATGACCTGCAAAAGGGTGTGTCTGGAAATTGCCCCGCCGAACCGATGGACAGTGAAGATATGCTGTTCATTCTCTACACGTCTGGCAGTACGGGCAAGCCTAAGGGAGTGGTTCACACCACAGCGGGCTACAACCTCTACACCCATATGACCACCAAGTGGATCTTTGATATCCAGGACAACGATGTCTATTGGTGTACGGCGGATGTCGGTTGGATCACAGGTCACAGCTACATTGTCTATGGCCCCCTGTCGAATGGAGCCACGACATTGATGTATGAGGGGGCACCCCGCCCCTCAAATCCCGGTTGTTTCTGGGATGTCATCGAGAAGCATGGAGTGAACATCTTCTACACGGCTCCAACGGCAATTCGTGCCTTTATCAAGATGGGTGAGCACCTGCCAAACGCTCGTGATCTCTCCTCCCTGCGGCTATTGGGCACCGTGGGCGAACCCATTAACCCCGAAGCCTGGATGTGGTACTACCGCGTCATTGGTGGTGAGCGGTGCCCGATTGTTGATACCTGGTGGCAAACCGAAACCGGGGGCATTATGATTACCCCACTGCCGGGTGCGATTCCTACCAAGCCTGGATCTGCCACACGTCCCTTTCCTGGCATTTTGGCAGAGGTGGTCGATTTGGATGGCAATCCTGTATCTGCGGATGAGGGGGGCTATCTGGCCGTGAAGCACCCCTGGCCGGGGATGATGCGGACGGTGTATGGCGACCCCGATCGCTTCCGTCGCACCTACTGGGAGCACATTCCTCCACGGGATGGGCAATACCTGTACTTTGCGGGAGATGGTGCCCGGTGTGATGCAGATGGTTACTTCTGGGTGATGGGTCGTGTGGATGACGTGATCAACGTTGCCGGACACCGTCTGGGCACGATGGAGGTGGAGTCTGCGCTGGTGTCGCATCCAGCCGTGGCAGAAGCCGCTGTGGTCGGCAAACCGGATGAGGTGAAGGGTAACGACATTGTGGCGTTTGTTACGCTCGAAGGTTCCTTTAAGCCCTCAGAAGAGTTGAAGAACGAACTGAAGAAGCACGTTGTTCAGGAAATTGGGGCGATCGCCCGTCCTGGGGAAATTCGCTTTAGTGATGCCCTACCCAAAACGCGATCGGGCAAAATCATGCGGCGGTTGTTGCGATCGCTGGCGGCAGGTGAAGAGGTGGCAGGCGACACCTCGACACTAGAAGATCGCAGCGTGTTAGATAAACTCCGCGAAGGAGCATAGAAACCAACATAGAGACGCGATTAATCGCGTCTCTATGTTGGTTTTAGAGGAGATTGTTCGGATGACGATGGTCTTAAAACAGGTCGTCCCCTTTGGGCGATCGCGGGATGAGTATGTCAAGATGTTTAACCTGACGGAAGAGGATTGCGATCGCCGCATTCTCGGTGTGGGGGATGGCCCAGCTAGCTTCAACGCTGAAATGACTCAGCGCAATAAATCGGTTATCTCGGTTGATCCGCTCTATCAGTTCAGCGGTTTAGAGATCTTGGAGCGATTTAATCAAGTTTTAGAAGATATCATTCAGCAAATTAGAAACACCCCGGATGATTGGGTCTGGTCGTATCACAAGTCTCCGGGGGATTTGAAGTGGAACCGGGTAAAGGTGATTCACACCTTTGTTGAGGATTATGAGCGAGGTAAACAAACGGGCAGATATCAAGTTGGTGAGTTACCAAAACTAGAATTCTCTGATCAGCAGTTTGACCTGGCGTTGTGTTCTCACTTTCTGTTTCTTTATGCCGATCATTTTGACGAGCTATTTCACCGTGACGCCATCACCGAAATGTTGAGAGTGAGTCGTGAAGTGAGGATCTTTCCATTAGTGACGTTGATGTTAAAACGTCCGCTTTTTCTGGATGCGATTATTGATTCCTTCAAAGCCCAAAATTACTTCGTAGACATTGCCCCTGTGGAGTATGAATTGCAGAAAGGGGGTAATCAAATGTTAGTGATTCGGCATTTGTAATGACCCGTGTCATCTTTTCTCCGACCACTCGTTTCCCCTGCTACCCCCTTTTGTCTAATTACTGTCCTCGATGAACTTGAAATTCCTGCTCCAGGGTGGGAGTTTCTACGTCCTCTTGAGCGACAAGTTGCAATTCTGCCATTTTGGTTTGCAATGCTTCAATTCGCTCGTGCAGACGTGCTTTGATGCCTTCGGAGCCAGCAGCAACGCAGTCACGGCAGACTTCACCTCGTACGACTCCCTGTTTGTCGTACAACACCGCAAGCAGCAATTGATTTTTACTCCGAATGGGATAGGACTGATGACCGCAAATGGTACAGAAAACTGGAACATTGCCAACGTAAACGCTTCGCTCCCAGACAATTTTCACGATGTTACCTCTTGCGTTGTATTAAATAAACACAGCCACACAACCAACAAAAATTGCCCCACAGCAAGGCTGAAGGGCAAGGACAGTTAAACGCTAACCCTAGTGTGTTCGACATTGGCAAAAATCTCTTTGCGATGTGTGCCGATTTCTTCAGTGTCCATTGGTTTGGTTGAGCCTTGTCTTAAAAAAACGTAACCCAATTCTCACGACAGCATATCAATCCTAAGAGCAGATCAACGGCTCATGCAGCACTTAATTGCTTGAAGACTGAGATTGGTCGGATAACCGCAAATTTATGCTTCTGCTCCATTCGATGGGGTAGAGGCGAGTCGGAAAGCTCCCTAGAATCAATGTTTGCCCCATTGCCTTTGTCCTAAGCTTTTTGACCAAAGTTATAATTTGCCAGCCTCAGCACACAATAACAGGGGGTTCAAAACTTTTGTCAGTCAACCAGAACCGAGATAACTCACTAGAGATTGAAAGTTAACTCTTGCGCTGTATAGCCAACAGATAAGCCTGATATTGAGACTAAGGTTAGCACTCCTAACGCTTGCCACTGGTTAAAACCAGCATTTTGTAGATCCATTCGAGCCAAAACTTCAGCGGCAATCAGCAGAAGGACATACTCAAACACATGAATCCAGACGAGAATAGCTGCGATTGAAAAAGCCCCTATTGAAATCACAGAAAAGTAGCCAATATCTGACTTTAACCAGCCTTTTACAAAAAACCGAAAGCCCTGAAGGAAGGCAGTCAGTAACAGGGCTTGGGTCAATGCAAAACTGAGCGCAATTAGCCAAACAATCCAGGTGGCGGTGGATTGGTATAAAAACCAGCTAAAGCTGCTGTAGGCGATCAGTAATAGAGATAAGGAAAGCCATGGGATTCGTTTCACGGACAAGGTTAGAGGGTTAGTGGTAGCTTAGCTTATCAAATTTTGACATGAACTTTTATGGAGGGGCGATCGCTTTTAGAGAAACTGGCATCGCTCCGTCACCTGTTCCGATGAGAAGCGGCAAAACAAATTTACGTAGACAGAGTAGATTTCTCGAAGTAAATAGGCGATGGTGATGCTGTTGCGCAAATCGATGCATCGACTCTTAACCTTTGATGAACTCCTTGGCACCTATTACCCCTAAATTGGCTCAAATTAGTGAACAGATTGAGTGGCTTCCAGGATCACTGCGGTTGATGGAACCGCACCAAATAGCAGGGCAGCAACCGGATAACCTGTGTGGTCCCTACTGGGTTTCAATACTCCTCAAAGCCTATGGAGTGAGCGATATTGACCCTGCTCGATTAGGGCAATTAGCAGGCTCGGTTTTGCCGATTGGCGATGATCCTCAACAGTGGGTGCCTCCCGGAGCCTCGTCACGGCAGGACTATGCGATCGCCCTACCTACTTGCCCTCCAGCCTTAGGCGGAACCTCGGCTTTGGGGTTAATGGAGGCAACGCTGAAGGCATCTTCTGGTGGGTACGCCTTGATCCCCCTGCAAACAACCTGGACAGCCCCACAAGTTGAAACACTGCTGCGCTTATGCCACTCCTTTTCCCACTGGGAAGCCGTACCTCTGGCAAATGTCCGCACCGGGTCTTTTTGGGGATCGCGGTTGAGTTTAAAGGATGCGATCGCCCACCTTGAGGGTAATCCTATTCAACCGTCACCCGCTGATTGGAGTGTGGGGCATTTCGTCACTCTGGCAGGCATTGTCAAAGGCACAACGCGATCGCTGGTCATCGTGCGGGATACTTACCCCATCCTGGGTTGGGATGGCTATCATCTGCAACCACCAGAGGCGATCGCTGCTTCTTTAAATCGAGACGATGGTACGGAAGGCGGAATCTTTTTGTTTGTCGCGACTCATCATCAACCTGATGTAGAACAGCAGTGTCGGCAACAGGGATGGGCGATCGAGCCCTGGGACAATGGCACGCCGTATCGGAAAAAAGAAGAATGAAGAGGGAAAAAAGAAGAATGAAGAATGAAGAGGGAAGGGAGTTGCAGTTAATTAATGGTGGGGGTTAGTGGTCAATGGTCAATAGTCAGTAGTCATAGTCAGTAGTCAATGATCAGGGGTCAATGGTGCTGAGAGTTCAGTGATGGAGTGATGAAGTGAGGGTGTGTCCAGAATTTTGTGTAAAACCCTATTCTGTCTTCGCTCTAACCCACCCGCGACTAAAGTGTGGGCTCATGGGATGAAGTCGGCTTTAGCAGACTAGGAGGGGTTTTCAGTCCACTTTAGTGGGCTTTGGAAAGGAGCCCGCCATGGATGTGCAGGCGGATGGGAACGGTAACAGCCACATTCTAATTGACATACCCCGGCACCCTACAGATCGTTCTTTTTCCTTCTTCTTTCTTCTCTCTTCCTTCTTCTATTTTCTCTCTTCTTGTTTCTCCTACATGTCAAGCATTGTTCTCGTCCTGCTACAGGTTCTACTCGTCATTGGTCTATCCCGCCTGGTGGGGTTAGGCTTCCGATCGTTGCGACAACCCCTGGTCATTGGTGAGATTGTGGCTGGGATCATGCTGGGACCCTCTCTGTTTGGGCTAGTGGCTCCTGAGGTGGCAGCTACGCTCTTTCCACCAGAGACGATTCCCTTCTTGAACATCCTGTCTCAAGTGGGACTCATCTTTTTCATGTTTCTGATTGGCTTGGAGCTAAATCCCAGATATCTTCAGGGGCAGTTAGAGGTGGCAATTCTGACCTCCCACGTCAGTATCGTTGTGCCGTTTTCGTTGGGGGCGTTGCTGGCTCTGTTGCTCTATCCGTTGGTGTCTAACGACAGCGTCTCCTTTACTGCCTTTGCGCTGTTTTTGGGGTCAGCGATGTCGATTACGGCGTTTCCGGTGTTAGCCCGTATCATCACAGAGAACAACTTGCAGGGGAGCCGTTTAGGAACGCTGGCACTGACCTGTGCAGCGGTGGATGATGTGACAGCCTGGTGTTTGCTGGCAGCCGCGATCGCCGTGACCCGCACTAACAGCATGATAGCGGCATTGCCGACGCTGATATTTTCAGCCCTTTATATCGCCTTTATGGTGACAGTGGGGCGATCGTTCTTAAAGCGTCTCTCAAAGCACTACGATCGCACAGGTAAGCTAACCCAATCTTTGCTGGCAAGCATTTACATGGGGGTGGTCGCCTCTGCCCTGATTACCGAAGTGATTGGCATTCACCTGATTTTTGGAGCGTTTCTCCTGGGTGCCGTCATGCCCAAAAACGATGGGTTAACGCGGGAACTGGCACTGAAAACAGAGGATTTTGTACTGACGTTTTTGTTGCCCATTTTCTTCGCTTATAGCGGCTTACGCACTCAGATTGGCTTGCTGAACACACCCGGTTTGTGGCTGTTGTGTGGGGCAGTGCTGCTGGTGGCGATCGGGGGCAAATACATCGGCACTTATGTTGCAGGACGAGTGTGTGGGCTGCAACAGCGAGAAGCCTCTGCGCTGGGTTGGTTGATGAATACCCGTGGCTTGACGGAGTTGATCGTGCTCAACATTGGCTTGAGTCTGGGAGTGATTTCGCCGTTGCTGTTTACGATGCTGGTGATCATGGCGTTGGTGACCACGTTTATGACATCCCCCCTGTTGGAGTGGACTTATTCTAAAGACCTGATCCGACAAGATTTAGTAGAACCTGCTGAAATCGCTGAGGCCGCGATCGATCCAGCGATGATTTATCGAATTCTGGTTCCGGTTGCGAATCCCAGTACTCAGCAGGGGTTGGTGCAACTGGCGGTGGCGATCGCAGGCACTGAACCTCTGCGAGCAGTGGTGCATCCTCTGAACTTGATTCAACTGGATCAGGATTATGTGTTTGAGAGTATGCCTGCCGAGGCTGAGCGCATTGTGGCAAAACAGCAAGCTCAATTACAAGAGCTGATTCAGTCCCTTGAACCTGTTTCGGCGCAATCCCTCGTTCATCCCATCGTGCGAATCGGTCATGATGTGGCGCGGGAGACTGCCCTGATCGCCAGTATTGATCAAGCCGATCTAGTCCTCGTGGGGTGGCACCGCCCAGCCTTTAGTGACAACCGCTTGGGGGGTCGGGTGGGGCAGATCCTCAGTACGGCAAAAACAGATGTGGCTGTATTTGTCGATCGCCACTCTAAAAAGCTAGAAAAATTGCTGGTGCCCTACATTGCCAATATTCATAATGATTTGGGCTTAGAGTTAGCCTTGCGAATTATGGTTAGCAACCCCAACTGTTATTTAACGATTTTGCGAGTCGCCTCAAACGATCAACAACCCAGCGAGTTGAGCTATGAGTTTCGTAGTGTGATGCAACAACTACCCACCGATTTGCGCGATCGCATTACCTTTCCAGTGTTGGAGTCAAGCGATTTTCTACAGGCAGCGGTGGAAGCCTCAAAAAGCGTTGACCTCACCATTGCGGGTGCCTCCCGTGAATGGGGGATTGAGCGTCAAACGCTGGGTTACTACACCGACCAACTGGCGGTGCACTGCCAATCCTCACTCTTGATTACACGCCGTTACAGTAAGGTCACACCCCATCTCACCTCGATTCTTCCCTATTCTTCCTATTCCCCATGAGTAGCCACTTTCAACCCAAGTCTTTGTTGTTTTATGGGGTCATGATCGGCTCCGTCACGATCCTGTTTCGCCTGACCAGTGCCTATGGGGAAAGGCATTTGAAAGCCCCTCCAAATGTTAATGGACACTATCTGATCAACGAACCGCTGGTGGGATGCCCTGAAGGCGATTACCCCAAAGGAGAAACTGCTTCGCATCGTCTGGTGCTGGTGATTCAACAATCGGGGGTGTATCTCAACGGCACATTAACCCTGGTTGAGGCTGAATCAGACACTTCTCAAGAAAATGCCTCTCTTGGCAAACAACCATCCTTGACCGGACGCTGGCAAGAGGGGCAGATTACTCTATCTGGTACCGCAGACCTGGCAGAGTGCCAGCTTGGGGCACAAGATTCCACCAATTCCGCCATTCCCCTAACCGTAGCAGGCTCTCTCATCGGTGAACCCGTCACAGAACTGACTGGACAACTCACCCTTGGCTCGACTGAGTTGACCTTCACCGCAGAACGAGAGGTGATTGAGACAACTTTAGAGGGGCACTAAGATTACTTCCAATCTTTCGCTTTGGCTTCACATTTAGCCTTCAGCCTTTTTCATCTGCCCTCCCTAACGCTTCAACGTTAAAATGGGATGCTTGCTATCAAAGCGATCATGCTGGATCTGTTACTCATTGCTGCCCTGGGTTTTGTGGGAAGTTTTGGTCACTGCGTGGGAATGTGTGGCCCCATCACAGCAGCTTTTTCGTTGTCGCAAGGCGATGAAACTCAGCCCTCCTGGGTGAGACAGTTTTACTTTCATGGGTTGCTGAATCTGGGGCGAGTAGTGAGCTATGCCCTGGTGGGGGCAGGCATTGGCGCACTGGGATCAGTCCTGGTGGCGGGTGGGCAGATGGCGGGCGTAGGGAGTGACCTGCGACGGTTGATGGCAGTTGTTACAGGTATTTTGTTGATCTGGTTTGGGTTGGCTCAGATTAGCCCGAACTTTTTGCCGAAATTGCCGATCGCCCACCCGATGGCTCAGGGCAATTTGCACAATCGCCTCAGCCAGTTGATGTTGAAGGTTTCAGCGCGATCGCACTGGTGGACGCCTGCGCTGTTGGGCTTGGTGTGGGGCTTGGTGCCCTGTGGTTTCTTATATGCCGCGCAGATCAAAGCGGCTGAGACGAGTAATCCCTGGTGGGGAGGCGCAACGATGCTGGCGTTTGGACTGGGAACCGCACCCACTTTACTAGGTGTAGGGGTTTCCACCGGGCTGATGAGTCGCGATCGCCGCAGTCAGTTATTCCGCCTGGGGGGATGGATCACCCTGTTAATTGGCATCCTCACTCTGTTGCGAACGGGCGATACGATGACCGACTACACCGGGCATGGAGCGTTGCTCTTGCTGATCCTGGCGTTGATCGCTCGTCCCATCAGTCGTTTCTGGGCGCAACCACTGCGCTACCGCCGAGTGTTGGGCGTTGGTGCATTTGTGCTGGCTCTAGTGCATACCCTGCATATGCTGGAGCATAGTTGGGGTTGGAATTTTGATGCGTTTGCTTTTTTGCTTCCCCAACATCAGTGGGGTATTGTCGCTGGGGCGATCGCCCTGGTATGCATGACCCCTGCTGCTTGTACGAGCTTTGATGCAGCCCAGCGACGCTTAGGAAATTGGTGGCGATCGCTCCATCTGTTAGCCGTTCCTGCACTGGTGTTAGCCGCAGCGCATTGCATCTTGATTGGTTCTCATTATTTAGGGCAACTACAACTGACCTGGGTGAATTATCTGCTGACGGGATTACTGGTCGGTGTTGTGTTGGCAGTCCTGCTGGGGCGATCGCTGGTGCGTTATCGCAAACCAACCCCAACCCCGCTACAGGAGCATCCGGAGCGACAATCAGTGCCGTTGGATAAATAGACGCTGCAAATAACCGTTGGTTAGGTTTCAGCAGAGATAATGATGCAATAGTGTTGAGGTGAGCGTTGACATCAGGTAAGGCATGGTAACTCTGACAGCGATCGAAGTTGATGAATATCGCACCGCTCTAGCCGATGATGCGGATGCTTTGCGTGCTCTGGAGGTGGTTGAGGATTGCGATGGCGATCTGGAAGATGCAGCGATCGTGCTGGCTCTGCGAACCGGGCAAGAACCCGATCGCTCTGATCAATGGCTAGAGAGTGTCGCAAAACGATGGCGCACTGCCCTCTGTGGATCAACGATTAGAACTGCACTAGAGACTCGTCAGGTCGCAATGGCTGTGCGATCGCTCACCACCGAAGCCGGTATCTCGATTGACCTGGCAGTTCCGATTGTGTTGTTCGTCTTGAAAACAGGAATAGATGACTTTTGCAGACCGCTAGAAGAAAAGCTCTCATGAACGGGTCGAAGTGGATTGCTGGTGTACTGGGCGGGTGCTTGAGCCTCTGGGCATTGGGCGTACAGGCTGAGGTCATGCCTTCCACTCGTGAGCGACCCTCCCCTGCCACTTCGGACACGCACCTGATCGCCCAGGCAACGGGCATCTGTCCGGCTCAACTGTCAGGTCAAATCGCAGCGATCGCCAACCGTCCCAATCTCCAGCGATCGCGCTGGGGCATTTTGGTACAGCGGCTAGACACCGGGGAAACCCTGTTTGCTCAGGAGGCACAGCGATTTTTTATCCCCGCGTCAAATGTCAAAGTGCTGACTACAGCAGCCGCATTGGAACGGTTGGGAGCCAGGTTTCAAATGCGGACATCGGTTTATCAAGTGCCTTCTCAAACGGGGGCGATCGCCCGTGTGGTGGGACGGGGTGATCCGAGCCTGACCGAGGCGCAACTGCAACAACTGGCGCAGCAATTACGGCAACGGGGCATCACTCGTCTCGATCGCCTGATCGCAGACGATACACACTTCAAAGGCGATTTCACCAATCCCAACTGGGAACTGTCAGACACCCAGACCGACTACGGTGCTCCGGTCAACAGCTTGATCCTGAATCAAAATGCGATTGGAGAGCGATCAGTCCCCAATCCGACACAACACTTTTTGCAACGCTTCCAGCGAGTGCTCAACGCTACGCAAATCACCGTTGCAGGCACAGCGATCGCCCCTGCTCCTACAACTTCCCCTCAACCTGAACTGGCGGCGGTTCTCTCCCCTCCCCTCTCGACCCTGGTCGTGGAAACGAATCAAAACAGCAATAACCTCTACGCCGAAGCACTGTTGCGATCGCTCGGAGCCACCACTAATCCCAATGAGGACAGCTTAGCTGCCGGAATTGCGGCTATCGAAGCCACCCTATCCCGCTTGGGGGTCGATCCACAGGGCATTGATCTGTCAGATGGATCGGGGCTATCGCGTCACAACCTCGTAACGCCAGAAGCACTGGTGCAAACCCTTCGTGGCATGGCGCGATCGCCCAATGCAACCGTTTTTCGTAACTCTCTGGCGATTGCCGGATCACGGGGCACCCTGCAAAACCGATTTCGCGATACCCCCGTTCAGGGCAGACTACAGGGCAAGACTGGGGCACTCAGCGGAGTTGCTACGCTTTCTGGCTACCTCGACCCGCCCAATTACTCGCCTCTGGTCTTTGCGATTTTGCTCAACCACTTTGATCAACCTGTGCGAACCGTGCGTCCGGCGATTGATGAAATCGTACTATTGCTAGGTCGTTTGAGAGATTGTGGATAATCCCTATCAAAAGGCGTAATATCCCATTCACCCTGCGTCTCCCAATCTGCTGTAAAGTGGCAATATGTATGATGATGATGACTTAAGCGTACTGGATGCGGAACTGGATCTCGAAAGCCCATTAGACAAAATGGGAGATGTCAGTGAAGCAGAAGTACCCAAACCCAATCCAGATGCGATGCTGGCGTTGTTAGATGCGCCCGACAACCAGCAACGCATGATAGCTGCTCGTGCTTTTTGTGAGTTAGAGGACGAGCGGGCAATTCCCTATTTGATTACGCTGCTTAAAGACGTGTGCCCCCTGATTCGGGTGAGTGCTGCCTATGCGTTGGGACGTAACCCCAGTCCAGAAGCTGTTGAGCCTCTGATTATTCAACTGAATCAAGATTGGAATGGTTACGTCCGCAAAGGCATTGTCTGGGCGTTGGGCAACTGTCGCGATCGCCGTTCGTTAGAACCCCTGATCCTCTCCCTGAAAACGGACATTTCGGCGGTGCGATTGTGGGCTGCCAGCGCCTTAGCTCAGATGTCAGAGGTGAGCTACGATGCCATCATCAGCGCAATTCCGCCACTGATTGAGGCTCTGCGCCAAGACCCGATCGCTGCTGTACGGAGCAACTGCGCCTGGTCCATTGGGCAACTGTGCCGAGAACTGCCGTCAAATGTGGTGTATGCAACGGCGATCGACGCTCTGATCGAAGCCTTTGCGGAAGATGAAGAAATGGGCGTTCGTGAAGATGCCAAACTCTCAATGCTGAAGGTGGGTGATCCCCGTGGGTTGCAGGTGATTGAACAAATTGAGCAAGAAGGTTTGGTTTAACGTTAGCCTGCCTCGCCTCCACCCCATCGAATGCGGCTACAGCTGTACTGTCCGCCCAGTGGGATGTAAGCGGGAGCAGAGAGATTAGAAACTGAAGCTAAAATCATCCACGGTCATTTGACCATCAAAGGAATAAAACCTGATCCGATGGATGTTTTCGCCAGTCAGGCTCAGTTGCACATTGGGGGGCAACTTGGAACCAGGAACATTCAAGTTAGCAGAAGTACTTTTAGCTTGGGCAACGGGCTTATTCTCGTGATCAAAAGCAGCCAACACGGCACAGCGAGAACTGGTGACAAACCCGCCTACAAACCGTACTGGCTTGAGGAAAGTTGCCTCTAACCAACCACTTTTGGGTGCGCCAATCAGCACTTTGTTGCCAGAACGGGTTGGATACGCTGGATTAGAAGGGGTCAACGCGACTGCATTGGTAAACGTCACTCCCAGATCCTTAAATTGGTCATGAACCACTTCAAAGGATTCCAAGTCTTCCATGTCAAGCCGAACACACGTCGGTAGGGGACGAGTTGCCAGTTCAGAACCGCACTCATCAAGCGGTTGAACCAGGAACGGTATGGAAGCCTGGGCTTCTGCAAACTCCACCTTAGGAGGGTGAGATTGATTTGAGGCTAGCGTGTGTTCAAGTTTTTGTTGATATAACTTCGTCATAGATCCCCCAAACATGCTTCCCTTAGCTGATTGGCTGAATTAACCCCACTATCCGCCAGCCCTATCTGCCCTAAGGCTGATGCACTGGCATTGGTTAACTTCACCATTGAAAGTTGTAGTTTACAAAAGCACTACACATCGAAGCAGCCAAGCCAACTGAGCATCCGGACATTTTCAAGAAAACTTTCTCAAGAAATTCAGTAAAAACCACAGAGTCGGAATCTGACTGAAATATCAGACGGTTCGCCCCGATCGGCTAGATTACTGATACATTCTGAGACGGGAGGTCAATGATGACCGATTGTCATAAGTTGATCAACACGCAGCGTCGATGCTATCCCTGAAAAGTATGTAGTTGGGAAAGTATGTAAGCTTAACCCAATGTTTCTGCGTGTGGGGTCTAACCCCCCATTCGTATTATCCCTGATTTAATCCATACCCCGGCGTTCACAGTGCACCCTTTTTGACAATTCGCCTGGGAGAAAACGTTTTCTAGCTCAGTATTTGCCTAAGGTTAACCTGTATGCAACCAAAATACTTCACCAAAACTTTAACCTAACGACACCCTAGTTCATCGTTCCTTTACAGTTTTTATTATGTTGCAATCTCTCCATTTATGCGAGGGGTTGACCAAAGAATTAATAGCAACCAAAGAATTGGTTGCGTGGAGTTTAGGGGTGTAACTCCCCGTTGGAGACAAAGCCCCCATATTCCTTGTCTGAACCGTCTCGGTAGTTGCCATGGAATTTTTAGAGAATCTAGGATTTTAATATGTTGCAACCAACTGGTTTATGCAATAACCCTACTGGGGGAACTGCTTCATATCGCTCCATTTCCACGAGCTTAGGAAAGATGGTGTATTACACCGCCACGGCAACTTCCTGGGAAGAAGACCAGGAAACGATTCCAGATACGCTGGTTTTTCTCCATGGGTTTGGAGGTGGCTCATCTGCCTATGAGTGGTCAAAGGTCTATCCGGCATTTGCCAGTGAATACCGCATTGTTGCACCCGATTTGATCGGGTGGGGGCGGTCAGACCATCCTGCGCGAAATTACCAGATTGATGACTACCTCACGACGATTCGTGAGTTTTTAGAAGCCATTTGCGATCGCCCTGTCACAGTTATCGCTTCTTCGCTGACGGCAGCGTTGACGATTCGCGTGGCGATCGCTCATCCTCATCTCTTTCGAGCCTTAATTGTGACAACCCCATCCGGGTTATCAGATTTTGGGAATGACTACACGCGCAGCTTTTTTGCTCAGTTGGTCAGTACTCCAATACTGGATCGGCTGCTCTATCAAACAGGTATCGCGACTGAATTAGGAATTCGTTCTTTCCTGGAACAGCGTCAGTTTGCTAAACCCAATCGCATTTCCCAGGAAATGGTCGAGGCATACCTATCGTCGGCTCTAGAACCGAATGCAGAATACGCGGCTCTGTCGTTTGTCAGAGGAGACTTATGTTTTGACTTAGCACAACACATCACACAATTGACTGTTCCCACAGGGATGATTTGGGGACAACAGTCACAATTTACGGGTCCCGATATCGGACGTCGCCTTGCAGCCCTGAATCCTCAAGCGGTGAGGTTTCTAGAAGTACTGGACGACGTTGGACTCACTCCTCAACTGGAACTACCTGCTGTGACGATTGGATTGATCCGAAAGTTCCTCAACGCCTTTGATGGGTAACAGGAATACAGTATGCATATCAACATTCATCCTCTAACCTGGCTACATCAAATTGCAGACACTCCAATTGCAGATGATCGCTCCAATGTTGCCCCATCCAATTCTCAAACGGCTGTGCGAGAACTGGTCTTAGCAAAGGTCTTTCCTGAGGAATATTTTGTTGTAGATAACCAGAATCAATGCATTGCAGATTATTTCTTGAATGTCTACGACCAAAAAGAGTCGATTTACATTAAGGGTCACTATAGCTATCAAAATCGTAATTATCTTCTGCTAGAGCATTATGATACTGCCTTTATCGATCGCACCTGTTTTTTATTAGGCAGCACCAATAACTACTACCATTTTGTGTTTGATTGTTTACCTAGATTGCGATTTTTGGACACTCGTCACGAAAAAATATTGATCGATCGCTACGCTCTGGCTGAGTCAACGTATCATCGACAATTTCTCGATTTGTTGGGGCTTGATTTGGAGCAGTTTGAGGGTTTAGACCGGGGGTTTACCTATATTTGCCGTGAGTTAACGGTTTCCAGTAATCGGTTGGACACGAATTTTGGAGGTCCTGTCTTTGAGGAGTTTGATTCATTGATGTGGTTGCGTGACCTGATCCTCAATCACCTGGAACAACTGGATCAGCTATCGCCTTATCTCTCTGAGGAGGCAATTTCTCCTAATTGCAAACGATTTTTTATTTCCCGTACAAAACAACCCAAAGATAAATGGCGTGCTGACAATTTGCTTGAGATTGAAGCTATTTTTGCAGAGTTTGGGTTTGAGATTGTTCATTTAGAAGAACTATCTCTAGTCGATCAGTTGACCTTATTTAAGCAAGCAGAAGTCGTGGCAGGTCCTCACGGGTCTGGCTTTACGAATACATTGTTTGCTCCAGCGAACGCGATGTTAATTGAGTTGGGTTCTCCTCGCGACTTTTATTGGACGAGAACTGCCCATTACTTAGGACAACAGCATCTTTTGATTGAGGCTGAACCGGGGACTGAATATTGGCATAGCGATCGCCTGCGACAACAGTTAAGACAACTGCTCTAACCTCTGCTCAAAAAAGTGGCAAAAGGCAACGAAACCATCGTTAACCCTTTGCCTCTGTCATTACCTCGTTGTAACTAAAGTTATGGAGCCACCATTATGCCGTTTGTAGGCTGAGCGTGGGGTAGTCTGTGTAGCCTTTTTCAGTGCCGCCGTAAAAAGTATCGCGATCGTACGGATTTAGAGGGGCATTAACAGCAAAGCGTTGGGGTAGATCGGGGTTTGAGATAAACCATCTGCCGTAGGCAATCAGGTCGGCATCTCCATTGGCGATCGCCTCATTGCCCATGTCGCGATCGTAACCGCCTGCCGAGATCAGGGTGCCGTTGTAGATGGAGCGGAAATAGCGGGCACCCAAGTCGTTCTGGTCACCCGTACGGGGTTCAACCAGATGCAGGTATGCCAGGTTGTAGGGATTGAGAGCTTTCACCGCATAGGTAAATGTGGCGGTGGGGTTAGAATCTGACATGTCGTTAAAGGTGCCATTGGGAGAGAGGCGAATGCCAACTCGATCTGCACCCCAAACTCCAACAACGGCTTCGACGACCTCTAACATGAAGCGAGCGCGATTTTCGATCGAGCCACCGTAGGCATCTGTGCGTTTGTTAGTGCCGTCTTGCAAAAATTGGTCGATCAAATACCCGTTTGCTCCGTGAATTTCGACCCCATCGAATCCTGCTGCCAGAGCATTAGCGGCTCCCTGACGGTAGGCTTCAATAATACCGGGAATTTCATCGAGTTCCAGGGCACGAGGAGTGACGTGATCTGCGGCGGCGATCGCACTGGGAGCAACCGGCAGAACCCCATTGGGTTGCAGGGATGGGTCAGAGATGCGTCCCACGTGCCAAAGTTGCAGGAAAATCCGCCCCCCTTGTTGGTGTACGGCATCGGTCACCAATCGCCAACCTTCGACCTGCTCTGAGCTATAGATACCGGGTGTGTTAGGATACCCCATTCCATAGGGGGTGACCTGCGAGGCTTCAGTCACGATCAAACCTGCGGATGCTCGCTGGGCATAGTAAGTCGCATTCAACTGATGTGGAACTAGCCCTTCACTAGCTCGATTGCGAGTCAGAGGAGCCATAACGATGCGGTTGGGCAACTCATAACGACCAAGCTTGACTGGGGAGAGAAGATTCGGAGAAGTATTCATGGCGTAGGTTTGTCGTGGAGGATTAAGTCGTTAAATAACCATTTAACTAGACTATAGTGAATGACCAATTCTTAGTCAAGTAGTTATTTAACTATTTCAATACCCAGAACAACCTCATACAATAGAAGGAGGTTGTTCATCGCGTGGTTACTTCCTGTGACGCTTCAATATGACATTGAACAGAGGGCAAAAGTGTTTGATGCTCTCTCTGATCCCACTCGCCTACGAATTGTCGAGCTATTGACTCAAACGGCGGAACTTAGCGGTTCTGAGATCGCCAATCGGGTTGATATTAGTCTGGCGTTGTTTTGTCACCATTCCAAAACGCTAATCGAGGCAGGCCTCGTTCAGGTTCGTAAAGAGGGACAAACCAAGTATCACTCCCTCAATCGAGGATTTTTGACGACTTGTTTTGCCAGCTTGGGGCTAGAGGTGAATGGCGAGGGTGAGGGATGAAGGGTAAAAGATAAAGGATGAAGGATGAGGGATGAAGGATGAAGGATAAGGGATGAAGGATGAAGGGTAAGGGATGAAGGATGAAGGATGAAGGGTAAAGGATGAAGGGTAGTGTTTCAGATCTGTTGCTACTAACCCCCGGCTGTCGCCGTCCCCCTTGATAAGGGAGACTACAGGGGGTCTTACAGAGGTTATCAACAGGTTTGGAACACCACCCCCAAAACCAATCCGTTGACAGTAATTACTGTCTTGTAGTATTTTTGTAGTATAAGTAAGCAAGGACTTCAAATCCTTGTTTCTGCTTTGAGATTGTCTCTACTTTGAGAAAAGTTTGCGTAAAACGCAATTCTTTCTGTGTAGCTCTTGCATGTCTGCTAAATTGCGTGTTTTGAGCACACAAACCCCTTTTGCAATCAAAAAGGAGGCTTTATGGCTGAGTCGGTTTTTAATTCCACTGCGATCGCTCCTACACAACTGAAGAGGTTACAGAGGAATAGCGGCGGTGCGAAGCGGTTTCCCCTTGTGGGTCACGGCTAGACTCAGGCATCGGTTCTCCTTAGAGATTAACCCTCCTCTGTGAACCTCGACGCGAGAGATTCACATTGAGGAAAACTAAATGAAATTAGAGCAATTAGGCTGGAATGATCATTTCGCCTACGCCTTTGAGCAATATTGCAATGCCCATCCCTCCCACTCCTACACGGTCGGTCGGGTTGCGGTCGAACATCGAGGTGCCTATACCCTCTACACCGAGCAGGGAGACTGCACTGCCGAAGTGACGGGCAAACTACGCCATCAGGCGATCGGGCTAGCCGACTTTCCGGCAGTAGGCGATTGGGTGGTGATTCAACAACTCCATCTCGATCAACGGGCTACCATCCACCACATCCTGCCGAGAACCAGTAAGTTTTCGCGTCGGGCGGTTGGTGGTGCGACCGATGAACAAGTGGTGGCAGCGAATGTAGACACTGTGTTCCTGGTGTCAGGACTGGATCAGGACTTTAACCCCAGTCGGATTGAACGCTATTTGCTCCTGACCTGGGAGAGCGGCGCAAATCCGGTTCTGGTGCTGAACAAAGCCGATCTGTGTAATGATCTTGCCGCTGTCCTGGAGCAGATAGAAGCGGTGCAGAGCCGTTCTCACTCCGGGGAAATTGCTTTTGGAGTCCCTGTCGTTGTGGTGAGTGCTACCCAACACCAGGGGTTAGATACTCTCAAAAGCTATTGCCAACCTGGGCAAACCGTTGCTCTCCTGGGTTCGTCGGGGGTGGGCAAGTCAACCCTAACGAATCAACTACTGGGAACCAACACTCAAGCGGTACAGGCGGTTCGTAAAGGGGACGATCGCGGTCGGCATACTACTACCCATCGGGAATTATTGCGGTTACCGACGGGGGGGTTGATCATCGATACGCCCGGAATGCGAGAAATCCAGGTTTGGGCAGGCGATGATCCCCTCCAAGCAACCTTTGCTGACATTGAAGCCCTGGCTGAAGCGTGTCGGTTTCGCGACTGTCAGCACACGCACGAACCGGGGTGCCGAGTCCAGGAGGCGATCGCTCAGGGAACCCTCGATCGTCGTCGCTTTGCCAACTATCAAAAGTTGCAGCGAGAACTGGATCACCTGTCTCGACAACAGGATCAGCGTTCTCAACTCGTTGAGAAAGAGCGATGGAAACGCATCACCAAAAATTTGCGATCGCATTACAAACAGCGGTCATAGGTAGTGCATGGGTGGAGTGGGAGGTGGATGAGTCGGTTTTGTCTACCCCTCTACTCCATCGCTCCTCCACCCCTTACTCAAAACTTAGAACTCTAAAACGATATGCCTTACGAATCACTGAACCTATCTACCCCTACCCCAGTGCTCTCCTGGGCAGATCATCCTCTGGGTTGGGAAGAAACTCAAATGGCAAAAAATGTTGCTTCGCTGCCGTTTGTGTTTAAGCACGTTGCTCTGATGCCCGATGTCCATTTGGGCAAAGGTGCCCTGGTTGGCTCTGTCGTAGCTACTAAAGATGCGCTGATCCCAGCAGCAGTTGGGGTTGACATTGGCTGTGGCATGTGTGCGGTCAAAACACCGTTTAAGGCAACCCAACTCGACGGCAAGCTCAAAAAGATCCGCTCTGAGGTCGAAGCGTTGATCCCAGTTGGCTTCAACGAGAACAAAGCGGCAGACAAAACGGTTTCCAACTGGCAGGGGTGGAACCACTTCAAGGAATTGCATCGCGGGGTGCAAGACCTGAAGGGCAAAGCCATGCGACAGTTGGGATCGCTGGGTGGAGGCAACCACTTCATCGAAGTCTGTCTGGACACTGAAGATCAGGTCTGGCTGATGCTGCACTCCGGTTCTCGTAATATTGGCAACATGCTGGCGCAGTGTCACATTAGCACTGCCCGTGAGTTAGCCAAACTGTCTAACACGGCTCTGCCCGATCCTGACCTGGCGTACTTTGTGGCACAGTCTCCCCATTTCCATGCCTATTGGCGCGATTTGCAGTGGGCGCAGGACTATGCCCGGATGAACCGGGACGTGATGATGGCTCGCTTGATGCGCGTGGTGGAGAAGCATCTGGCAGGAGGAAAGCCGATGAAGCCTTTGCTCCAGGTGAACTGCCACCACAACTACGCTGAAAAGGAAGTCCATTTTGGCGAAGAGGTGTATGTCACTCGCAAAGGAGCAGTCCGGGCACGCCAGGATGATTACGGCATTATTCCTGGCTCAATGGGGGCAAAATCCTTTATCGTTAAGGGTAAAGGGAATGCAGAGAGCTATTGCTCCTGTAGCCACGGGGCGGGACGGTTAATGTCTCGCAATAAGGCAAAGCTGCACTTCACGTTGGATGATTTAATCCAGCAGACGCAAGGGGTCGAGTGCCGTAAAGACAAAGGGGTGCTGGATGAGATTCCGGGTGCTTATAAGCCAATTGACCAAGTGATGGCACAGCAAACCGATCTGGTAGAGGTGGTTGCAACTCTAAAACAGGTTTTGTGTGTCAAAGGTTAGGAAACGTTAACAGCGATCGCCTGCTTTTAGTGCATTAAATCCTCTAGTCCAACGTATTGATCTACCGAGAACACTACATAGCCGTCTCCCTGCTGGAGTGAACGCGATAATCAGGATTATCACCCTGCTTTTTTGGCTTCCTCCGGATGGGCGACTGCTATGTTCGGTTTCTAAATTAGACTTACTTTGTTATAGCAACTGTCGAGACAGTAGAGACGAAGGGGTATGGGGGTACAACTCCCAGCCAGAGGTTCCACCCCTGTGCCCCGTCCTAATCAACCCTTCGGTTGCTATATCAGGTTTTGTTAGGGTGGCTAGATTTATATTGGATTTGATAGTAAAAGTCGTGTTCCAATCCCTGTAACGTTTTCAAACATGAGTAATGAACACTTATTGATACTTGAGGATGATCAGGGGCAGCGTGAAATTTTTTTAACCGCTTCTATTTATTCCATTGGTAGAAGTTCAAAATGTAATATTCAAATTTTTTCGCAATTTGCCTCACGCTGTCATGCATCATTAATTCTTATCCCTGCTAACCGACATCGCAGTTTTTATCGCATTGTGGACGGAGACATTGAGGGCAATGTCAGAAGCCAGAATGGACTCTTTGTGAACGGCAATAAAGTTGCGGTTCACAACCTGCGCGATCGCGATCGCATTGTGTTTGGTTCTCAGGCACACGCTATTTATTACTGCCTGCGAAAGAACCACAACATTAATTCACAAATTGCCAAAGCATTGGAGGAGTTTCCCACGGCAACTGTAGAGGAATACAAGATGGCGATCGCCTCACCAGAGGAATCTGTCACAGAAAAAGCTCCAGCTTCAGATTGATTTCAGGAATTTCAAGTTTTAGGCTTTAAGGGCATAAGTCCTACTCCGGTTGGGTTAGACTCCTGTCACCATTTGGTGAATACTCTGTACTGCTCGCCGCCGGGTTTCCAAAATTTGGCTGATCTCGCGGGCAAAGCTGGGTTGCCGTTCAATCATCTGGTTCACCACCATTGCAGACAGCATCATCACCTCTAGATCCTCTACGACCGTAACCGAGATGGGACTGGTTTCCCCAGAGAATAGGGTCATTTCCCCAAAAAACTCCCCTGCTTTGAGAGGCAATACCTCATGGTCCTGACCGATGAGGTTGGTCGTCATCACGGCTTGCCCCGCAATGATGACGTAGAGGGCATTATTCACTGTTCCCTGGCGCACCACGGTTTCACCTGTGCCAAAGTGCTGCAAGGTAATCCCATCCGATAGACTGTCCAAATTTTCAGGCTTATCCAGTGGGACAAAGGACGGCATGGCTTGTAGCCCTTCGGCAAACCGCTTTGACGTTCCCTGCGCTTGAGTGGTGGGGCCGTGGAAGTGGTAGAGGGTACGAATCGGGAAAGGAATTGTCAGGTTATTGCGCTGGGCAGCATACCAGACGCGACTCATGAAGCGATCGCGAATTTCTTCCAGGTCACCGTAGTCTTCAATGAACAGTTTGACCTCATAGGTGATCGCAAAATCGTCATAGGAAAACGTGAAAATTTGTGGTTCAGGATGGGTCAAAATTCCTTCGGTTTCCAAAGCTGTGGTTCGCAACACATGTTTCGCTAAGTTGGGTGGGTCGTTGTAGGAGAAACCAATGCGAATCCGCTCGGCATGGATGCGGAGGGGACGACTGAAGTTGCGGACAATTTCACTGCTAATGAGCTTGTGAGGAATGATCACCATTTCTCGTTCAAAGGTTTGCAGGCGCACCGATCGCCAGTTGATGTCAATCACTTGCCCCACCAGATCGCCCACTCGCAACCAATCCCCCACTGTAAAAGGACGTTCAAATAACAGCGCAATGCCTGACATGATGCTGCCAAGTGTGTCTTGCAATGCCAAACCGATGACGATGGAACTCACACCCAGAGCCGTCGCCACCCCTGCCAGGTCAGCATCCCACACGCTTGCCAGGACGATCGCCCCTCCCAATAACACCAGCACCAATTGAAACAGGTCGATCAACAGCTTGGGCATTCGGGCACGCCAGGTATCTGCTTTTGCCTGCTCAAACACGACCGTGTTAAACAGCGAAAGGGCAGCATACAACACGCAAATCCAGAATAATGTTTCAATGCTTTTGACCAACTCATTGTCAGGTGGTAACTTGAGAACCTGCTGAGCAAAGAGCATGAACACAAACACAGGCAGCACCAGGTTGCGCACTGCCCGGAGAGTTGCGGCTAACGGTTTGCCGCGTCGTTGCAAGCGATAGATCAATTCACCCAGAATGATCACCAGCAACGGAAACCCGACGATCAGGGCGATCGCCCAGATAAGCAGTTGGTTAAAGTCGGTGTGTGGCATAGGGGGTTAAATCTTTGCGCTTAAACTTCAGCCTGTGCAGGTTGGTGTGTGCCTTTAAGTCGCCATGCCTTGAGGGGACCCTTGCCATTTTCGACCATGGTTTCCACACCCTCAAACTCGTAGAGATCTTGTAAACGACTATGCACATCGTTTGACACTAAAATTGCCCCCAGTGGACAAGCAGTTTTGAGCGCACTGGCGATATTGATGGTGTCGCCCCACACGTCATAGATAAACTTATTGCGACCGACAATTCCAGCGACGATATCCCCGGAATTAATGCCAATGCTAATGTTGAGTTGATAGCCCCGCTCATGGCTAAAGCGGCGAACGATAAGCTGCATTTCTAAGGCAAAATCAACGGCCCGGCGATCGTGATCTAAATAGGGAACTGATAGCCCACAGACTGCCATGTAGCTATCACCAATTGTTTTAATTTTTTCCATGCCGTAGCGTTCAGCGGCTTCATCAAATGCCGTCACTAAATCGTTCAAGATTGTGACGATCTCGTAAGCTGTGAGAGAGTCTGTCAGCTTAGAAAAACCAGTCAAATCAGAGAATAGCACCGCAACATTTGAGACGCTCTCGGCGATGTTTTTGTCTCCTCGCTTTAACCGTTTGGCGATCGCTGCTGGGAATATACTCAACAACAATTGTTCGTTCTCTCGATTCTTTTCCTCAACTAAATTGGTTTGTGCTCGCAAACTCACTACCATGGCGTTGAATGACTTTGCCAGTTCCCCAAATTCGTCTTCGTTATTTAACGTGGCGATCGCGTCTAATTGTCCTGCTTCGACTCTATGGGCATTGGCAATTAAGTGATTAATCGGTTTCACAAACAAATACGCCAGCAGCATTGCAAGCAACGTCACGAGCAACATTAATAGGGTTGCCGATATCAATACCTGCCGTTGAAACGAGTAGATTGGAGCGTATGCTTCTGCCAGATCCATCTCTGACAAAATCACCCAGTCTAATCCATCAATCTCTAATGGCTCATAGGAACTCAACACTGGAACGTTGCGATAGTCGCGAATGATTTGGGTGCCTTCTTGCCCCGTTAGAGCGGCTTCTACACCTTCCGTTTGAACTCGTTGCTCTAAGATCGAAGTGTTGTACTGCTGAATGCGGTTCAACACGATGTCATCCACACCAAGCGATCGCAACGCTTGCAGATATTCCTCTGGAGTTTCAATCAAGAAGCGAGATACTGATCGCATCAGGTAATCGTGACCCACTAGATACGTTTCTCCAGTATCACCCAATCCATCACTTCTCCAATCCTGGTTGCCCGTCATAACGTTGTTGATTTCATCAACAGGTAACTGCACTGCCAATACCCCGATAAATTCAGAGTCGTTGTAAATTGGAGCAGCAATAAACGCCGCAGGTGCCCCATAGGAAGGAGCATAGGCTTCAAAGTCAATGATTCTGGCGTAGTCGCGTTCTTTAGCCCGACGTACCTGGGCAAATAATCGGGCTAAGTTGCTTTCGTTGTAAGGTCCAGTAACAAGATTGCTGATGTAATCTGTTTCTTTATAAACGGTGTAAATAATGCTTCCTTCAGAGTCGATTAAGAACAAATCGTAATAGCCAAACTTGTCAATAATATTGCGAAAAATTGGGTGATAACGAGCATGTAATCTACTATATTCACTGCCATCATTGGCACTGTCGAGAGCATCTTTTTCGCCCACTGCGTTTGGATTACGGGCAATATAGTGATATTGCAAATAACGCCCTGCCAGGGTTTCTGGTAGAAACGAATCCAACACTGGAGAGCCTTGTTCGGTTTTGGCTAAGCGAGGCAAAAATTCAGTCTGATAATAGTTTGTTAATGCTTGATTAGCAGTTACTGGTATCTGCACCGTTTCTAATTGCTGATGAGCCGCGATAAACTCCTCCATTGCATCGACCACTGAAGGGTCTTCACTCAATGTCTCAATGTGGTTGCGAATGGTTTGGAAATAGGACTCAATTTGATAGGCTTTTGAGGTGCGGAGGCTTGTCAGTTGGCTAAAGACGCGATCGGTCAGGTTTGATTGACCACTGCGGTATCCTAAGTAAGCGGTGACTAAAATAGAACAGCTGCTGACAGACAGCAGCATAACAATTAGTTTCGATTTAATACTCAGCCGATTAAGCCATTGCATAAGAAGCATCACTGAAGCCCATCTAAGTAATTTGGGTCAGTGGCGTGTATTCTAAGGTACAAAATTTTGCGAAATTGTATCGAGTCAGACGGTTTGTAGAAGAGAGAAAAAAGAAAAAAGAACCTTGAATTAGGAATCTAAGTACAACTCGTCATAAATAAGGGTAGGAATTTGTCCTACCAACCTTGAACCGACTATATGAGTAGATTCACTGCTGCTACATTGGTTTAGCGGTTTAAAACATCATTCCGATGAGCAACGGAACCTACAATCTGCACGACCTCATCGATTAAGGCTTGGGGAACTTCCAATTCAACCAGGGTCGCAACTAAATCCTCGGCGATCGCATTGAAGTGGCTATCGGTCAGGCCCATCTCGGTGACTAATGCTTTATGAGCATCCCTCATTGGGCGACCATCCCAATGTTTAGCACCACCAAAGGCATAGGTCATAAAGTCTTTCTGATGCTTTTTCTGTTGTTCCATATCCGTCTGAGCAAAGAAATGCTGTACTCGCTCATCCGCTAAGACCTTCTCATAAAACTTTTCTACAGCCAAATCAACAGCCGCTGCACCACCAAGCTTGTCATACAGTGTACTCATTGAAAATTGCTCCTCAGTAGTATTGAGTTCAATGTGACATGAGACAGGTGTAAAAAGCTGAAATATTCACTAATTGAAAAAAATGATGTGTTGCTCATTTGGAGAGAACGTCTAACGGTGAAGTTGTTCCGTGGCAGACAGCCTTGAACACTCACCGATAACCTCTGTACCGTCCACACCAATGCAGGGTTGGGCTGTGGCGGTTAGAATACCTTACAAACAATCATTCTCGTAAGGATTGCTCAAGTTGAACAGCATCATCTTGAACCAACTGACCAATCACTTTGATTACCAAACTTTCAGGCACTAGGTACACGCCTCTTTTGATGGCGGTTGCTACGTTCAATCCTGTTGCTGCTCACTCAGACAACACAAACTCCTCTGTCAGTAATGAACCTGTTTTGCTTGTCAGAGGTGTAATGAGAAGTTCTTGAAATAGATGTGCCGTACTAACAACAACAGCAGATCAAATTACTTCTCAACGGTTGTTAGTACCGACACCTACTCGATGCTGGATCATTGGTTGTACAAACAGAACATTCAGTGGGCTTCCCACCGTCACCCCCGTAAAACCCAGAGTTGGATTGTCAACAAATACTGGTTGATTAACCAGGGGGAGGGATAGACATTTGCAGCCAAAACATCCGACTCAATTATTAGACTGGCTCGACACAATGCGACGGCTATTCAACGCCATATCAAAGTGCAAGGCATGCGCAGTCCCTATGACGCCGATTGGGTCTACTGAAGTACCAGAATGGGACGACACCCTCAAGTCAACCAACGAGTAGTCTTGCTACTCAAGCGACAAAAGGGGATTTGCCCGTTCTGCCGATTGTTCTTTAGAGATAGAGATTTACTGGAAATCGACCACATTATCCCTCGCTCTCAGGGCGGTTTGGATGAGTTCAAAAATCTCCAGTTGCTCCATCGTCATTGCCATGATGCTAAATCTGCTAAAGATAGTAGATAAGGTATGAATGACAAACACCAAGACATTGAGGAACCGGATGAAGGGAAAGCTTTCATGTCCGGTTTTGAAGACCAGCAGGTGGAGCGATCTACCTGCTGAGTTTAATTGGGGTGCGATAATTAACACGGGTATATCAGATATGATATAAAAGATGCATGGGCAAAACAGATAAACCATTGGTGTGGTTACATGGGGAGGTGAAAACCCCGCCCTTTAGCCAGGAAGCACGTATAGAAACAGGGGTTTTGTTGAGGCGATTGCAACGGGCGAAAGTTTAGGATTGCCCCACTCAAGACCAATGCCGAGTATTGGGGCACACTGCCATGAACTGCGGGTTTGAGATGCAAGTAAAAACTGGAGAATCATTTACCGCATTGATAACGATGCAATTCTCATTCTTGAGGTATTTAACAAAACAACAAGAACGACACCCGACAGCATTGTTGATACCTGTCGAAAACGCTTGAGCAAGTATGACAACGATCAGGAGGATTAGGAATGTGGGTGAAGCTAAGAGAAAAAAACTAGAGGGCAAAGGCTGGAAAGTTGGAACAGTTTCAGAATTTCTAGACCTCACGCCAGAAGAAACAACACTCATTGAAATTAAGCTGGCATTGAGTCGCAACCTAAAAGAACGACGACAAAAATCAATGACTCAAACAGAACTGGCGGATAAATTACACTCTAGTCAACCCCGTGTTGCCAAGGCTGAAAATGGTGATGCGTCTGTCTCTATTGAATTGCTGATTCGGGCAATGCTGGCAACAGGTGCAACCCCTCAAGAAATTGGTCAAGTGATTGCACAAGTAGGCTGAACTCAATCTCCCACAGATAACCTTGCTGTACTGCCCTAACCAGGGACTGAAGAAGCCCAACGGTTGCGGTCAGCGGCTGCTAGCAACTTTTGCACCGCAATTGTTGTACTGCGCGGTTATGGAAACAAATTCAGTCGGATCCATAGTTGTCGTGCTGCAACTTGAGCAGAACTGTTCATCTCCAAATATTCCACAGTAACCTCACCAATGGGAGTTACCCCTACAACTTCGCCAGATTCAACATTGATTTGGAAATGCTCATCCCATTGGGCTTTCCGTGGATGAAAGAAACGAGCTTCTACGTTGGAACGAGAGGACAATCCACTGATGCGATTGCCTTTTCGCAGATTGCAGGAACGACAAGCAAGGGCTAAATTGGCATCATCGTCGGAACCTTGCCGGGAAAGTGGAACAATATGCTCCACCTCAAACGGGAAATTGAAAACCACTTCGGGAGCCTTACAATATTCACAACGATGATTTGCACGTTGGGCGATCGCTGTGTAGTAAGGATTCATGGATTTCCTTACTGCATCAACACTGAAGTACGGGCTGTTGCTGCTCGCAGTTCCATTTCAACCAAGTCATTCAACTCTGCTTGTTGTTCTGATGGTAGTTCTTGTCCTTGATCCCTTGCTAATCGCCATAGGTTCATCAATTCCGATAATCTTTCCTGCTGTTCAGCACTAAAAAATGGGTCAGGACGAAAACTTTGGATAACCAGTAGCGCACTGAATTCAATCTCATCCAACTGAGCAGTTAAGGCATCCAGAGCTTGCCCTGCGGTTTTACCGACAGAAAACTTGTCCCCTGCGATCGCTCGGTAGGCTCTTTCGCCGTTAACATCAGAGATTGGCAAGATAGCTACTGTAGTCATGATTCTGGCTCAAATCACTTGACTTAAATTATAGCTTTACCTAACTCCCATGACCTCTTGAAGTGCTTTAGCACAGCAATTCTCTTAGTACGCTTGTCTACAATCACCCTTTCGATTATTCTATGAAACACTGGATTTCCAGTAGACAAGCTTAAGGTGAGGATAACGCTGATTAGGAGTGTTACCAGCACTCGCTAACCAGCTAACCTAACTCCTGATGCGAGCAGGAGGTTAGGCTGTGTTGATTTTAGGATCAATCGCCTTACTGAAGCAAAACAAGTAGTTAGGAAACTACGCCTTAAGCTTTTCTTCGCTACAGTTCATCTCCTTCAGTGAGGCAAATAGTATGACTACAGAGTTCAACGAACGTCTGCCCATTCCGCCTGCCGAAAAAGTGCAGATTTGGATTATCGGAACGCGAGAGCAGGTGAAACACACGATCAATGAGTTTTATGTAAAACAACTGGTAAATGATCGCGTTCACTTTATGCCAATTGTGCCTGCTCCGTTTGCACAAGGGAAGTTTATGACGGTGTTAGAGCGATAGGAGAGAAGGGGGCGATGTGAAGGGGTGATGCGAAGCAGTTCCCCCCTTTGGGGCGATCGCTAGATGAAGTCAGATCGGGTCAACACGTTAGCGTTGACATGTTGCAGCACTAAAAGAGCCGAACTGCCAACTCCAACGAGGGCATTTCTACCGCTTTGGCGAATGGTGAGTTGCCCAAACGATAACCGTCCTGCTAGATCAATTCGATCGCGGCGATCGCCCCAAACGAGAAACTGCTGCACATCCACTGTCCATCTGCGAGAATAGCGGTAGTAACAGTATTCCTCTTCGTACAGTCGCGATAAATCGCGTCTCTTTTCTCTTCTTCTTTCCTTCTTCCATGCTCTCTCGTCGTCCCTCCAAACCGTGGTTTCTGGGAATCTGGTCGCTCCTGGTCTTTGCCTTCCTTAACCTGCCGATCGCCGTTGTGGTGGTCATGAGCTTCAACGATTCGCGGATTTTGTCGTTGCCGTTTAAGGGCTTCACCTTAAATTGGTACAGGTTGATGGCAAACGATGCTCCGTTGCAGATGTCGTTGGTGAACTCGGTACAGGTGGCGATCGCCGCAACTGTCATAGCCACTGTTTTGGGACTGCTGGCAGCCTTTGCCATCTACCGCTATCGCTTCTTTGGCAGAAATGCCTTTCGCATTGCTCTCAACCTACCGATTCTCCTACCGGGAATTGTGACCGGAGTGGCGATGCTGGCATATCTATCAGATCTGGGGTTTGGGTTGTCGCTGTGGACGGTGATTATCGGGCACTCCGTCTTTGGTTTGCCTGTGGCGTTGGGTCCCATCTTCACGCGGTTGAGCCAGTTTCCCCGCAGTCTGGAGGAAGCTGCCTACGACCTGGGAGCCAAGCCCAGACAGGTGTTTTGGGGTGTAATTTTTCCCTACATTCGCAGTGCGGTGATTGCCGGAGCGTTGCTGGCGTTCACGCTGTCCTTTGATGAGGTTGTTGTCACTATCTTTTTGACGGGACGCGATAATACCCTACCGATGGAGATTTGGGGACGGTTACGCACTGACATCACCCCAGAAATTGCAGCGATCGCTACGCTGGTGTTAACAGCAAGCACGGTATTGGTATTGTTAAGCCAGTGGGCAGGAACAAAGGAATGAAGGACGATAGCCTCGTATTTTTGGATCGGGTTAGCAAAATCTATGGCAATGGCTCGGCTCCAGTCTATGCGGTGCGCGAGGTGTCGCTGGATGTGCGACCGGGAGAATTCTATTCATTGCTGGGGTCAAGTGGTTCTGGCAAAACGACCACACTGCGGTTGATTGGTGGCTTTGAAATCCCCGAATATGGGCAGGTCTACATCGGTGGCGAAGACGTAACTACGTTGCCCCCCTACCGTCGCAACGTGCATACGGTGTTCCAGAGCTATGCGCTGTTTCCCCATCTAACCGTTGCTGAAAATGTGGCTTATTCGTTGACCATTGCCAACGTGTCCAAAGCTGAGATTGCTCCGCGTGTGGCTGAGGCATTGCGAATGTTTCAGATTAGTACGTTGAGCGATCGCCGTCCTTCTCAGTTATCCGGTGGGCAGCAACAACGGGTTGCCCTGGCGCGTGCCCTGATTAACCGTCCGAAAGTCTTGCTGTTAGACGAACCCCTCTCAGCCTTGGATGCCAAGATTCGCGAAGAGGTGCGGCAGGAGTTGCGCGATCTGCAACGACAAACCAATCTCACCTTTATTTATGTCACTCACGACCAGGAAGAAGCCCTGGCACTGAGCGATCGCATGGCGGTGATGCACAACGGTCAGGTAGAACAGGTCGGTTCTCCCAGTGAGATCTACGATCGCCCCACCTCTCGCTTTGTGGCACAGTTCATTGGCAAAGCGAATTTCTTAACCGGCAAGGTGACTCAAGTTGATGCATCTGTTGCGGTGGTTGAAGTGAATGGAGTACTGATTCGAGCCACGATTCCCGGTGATAAACCTCCAGTTGGGGAAACCGTGACGGTGATGATTCGCCCGGAACGAATTCAAGTTAATGCTGCGACTTCCTTAGTCAATCAAACTACAGGTAAAACCGCCAATGTGACTTATATTGGGCAACTGCTGGAGTCTCGCTTTGAAACGGCGATCGGGCAATTACTGGTAACGCAGTTAGGCGGATACAGTTCTACAAGTGAAGCCGTCGCGTTAAGTTGGAACGCCGAGGATTGCATTATCCTTCCACAGCAAGCGTAGGGGCGTTTCGCGAAACGCCCTAATGTAAACAAGATTTGGTGAGCGATCGCTTACAAAACTTAAATCTAGTGGTGTACGCCCACAAAACCTCATTTTGAGATATAAGCTTGATCAATCAGCACATTCAGATACAGACCCAAAACTTAAAACACGGTAAGGTTTCTGAGTTTTTAATCCTCTACCCTTCATATTCTTAAGAGGTTTTTATGGTTTCAATGGCAGAAAAGTTAGCTCACTACCCCATGGTGATTGGCGGTGAGAAGGTTGCAACGGGCAGCGAAGATCTAATTGATCCTGCCACGGGTAAAGTGTTTGCCACCGTTGCCATGGGCAGCAAAGCCGATGTCGATCGCGCTGTAGCCGCTGCTAAGCAGGCACAACTCGCCTGGGGTGCGTTGTCCTATGGAGAACGCAGTGCGGCTCTACTGAAGTTTGCGGATGCATTAGAAGCCCACAGTGAAGAATTAGCGAATTTAGAGAGCCAGAACGCAGGTAAAGCGTTGAAACTTACAGTAAATGGAGACATTCCCTTTGCGATCGACAACCTGCGCTACTTTGCAGCGGTGTTGCGTCGTCAAGATGGAGCCGCCGCTGGAGAATATGCGGGTGGTTACACCAGCATGATCCGGCGGGAGCCGATTGGCGTGATTGGGGCAATTACTCCGTGGAACTATCCCTTTATGATGGCAGCCTGGAAGATTGGTCCGGCGATCGCTGCTGGTAATACGATCGTTCTCAAGCCTGCCCCCAACACTCCCATCACCACGATTCGTCTGGCTGAAATTGCTCTTGAATCCGGACTCCCCGAAGGTGTGATCAACATCGTCACAGGCGGTGTCGAAGTCGGTGAAGCGATCTGTACTCACCCTGACGTAGGTATGGTCAGCTTTACAGGCAGCACCCGCACGGGCAGACGGGTTGCAGAACTCGCCAGTCCTTTAATCAAGCGTCTGAGCCTGGAACTGGGCGGAAAAGCTCCCTTTGTCGTGTTTGCCGATGCCGACATTGAAGCGGCAGCCCATGGTGCAGTGGTGGGAGGTTATGCTAACTCTGGGCAAGACTGCACCGCTGCAACCCGGATTTATGTCCAAAATGAAGTGTTTGATCAGTTTCTCACCCGCCTGACAGAGCTTTCTAAACAGGTGAAAGTGGGCGCACCCTTTGACGAAGATACTGATATTGGTCCTCTATCCAGTCAGGCTCATCTCAACAAGGTCAAGGGTTTCATTGAAGAGGCAAAGCAGCAAGGCATTCAGGTCATTACCTGCGGCGAAGTGCCTTCTGAAGGGTTCTACTTCCCACCGACGCTGATTGTTGATCCGCCTCAGACCGCTAGCTGTGTCTGTGATGAAATCTTTGGTCCTGTTCTTGTGGTGAAACGCTTCTCTACGGAAGAAGAGGCGATCGCTCTAGCCAACGACACTCCCTATGGCTTGGCAGGTAGCTGCTGGACGCTCAACGTACAACGGGCGATGCGGATGGCAAAAGCACTGCAATGCGGCACCGTGTGGATCAACGATCACCTGCCGATCGCCAGCGAAATGCCCCACGGTGGCTTCAAGATGAGCGGCTTTGGCAAAGATATGTCGCACTATGCGCTAGAGGAATACACGATCGTCAAGCATGTCGTCTTTGACATCACAGGCGATCAGCGTAAGGGATGGCACTTCACCACCTTTGGCAAGGCTGACTCGTAATCGGGCAGAGGATAGGAAAAGAATCTGAGGGAAAGGTAAAGTCATCATTTTTGTGCTTTCCCTCTTCTTTTTTCTGTCTTCATTCTCCTTCGCTTCCCAAATCTGTTATGATAATGTTCCGTCACCATGGAGAGGTGGCTGAGTGGTCGAAAGCGGCAGATTGCTAATCTGTTGTACGGTTCGAAAGTCCGTACCGAGGGTTCGAATCCCTCCCTCTCCGTTTTAGTTCTAGCCAAATGACCTCAATTCCCCTTAGTTGATCTGTACTAATTAGGGGTGATTGAGGTAAAATTTTTGGGCAATTTTATGACGTTTGAGGAGCGACTAGAGGAGTCCCATAAAGCTTGCTCAAAGGTCAGTATTCGCCAACGAGGGGAAAAACTGTCTATTCGAGGCACCTTTCCTCCCAGACCAGGAGATGGAGAACGTTACAAATCGTATGAAATCAGTACTGACAAACCTGCTAATCCGGTTGGACTAAAGATGGCAGCAGCGATCGCTTCAGAGACTGACAATTTACTGATCCGAGATAAGTTTGAGTGGGGGCCTTACCTGAAGGGTAAGCAAAAGCCACCAGAAAGGGTGTGGAAGTGATTGGAGAAATTTGAAGCTCATCACTGGGAGCGTGTCTAAAAAAACTCCCACCACGCTAAATTCCTGGCATAAGGACTACGAATTAAAGTTTAATCATCTTCCAAAGGAGGAACTACTTACTCTAGATTTACTTAAACGGGTAATCTTGGAGCGTACTCGACCAGATATTGCGTGTCCTGGAAATGGGCTTTAAATCGTTATCAACGACACGAGTGGAGGCATCACTTTTGCGGAGCCCCACTTTTTTTGTTGCATTGTCATTTTGTTGCATTGTCATTTTGTTGCATTGTCATATGACGAATGCTAGACGAGCTACGGCTTCTTTTATCCACATTCCTTAGCAAAAGGAATTGAGAAAATTAACCCAGCGTAAATAAAAAATAAATATTCTATTTGCATCAAATAAATGCTCTAAAATCTCCAAACATAATAAAACCTGTACACAAAATATTCCAAAGCTGGGTCTTAAAAATCTTAGGAATGTATAAAAATTCTTATCTCAACGAATGAGTTGTCGTAAGTTCATACTCATCCTAAGTACAAATTTATACCTTCCTGCAAAGCCAATCACTGGGGTGATTGTCCAGTGGGGGTTGATGCTCGATGGAGTATTCATAGAGTTTGAAAATTGAGATTCTACAAAGACAATTGACAGTCTCAGTTGTCTTCAATTCACGCCAGGAATTGTTTAACTAGAGGGATGCAAGATGGCGATCGCAAATCAGGTCATTTACAATAACTTCGTTCAAAGCTTCGGAGCACAAGGCACAACTTACAAGCACACCGCCACAGTGCGTCATAAGGGTGTGGTGATTGCTTTTGCGATGGATCAAGATCGGCAGATATGTTATGCCGTGTTGAATTTGGAAGATCCTGATTCCGAAAGGGCGTTGAATGAATATCTTGATCCCCAAAGCACGTTGGATAAAGATCCTAAGCCCAAAAAGAGATTGGATAAAGACTTTTGGGCGATCGATAAGTCTGGGAAGCCTAAAATTTTAGAGTTTTCTAACGAAATTGCCGAGGTGGGGTTTGGCATTGCCGATCAAACTGCAATGCCTGTCATCCTAAAAGACAGCAAAACAGAACCCCAGTCTGGTCAGCGGGTTTTAAAGGAAAAAAGAGACCCATTTCTCTCGACGACAGCGCGATTGACGGCTGATGCACCGTTTCAGGTGTTGTCGGATAACCAGTATGTGTATGTATTTCGTCAATCGATTGATAGTAGTCATCCAGATCGGGTGTGGAAGCGCGATCGCTCTGGCTCTATTGTCAAAGATGCAAGTGGACAGAATGTTCCTCTAGTCAACTCAACTTTATTAGTCGATCGCTTCATCCTATCGGGCACAACCTTGATGTCCAAGTTGGAGGTGCGGTTTCAACGCAGCCGTAGCAAGAGTCGTCCTCAGAGTCGCAAAGACAGCCTGGGTACAAAAGACTTAGAGGATAACTGGTTTTATGAACCAACCCAGGAATTGCGGTTCATCCGAAATCTCACAGAAGGGCAGTTTGCCGTTACGTTATTGCCGACGCAGGTCGCCGGACTGCAACGCTGGCAGATTTTTGCTCACAATAGTCTGACCCAACAGATCGATGCGTACAATGTGGAACGCTCTAAGGATGGCTTATTCAACACGCAGGGATCGCCCATTTATACCTGTGAAGACCATCCAGAGGTGTACTCTCTGATCTATGGAAAATGCACGCTACCCAGTCTGAGTGATGACTCTCGCAACTGTAACAAACCGTTGGTAGCGATCGCCCAGAAGAGCGGCTGTGCTGAGTCTTGCCTTGGCTTTGAGGCAAACAACTCACGCATTATGCTAGAGCCAAAACTAAAACCCTCTGCAAAATTTACGCTTGAAACCTGGATTCAACCACTAGCCTCCAACACCAGCCAGGGATTCATCACGACTAAAGCTACGCCCGACAAGGATACTCCCTTCTCGGTGTGGGTTGAGCGGGGCACTCGGTTAAAAATTGGCTTAGGAGATGGCACTGGCTGGTTTGAATTTGTCACCCCTGGATTGCTCCAACCAGGAGAGTGGAACCATGTGGCGATCGCCTTTGACGGGAGTAGGGTTGGCTCCTCCTGCCGCATCTATATCAACGGACGATTGCGGTACAAGAGCGCAGATCTCAATGACAAGCGATCGGTCAATACAGCAATTGGCTTTATTGGGGCGGAAAATAATGCCTTTCAGGGCAAGGTAGATGAAATTCGTTTTTGGGATCGGGCATTAACCCCAGAATTTATCCGCGAGAATCGCCATCAACGCCTGACAGGACAGGAACCCGGATTAATCGCCTACTGGCGTTTTGATGAAGCGAGGGGAACCCGTATCTATGACCAGACGGACAATGGCTGCAATGGCACAGTGGCAAATGCTAAGTGGATCACGTCAGATGCGCCAATCGGCGAAGCTCCAGGAATTAGCCGTAATCGGTTTCGTGTAGAGGGGCGATCGATTACCTCCGGTCTTAGTGCCTTGTTGTATTACCAGCAGTTAGATGCCGCTAAATCCGGGACACTTAACCCAGCGGGGAGTGAGGCGGGTGCTGACCCTCACATGCCCTTCAAGCAAAGTGCTCGATTAATGCTGGCATTTGCGACCCAATCCACAGAGGCGACAGCTACGGGTAAACCGGAGATTGCAACCCTTGACTTTGGTGTAGCCGCAACAGGACGCTTGGCTCTGGCTCCAGATGTGCTGTCATTACAACGCACTGAGTCGAAGACAGCAAATTCTCAAGAGGATATCAACACACAACTGGAAGTTATCCAGACGTTGGAAGAGCTAATTCAATCTACGCAACAAGAGATCGTCAACTTAGAAAAAGAAAGGCAAAACTATACACAGGCAATTGAATATGCTGATGCCCTGCCCAAATTTTTGGTTAGGGACAGTGGGCTGATCCATGACCCAACTCCCCTTATTCCCTCAATTAGCGATCCAGCATTAACAGCAAAGCTTGAAGCCCTCCAACTTAAGTGGGTCAACATGCAGCAAGCTGGAAATGAGTATGTTGACCGATACAGACCTTTAGAGAGAGCCGATGTACGCTTCTATGAGCACGCAGAATATACAGGGTCAGGCTACCGTGAGTTTGGTATCCGTCCCACTACCCCCTACAAAGACCTGGGCGATGATTTTGAAAACTCACTTGTATATCCAGAGCAATTTCTTAGCTACAAGGATATCCCCTATGAGATTCTAAAAGCGCATGGCTTCGATGACAAAATCACCTCCTTGAAAACTAGCAATTCACTTAAAGTGATTGGCAAGACAAGAGACGGGCAAGACATCACAGCTAACGTCTTTGAGATCAAGCTATATCAGGATCCAGGCCATAATGGTAGAGAGTTTCCTGGGATCTTTACTGATATTCCAGACCTTACCAGTCACAAATATCAAGTCAGCATCTGGGAACCTCTACACAGTTGGAATGATAAAGTCTCATCTATTCTTTTACAAGAAACAGAAGAGTATGCAGCCTATCGAATTAAGGCAGAACTCGAATACCTAAAGAAGAAAAAACAATTTTTAGCAGCCCAAACAAGGGAATTAGCAAGCCTAAGGGCAAATCTTGATGCTATCAACTCCCCACAAACACAGCTAGACAAACTAAAAGCAGATCTTGCGACCAAAAAAGATGGTCTTAAAGAGGGGGGTCTGGTTGTACCGATGCCATTGATCCATGTTGACCCAATGGGGTTAACAGTGGCAGGGGCAATTCTTGGATTTACCTGGACAAAGAGTGCTCCAGTCTTGTTTGACAGTGCGATGGGCAAGTTGGCGTTGTACTTTCAAGGGTTGGATGATCAGTTTTTTGTTGCCTATTACCGCACGTTGACCCAGCGGGCGAGCTATGCTTTTCCGAGTTTAGATCAGCCTAGCATCACGTTTTATTCCCGCTCGTTAGAGCCAGAATTTGATGATTTGAAAATTGCCATTAGCGGCGACGATCCAACCACCTGTACTATCACCATTACCTTAGATTTACCACAATCCCCCAATTCATCTTCTCAATCTGAAGATGCAAAGACAGAGCAAGCCCTGGTGGAAACCTGGCAGCGAGTGCCTCGTAATCCACAAACACTCGCCAGGGTTTTGAATGGTCAAGCTATCAAGCGAGAATTGCTAGGAGCAGGACGATTAGTGATTCAAGATGGCATTCTTCAATCCCTCATCCTGAAGGAGTTAAGTGATTGGACGATGTCGTCGGCATCAGCTTCCTGGTTGTCACCAAGCTCTAGTAGTAGTCAAAGTAACCCGTCAGGAGTTCAGCAGCGACTATTACGGGCTGGCTCGTTTTTGAGGATTGGAAACACACCACTGTTAGTCAAGCAGGATGTCACACTAACAATCCCTCAAACTGGTAAAGCGGCAATCGTTTCCTTTGCGGTAGAAAGCACCAGCTTGACTCTGTCAGATGAAGAGTTACCGATCTTTATTTTGGAGTATGACTACGCTGCCTATGCCGCCACAACCATCACACCCAGTGATTTAGAAAATGGGTCGATGCTGGTGGCGGTTGTAGCCGAAGCGGGGAACACACAGGCGATCGCCAATGCAACTCGTAGCAATGCAGCGACCCTGGCTTGTCAGTGGGTTGCTGCTGCCCCCGGCAGCACATTAACCTTTGATGGCAAATCTACCCACGCTTTAGCCAAGTCAGACCAACTCAAAAACTTTAGGGTTGAACGTGATCTGACAGTAGAAGCGTGGGTGAGACCGAATCGAATTGGAGAAACGGCAGCCATTCTCTCATCGAGACTAGACTCAACGAGTTACCAGTTTGGTTTGCAAAAGAGGAGCGGGATGTCTGCCTTTCGTGCCGCCGATGCCTCTAGCTTTTTGCCCATTGTTCTAGACGGTGCATTTACGCTGGAATGCTGGTTCTATATTCAGCCTGGAAGGCAATCTATTACAACCTTAAATATCCTCTTTCACGGTATCCAAACCCCGATGGAGAGACTGACAAATAGTTTTGTTGCTGCTTTGCAATGGAATGAAGAGACGGCAGTGGCAGAACTCATTCTCGAAACAACTCCAGGGACGACAACGGCAACTTTGGAGCCTAAAGATAAACGTCCAGGGCTATCAATCAATCGTTGGCATCATTTAGCCGTTACCTTTGATGGCAGAACCTACCGAAGTTATGTCAGTGGTCAACTCTATAGCCAACTTGCTGTTGGAACAGACAGCAGTAATATTCCCAAAACACAATTTACTGGTCTAGGTCCACGGCTAAATACTCCTGCCTACGACAGACTGGCGGCGGGAGTGATTCCCCATTTTTCAAACTACCCACAGCTTTTCTCAGGAGTTATTGATCATGTGCGAATTTGGCGAGGGGCGCGATCGCTGGATACCATCCGAGCGAATATGTTTCTCCGCTTAAATGGCAACGAGGCAGGTTTAGAACTTTACCTCACGTGTGAAGACCGGGTTTTGATTGATCTGTCTCGGTATCAGCGACTTCATAAACCCCTGCTGCCGACCAACATTTTTTCGTCCGTTTTGCCCAGCTACGCGGTCTATTTTGGTATCGATCGCCAATGGGTTCAGACAAAAACGACCCTGCCAGCACGTAACTGGGGGCATATTGCTGCTGTTTTCAATCAATCTTTTGCGGTGCAATTTGATGGGTGGAGTGGCTACCTAAATTGCAAGGACAGCAGTGCAATGCTGAATATCACCACTGATCTGACGTTAGAGGTGTTTTTGCAGATCGATCAATTGGGGAATCAGTACGGCCTGCTGTGCAAAGGAAAGCTGACTGACAGCACGGATCAGGCTGTTCCGTACGCGCTCACAATTCGGACTGACGGAAGATTAGAATTTTCCTATGAAGCCTTTGTTCGCGAAAACACTGAAACGGTCAAGATAGAACACGTCAAGTTCTTATCTTCTACGGCACTTGTTGCGAGTAAGTTTTATCACATTGCAATCACTCGTAAACGAGTGAATGGAAATAATCAATCATCACAAACCAGTTCAGCTCAATCGCTCAACCAGTGGGATGTCATTCAGGTTTATGTTAACAACCAGAAGGATGCGGAACATCGGTATCCTTCAACTGGCAACCGACCCGGAGGTTATCTTGCGGGAGAAGGCATTGGCAGTAGCAATCAACCTCTGACGATGGGGTGTTTGACGACGGGAGATAGGCAAAATAGCTTCTTTCAAGGGGCGATCGCTGAAGTTCGGATTTGGAATGTTGCCCGGACGTTAGAGCAAATTGAGAAAACCCCAGACGGTCGCGAAAAAGGATTGGTGGGTTGGTGGCGATTTGAGGATTACGAAGGCTTTGTGGTCACGGATTCCAAAGGAAATAACCATGCCCAACTCACAGATGGCGTGACATGGATCAAAAACCCCAATCCCCAGGGTTCAACCATAGCCCTGTATCTGAACGGGCTTGCAGTTGAAGTGGAACCCGCCCCTAACATCGCAGCGTTGGCTCCAAGCGAAAATCAGTTCACAATTGGAGCCAGCAATCCAACGGCTCTAACGCAATACTTCCAGGGGGAGTTAGAGGAAGTCCGAGTCTGGCAGGTGGCTCGTACTCCAGAGCAAATTCTCGATAATCTGTTTCAGCGGGTGTTGGGCGATCGCGGACAACTCATTGCCCACTACACCTTTGATGCCGAAACCGTCGATGCCAATGGACGAGGAACCCTCCGAGATCACTCCTTCCGAGAAAATGATTTGACCGTACCAAAAGCATCTTACGTTTATTCCACGGCTCCCATAGGGGACGATATTCCCCTGGCTCGCAATGCCCTGGCTGGGTTCCGAACGATGTTCCACGGTTTGATTCAAAGTGCTCCAGCCGTAACGGAATACGGAGACCTGCAATATGACACCGATGGCAACATGTTTGGCGTCTTAAAACGTTTCTACAGCTTTGTGTATCAGCGGCAATGGTATTTAATTACCGGATTCAAAGTTGGTAATTTGGTGACGCAATGGCTGGGGCAAGTCCAGTTTGATCCGCAGATCAAAGGCTTTATCGAAGGGGCACCCCCCGTGCCCAGCGAAAATCTGACAGACACGGGGTATAACGTCGGTGAGGTAGACGATTACACCGATGCTTCTACCGTAGAACTGGTGGAGGCGAGCGAGAAAACCTACACCTACTCCCTCAACCGAGACCGAGGCTTCGATAACACAGTTGATGTGGCTTTAGATATCTTATTTGGTGCTCCCCAAGAATTTAATGGGGAAATTTATAACCTGTTAGGTGCTCAAGTCGTTAACTTACGGGAATCGATGGATTTATCCGGGTCCCTTGGCATTCGATATAGTCATGAAATAAGTCAATCGTGGCTGGATGAGGCAAGTGTTGAAAGTAGTATCAGTACTCAGCAAACGAGTCAGATGCAGTTGCGGGGTTACTTTGAAAATCCAGGTGAACAAGGTGATGGAATTCAATACGCTATTGGTCGTCGCTTTGTCCCTGAAAACATGGGCATGGCTCTAGTAGAGTCTGAAACTGCTGATATCTTTGCTCTACGGTTAGAACACAACCAGGCATTAGTGAGTTATCAGATACGTCCCAATCCTGACATTCCAAAAGACTGGAATATCATTACCTTTCCCATCAATCCCTTCTACACCAAGCAGGGAACCCTGGATGGCAAAGTGGGGAATGAGCCAGATCAGGACTATCCCAATGCCTTTGCCTATAGCTCAGATAGCAGTTACTTCAAACCCATTGAAGCCTATGCTCTGAAAAAACGCATTAAACGAGAAGAGGAGGAACTACAGGCTTACTATGACCAGTACAACGCTGGAGAAATTGGCACAAAAGATGATGCAGTAACCCGAATGGGTGCCAATAAAAAGCTGAAGGATCAATTGCCCCGGGTCGGCAAGCGCAACTTAGTGAATACCTACGTCTGGACAGCAGACGGTGGCTTGTTTGCGGAAACTCAGGAAACCCTAGATGTCAGACAAGAAGCAACAGGCGGATCGTACAACTTCTTGGGTATGGCGGGTGTTGCTGGGTCGTTACAAGCAGAAATCGCAATTTGGAAATTTCGGTTTGGTATCAGTTTTGAAGCGCAAGCCATGTTTGGGGGGCATTTCAACCTGACAGCGATGAAGGGGTTGGAATCCCAAAATGGCTTTAGCCTAAATGTTTCTCTCGACAAGGTTGAAGGCACGATTTATGAACGCACCGAAGACCGCAATGTTGTCATGGAGAATGGTAAACCCAAAAAGAAAGCAGGCAAAGTAGATGCCTATCGGTTTATGTCTTTCTATTTGGAGCCGCGCTCAGAACATCACGACTTATTTTTCAATCAGGTCGTCGATCAGCGGTGGCTACGACAGAGTAACGACCCGAATGCAAAAGCGTTGCTGCAAGCCGAGCAAGACGTTGAAAAGCCTGCTTGTTGGCGCATCATGCATCGTGTTACCTACGTCAGTCGAGTATTGCCAGAGTTTGATCACGCAGCTCCACTCGAAAAGACGATGAAGTCTCTGGAACTGGAGAGCAACTATGAACTGGTGAAAACTCTCGATCCGTTTATTCGCAACAAGACGAATAATTTTGTGGAGTTTGCGGCAGAGGTGCGGAGGCAGATCGCTCAATACCTACCCGAACTCCAGCCTCACACCCAAGAGATCTTGCAATGGCTTACCCTCTATTACGGTGTGGTGGACGATACGGGCTTATCGGATACGGCTGGAATTGTGGTTGAACTGCCAGAACGGGGGAACAACGCCGCTCCATTCGTTGATGCGGGTTCTGACCTTACTGCTAAAGTGGGTGAAAATGCTACCCTCATGGGGGTTATCCGGGATGATCGCCATTCCTCCGAAGACCTGTTTGTTACCTGGAGCCTCACAGCAAGATCAACCCCAAAATCAAATTTAAGTCTCACAGGAGGAGTCACACCAGAATCAGACTTAATCCTGACAAATCCTCACGCGCTGGTATCAACCGTCCAGTTTGCTCAGAAAGGGTTGTACCGCTTTACTCTGACTGCGAGTGACGGCTATCTTACGGGGGAAGACGAGGTTGTAGTGACCGTCAACCAATCTCCCATTATTGCGGCTGGGGTAGATCAAACCCTGCGCTTTGGCGAGAAGGCAACCCTATCTGGCAAGGTTTTAGATGATGGTTTGGGTGATCCAAGCTCTAGTGAATTGAACATTGAATGGTCGCAGGAGGATGGTCCGGGTGTTGTAACTTTTGATAATCTGCAAGCGTTGACAACAGGAGTCACGTTTAGTGAGCGAGGCCGCTATGAACTGCGATTGACCGTTAACAACGGTTCCTTTGAAGCGAGTGAGACGGTGGTCATGATCGTAGGGATGCGATCGCCCCGCAATCTGCTAGCCCTCTATCTGTTTAATGAAGGCAGTGGCACCCTGGTGCAAGATGTTTCAGGCACTGAACCGGCACTCAATCTTACGATTCAAGCCCCCACCGCTAGCAGATGGAGCCCTGGAAGGCTAAGTTTAACTGCCTCCAACCTGATTACTGCAACGACTCCCACCCAACCCTTGGTAAAAGCTTTCCAGGACACGAACGAAATTACTGTAGAAGCCTGGATTCAGCCCCCTAGTTCCCCACCATCTGGCTTGACGCGGATTGTGACACTTTCAAATGGTGCCAGCGATCGCAACTTTACCGTGGGGCAGACTGGCAACACCTATCAATTTTGCCTGCGTACGACTGACACAAATGACAATGCCAGTACGCAGGTGTTGGCGAGTTCTGCATCCTCCAGCAATTCAGAAGTGCATTTGGTCTGTACTCGCGATGCATCGGGTCAGACGTGGCTCTATCTCAACGGTAGACCTGTTAGTCAACGTCTCATCAGTGGTACCTTCGCTAACTGGCAGGAAACCTTTCTGTTGGCATTGGGCAATGAAGTCAACAATCCTAACGACTCCCACCCGCGTGAATGGCTGGGAACCTTTAATCTAGTAGCCCTTTATAATCGTGCCCTCTCACCCCAAGAGGTCGCCGATCACTATGATTTAGGTGGAAGCCCTCTGGTGTTGCCCGTTGTGGACGTGGGAAGCGATCGCGTCGTCAACCTGGAGAAGAATCAGTCAGAGGCAACCATTATCCTGTCAGCAAGAGTCAGGCACGAGCAATTTTCAGCAGGAACCATCAATACAGAGTGGAAACAGTTAAGTGGCCCGAGCAAAGTTACCTTAAGTACCCCTACCCAACTTGCTACGGCTGTCAGTTTCAAAACCTGTGGCATCTATGAGTTCAAGCTGACCGCCAAACGTCGCCAGTCAGCAAATGAGCAATCTCAGTTAGCCAGCGATAAACTGCGAGTAGTAGTCAATGAGGCACCCAAATTTGTAATCGGGGTGCTGATCAATGGCGAGGATGTACCTTACACTGCAATTCCCCCGTTGAAACTCTCCGATGTCGTGCAAGTCACGGGTCAAGTCCATCATTCTGGTCTAGGAGATTCCACTCAAGAGAGCATCAGTGCTCGGTGGCAAGCAGATTCTTCCAATAGCGACCTCACGATTGTCACTCCGCAGGCAGCAACCACGACCCTCCAATTTGCCGCAGCAGGGTCTTATACGGTGCGCTGGGTAGTGAGTAATGGCTCTGTTGAAACGTCTCAACCCCTCACATTTAAGGTCGATGCACTCCCCACGTTGCATATCCTTGCTCCACAAGTCATCCCTCTGCTAAAACCAACTCTGGTGCAAGTGACATTAAACACTGGCAATGTTTTTAGTGCTAGTGCGAATGAATTCTGGTATCACGCTAGACAACTGCAAGGACCCGCAAACGGAGTCAACCTCAGCCATTTCCCAGCTAATTCCAATCTCACGTTTGAGAAAAGCGGTGTCTATGAAATTGAGGTGACAGCTACAAACGGCTATCTCACCGCAAGTCAGCGGTTTACCGTGCAAGCGAATGCCGCCCCTGTGGTGAGGGCAGGCAGCGATCGCATCATTACCTTATCTCAAACGACCGAGTTAGATGTCATAGGGGGCGATCGCATTGTGAACTTGCCTCAAACCATTATGTTGGATGCCATTGTCAGCGATGATGGATTGCCCAGCGATCCTGGCAGAGTGACGTTGCAGTGGAGCGTGAGCGACCCTGAGAATACAGAGCAGGTAATCTTTACCCCGTCTGATTCTGACTACACGGCAGCCACGTTCTCTGCCAAAGGACGCTATCGCATCCGATTTACCGCCAATGATGGCAATGCCACAGGCAGCGATGAGTTATCTGTGGTGGTGAACACTGCCCCCATTATTGAACTGACAGCACCAAAGATAGTTACTCTACCGACTGATGCAATCTTAGATGGACAGGTCATAGACGATGGTTTAGGCGATCCTGCACTGGGTGCACTAACCTATCGCTGGGAGCAGATGACAGGCCCGGCGATCGCTCAAATCACACCCGATTTGGGAATACCAAGGGCGACTGTCCACTTTACTCAGGGAGGACGGTACAGTTTCCGCCTGACCGTCGATAACGGCTTTGCATCGACCACAGCCACCGTACCAGTGCTGGCAAACGTAGCGCCAGTCGTGACTGTTGGGCTTGATCGGATGGTCAATTTATTCGATACCACCTATCTTGAAGGCGACGTACGGGATGACCTGTTGCCCCAGGAAACCACCGTGGAGTGGACTCAAGTTAACCCAGCCCACTTACCTGTGCGTTTTGGGGATGCGCGATCGCTCACAACGTCTGTCACCTTCCCCGATATCGGCATCTACGTTCTGCGGTTGACAGGTGATGATGGGGCTGCCACTGCTTCTGATGAGCTGACCATCCTGGTTAACAAACCCCCTGTGATTGAAGCCAGTGCTCCACCTTTGATCAACCTTCCAGACTCAGTAACGCTCACAGGCCGAGTGTTAGAAGAAGGACGAGGTGACTTACAGCAAGGCTCTATCACAGTGAACTGGCGACAGATTGGTGGTCCTACCGTATCCACGATCGAATCTGCTGACTCCCTGACCTCTACCGTTACTTTGACCAGCAGTGGAGAGCACATCTTTGAACTCACCGTCAGCAACGGGTTTTTGAGTACCGCAGTTCAAGTTGTTGTGGTTGCTAACGAGGCTCCTGTTGTTGAGGTAGGGGGCGATCGCATCATTACCCTACCCCAAACCGCTGTGCTCCATGCCGTTGTGCAAGATGATGGGCTGCCCAATCCTCCTGGAGAAGTGACGTTGCAGTGGAGCCACATTGGCGGTGAGGATGGGCAGGTACAGTTTGCCCAGTCGAATGCTAACTACACCGAAGCCATCTTCTCGGCAAAAGGGTGGTATCGGATCGCCTTAACCGCCACGGATGGTCACGCTACAAGTCGAGACGAACTCGACATCGTAGTTCACACGGCACCGCTCATTCAGCTCAAGGCTCAACAGCCTCTCGTCACTCTGCCTGCTGAAGCTGTGCTAACAGGAGAGGTCATCGACGACGGTCGAGGTGATGCTGCGATGGGTGATTTAACGTATCACTGGGAGCCAAGCCAGGGATCAGAATCAGCCCTACTCCGCGATACAACAACTGACCCCACGATGCCGACTGCGAGTGTCACCTTTACCCAGGGGGGACGGTACACCTTTCACCTGACTGTCAGCAACGGCTTTGCATCGACCACAGCCACCGTAACGGTATTAGCGAATGAAGCTCCGGTGGTAGCGGCAGGTTCTGACCGGGTAGGAAACCTGTTAGATATCCTTTATCTTCAGGGCAATGTGCGAGACGACCTGCTGCCGCAGGAAACAACGGTGGAATGGACACAAGTCAGTCCAACTCACTTACCCGTGCGCTTTGGGGATGCGCGATCGCCCGAAACCTTCGTCATCTTCCCCGATATTGGCGTTTATGTGCTGCGACTCACAGGTAATGATGGGGCCGCTACTGCCTCTGATGAGTTAACCATCCTCATCAACAAACCTCCTGTGATTGAAGTCAGTGCTCCACCGTTAATCAATCTCCCAAACTCAGTAACCCTTACGGGACGAGTTTTAGAGGAGGGACGAGGCGACCCTCAGCAAGGCTCCATCACAGTGAACTGGAGACAGACCAGCGGCGCAGGCATTGTCACCCTTGAAGATGCCAATTCCCTCACCTCCACGGCGACCTTCCCTGGCAGTGGTGAGTATACTTTTGAATTCACTGTCAGCAATGGATTTTTGAGCACCTCGGCCCAAGTGGTCGTGGTCGCCAATGCCGTTCCTATGGTCAACGCTGGGACTGATCTGCTGGTCAATTTACCCGACACTGCCAAACTCAACGGTACAGTCCAGGATGATGGCCTGCCAACCCCCCCCGGTGCAATTACTGTTATCTGGTCAAAGGTCAGTGGTCCGGGAACTGTCACTTTTGGAACGCAGACCTTAGAGACAACTGCCAGCTTCTCCGAAAGCGGTATTTATACGCTGCGGTTAATAGCTACTGATGGAGCGATCGCCAGCTATGATGACGTCACCGTGATTGCCAACCAACCTCCAGTCGTCAATGCTGGACTGGATCAAAAAGTCAATCGAAGAACGGTTACCCTTTCTGGAACGGTTACGGATGACCAGTTGCCCTCACCCGGAGTAGTGACAACAGAGTGGAGTGTGGTCAGTGGTCCCGGTACGGTCACGTTTAGCCAACCCAATGCCCTGATTACCCAGGCTACTTTCTCTAAAGTGGGCACCTATGTATTGCGGCTAACTGCCAATGATGGGGCAGCGATCGCCCACGATGATGTCACCCTAAATGTCAATTTCCGTGTCACAAATGACCTGATTGCACTCTATACCTTCGAGGAGGGGGACGGTCTGGAAATTCAAGATCGATCGGAGGTGGGAGAACCCATGAATCTGTTTATCGCAGAGGGCGATCGCACCAAGGTTGAATGGTTAAGCACGGGCGGACTATCCGTTTTGCCAACTAATCCGGTCACAGCGGCTGCATCCATTTCGACGAAAGGAGCCGCTACCAAGCTTATTCAAGCCGTTAAAGCCAGTAATCAAATCACAGTGGAGGTATGGTATCGACCTGCAAGCGATCGCCCAATTTATTTGAAAGATACCCCCATCCGTCTCCTATCGATCTCAGCACCCGCTTCCGCTGCCCACAGAAATCGGAACTTTATCCTGCAACAGGGGCAATGGAAAATTGCTCAGGCCAATTTCTACCACACTCGAATCCGAACGCCATCTCGTGAAACCAACGATGAAGAGGGATTGCAAACCCAAGCTGGCACGATTCAACCTCACATTACGACCGAAGGCACAACGGGGTTTAAGCTCAACCATGTGGTTTACACATGGGATGGTAACGGAACAGGTCGCCTGTATGTTGATGGGGTTCTCAAGAAAGAAGAGAAATTTGCAACGCCTAGAAATGGCTGGGGAAATACATTCACAAACTGGGATGACACCTATGCAATGGCGTTAGCCCGTGATCCTTCAGGTAATTGGCCTGGTCGTGGAACATTCCACTTGGTCGCGATCTATAAACGTGCGTTGACAACAGAAGAAGTCATGCAAAACCACAAAGCGTACCTGATCATGTAGTCGCGGTCACCTCGATCAGGGCAGGGTGCGGGGATGGAACCTTGACTGGGAAAAAACTTACACCTCTATGCCCCAGTATGTGTGCGTAAGAAGATCTCTGCAAAGCATGTTGATTTAAGGCCATTTTTAATACCAATTTGAATTGGCTTCGCTGCACAGGATTCCGTAAGGGCGTTTTGCGAAACGCCCCTACCCAGTGATCTGCCACAATCAAACATTAAATTCGGTATAAAGACGTTTCGAGGACACCTTTGACCCAATATTCTTTGACCTTGTTGAGTAAGACCTTGCGTTGACGATATTCCTGCTGGGTTAACGTGAATTCGGGATAAGGATTTCGGCGGTTAAAACCGCTGCTATAAGAGCAAAACCGACCTGCGTCGGTTCGTCAAACCTGGATTTTCGGTAGTCCGCGTCGGTGGACTTCGCTCCAGTAGCCGCGAATTCATTCGCCGGGCTCTTAAACCGAACTGACGTTGGGTTAGAGGCTTTGCTGTGCTGATAGGGGATGGCAGTGATGGCTCAGGAATTCGCCCATGGATGGTAATACCAATTTGAATTGAAACCGCGACGAAACCTGTACGGGTTTGGCAATGCCAAACCCCTCCTAAACCTTGGTTTGTCTGAAGACCCGTTTAAATCGGTATAAGTTGGTTGATCACAACACCCCCCAACATTTGCCCGATCACCTGATTGCGATCGCCCGTCACCCCCTGCTGCATCTGCAAATGTTGGTTTGAAGCGTCAGAATCCGTTGACACAACCCTGCAACTCCAATCCCTATAGATTCACATTGCCCGTAATATTGCCAAACACGTTACCACCCGTCACTTGACCGACCCCCTGGTTCTGATTGCCCATAACATGTTGCACAATTTGCGTTCCGGATGTGCCGTCGGGAGCATCTTCTTGCATGATTTGGGCGATCGCGTCTCTAGTTTTCTATGGCTCCCAAGGCTTTGAGCATGGCTTTTTGTGCTTCGGTGATGCCCTGAACTCCAGTAATATTCATGCCCTCGTAGGGGCGATCGCTCCTCAGAGTTTTTAGACATTGCCCGGTTTGCAGATCCCAGAGCTTAATCGTTTCATCTGCACTGCCACTGGCAAAGAGCTTGACTTGGGGGTTAGTTGCCACCGATAGTACCCAGTTCGCGTGCTCTTCTAAAGTTCGTACTAACTGAACTGAGAGGGAGTCAGATTGGGGATGGCGATCGCCCGTCAGTTGCCACAGTTTAATCGTGCAATCAAAGCTGCTGCTGATGAGCATTTGACCATCACAACTAAAGGCAACCGATAGCACCGCTGCGCTATGACCTGTCAGGATTGCAAGATTTTTCCCGGTGACCGTATCCCAAAGGCGAATGGTCTGATCATCGCCACAACTAGCTAACAGGCTGCCATCGGGGTTAAACGCAAGGGCGATCGCAGGGTGGGTATGCCCCGTCAGGGTTTTCACAATTTGCCCAGTGGTCGCATCTCTCAGTTGAATGGTGCGATCGTGCGTTGCCGCTAAAAAATGTCCATCGGGACTAAATGCAATGGATGTTTCAAAGTGCTGGTTACCCGGTAACACCTTCAAGGCTCGTCCGGTTGTCACATCCCAAATTTGAATGGTCTGATCATCACCGCCACAACTGGCAAGCCGTCCATCAGGGCTAAAGGAGATAGACCGCACCCAACCGTCGTGACCCCGCAGGACGGTCAAGGCTTGCCCGGTTGCCACGTCCCAAACCCGAATGGTGCGATCGTGGCTGCAAGTCGCTAACAACTGCCCATTGGGGCTAAAAGCCACTACTCGTATCCAGTCCTGGTGTCCCCGCAGAATCTTCAATACTTGCCCGGTGGCAATATTCCACAAGCGCACCATAGAGTCGTAATGCCCGCTGGCGAGCACCTGCCCATCGGGGGCAAAAGCAACGGACTTCACTGCCCCTGCATACCCCTTCAAGACATGCAAAATTTGTCCGGTTGCCACATCCCAAAACCGCACCGTCTGGTCATAACTACCTGTGGCAAGCCACTTTCCGTCAGGGCTAAAGGTGACGGCACACAATCCGCTGTTGTGTCCAATCAAGGTCTTTAGAGCTTGACCCGTCACGGTATCCCAAATTCTAATCGTGTGGCGATCGCTGATACTGGCTAACAAATAGCTGCCGGATTTGGCGTCTTTGACAGGGGAGTAGGCAATGCCAGCAAAGATCCAGTTGGCATGCCCGTGTAAAACGCTGAGCATTTTACCCGTGGCGACATCCCATAGGCGGATGGTTTGATCCCAACTGCCACTTGCCACCATTTGTCCATCCGGGCTAAAGGCGATCGAGACGACCGATCCCGTGTGTCCCTTCAGTTCTCGCAAAACGGTGCCTGTGCGAATGTCCCAAAAACGAATGGTTTGATCGTTGCTAGCACTGACTAACGTTTGACCGTCGGGGCTAAAGTCAATGGATTGAACCCATTTTTCGTGTCCTTGCAACACGTTGAGCGTTTCCCCGGTTATGGGATTCCAAAGACGAATGGTTTGATCAAGACTGCCGCTGGCGAGCAATTGTCCATCCGGGCTAAACACCAGCGATCGCACCCAATCTCCGTGTCCCTGCAACACTTTCAAGCATTGCCCGGTGGTCAGGTTCCACAGGCGCACGGTTCCATCTTCGCCCCCACTGGCAAGCAGATGACTTCGTCCACCGGGGGCAGTGGGCGGTGCAAAAGCAACCGAATAAACCCAATCGGTATGCCCTGACAGAGTTAAATAGTGATCTCGGGTATCTACAAACCAGAGGTGAATTTTGCCGCTAGTGTCTCCTGTGGCTAACAGTTGACCATCTGGACTGAAGGTAATGCAGAGGCTATTTTCGAGGGTTTGAGTGAAGATAGATTTTGTCAGGTCGGCATTTTCAAAGTTGACATAGGGCAGGTTAGAGCTTTGCAAATTAGCGTGCCAGATTTGCAGTTCAGAGAAGTCATATCCTCTGAGATCAAGCCCCCAATAACGACACAAGTTAATGAAGTTGCCACCACTGTAACGCGAGAGTTGAGGTTGGCTTTTTAATTGTTCCAGGAGCTTTTTAAGGTGTTGTTCGATCGCTTCAAAGTTTCGATAGAGAACCTGAATTCGTTCCGCAATTAGCTGTAAGATTAAGCGAATTTGACTCTCTCGAATGTAATCTTTAACTGTAGTTTTTGTGAGTGCATAGCGGTTAAACAGGTTGAGTTTGAGTGTTACTAATTCTGTTGTTAAATATTCAATTAATCGATGCGTGACATACTCCATCACAACAGGTTGTTGAGTATATCTGCCTGATTGTTTCTCAATCAGCGATCGCCAACTGAGTGACTCCAATGCTTCTAACACGCTGACTCGCGAGGTTTTAGGCACAATGTCTTCTACCAGTTCGCTGATGGAAGTCCACTCGCGATTGATAGCTAACCAATACATGATGGTTTGCTCTAAGTAAGACAACCGCTCAAACTGTTGCTCTAACAGGCGGCGAATGCCGTTAAAGATCAGCGTTTCCTCTTGCAAAAAGGTGGCGATATCCCCGTCAAACAGACTGTGAATTGAAGAAGCGACGATTTTGAGCGCGAGAGGACTGCAACTGTAGAAGTCGCACAGTCGTTGTTTGTCTTCGGGGGTGCCAATCAGACCTTTGATATTGATTAACGCCAGTGCCGTCTCAGAGGAACCGCCCAGGGGCAGCGATCGCACCGATGCATTGAGGCTCTCCATCATGCCAACTTCGGCAGGTTTTTCGCGACTGGTGAGCAAAATACAACTTTGGTGGGCTGTCTCCCCTAATACCCGAAACAAATCCCCGTAATTTTCATAGCCCGGTTGATAGTGTCCAGCGCGATCGCCCGCTTGCAAAATCGTCTCAACGTTATCGAGAATCACCAGACACCGATGAGTCCTCAACCAGTGCAACAACCGTTCTGGCTTGGGTTGCGTATCTTGCTGGTTGGAGAGAAACGGCACCAAGTCCGCCAACAGGGTTTCTAGCGGTGGGGCGTTACGGAGCGATCGCCAGATGAGATGGGTAAAGGGAGTAGGGAGTGGGGAGTGGGGAGTGGGAGAGCCGGGTAAGGTGGTAGGGGAATAGAGGGGGGATGGGGGTAGGTTAACTGGTCTACTCTCTCCCTCCTCCACTAACTGTTGTGCCACTTTTGCCGCTAACGAACTCTTACCCATGCCACCTATCCCCAGGATGGCAATCAGTCGGCAGCGATCGCCGTTGATCCACTGAGTCAGGGTGTCGAGTTCTTGAGTCCGACCGTAAAAGATGGAGACATCGATCGCCTCTCCCCAATCAACTAAAGGAGTCGGGAGTCGGCAGTCGGCAGTAGTCTGTAGGCAAGTTATCGGTTCCCCTGCGACTGCTACTTCCCGGTTCTCCAATACGTCCGCTGCTTTGCTTTGCTGTGCAATTTGAGTAAGAATGCCTCGAATATTGATTTTGCTGAGTTGGCGATCGAAGCTGATACTCAACAGCTTCCAAAACTTCGGACCTAAGTCACGTTGCAAATAATTGACCGAGTAACCCGTTGTTTCGGCAATCTGGTCATAGGTTAACCCTTGCCATGCTCCTTGCAGAATGGCAATTTCGGCTTCATTCAGATATCGGTTTGCATGGGCAAAAACGGCAGCATTCGCGATTTCTAACCCGTCTTCAAACTCCATTCCCATCTGCACGCTTTACGATAGAGAAAATTCTATCTGAAATCAGTAAATCCCTCACCCCTGTGTTTTTATCTTCATGTACAAGCCCTTGGCTGCATCCGGTACCCTCGTGGGGGTGGCGATCGCTCTAGGTTGCGATTAAAGTGGCAGTGATAGCCCTGTCGCATCAGTCTATCGATCCGAAATAACCCATCCCTTTGTATCTGTGCGTTGCTATGGCAAAGTTGGCATTGCTCATTGGAGTCAGTGATTATCAACCCGGATTAGCACCATTACCGGGAGCCATCAAAGACATTCAGGCCATGCAGAAGGTATTACAAGACCCAGAAATTGCTGGTTTTGATGAGATCAACATTCTGGCAAACCCGGAACCTCAAGCCATGCAAGAGGCGATCGAAACCCTGTTTTCAGGGCGGAAGCGGGATGAGTTGACCTTGCTGTTTTTTTCGGGGCATGGCATCAAGGACGACCGGGGAAGGCTTTACTTTGCGACTCGGCTGACGCGCAAAAATGCTCAGGGTGAGCTGATTAAGGCAACGGCTGTGCCTGCGAGTTTTGTCCAAGACACCATGAGCCAATCGCGATCGCGGCGACAAGTCGTCATTTTAGATTGTTGCTTTAGCGGCGCATTTGCTGAGGGAATGACTGCCAAAGACGATGGTGCCGTTGAGATTGAGGCGCAATTGGGTGGCGAGGGCAGGGCTGTCTTAACGTCTTCGACTTCGACTCAATATTCCTTTGAGCAACAGGGGGCAGGGTGCTCTGTCTACACCAATTATGTCGTCGAAGGGATTGAGACAGGAGCCGCTGATCTGGATAACGATGGGTTGATCTCCATCGATGAATTGCATGATTATGCCCGCAAGAAGGTGCAGGAAGCCTCTCCTGCGATGAAGCCTAAACTGTATGCAACCGAAGAAGGGTTTAAGATTAATCTGGCAAAAGCACCCATGACCGATCCAAAGCTGATCTATCGCAAGGAGGTCGAGCGGTTTGCCAGTGAGGGAGAGATTTCTGCGATTGGACGACTGACCTTAGACCAGCGACAACAGAGCCTGAATGTACTGCCATCTGAAGCGGCGGTGATTGAAGCAGAAGTCCTCAAACCCTATCGGCTGTATAAGGAGAAGTTGCAGCAGTACGAACTGGTTTTAGCACAGGCAATTCATCGTGCCTATCCACTCGATGAAGCCACCCAACGAGAATTACGCTATTGTCAGTCAGCACTGGGATTGCGGGATGAAGATGTAGAGGCGATCGCCCAACGTCTGACTCCCAAAAAATTTAAGGCACTGACACAGCAACCCACTCCCCGTTCCCCGGTTCCGCTCCACCTGATGGCGATTGCAACGGCCTCTGTGTTAGCGGCGATGAGCATTGGTTGGTGGATGGCTTATCGGCAACAAACGACTGCTCCTGGGGGTGCTCCTGTTGTTAGCGATCGTGCTTCTAGCGACCCAACAACATCACCCACAACAGGCTCAGCCCTATCTACGCCGATTCCATCTGCGACGAGTTCACCCAATTCTACTGTGCCTGACCCTAACCCTACATCGTCTGAACCGATGTCGTCTGAGCCATTCTCTACTGCAATGATTCCGAACCAATCTGGCTCTAACCCGATACGTGGATCATCTTCTGTTGGGTCAACGGATGGTCAGTCAAGATCCTCTGAACCGTCAGAACCACCCCCAACTCAAACACCTGGCTCCCCCGTAACCAATACTCCGACTGTTTCAGCCGTTCCACCGCTACTGGTTCCAGCCACTACCGGGCAGGGCAGTATTGTGGGGCAGGTCAGTAGCTCTGAAGAAATGATAGATGCCAGTTATCTAATTGAGGTTCAAGAAGGACAACAATTGCAGGTGCAACTTGAATCGGGTGCAGCCTTTTTTGATATCTGCCCTCGCATTGAGGAGCGAGGAGTGTCTTGCCTTGCCATCAGAAGAACGGCAGAGGAACCCCTCGATAGAAGCGTTCCCAGAACGGGCATCTATCGAATTAACGTCGTGAGCGATCGCCCTACAAACTATACGTTGAGAGTTTACTTAAATGGTGTTCCTTATGTTTTGCCCAACTAAAATTGATCCCTGTGACGTTTGCTAAGTACTGTGATTCACAGATAGGATTTGGAAATAATATGGGGGCTTCGCCCTCAGTCAGGGGTTCCGCCCCTGCACCCCGAATTCCCACCCTTATTTACGACGAGTTGTACTAAGTGCACCATAGTCATCGCCGATGTTAGCTGGTTGTCAACCAAGCCTCAACTTTCTAGCTAATCCCTTTCAAGAAAGTGAAAGCAGCAACGTGACTGTTAGGAAAGTGATACAAGCCTCCGGTTCTTAAAGGTTGCCGAACGTAGACTAAGGGTATGAAGTAAAGGAAAGGATTTCCAATAATGACACCCGTAACCTACGCCAACATCACAACAACACGAGAACTGCTTGAGCAATCTGAACAAAACGAAAAAGAAACCAACGAGCAGTGGCAATGGATCTAATTAGAGCTTTGGTCAGAAAGCTGAAGGCAACGGCAATAGCTCAAACCCTGATGCTGGGAAAGCTTCCTGACTCGCCTTCGCCCCATTGTAATGGGGCGAAGGCTATAGAAACACCGATTGTTATAGCAGTACTCACTAAGGTTAGGACGGGGTGCAGGGGTGGAACCCCTGGCTGGGGGCGCAGCCTCCACACCCCCTTATGTCCTAATGCATAGGCGTAGGGCTATATAACCAATGATGGATCAATTGATTGCATTGAGTAATTGTTTTAAGCCCAAGTGGTTAACTCACTTGGGCTTTATTGTTTTTGGAAAAACTTATTTGAGGCGATCGCCAATCCCCCTTTCGGTTAAGGGGGAAACCAAATTAGTGAATCTGATGTGGTGTTAATCTACGATCGCTCCCAACGCTTTTAAGGTGGCTTTTTGAGCCTCGGTAATGCCTGTGACACCTGTAATATTCATTCCCTCATAGGGGCGATCGACCTTTAGTGTGTTTAGACACTGCCCTGCATCAACATTCCAAATTTTGATTGTATTGTCAGTGCTACTACTCGCGAGATGCTGTCCGTCTGCACACCAGGACACTCCATAAACCTGGCTTTGATGCCCGGTGATCGTTTTAATGCAGCGTGCTTCAGCAATGTCCCAAAATTTCGCAGTTTTATCGTCACTCACACTAACCAGTTGTATTCCATCAGGGCTGAAACTGAGAGAACGAACAGCACTGGTATGCCCCACAAAACTGCTGATCAGTTGTCCAGTCTTTGCATTCCATAATTTGATGCTGTGATCATAACTGCTACTAGCGATGATGGATTCTTCTTGTCCGTTGCCTTGAATGCCTTGATACCAGGTGATAAACCAAACTGAACTGGTGTGTCCTTGCAAAACCTTTAAACACTCACCCGTTTCCACATCCCATACTCTCACCAGTTGGTCATGAGAACTGCTTGCAACCATTGTTCCATCGGGGCTCCAGGCAACGGACAAAAACCATGTAGCATCTCCGCGCAAAGTCCTCAAACATTGCCCCGTTTCAGCATCCCACACCTTGATTGTTTGGTCTGAACTACTGCTGGCAATCCACTGCTGGGTCGGATGCCATGCAACAGCACGAACCCAATGTTCATGTCCAATCAGTGTTTGAAGGCATTGTCCAGTGTGTACATCCCAGATCTTAATGGTTCGATCTAAGCTACCACTGGCTAGTTTTTGCCCATCGCTGCTCCAGGCGACTGACCATACTGAGTTTTTATGTCCTCTCAGTGTTTTCAACGGAACAGGCTTTGTCGCATCCCAAAGGCGAATCGCATAATCTTCATGGGCACTGGCAAGGATATAGCGGCTAGTTTGACTTAAAATACTAAGCTTGATAGGGCTCCATTGAACCGAGCGGGCATAACAGCTAAAACCCTGGAGGGTTTTCAAACACTGCCCATTATTGGTATCCCAGAGTTTGATTTGCTGGTCATAAGAACCACTGGCTAGGATGTTACCACCGTATTGCCAGTTGATTGTCCAGACAGCACCGTGATGACCTCGCAACACTTTAAAGCACTGGGCAGTGTCAATGTTCCATAATCGGACAGATTGATCATCACTGCCAGTTGCTAATACAGGTTTGTTAGGATGCCACACCATACAACGAACCCAGCCCTGATGCCCCTTTAGCACTTGAAGGCAGGCTCCAGTGTGGATATCCCATATCCGTATTGTGTCTTTAACGTCTCCACTGGCAAGTTTATGCCCATCAGAACTCCACGCAACGGATAGAATTTCACTATCGTGCCCTGTTAATACTTTTAGGAGTTGTCCAGTTTCAACTTTCCAGATGCAGACTGTTTTGTCACTGCTACTACTGGCAATCATCGTTCCATCAGGACTCCAGACTACTTCTTCAACCATATTTGTGTGTTCTTGAAACGTCTGAAAGCATTCCTTGTTTTCAACATTCCAAAATTTGATAGTGGTATCGACTGAACAACTTGCCAGAATAGGTTGAGTGGGATGCCAAGCCACCATCCAAATGAAACCGGTATGACCTTTGAGAGTTGCTAAACATTCCCCTGTATTGGCAACCCATAGTTTGATTAAACAGTCATCACCAGCACTGGCGATCGTTTGGCCATCAGGACTCCAGGCGATCGACATCGTCCAACTTGCATGTGCCTGAAGAGCCATGAGCAGTTGCATCCCTTCAACCTGGCAAATTCGCAACTCGCCATTGGTGTCACCGATCGCCAAACGCTGTCCATCTGGGCTAAATCTTACCCATAAGATATTGCCAAACGTTTGTGTAAAAGCGGCTTGACAAAATTCGGCTGACTGAAAATTGACCTGTTGCAGTGTCGCTCCTTGCAGGTAAGCTTGCCGGATTTTGAAGTTTGAGAAGTTATATCCAGTCAAGTCGATCCGAAGGTGCAGACAAAGATTAATAAAGTTACCAACTCCGTAGGCAAAAAACGAAACAGGGTTATTTCGCATTGCCGTTAAAACAGCTTGGAGATGCTGTTCTAACAGGTCACGGCTGCGGAAGGGCTCCTGAAAGTGTTCAGCAAGTGGATGTAGGATTAAGCGACTCTGGCTCTCCCGGATATAGTCTAGAGCTGTTGTTTTGAGCAATGAATAACGATTGAAGAACGACAATTTAACCGTTAACAATTCAGTTGCAAATTGCTGAACCAGACGGTCTGTGACGTACTCCATCACTACAGGTTGTTGTGTATATTTGCCCGTTCTCTTTTCGATTAAACTACGCCAGGTCAACGATTCGAGTGATTCTAATAAATTGGCTTTGGAAATGCTAGGAACAATATCTTCCATTAACTCAGCTGTAGAAGTCCACTCGCGATTAATCGCCAACCAGTACATAATGGTTTGTTCAAGGTAGGACAATCGCTCAAATTGCTGCTCTAGCAACCGACGAATGCCATTAAAGACCATTGCCTCTTCATTCAGAAATGAGGCAATTTCACCATCAAACAAACTTTGAATCGATGAGGCAACTACCTTCAATGCCAGTGGGCTGCAATTGTAGAACTCACACAACTGCTGCTTTTCGACCTCGGTTCCGATGAGTCCTTTAGATTCCACTAATGCCAGTGCTGCCTCAGGCGAACCGCTCAGGGAGAGCGATCGCACCCACCCTTCTAGACCCTCTAAAATGCCAACTTCGGCAGGCTTTTCGCGACTGGTTAAGAGCACACAACTTTGATGCGTTGTTTCCCCCAGCAACCGAAACAAATCGCCATAGTTCTCATAATCGGGTTGATAGTGTCCTGCGCGATCGCCCGCCTGCAAAATTGTTTCGACGTTATCCAACACGACTAGACATCGATGAGTCCTCAACCAGTGCAACAACCGTTCTGGCTTGGGTTGTGTATCTTCCTGATTGGAGAGAAACGGCACTAAGTCCGCCAACAGGGTTTCTAGCGGTGGGGCGTTACGGAGCGATCGCCAGATGAGATGGGTGAAGGGAGTAGGGAGTGGGGAGTAGGGAGTGGGAGAGCCGGGTAAGGTGGTAGGGGAATAGAGGGGGGATGGGGGTAGGTTAACTTGTCTACTCTCTCCCTCCTCCACTAACTGTTGTGCCACTTTTGCCGCGAGAGAGCTTTTGCCCATGCCACCCATCCCGAGAATGGCAATCAGTCGGCAGCGATCTTGCACAATCCATTGAGTTAGAGTGTCCAGTTCTTGAGTCCGACCATAAAAGCTAGAGACGTCGATCGCCTCTCCCCAATCTACAAGTGGCGTTTTGAGTTCTAGAGGTTGAGTGTGGCGTGAAGGTTGTACCTCACTTTTCTCAGGAGTGATGTGTCCGTCGGTAACTTCTAACACCGTTGACACTGAATGATGCGTAACAACTTCTGGTTTGGAGGCATTGCTTACGATCTGTTTAGCATAATGCTGTACAGCCGCTCGGAAGTTGGTTTTGCTAACCGGGGCACCCAGAACTTCACTCAGCAATTTCCACAATTTGGGACCTGAATCACGAGTGAGGTAACTAGCAGAATATCCCGAAGCGGTTGCAATTTGCTCGTAGGTTTGTCCCCGCCATGCTCCATGCAAGATGGCTGTTTCTGCATCATTTAGGTAGCGGTTTACATGGGTAAAAACAGCAGTGTTAACCGTCTCTAACCCAGTTTCAAACTCCATGATTTGTTATGTTGTCAGGATAGAGTGAATTTTATCTGAAATTAGCAGAATTCTACTATCAAAGTACCTTTGTGGGGGTGGCGATCGCAAATAAAAGAAAACACCCCACTCAGCATTGCTAAGCAGGGTGCGCTCTATGACACGTCAAACGGTAGATTTAATTTAGGATGTGGGAAGTTGTTGGCTAGATTGACTTTCGGCATTTGCCCGAATGCGGCTTATGCTGCTGCGACGCACACGATCGCTCTTGCGGACACCACCCGCCATTTCATATTCGCGGCTATCGTTGCCATATTGATAGGCAACTCCAATCAAGAGTTGCTCGGTCAGCTCACCCAGCATCTTCTCTAAACTTTCAATTTCACTCTTTGAGGAATCAATAACGGCTAATGCTGTGTTGTAAGCATCAATCCTGGCTCGTAGTTTTGCAATTAAATCGGTTAACTGCTCGACGCTGCGAGAGTTGCCAAAATCCAGTTGAGGATTAATCGCTTTCAATCCGGCTGCTCGCAACTCGGCTTTTCCTAACATGCGTGATGTTATTCTCTTTCGGCTCATTGGGTTTAGTCTTTTAATTAGGCTTCTAGGGCTAGATTTCCCATCTAAACGGAAGTGTTTCCTATACAAATTTACTGAAATTTCTACAACGGATGATTATACCGTTGAGTAACTAATCGTATATTTGCTGAGGACATTCTGGTTAAAGGTACAACGGCGATCGTCATGCTCACATGAGTATGGAAAATCACCTAAAAAGTTACTGTCGTCACAACAATAAGTGTGGATGTAGTGACACTAAGTATAAACGTGGGGACAACAAGTGTGGACAGGGTGACACTAAGTCTTGACGCTATGACATCAAGTGTTGACATGATGACAACAAGTATAGATGCGACGACGTTAAGTGTGAATGTGGTGACGACAAGTGTAGATGTGGCGATCGCTTGTTCTTACGCCTCTTCTTCGACTGCCCCTAACGCTTTGAGGGTAGCTTTTTGAGCCTCGGTAATGCCCGTGATACCTGTGATGTTCATCCCCTCATAGGGGCGATCGCCTCTTAAAACACACATGCATTCACCACTCTTGACATCCCACAACCGAATCGTCTCATCCGCACTGCTGCTAACAACTGTTTGACCATCAGGACTAAAGGCAACTGCCAAAACTGAGGAGCGATGTCCCCGTAATGTGCAAATTTCATTACCCGTTTTGACATCCCAGAGCTTTACCGTGCGATCGGTGCTGCCACTCGCCAACCGTCGCCCGTCTGGGCTAAAGGCAACTGACCAAATCCAGTTTGTGTGCCCCTCCAGAGTCTTCAAGGTCTTCCCAGTTCGCACGTCCCAAAGTTTAATTGTCTGGTCATCAGAACCGCTGGCAAGCATTTGTCCATCTGGACTAAATTGGGCTGAACGAACCCAATTTCGGTGTTCCTCTAAGCTCATGAATAGCTGTCCTGTTCTCACATCCCAGAGTTTTAAGGTGCGATCGTCACTCGAACTCACGAGCATCTGACCGTCTGGGCTGAAGTGTACAGAACAAACCCAACCTTTATGTCCACGACAAATATGAATCATCTGTCCAGTCTCAACGTCCCACAATCGAACAGTCAGATCTTGGCTGGCACTCGCGAGTAGCCTACCATCCGGGCTAAAACAAACTGATCTCACCCAGTCAGTGTGTCCTTGTAGTACTCGAATCGTCTGTTTTGTCTGCATATCCCAAAGCCTGAGCGTCTGGTCTGAGCTACCACTTGCCAGCAGCTTTCCATCCGGGCTAAAACAAACCGATCTCACCCAAAGTGTGTGCCCAGTTAAGGTCGTTAGTACTTGCCTACTTTGTACATCCCATAGCCAAATTCCTCGGCAGTGATCATCTCCTCCACTCGCCAATAAGCGTTCATCAGGATTGAACTGTACCGAGTGAATCCAATCTGTTGGACCGCGTAATGTTCTGAGGGTCTGTCCGGTGTTAACGTCCCATAGTTTTACGGTGTGATCTTCGCTACTGCTTGCCAAAACAGTGCTATCTCGGTTGAAATATACTGAAGTAACAGAATTAGCGTGTCCCTGAATTGATCTGACGAGTTGTCCCGTCTTGGCATCCCACAGCCTGACCATGCAATCGTCGCCGCTACCTGCTAACAGATGTCCATCAGGGCTAAATTGCACATCCCTGACCTGTCCCCTAAAATCGTGTAAGGTTTTTAGTAAAGCCCCTGTCCTGACATCCCACAACCTGACTGTTTTGTCCTCGCTACAACTGGCTAAACGCTGTCCATCTGGGCTGAAGTGAATTGCATTCACCGCTTGAGAATGTCCTTGCAAAATCCGAATCGTAGATCCAGTCTTCACATCCCAAAGTCGTATCGTTTTGTCGGCACTGGCACTTGCAAGCATTTGCCCATCGGAACTCCAGGTCACTGCCCACACTATATCGGTATGTCCCTGCAAAGTTATGAGACAAGCCCTTGTATGAACATTCCACAGTCTAATGGTAGAGTCCTCACTGCCACTCGCTAAGCTATGCCCATCAGGACTCCATGCCACACCCCACACTAAACTGGTGTGTCCCTCAAAGGTTCTGATGCACTGTCCCGTTTCGATATCCCATATGCGAACGATATGATCTGTACTGCTGCTAGCTAATTGAGAACCGTTGGGGTGAAAACTAATCGACCAGATTAGATTAGAGTAACTCTCAAGTGTTAGTAGAAGTTGCCCATCGGCAACATTCCAGAGGCGGATATTGCCATCTGCTTCACCTGTGGCAAGACGTGTACCATCAGGGCTAAAGGCTACGGTATAAATCTCGCTACAAGGTTGAGTAAAGATCGATTGTTTGAACTCTGCGCCTGCAAATGACAGTCTCCTCAACGTTGCATTTTGCAAATAGGCTTGCCGGACTTTGAAGTTTGAGAAGTTATATCCGGTCAAATCAATCTGGAGATGTAAACATAGATTGATAAAATTACCCACGCCATAGGCAAAGAATGAGGCGGGATTGTTTCGCATTGCTTGCAGAATGAGTTTAAGATGTTGCTTTAATTCTTCAGCAGTGCGGAAGGATTCTTGAAGTCGTTCGGCAAGTGGATATAGGATTAAGCGACTCTGACTCTCCCGGATATAATCTAGAGCGGTCGTTTTGAGCAGTGGATAACGGTTGAAAAAGGATAGTTTTACAGTTAATAATTCAGTTGTGAATTGTTGAATCAAACAGTCTGTAACATACTCCATTACTACAGGTTGTTGTGTATATTTGCCCGTTCTCTTTTCAATTAAATTGCGCCAGGTTAACGATTCGAGTGACTCTAACACACTGGCTCGTGAAACAGCAGGCACAATGTCTTCGACCAGTTCTGCAATGGATGTCCATTCCCGATTAATGGCTAACCAATACATGATGGTCTGTTCGAGATAAGACAATCGTTCAAACTGTTGTTCTAGTAACCGACGAATGCCGTTAAATACTAGAGTTTCTTCGCTGAGAAAAGGGGCAATTTCACCATCAAACAAACTTTGAATCGATGAGGCAACTACCTTCAATGCCAGTGGGCTGCAATTGTAGAACTCACACAACTGCTGCTTTTCGACCTCGGTTCCGATTAGTCCTTTAGATTCCACTAATGCCAGTGCTGCCTCAGGCGAACCGCTCAGGGAGAGCGATCGCACCCACCCTTCTAGCCCCTCTAAAATGCCAACTTCGGCAGGCTTTTCGCGACTGGTTAACAGCACACAACTGTGATGCGTTGTTTCACCCAGCAACCGAAACAAATCGCTATAGTTCTCATAATCGGGTTGATAGTGTCCTGCGCGATCGCCCGCCTGCAAAATCGTCTCGACATTATCCAACACGACTAGACATCGATGAGTCCTCAACCAGTGCAACAACCGTTCTGGCTTGGGTTGTGTATCTTGCTGATTGGAGAGAAACGGCACTAAGTCCGCCAACAGGGTTTCTAGCGGTGGGGCGTTACGGAGCGATCGCCAGATGAGATGGGTGAAGGGAGTAGGGAGTGGGGAGTAGGGAGTGGGAGAGCCGGGTAAGGTGGTAGGGGAATAGAGGGGGGATGGGGGTAGGTTAACTTGTCTACTCTCTCCCTCCTCCACTAACTGTTGTGCCACTTTTGCCGCGAGAGAGCTTTTGCCCATGCCACCCATCCCGAGAATGGCAATCAGTCGGCAGCGATCTTGCACAATCCATTGAGTTAGAGTGTCCAGTTCTTGAGTCCGACCATAAAAGCTAGAGACGTCGATCGCCTCTCCCCAATCCACGAGTGGAGTGCTGAGTGCTGGGTTCTGTTCTCTGAGTAATGGAGTGCTGCGATCATAGGGTGATGAAGTACCGGGTTCTCTTGATTCCACTCCCCTGCTGGTTAACTCCCCTACTTCCCTACTCTCTAACTCCTCTGTTCCTTGGCTCTGCTGAATAATGTGTGTCAGGATAGCCCGTGTATTCGTTTTGTTAAGTTGGCGATTAAAACTTGCACTCAGTAGTTTCCAAAACTTCGGACCTAAATCTCGTTGTAAGTAGTTTGTTGAATAGCCGGATATATTAGCAATTTCGTCATAGGTTTGATCCTCCCACGCCCCCTTGAGTAAAGCGATTTCTGCCTCTGACAGAAATCGGTTAGCTTGGGCAAAAATAACTGCATTAATTGCTTCAAGGGCTTGGTTAAAATTCATTATCGAGACACTCCCGCAGGTAGTCTGATTGTCGTAAGACGCTTTCACTTCGATGTGTCATCTGATATGGTAACTGTCGAGACAGTTGATACAAAGGGGTGTAAAGCCAGGAGTTCTACCCCTGCACCCCGTCCTAACCAACCCCTCAGTTGCTATAGAACTACTGATTGATAAAGGCTTCTTCCCAAAAGTCAGATGCTTAATAGCATAAAACCATACTTTCCTGAGATTGCTCCATACTTTTCTAAAAACACCTGCATACCCCAAGTGCATACTTTCCTGTACAGACGGGCGCAAGAGTTCCTCGTATCTTGGTAAATGTGAGGGTTACAAAGCCAGTGAAACGAGCTCAAAACAGGTTGCCGAGCCATATTCAGGCGTCCGTTACAACATTTCATAATTTGACTCAATTGCTTTGATTGCTTCAGCAAAAAATATGCCTGAACAGGCGCAGTTTTACTGTGAGCATCCTCACATCAATCACCAACTCATCACCAACTCACTAACATCGAGGTAATTTCTAATGGCAACTAACGTTTTTAACTTTAGCGGTTTTGTTAGCGACAATGCTCCTGCTCAACTGATTTATCGGGGTTGTGCATATGTTCGATCGGAAAGCAACGCTCCTGTAGCTCCGATGGTTCAATCCCTGCGTTATCGGGGAGTGTGCTACTCCCAGGTTCCTCAAAATAGCTTGTCTAGCCAAGTGGTAGCTGGTTTTATGCCATTGCGCTATCGCGGCTTAACCTACCTCAGCCCTTACTGTGGTAGATAAAATTTGTGTAATCAGGCATTTCTGAGAATCGGTCAGGTCTTCAATCTCTCACCCTTACTTTTTGTGTATAAGACCTGACAAAGCCCAGATATTTCCTGTAACGACAAACTCTCTGCTACGCCCTAATCTGTAACTATAGGCGATCGCGCCCTGATCAATTATTCAACGAGTTCATTACACAACTTGTATCGATCTCGACGCGATCGCCCCATTTGCTAGCTTTTCCAACAACCAATGACCTATAGCAACTGTCGAGACAATTGAGACAAGAGGGTGTGGGGGTTCCACCCCTGCACCCCGTCCTAACCAACTCTTTGGTTGCTATATATCCCACCTGCCTAAACAGGCTGTAGTGGGTCAAACTGACGTTGCCAATTTTAGGAGAAATTCATCATGGCATTGAACAGCTATTCATTAACCAATCAGAACAAAGCGAGTGCATCCAAAATCAACATCGCTCAGGCTGTAAAGACAGCCCTGGCTAACAAAGGACGGGCAGTGATGCAATTTTTGTCTGCTAGGCGTGAACCTGTGATCACACAACGATTTGATCTGCAAGGTTGCCCTTATTGGGAGATTTACAATCCTGCAACCCAGCAGAATTATTACTGCCTGACCGAGACTGAAGTTTTGATATGGCTTGAAACCCATTACCGTTAGCGCAACCGCTAAACGAATCAAGCCTACTCAATTTCAAGAATCACGCCACAAGATCCCATACTGCGTACCTTCAAACCTTTTAGGAGCATACTATGCGCCAATATCCTGCTAACTCTAACTCGGCTGAAACAATGGCTGCTCGCCTTACTCACTCGGCTGGGACAGTTACTTTAGAACCACCCCACCAAACGCAATTTAGCACTCATTCATTCACCCTTGAAAAAGGACAATGGCTCGAAATTTCACGAGAACCCTCTGTGCTGCGAGTGATATCGGGTAATGCCTGGGTCATTGTTGAAAAACGCGATCTCGTGTTGTCTTCTGGACAAGAAAAACTCTTACCCGTTGGCAAGTATCCCGCTGTTGTTTTGATTTTAGGGGACAGACCCGTCTCTTTAGAAATCCAAAGTAAAACGCCTCCACGCCTTGCATCTTAACTACAGGACAACCCTATGAAAACTCAATGGATGGTTTATTGTGAATTGGAGTTAATTCCAAATTCAGTTTCCGAGCCACAACCTACGCTTGTTTCTCGATTGGCTCAACTGAAGTATCACCTCGGTGAACTGTGGGCATCGTTTGTCAAAGGGATGACGCAAAGTCCGGAACCACACATTTGGCAGGAAAGCGATCGCCAAACGGGAAATACCTGGTGGTGTGCTTATGATCCCATAACCCAACAGTCACTTTATGCAGAGTCGGAGGGGGAAGTGCTGGAGTGGCTTGAACGACGCCCCTATTGCTAGCGAAGGAAAATGTGTTATGCAACTACTAAGTGCGGCTGACCCTTATCGCACACTGCTGAAACAAGGGGCTAAAAAGTGGAATGCCTGGAGGCAACAGCACCCCAAAACGGCTCCTAACCTGGGAAATACTGACTTGAGCCAACTCGATCTGACCGATATTGACTTTAGCTGGATGAGGTTAGAATGGGTCGATTTGAGTGGTGCGATTCTCAAAAATGCAAACTTTAGATGTGCAGATTTACGTTGGGCAGATTTGAGTAATGCTGATCTGCAAGCCGCTAATCTTCACGGAGCCAATCTTAAAGGAGCGAATTTGAGTCGGGCTAATTTACATTGGACAACCCTATGTGGAGCCAACCTGAGAGACGCTAACTTCAAATTAGCTGATTTGCGAGATACCGTATTGATGTTTGCTGATTTGATGCAAACCAATTTTGAGGAAGCCGATCTGAGCCGAGCTGATCTGGTTCATACCAACTTGAGAAATGCAGATTTATCGTTTGCTACCCTCGACTCGGCTGACCTGCGTGGGGCTAATGTCGCAGGGGCAAGTTTGATTTGTAGTAATTTGTATGCCACAAAGCTGAGCCAGAGCCAGTTTGCTCAAGCCAATTTCTCAGGTGCTCTGATTGATTACATTGACTGGCAATAAGTAACTGGCAATAAGTAACTGGCAATAAGTGACTGGCAATAAGTGACTGGCAATAAGTGACTGGCAATAAGTGACTGGCAATAAGTGACTGGCAATCAATTCAGTCTTCTATTTAACTCATTCTTCTCAACCACAACTATGCAACGTTTCATCCTGGTAACATCAATGCTTGCCCTCCTCAATGCAGGGGCAGCTCTTGCTGATTCAACTGCGATCGCCTCTAACACAACCGTGCAACCTGCGGACGATATCACCCTCACTAATGCAAATCTCATTATCGATACTCAGGGTTATGTCCGCGATATGGATAGAGCACTGCTTCGTATCGCTCAGATCACTTCAACTGGTGATGTCCGCCAAGCGAATGGCAATGCTTTAGGGCAAATTGCAGAGAATGGCTCTATCTACGACGCCAATGGTGATTTATTGGGTCGTGTTGATGAAATTGGATACATCTACGATCGCCAAAATCGTATTCTCGCATTACATGACATCAGTGGCTATTTGCTGAATGTGGATGGCACACTCATGAGAAATCAACGTATTAGCCGTGATCTGGTGGTGTTTCTGTTCTTCTTCCAATAGTCTCTACTCTTTCAAGATCTTCAACGTTCGATTGGTGTACTTGGCGATCGCTCTTTCATAGATGTCTCCATCTTAAAGGAGCGATCGTTTTTCCTATTACACATGTGATTGCGCTGATTTTTACAACAGGCGATCGCCCTCAAAAATTGGAATTGAATAAGTTCGATATTGGGTAGGGGCGGGTTTTACTGTCAAATTTATTGCAGAATGCCAATTGGTTTGCTAAACCCGCCCGTACAGGTTGCAAAGTTATTTAATCCGCGATCGCACTCAGCCATCTAAACCCCGGTGTATCCCAGTTTTGTAGCCCTCACCGCTTAGCTAAGCTCACGCCGAAGCCCTAAACCCCTCTTCCAAAGCCAGAGAGACTTCAATCCGGTTCTCCTTCTGCCTGCTTGGGAGAAAGGGTTGGGGAATGAGGGCAAGTTCAGACAGAATCCCCCTACTGCATCTCTAAACGTGTTTTATGCTAACTCACGAGCCTAACATCAACCATTCAACTTCTATCAATTCTGCGGCTGTCTACCCCCTCAACCAGTCTATAGGACAGATAGGTTCTGTAAACTCTTCATACACCATTCCAACGATCGCCATCCGTCATGCTGAAGCGACTGATTATGAAGAGCTACATCAGTTATTGACCGATCCCCAGATCGTTTATTGGACGGCTGATATGCCGTTACGTCCAGCGATCGAAACCTATGAATCTCTCAAAAATGCATCCGGCTACCACTATACGCTGGTGGCAAATGGGGCAGACGAGTTGGTGGGTGGATTAACCTTTGAAATCAACTCGTTGCCCCGGTTACGTCACATTGCTCGAATTAAAACTGTAACGGTACGTCGAGACTGGCAAGGGCGAGGCGTTGGCTCCGAACTGATGAAAGCGGCGATCGACCTGGCGGATAACTGGTTGAATTTGGTGCGTCTGGAGTTGCTGGTGTATGCCGACAATGCTCCTGCTATGAATCTCTACACCAAGTTTGGTTTTGCTGCCGAAGGAACCCTGCGCCGCCTTGCCTTTCGGGATGGGTGTTATGTCGATGGCATATTGATGGCGCGGATTAACGACTGGGCAACGCTGGCATTGTAAGGAGTTGCTCTTGTTTCCTCTGGCACAACTGTTCTAAGGGTGAGAATGTGTAACTTTAATGCACATCCCCACCCTGTTAGAACGACCTAACGTTTACCCTAACACAGGGTTAGATGGATCGTGTTCAGAGTGCGATCGCCCTACCGTTTGCGTTTCAACAGTGAACCTGCACCAAATGCCCCGATTCCCAGCAACGCTAAAACCGTTCCCGGTTCAGGAGCAGGAGCAATATCGATATCCAAATTTTGGAAGGAATATCGGGTCACTCCCTGGCTATCTGTACCAAAGAAGCCTTCTCCAACAGGTTTGCCCAGGTTTGCCTGATAGATGGGATCAGTCTGGCAACTTTGACCAATGACTTCTGTCGAGCGACTGTTAAATAGGGCGATCGCCGTGTCAGTAAAGCCTCGTGGGTTTGTCCAATCTCCTTCTTCATCCAGGCAGCTGAAGATATTTTCCTCTAGAGGCACGGAGTCAAGTTGCTCTCGCCCGGTGAGTGATGTTTTATTCTCAAAAGTAGCGGTATTGGTGAGCGGATTGTACTGATCTCCTTCGGTGAGATAGGTGGCAGTCACTCCTGAAATCGTCCAATAGCCGTCCTTTTCACCGACCTCAGCCGATGTTAAGTCCGAGATAAACACACCTCCCTGACCTAACACTTCAAAGTTGACATCGGGGGTGCCTGTGTTAGTAACGATGAGAGCCGTATTCTCATCCACTCCAAAAGCGCGATCGACTCCCAGATCAGAGGCTAACCGAATGATGCGTCCCTGTCGTCCGCGTTCACTAAAGTGGCTGTCGAGTAAGCCATATTCAAAAAAGCCCAAACCGCCCAGTGGATTGTAATACAGGGTGTTGTCAAAGGGAGGGCTACCAACAAAGCTAACAGATCCATCGCGCAACGCTTCGTAGGTTTCACCGTTTGTCACCATAGGGTCTACGGGTTGAACGGCTGTCCCGGCACTGGTTCCAGCGATCACTGCTCCGGCGGCAAACTGATCGCGTAGAGCCTGGATGAGCGCGGTGTCGGTGCGGGTTTGGGCGATCGGGTCTTCGTTAAAAAAGCAGTCGGTAATGAAGGACTGATCTCCTCCGGTGAAGAAGAAGGCATTGCGATCGCGAATCTGGTTGGCGATCGCTGAATTGCTGTCGTTTTTGTAGCTACTGCAAGTGTCACGGGTGACGGGAATCCACTCGACATCCAGATCGTCACCATATAGTGCTGCAAAATCGCCTAAAAAGGCTCTTGCTGATCGAGCAGGGTTGCCACTAGCAGTTGAAAAAATGCCAATTTTAGCGTTGGATGTGCCCCCTGCCAAATCGACGATTTCTCGATAAATTGAAATGCCGTATTCTTCCTCAAGACTTTCAGAATCGGGATCAGGGAAAGCAAGACTGCCCCCAACTAATACGAGTGAACCGGCTGAAACAGGAGCCGCAGATAACACACTCACACCAGACAGCACTAATCCAAAAACAAAGGCAATTTTTGAAGATTCTTTAAAGGATTTGATCATCATCAGGGGCATCAATAGTTAAGTTGAGTTTAAGTCTGACGGCGGAAAATTAATGACATCAAGGGTTTGGAGCCATAAATCAAGTACACAATTTATCATTGCCTTTCTGGGTTCTTGATGAAGAATTGATGAAGATAAACAATATAGCCGTAGCCCCATTCAATAGGGCGGAGTCGAGGCAGAAAGCATTCCCAGCATCCGGGTTTGAGCCATTGCCTTTGCCTTAAGCTTTCTGACCAAAGCTATATTGACAAAGCTATTCACCTGCTCTGATCTGCCATGTGAGACATATAAATATGACATTGAAATGATGTATTGATCTCAAGTGAGGTGTTATCGTCAACTCATTTCAGTGTTGATTCAGAGCTATTAATGACAACTGAATTAGTGGTGATAGAGTGAGAACCATTGTTCTTTATCGCTTGTTCGACAAACTGTTTGACTTGTTGTCTATAGCGTTTTGACAGATGGTTATCGTGTCCTCCGTCTAACACAAGTATGAATTGCTTAAACCCAGAAGCCGCTGTGTATAAACGCTCCCCCATCTCAACTGGGATTTGTAGATCGTCAGTACCTGTGATAATCAAAACAGGCATCTCGACAAACTGCATCTTGTCTAACGAGTCAAACCGTTGTTGCAACAACAACTCCACTGGAAGTAACCAATACACTCCAAATCGTTGAGTCATCTCACGCATACTGGTGAACGAATTTTGCACAATCAATGCAGCGGAGTCTGGGTGTTTTGTTGCAAGGTTAATGGCGATCGCCCCACCGATGGAATGTCCATAAATGATGATTTGACTGGGTGGAATTAGTTTTTCTTCGGTCAGGTAATCCCAAGCGGCTTCAGCATCCTCATACACTTGAGACTCTGTTGGGAATGCGCCCTGGCTTTGACCAAACCCCCGATAGTCAAAGAGCAAAACGGTATAGCCTAATTGCTGAAATTGCAGGGCTTGGCTAACATTGGCACCCATATTCACGGCATTGTGATGAAAATACAGGATGACGGGAGCCTCTGGTTGTTGTGCCGGAATCCACCAACCATGCAGAAATTCCGATCGCCCCGTGTGATTGACAATTGGAATCCAAACATCGTCGTATGGCAGTTGATAGAGTGCAGGCGTGTGTTTGAGTTGACGGCTTGGAAAGAAAATAAGTCGTTGTTGCTGATAATAGAGTGTGACACAGACCAAACTGTAGGCGATCGCAACTGTTGAAATAAAAGTTCGCCATTGCTGCCAACGTTTTTTCATGCACGAATAACCCTTGCAATTCTTAGAGAATCTTGAACGATTGCCCCTGATCTGGAGTTTGGAGCGGTAAACTGAATATCTTGAAATCGCAGCAGGTATAGTCATTTGTGTTGGCTTACACACCAGGCTGCCCTATTTCTGCCTACGCTATTCGATCGAACGATAAGCGTTAGTGTTTATTCTCAAGCAAGGAAGCAACTCGCCATGCGACAGACTCTATGGCAACACTTTAGAACTGCACTATTAATTAGTGTTTTAAGCATTACTTCTGTTTTTGTTTCTACTTTTATCTCATCTGCACCTGCCTACGCCGCTGACTGTACCTTAACGGCGATCGTTTGGGAAGGGTACACCGATCCATCATTCGCGCAAACCTTTGAAAAAGAGACAGGGTGTACGGTTAAGGCAACTTACGCTGGCTCCAGTGACGAAATGTTTGCCAAGTTTCGGGCAGGTCGCGGGCGCACCTATGACATCGTTTCAGCATCGGGCGATATTACTGAACGGCTCTACAAAGCGGGACTGGTCAGGGCGATCGACACTGACAAACTCAATAACTATAACTCCGTGTTTGAGTCCTTCCAGGGTGGCAAGTGGAACACGTTTGACGGCAAACCCTATGGAGTTACCTTTGCCTGGGGTCCCAACGTGCTGGTTTACAACACAGATGAGGTGAAATCGGCTCCCACCTCATGGGATGTTTTGTTTGATCCAGCTTATGCAGGCAAGATTTCATTACCCGACAACCCGATGACGATCGCTGATGTTGCTCTGTGGCTAGGAAAATCTGATCCCTACGACCTGACAGATGCTGACCTGGCAGAAGTCAAAGCGAAATTATTGGAATTGCGCCCCAGCGTTCGTAAATTCTGGACAACGGCAGGTGAGTTGGCGAACCTGTTCCAGTCGGGTGAAGTGGTGCTAGCACATGCATGGCCCCTTACCTACACGCAGTTGAGCAATGAAGGTTTCCCGATCGGGTCAGTGGGTCCTAGAGGTAAGCTCACCGGATGGACAGATTCCTGGATGATCTCCAAAAACTCTCGCAATGAAGATATCGCTTATAAGTGGATCGACTTCATTCTTAGTGGCGAAGGTCAAAAGGGTGTGATTGAAGTAACAGGATATTCAGGTGCAACAACATTGGGAGCCGAAGCAGTCGGTTCAGAGCGTGCCCATGAGTTGTTTATGGATGACCTGTCACTACACTCTCAAATCAACATGTGGCAGAGCGTCAAGAACTATGACCAGTGGGTGCAACTGTGGAATGAGATCCGCAGCTAAGAGAATCTGTGGGTAGAGGCGTTGAGGGGATGATGGAGTGACGGAGTAATGGAGTGATAGGGTGATAGAGGACTCCCCCACTCCCTACTCCCTACTCTTTCCATGACTGTATCGACAACTCAACGGCGATCGCCCCTTCCCATCGGGTTGTATGCCTCATTGCTGCCACCCCTGATCTGGATGTCGCTGCTGTACTTCGCCCCGATCGCCTTGCTCGTGTCTTACAGCATCTGGCGATTGGAGGCGTTTGACATTGTCAAAGAGTTTAGCCTGACCAACTTTCAGGTTATTTTTACCAATCCTGCCTATCGGACGGTGATCCTGCGGACGTTGGGAACCGCTTTGGGGGTCACGGTCATCGATATTTTGATCGCACTACCGTTGGGCTACTTCATCGCCAAGTTCAGCGGACGCTATCGCAGTCTGTTAACCCTGTTGGTGATTTTGCCATTGTGGTCGAGTTACCTGGTGCGGGTGTTTGCCTGGAAGATCATCCTGGGCTACAACGGCATTCTTAATACAGCGTTGCTATCACTGGGCATTCTTAAGGAACCCAGCCAGGTATTTCTCTATAATCAGTTCTCTACGATGCTGACGTTTGTGCATGTTTGGTTGCCGTTTATGGTGCTACCCATCATCACCGCTTTTGAGCGACTTCCTAACAATTTGCTGGAGGCATCAGCTGATCTGAATGCTCGCCCGTGGACGACTTTTCGGCGAGTGACATTGCCGTTGGTCGCTCCCGGTGTTTTGGCAGGGTCGATCAATGTGTTTGCGTTGACGATGGGCGACTTTATCACGCCCAGTTTGGTAGGAAGCCCCAGTGGCATTATGCTGGGCAACGTGATCTCATCGCAGTTTGGGGTCGCTTACAACTGGCCTCTGGGGGCAGCGTTTGCGCTGGTGGTCATGTTGCTGGTGTTTTCGGGACTGGCGATCGCCCTGAAGCAGGGAGCCTTAGAGAGCTTGTAGGAGGATAAAGGGTGAAGGGTGAAGGATAAAGAATGAAGGATGAAAGATGACCCTACTCAAATCGGTGTTGCTGATCCATCTATAAATTTTGTAGGGGCGTTTCGCGAAACGCCCGTACGGCGATGGCCATTGTTTGAGAATCATACCTGCATTCAGCAACGCCCTCAAATGCGTATCATTCAGTTCCCCTTCCTAACACCTCATGTAAATTAACAACTGAGCCAATCACCGCGATCGCTGGAGCCGCAAATCCCGTTTCCTCAATCTGTTGCACAATAGTTGCAAGCGTCCCGACCAACTCCTCCTGCTCTGGGCGAGTACCCCATCGCACGAGAGCAATGGGCGTTTCCAGACTCATCCCAGCAGTGTGCAACTGCTCAATGATGTAGGGGAGGTTGTGGACTCCCATGTAGATCACAATTGTTTCAGATCCGTGGGCGATCGCCTGCCAGTTGACTTCTGGACGATATTTCCCGGCGGACTCGTGCCCTGTGACAAACGTCACGGATGAGCTATAGGCACGATGGGTTAGAGGAATTCCAGCATAAGCAGGAGCGGCAATTCCAGAGGTGATGCCAGGGACAACCTCGACCGAAACCCCGGCGTTGATCAGGTCTTCCATTTCTTCGCCGCCCCGACCAAACATGAAGGGATCGCCTCCCTTCAAGCGCACCACAATCGCATGGGTCTTGGCTTTTTCAATCAAAAGAGCAGTAATGTCTTCCTGCAACATGGAGTGCCGTCCCCGTCGCTTTCCAGCATCGATGCGTTCTGCCTGACTGCCAATCATCGCCAAGATTTGGGGACTAACAAGGGCATCGTAAATCACCACATCGGCGTGTTCGAGCAGAGACTTGCCCTTTAATGTAAACAACCCTGGGTCACCTGGACCCGCACCCACTAAATAAACCTTGCCTGAATAGTGCATGAAGACAACGCAATAACGGTGAAAACAAACAACAAAAATAGGGGCTGTAACCTTCCTATTTGTTCACAGCCTAACGCAATCGAAATGGAGTGCAGCGTTCTAGGATACAAGAAAAGGGTGAGCTCCTGCAAATAGCCTGATAGGTCAAAGGTTTAAGCGGTTGAATTGGGGTTATAGCCATAGCCACATCCACTGGGGTGGAGGCGAGTCAGGCAGCTTTCCCGGTGTCAAGGTTTGAGTCATTGCCTTTGCCTTAAGCTTTCTGAACAAAGTTATAACAGCGATCGCCCCTCCCGTCTGCCCCTTACAACCTGCATCAATCTGCCCGCTCTAAGACATAACATGAAACCGCGCAACGACTTAAATTTCTACAGCACCAATGCAAAACAATGGTGGGATGCCTCCGCTAAAATTTATGCGTTAAATCACCTGAATCCGCCACGCTTTGCCTATTTCGATCGCCACATTCCTCAGTGGCAGGGCTTGAATGTCTTGGATATTGGCTGTGGGGGTGGTTACTCCTGTGAGTTTCTGGCAAGAAGAGGAGCGATCGCCTCTGGAATTGACCAATCCAAAGCGTGTATCGTTGCGGCTCAGGTACACGCTCAGGCAAATCAACTCACGATTGCCTATCAACACGGTCACGCGGAAGCATTGCCCTATGGCGATCGCTCCTTTGATGTGGTGGTATGTGTTGATGTGTTAGAGCATGTCGCTGATGCGTTGCAAACGTTGCGAGAAATCTACCGCGTTCTCAAGCCGGGTGGAATTTTTTGTTTCGATACGATCAACCGTACCTTCAAATCAAAGCTAATTATGATCTGGCTCCTGGAGGATTTATTGCGTGAGATCCCTCAGGGAATTCATGATTGGAATAAATTTATTACACCAAACGAACTCACTCATTGGATGCAAGCGATCGGATTCAGTGAGATTGAGATCAAAGGCTTTAATGTATTTGGAAGAACTATTTTCGATAATATTGCGGCTTATCAGTACTATCAAAAAACAGGTAATTTTAGAATTCATATTAACGACGATATATCCGTGATGTATATTGGCGTCGCACACAAGCCACTGAAAACCAGTGCAGATTAACGCTAGCCTCACCTACTTGCAGCCTCGCGCTGAACTCTTCATTTCTGATCTCTTGTCCCTCATTTCTTATCCTTCATCCTTTATCCTTTCCTTCATCCTTTATCCTTTCCTTCATCCCTCATCCTTCATCCTTTCTTATCCTTTATCCTTCATCCTTTATCCTTTCCTTCATCCCTCATCCTTCATCCTTTCCTTCACCCCCTCCCCTCTCCCCCTTCACAAAGTAGGCTCCTCTTGGTGTAGGCTCTAGAGATAGTGACGAATTCCTGTTGTGACGACTGCTGCTCTCCCATGAGTTACTTCACCTTTCATTTCATTTTCATCTTTCCACCAATTTTGTTGCTCCTCTGGCTACAACAGCGTCCTCTAGCAGGCGTGGGTGGATGGAGAGCACGATTCGGTATTCCCCTCCTGTCTCTGGTGGCGTTTATCTACACGACTCCGTGGGACAACTACCTCGTCTGGCGTAAGATTTGGGGCTATGGGAGCGATCGCGTCGTTGGCACTATCGGCTATGTGCCCGTTGAGGAATACCTATTTTTTGTGCTTCAGTGTGTGCTCACTGGGTTGTGGCTCTACTGGTTACTTAAACGTGCTCCTGAATCTGCACAACCTGCATCGCTTAAGATGTCGGCTCCAAAAGGGTTTAGGCTGTTGCTCACAGTTTTAGGAATTGGCATCAGTGCAGCGGGTTTCGTCATGTTGCGATCGCCCTCAACGCTCTATCTGGGCTTGGTTCTGGCGTGGGCAGTGCCAATTTTGACGCTGCAATGGGCGATCGGTGCAGGAGTCTTGTGGAAAATGCGCCGCATCTGGTTCATCAGTACTGCCGTCCCTACAGTTTATTTGTGGGTTGCCGACCGACTTGCGATCGGTAACGACATCTGGCACATTTCTGAAACCTACACTACAGGACTGCAACTGTTTGGGTTGCCCATCGAAGAGGCTACATTTTTTCTGGTAACGAACCTGTTGATCACGCAGGGATTAATCCTGTTTTTGTTGCTCGAAATTCCCCACACGGTGTCTCATTTGGTGGCAGAAGTCGGCAAAACCATCGGGTCGTCATCAATTGAAAGTAGAAACTGAATTAAATCCGACTGTGCCTGAGCGGTGAACCCTGTCTCTCGATCGACCCAATATTCATGCCCACTGCCGTCTGCGTGGATCATTTGTAGGTCAAGATTCGCTCGATTGGCGGCGATCGCCTCCTCCCGCAACTGGCGATCGACCAACACCCGCAAACTTGCCTCTGGGTCTGCTTCAACCCGTTGCATCCAGGTTCCTGCTAAGCCGATGCGATTGGGGTTAGTGACCCGATAGTAGCCGTCTTCCTGGGGTTCCAACGCATCTGCACTGGCGGCAACTCCACCATCGTGCAGGTAAGGTGCAGTCAGGTACAACCCAATCAGGTTTTGAACTTTGTACCCGCCACCGGAGTTGTTCTGAGCAAAGGCAACCTCTAGCGATCGCGCGGAGGTAATGTTCATTGGCACGGGCACCACCGGAGGGTCGGAGGGCAATGGCACTGACACTGAACTGGGATAGGTTTCTGGTGGCACAAAGATTTGGGGCAGTTTGGCGAGGGCGGCGGCGCGTGAAGGTTGCGATTTGATCTCATCAATCGGGATCACCTCATGATTGGTAAAGTAGCGTCCACTGTGGCACTGAGCGCAGTTGGCTTGCTCAAACACCTTCGCCCCTCGCTGCAATGTTTCCTGATCGACCTGTGCGATGTAGGGGGGAGGAGCTAGAGAGTTTTGATATGCCGACATGCCGTTCAACTGAGCACCCACAGGCAGTCCGGGCGAGCTTGCCATCAGCCCATCCAAGACAAATGGCGAACCCTTGGGATATCCTGGCATCTTAATCACTTCGTTAATAGCTGGGTTGCCTGGAGTCGGGTCATGCTGCATCAAAAACTCTGAAGGCTTAGCTCCCTCTGGCAAGCGAAACAGGGGATTAGAAGCCTTTTGCAAAATCACGCCCAGATAGGTTTCCTTGTCCAAACCCAAGATGTATTGGCTCATGTAGGAACCCGTTGTCGGGTCTGAGTTGGTGGCGTGGACGTTGTTATTCAAAGTGGTCAACCCGTGGAACCAACCAACCGCCGAAAAGCCACTCCACCCATAAGGGTAGGAGTCAAATGTGAAAGAGGATGGATTCTGTGATGGATTGTTGTTGTTATCAGGACTGGAGTCAAAGTTTCCTGGTGCCCATGCCAAAAATTGAGCATCCACTGCATCTTCTAACAGTTCTGCATTAGGAAGATAGGCTGTTTGACCAGCGGTGTTGACGTAGGTGCGATCGCCCAGAGGAATGGTTTGAGGCTTGACCCCTGTCTGACGAAACATGGCAGCGGAGTTAGTGGCAAACGCCTGGAGCAACCCGGTATCGAGATCCACATTGGGTGCTCCCTCAATAATCTGCCCGCTGGCTTGATCAATCGCCGCATGACACAAGGCACAGGTCAAGCCAATGCGAACTCGGCTACCTTTTTTGTGGGCTTGCATCCCCAGTGGAATCAACGATCTCGCAGGTACATCTAACCCGGTATTGAGCACCGTTCCTGCTGCAAACGACCGTCCCCCAACCGTGACATCTCGGTCGAGAGTAATTTGCAAATTGGTTGTGGGTTTGCCGCCGAGTGCCGCGATCGCCTTACTGACACTGATGAGATTAATCGGTCCATCGATCGCACCCAACACATCTGTAAAGAAGTACTCGTTGCCAAAGGTTTCTCGATAAAAGGCATCCCGCCCTAACTCAATCAACTCTGGAGTGATCTCGATCGCCCCACTTTCAGCAGACAGTTGCGATCGCCCTTCTGGTGTTTGTAAAAGCTGTTCTGCTGTGGCTTTGTCCACCACATAACCCAACACATCATAGGAACCAATTTCTTGAGGGGTTGGTTGAATCGATGGAGTATAGGTACTACTCAGCTTGGGTGCTCTAGTCGGTAGAGAAAACTCAAGTACATATCCCAGGAAACTAACAACGATGAGTAAGCTCAGCACTCCCAAGATGAAACGTCCCGGTTGAAATTTCATGGATTTCTTCCCTTAACTCACACCAATTTGAATTGAAAACTCGACGGAATGTTGTATGGGTTGGCGTTGCCAGATCCCTCCTGAACTTGGGTTGTCTGCAAAGCTGCTTAAATCAGTATCACGACCGGGGATGTCATTTTTTTTTCCCAAGTGGGTAACCTAAAGCCATTGCTTGTCATCTCACTTGCACTGTAATAAGCGGGAGGGTAATCAACCTCTCTCCGCTGATGGAATTCGTGGACTGCAACATTAAGGAACCTGAGTAGAGACCATTAGCAAATTGGTTGGGTTGATGAGTATCGACCCAACCAACTGGGTGAGGGCACTGATTCTGCAAGTTATTTAATCTGCATCTAAATGTACGGATTCGATCTTGTCTCAGGGTGTGGTTTTGATATGGCGTAATCTGCCTGTCACACAAACGTCATCCTGGCTGGTCACAATAAAACTATTGCTTCTAATGTATTGAGCGTGTAATCAACATGTCCTGTTCCACTTTGTTCGCTCAAACTGTCAAAAAAGGTACTTTGTTTGCTAGTGCGATCGCAGGAAGTCTGTTGCTTTCATCTGCGCTGCCTGCGCCTGAAATGCCCGTTCCGTCTACGCTAATGCCTGCGTCTACACTAATGCAGGTACCAGACTCTAAAGCTTTGACCACAAATAGCACCGCAACTGAGATTGCGGAGAATCGATTTGTCATCCTTGCACTGGCTCTGGGGGGGTGCGTTGTTTTGTGTCTCGTAGTCAACGCTCTGGTGGATGGCAAACAACCCTGGTCTACTCGACGAGCAACAGGGGCAAATCGGCGATCGCCCACACGACCTAACGAAATCAACTTTAACCAGGCAAACTCATCGCTGCGCCACAAACTGCTGCGTCTTCTCAATGGCGATCAGGCAGCTGCCCAGCGGTTGTTTAAGTTAGCCACTCTCAAATATCCCGGTGAAACGCCAAACTGGTATGTCGAAAAAGTGATCTATGACTTGGAACGCGATCGCCGACGCATTTAGAAAATGCAAGTTGGTTCAGTGCAGGGGGTATAGGGGTCAGTTCCGCCTGACCCCGTACTTTACCTAAGCGGGTAGTGCTACGAAGGATGAACTGGATCTACTTGGGCTCGTGGATTTAGTCAATTCGTAAGCTGTACGGGCAGGTTTAGCAGCTTGTCTTCACCCTGCAATGGATTTGACGGCAAAACCCGCCCAGTTCGGTTTAAGACCCTGGCGAGTGAATTCGCGGCTACCGGAGCCAAGCCCGCCTTCGCATACGACCGAAAATCAGCGGTTTCAACCGCCAAAATCCTGATCCCAAATTCACCTTATTCAATTCCCATTCCTAAGCCAATCCAACTAGCTTTTCACACAGATCCCACATCCGCTTCGCCTTCTCATCGTCGCGAGCTTGTGGAGACACCTGTCTGACAAAGGACTTGCCATCCTTTTTCTGACGGTTACCCCAACTGTAATATGCCCCAGACTCGTTGTAAGCCGGATCAGCCACCACTTCAGCCACGCGATCGCCCGCTAACTCCTCGGAGACAAACCCTCCCGTGACATACCGCTGGAACAAGGGAAACAACTTTTGGAACAGCGGATAGTGGTTGCGGAATAGAGCCGTTGTTGCCACACATCCAGGATAGAGAGAGGTAAAGGTAATGTGAGTCGAGTCATGATAGCGACGATGTAGCTCGCGCATCGTCAACACATTGCAAACCTTGCTATCTTTATACGCTTTTACAGGTTCAAACTTTTTGCCATCAGCCATCGTAATCGGTGCTTTAAATCCGGCAGCAAACCCTTCTAAATTGCCCAGGTCGGGGCGAGGTGGAATTTTGCCTCCCAACTCATCCGGGTTATGAGTAACAGTACCTAAAATTATCAATCTCGGTTCTGTCGCCGATGATTTTTTCAAGTCCTCTAGCAACAGATTGCAGAGCAAGAAATGCCCCAAATGGTTAGTCGCCATGGTCAATTCATAGCCTTCTGGGCTATACAACGGCTCCTTAATCAAGGGCATGTAAATGGCAGCATTACAAACTAACGCATCGAGCGATCTGCCCAGGGATCTGAACTTGTCAACGAACTGACGCACACTCTCTAACGAAGCGGTATCAATTGGGAGAATGACATAATTCTCCTTTGAGATACCAACGCTGGTAGCAGCGTTTTCTGCCTTCTCCAGGTTGCGACACGCCATCACTACATACCAACCTTTCTGGGCAAGTGCTCTGGCGGCTTGCAAACCAACGCCCGAAGAAGCACCTGTGATGATTACTGTTGGTTTTTGCTGTCCTTCCATTTGGCTCAGACTCCATTGACCGTTATTGTTACTTCTAGAATCTCATGGGATTGATACACCCATTCTCACTTCTTTGAAAGTGTTGACATTCTTGTAACAATTCCACACAGTTCTAAACGGAAAAATGAGGTTTATTCACTCAAATTGAATACGTTAACTAAACAACTGTTAAGGAAAAAGTCGTTAAGTTCATCGCCCATTGAAGCATCTATAGCAGTTCTAAATGAGTTGTAAGATAAGCAGAGTTCGCCTCTTACAACCCATTTGGGATTGCTATAAAATTACTTAAACAACGGAATAATCCAGGCAGCGATAATGCTACCTAACACGATCGCCTCTAACACTCTGTACCCATTGGACAGGCTCAGGACTTTAGAGAACCAATGTTGAATTGAAACGGGTTTGATATTAGACCACCAGTTAGAGATGTGCGATCGCCAGAGTGAAGGATTGTCTTTGGCTCGAAACCGCCAACTCAGCATTGACAACAACAGTGGAGAACCACCCACCTTCGCACTCATTAAAAGGTGTAGAGCGATACAAAACACCATGACAACCCACGAAATAAGATGAGCGTAATACCAGGCATGGTTTAGCTCTCCCCGTGGCAACCAGGTTTCATCCATCATCTTGCCGGAGAACAGTGCAAAGGTGAGTGCCAGAATGGAAACAGTATTCGCTAATCGATGCAGGCTGTACCACCAGACCGGGCGACCTACCTGAGTTAACTTCCCCAAAGAGTCGGGTTGTAGCAATCGCTGTTGACCCCGACGCAGGGCATAGATTACAAAGGCAGGAAAAATCAGCAATGCATACAAACCAAACGTGCCGTGAATTCCTTCAATTTCCTTGAAGGCAGGCAACCCGATTGAAAGCCAACGTCCATCATAGGTGTCATACGTCCAGTAGGCAGTCAAGATCGCCAGGACAACACTCAGTCCAGTTAGCCCGTGCAAAATCCGCAGGAGTAGCGGTTGGTAAGGAGAAGATTTAGCAGGCATAAATGATGGAGTATTGGGTTTAGTCTATGGAGGTGCGTTTATGAATAGATATCCTCCATGATAAAGCAAAAATTAAATTCCTCTATAGCCGTTGGAGGGCAGGTAGGACTGGATATAGGAGTGGAACCCAGTCTGGAGGAGAAACCTACTCTCCCACCCTAACTATCTCGATAGTTACTATAAAATTTCATGCCGATCTAAAAGATCTTTTCAGAGCATGATTTGGGGTTTGGTTTCTCCTTCCCTTACCCCACTTGGGTTGAGCTTGGCGAAACCAAATCCCCTAGCAGAAGGTATTTCGGTTTACCCAAAAACGCGCTTCGCATCGGTTCCACGTACGGATGCTTCTGGTGAAGTTAAGACTTTTTGATGAGGGCTCAAAGTCCCCAGAATGGGGATTTAGGGGCTGAGAGGACTTGTGTACTCCCTCATGGGGAGGGAGTACGGGAGGTTAGGGTTTGAGTCGAAACCAGACCTTTTGTGGAATCCCTTACCAGTTTCACCAAAGGTCACTTACTCCACCCTTAAACGGTGACGCTGCATTGTGATGATAGTAACGTCTCTCTAACCATGCCCTGACTTCTGACTCTGAGGAAAAACAACCCGATTCATTGCTGATCGGATCATAGGTATGCCACCATATCATTCCTGTTTTGTCAGTGGATGACCAGATTCTGGGTTCAGAATGTCCTGATACTACATCGACAATCACACTCCAGGCTCTGCTCAACCAACTGCTGAGATGAAGCCGTTTCCACTTGGGTTCTTCCCAGCTATCAGGAATCAATTCCAACTCTTTGTACAGCATCCATTTTGCTCTTGCTTCTGCTCTCGTATTCATGATGAATCCTTAAATTCTGATGGGAGGTTGTCAATAGTGAGTCTTTAATAGACTCAAACCAAATACTTAAAAAGATGTGTGTACCGGACTTTTAAGTCACACAATCGCAACGACAAATCTACTGTTGATTGCGTTACCCCACAGATCAGGATGTGTTTCAGCGTTGTTAAAACAGTAGCGATCGCATAATTTGCTAACACATAGAACAGTTCTGATTTAGAGTCAGATTACTGATCGTGGGTGTTACTTTGCTCACTATCGCTAAATGTTGGGTTACTGCTACAGCAAAATGCTGAGTGCTGAGAACTGAGTGCTAAGGCTGAAAGGCAGGTTATACACCACGGTCAACATTAGAGATGTAATAAACCTTTCAGTTGCTATACAAACATTTCTCTAGAGCAGCAAACCTCACTGATCGTTAACAGCAAGTCATTGGAACGCCATTGGCTCTCGCGCAAAGCAAGCGATCGCTGGTACAAGAATGCAATGCGATCTCCTAGCTCAGGAGAGTTGACCTGTCGCCTTTTGACCTGAATTCAGGCAAAATAGCGACTGAACAAGCTGATATACAAAATCCTGTAACTGTGAATAGCCTTATGCCATTACAACTGAATGGTTGACGACTACTGGGGGAGTCTCTACAGCAGGAGGACTCAAGAGTAGATGAATCGCATTCCAAACTACTTGTCGTCGCCAGACATACTGCTGAGGGAACTGTCGCTGATAGAAATGCTGTTGATGAATTTGAAAGCTTGAAATAATAGGAGGTGGTAGTGGCATCCATTGCCATAGTTGCGCCATAATGCGAACCATTTGCACGGGCACAGAAGCCTTGACAGTGTTGGCAGCAGTGATATTTACTGTGTAGCGATCGCTGTCATTCCGTATCATGGCTTCGCCTCCTGAGGTAAAGCTTTAGAAGCAATTGACAGAGATAGTAAGCTGTTGAAACAAAGGCGTGCCTCACCCAATCGGGTTAATTTACAGCTTGGTCAGAAAGCTTAGGAATGGAAATTAAATAAGTTCGATATTTGGTAGGGGCGGGTTTTGCTGTCAAATCTATAACAGGGCACAGACGGGTCTGCTAAACCCGCCCCTACAGTTTGCGGATTTATTAAATTCACAATCATTAGGATAAGGGCAATGGGGCAAATGTTGATTCTGGAGGAGTTTTCTGACTCGCCTCTACTCCATCAATGTGATACCAAATCAAATGGTGCTCAAGACAGATATCGGTAGGGGCAGGTTTTGCAGATAAGTGCTTGGGTTTGCCATTAGTAAACAGCTAAACCCGCCCCTACGAGCGTCCGCATTTGCACTGGAAACCATTTAAAGCGGTATGGCTACGGCTATAACGTCATTAAATTTTTATACGAACAGAGGCGAAGCACTTGGAAAAAGAACCTCGCAACTCAAGTTGCAAATTCTCTACCGAATGCTCCGCCCCTACTTTTGGTGATAACTGTGTCTATCGCACTGCCATACGCTCCATCGCACCTCTAAACACTGCCTCACCAGAATCCACATCAAACCAGTGCAGTGAATCAGGAGGTAACGCCAGGGTCAAAATTTGGTTTTGCCAATTGTCGCTCGGAGGAAGCAGAGCACGAAGAATAACAGGTTCATTCTGATTGCCTTCCACACGCACACTCACCAGGTTGTGCATCCCCAGGTTTTCTACCAAAAAGACCCGTCCCTGAATGGTTTGCCGATCCTCTGGTTCTGCCACACGAATATGTTCTGGACGAATGCCCATAATAATCGATCGCGGTGGAGTCACCGTGCTGTTAGGCAGAGGAATGCGGAATTCTCCGACAACGGCATTGCGACCCTCACAGGGCACTGTGATCAGGTTCATCTGAGGGCTACCCACAAAGCCCGCCACGAACAGATTGGCAGGTCGGTTATAGATGCGGTGAGGCGCATCCAACTGTTGCACACAGCCTTTGTTGAGGACGGCAACCTTACTGGAGAGAGTCATGGCTTCAGTCTGGTCGTGGGTTACATACACCACAGGCACGCCTTGAGACTCAAATAGTTGTTTGAGTTCAGCCCGTACTTTTTCACGCAACAGGGCATCCAGGTTACTCAACGGTTCATCCAGCAAAAACACGTCTGGACGACGCACCAATGCCCGTCCTAGTGCAACCCGTTGCCGTTGTCCACCGGAGAGTTGTCCAGGTTTGCGATCCATCAACCCGTCTAAATCTAGTGCTCGTGATGCATCTGCCACCCGTTGTCTGATCTCAGGCTCAGGCGTGTGTTTAAGGCGCAAACCAGAACACAGGTTGTCATACACGGTCAGGTGCGGATACAACGCATAGCTTTGGAACACCATAGCAATGTTGCGATCGCCTGGTCGTCGAGCGGTGACATCGCGATCGCCAATCATCACTTGACCGCGCGTGGGTTGCTCTAGCCCTGCAATCAAACGCAACACAGTAGACTTGCCACAACCTGATGGACCCAACAATGTCAAAAACTCATCGTCATCAACGGTTAAGCTAACATCTTTAACCGGAATCACTTTAGGAGAGAAAGTTTTATTGAGGTGTTTAAGTTCGAGTTTAGCCATGATAGTAAAAGAAGAAAAACGAAGAGAGAAAAAAGATAGAAGAGAGAAAAAAGAAGAGAGAAGAATAAAAAAGAAATTCAGTTTTCGATTTTCGATCTTCTTTTTTCCTTAGCCTTTAACAGCACCTGCGGTCAGTCCCTGTACGATCTTGCGTTGGAAGAACAACACCAGTAGTATCAGAGGGAGTGTTCCTAAAACCGTTGCAGCAGCAATAGGACCGTAGGGAATCTCAAATACAGAAGCACCCCCTAATTGGGCTGCTGCAACCGGAATGGTTTTCATGCTTTCACGAGTGATAAAGGTCAACGCGAAAATAAACTCATTCCAGGCAAAGATGAACGCGAGAATTCCCGTTGTGACGAGAGCAGGAACTGTCATCGGCAACAGAATTTTGGTCAACATTTGCCAGGTGTTGTAGCCATCAACCTTGGCAGAGTCTTCCAAATCCTTTGGCAATTGTTGAAAGAAACTTCTTAAAACGAGAATGGTCAACGGTAAATTAATGGCTGTGTAGGGGATGATTAATGCTAAGTAATTGTTGCCCAAGTGAAGGGCTTGAACGATTTCCAGAAGTCCTAAAAAAAGTAGAATTCCTGGAAAGAGTGTGACCACCAAAACAGCCGCGAGAATAACTTTCTCGCCCCAGGGACGTAACCGCGCTAGTGCGTAAGCTGCGGGAGTCCCGATCGCCAGACAAACGGCTGTCGAGATAATTGAGACAAACGCACTGTTGAGGATATATCGAAGAAAAGGACGACGAGTGAACAACTCAGTGTAATGTTCGAGTGTTAAACGAGTTGGAAAATAGACCGTTGGGACTTGTGAGATATCCTCATTCACCTTAAAGGACGTGAGTAACTGCCAGAGCACAGGTGCCAGACTAATGAGCAACACGGCTAGAATTGCCAATCCTAATAATAGGCGACGAAGCCACACCAGATTTGCATCTCGTTTAGGAGGGTGGGGGGCAGCTACTATCCGATCTTGTTGAAGCGTAGTCATAGAGGAAAAAGGATGAAGGATGAAAAATGAAGGATGAAAAGGTGAAGAGAAAAGGAGAAGGGAGGATAAAGGTTTTTAGTTTCAGCCTTTAGCCTTTAGCCTTCAACCTTTTCCTACGACGTTGCTCCAGTTGTACGATGGCGGAGGCGACTGAGTGCAAAGCTGGCGATCGCCACTGCCAACACTAACAACAGGAAGGTAACAACCACGAGTGCTGCCCCGTAGCCAAAGTCGAGATAACGCATCACCATGGAGTAGATGTAGAGCGATACCACTTCGGTCGCGCCACCAGGACCACCCCCAGTCATGACCGCAATCAAGTCAAAGATGCCAAACGCTTGAGCAAAGCGGAATAACACCGCAATTAAGATTTGCGGCATCAACAGCGGAATTGTGATCCGCCAAAAGCTCTGCCATGCGTTGGCTCCATCGATCGAGTGTGCTTCGTATAGATCATCGGGAATCGATTGTAGTCCGGCTAGCAGCAAAATACTGATAAACGGAGTCGTCTTCCACACGTCTGCTGCAATGACTGCCACCATTGCCAGAGCAGGTTCACCCAACCAGTTAATGCCTGTGTCAATTAATCCCAACCTCAGCAAGATATCATTGACCACACCGAACTGGTCGTTAAAAATCCACGCCCATGCCAAGCCGATGAGAGCTGTTGGTAACGCCCAGGGAATCAACGCTGCTGTCCGAACGAGCGATCGCCCCTTAAAGCTCTGGTGTAACACCAGTGCAATTCCCATGCCCAGCAGCAGTTCTAACACAACTGATGCAGATGTAAAGATAGTCGTCGTTCCAAAGCTCTGCCAAAATCGACCGTCTCCAATCATCCGACCGTAATTATCTAACCCTGCAAAAACGGGTTGTAATTGGGTTCCCAGGTTTTTAGCAAAAAGGCTTAACCAGAACGCTCGCAAAATTGGGTAAGCAAACACAAATAGCAATAACAACAATGCCGGAGTCATGAGAGTCCATGCTGTGCGTTGTTCTCTCGCTTGAATCGCATTCATTTTAACCATGTCTTGGCTCCCTAACCCCTTGCGTCTAATAACCGTTGTGTTTCTGCGGCAGCGGACTGCATAGCATCTTCAGGAGACATGCGATTGGTCAATGCTGCGCTGAGATACCGTTGCAAAATGTCTGATGCTTGAGCATATTGGGCGATCGGTGGACGCAACACCGCATTGTTGGCTACCTCTTGCAAGCTGGGAAAGTGGCTGTATTCTGCGACCACTTTGGGGTCTGTAAACAGAGATTGAATACTGGGTAGATAACCCTCACTGATAATCAGATCACGTTGAGGTTCAAAGCTTGAAAAGAATTTCGCCGCTTGGAGTGCCTCTTCACGGTGAGCCGTTGAAGTAGAAATTCCAATTCCCCAACCTCCCAAACAAGCTCCTGCTTTCGCTCCTGGCTCATGAACCATAGGTTGAATACCGACTTTACCTCTCAGTTCAGAGTCTTCTGCATTGGCGAGAGTCCAAACATAGGGCCAGCTTCTCAAGAAGGCAGCCTGACCACTCTGGAAAAAGCGACGGGTGTCTTCTTCCTGATAGGTTGTCACCCCCGGAGGAGAGACGCCTTCCTGGACAGTACTCTTCAAGAAGTTGATGGCTTCTACGGTTTCGGGGCGATCGAGGCCAACTTCTAACGTATCTGGATTCACCCAAAATCCGTTAAACCCTTGCAGAACTTCGACAAACATGGCAACCAAGCCTTCATATTGTCGGCCTTGCCAGATGTAACCCCAGGGTACAGCCCCACTATCCTGTAACTGTTTAGAGGCTTGCATTAAATCGGCAAAGGTTTCAGGAGGTTGTAATCCTGCTTGTTCTAACAGATCTTTGCGGTAATAGAGCAGACCAACATCCGATCGAACGGGCAAGCGGTAAAGTCGGTCTTCGTACCGTCCACCTTCAACATCCAGGGGTGAATATTGAGCTAACTCGTCACTACTGACATCATCAGTCAAATCCATCAACCATCCAGCCGCCGCAAATTTAGGAGTCCAGACAATATCCATATTGACCAGATCGTAGGGTGAATCTCCTAACAAAAAGGCTGAGGTGTAGAGATCCTCTACCAGGTTGGTCTGGTTTGGTCCCTCTACAAGTTCAACCCGAATACCTGGGTTTTGTTCTTCAAATGCTTCTACTAATGGTTGAAAAGGAGGGATATCAGGTGCAGGCATCAGCATCCGTAGTGTCACGGGTTGCTGCGCCATGACGTACCAGCTAATAAATACAGTGCCCAAAAAACAAACAATTGCCAGGATCAACCGTTGGGGCGATCGCAGCCTAAGTCGTTTGAAATTAAATCGATTCAAAAATTGTGAATATGACATTGATCGAAATAGCAACTCAACTGAGGCAAGTGCAACTTCCTAAATAGCCCATGCACCACGGTTGCTTTAAAACACTAAACATAAATTAATCAAGCCTAGTTTGTGAGCTATTTTATGGAGAATTGCTAATCATTAACCTAGGCAGAACATAAACATGCAAGCACACTCATTAATTGCCTTTACAATTCATAAAAACAATTAGAGAGTGATACAAAGATATTCAAATACTGCTCTAGGATCTACCAGAATAAATTCTTATGACGGATGGAACACCTGTCAAAAGGGGTACGTTATCTTTAGTAGAAACAGTTAAGAAATTATACAATTCAGTGTTGAGGTTCCGCTTTTTGATAAGAGATAATTGCTATTACTAACGATTCTTTCTACGGTCATATCTATCTACAGTCCTGAATGGAACTATTCGTGCACTGTAGTTTGTTCTAGAACCATTGGTCTTTCCTACGTCATGTGCCTGTAGATATAAAAAACAGCCTCCTGGAGGCTGTTGGACGACCATAACAATGTCGAAGTTAAATATTTTAATTTTTTTCAGTGAATTGCTTGCTGATACTTATTAGCTTTATAAAGCTTCGAGATCTGATTCTAATAATGTAATGGTTGTTTCATATCCGATTCGACCCATTTCAGGTTCTGGACCCATTGGCATTTCAACGAGATAAGTCCAATGTCCTGCATCAGATTGGTAACTTTTAATTGTGCCTTCACCTCCAAGAAAGCGAACAGCTTGATCTCTGCAAAATCGGGGGGCGGTTGCAGTAAGAGACATGTGATTATCACTCCTTCAACGGGGTTAGATGATTGTGATGGGATGATGTAAACAGTAAAACTCGAATATTAACCAAGCTAAAAGCTAAACAAATTAGTGTTAAGTGTTAATCGAACGAGGAGCTTTCGAGATTAGCTTTTATCCAGTGCTGTATGAGATTAGTATTGATTGATATGAACCATTAATTACTGTTTTAGCGGAAGACCTGTTATATTGTCTCTACTGAAAGTCTTGAGCTTTCAAGTAATGATTATTTCCGGCGATATATTTAGTTGGAATTAGAAGTCATAGTGTTTATTAAGGTTCTTGTTTATCGGTAGCTATCGGCAATACAGAAAAAGTTCTCCAGTCCAGTTCTAACCTTGTCTCAATTAGAAGTTGGGTTAATGATAAAGCTATCTTAAAAAGATGAGAAAAGGGTGTAATTTTGATTAGTTTTGTACTTGCTTATTTTAAGAATGTAACGAATCATCAAACTCTAAACGTTGGTTGACTGACAAAAGCCTTGACCAGGCATTGGGGGAGAATCCCTAAACCCCCAGTGGGGAGGCAGTGGCGTCCCCACTGGGTTAAGCTTGGCGAAGTCAAAGCCTCTAGCAGAAGGTGTTTCGGTTCACCCAAAGGCGCGCTTTGCATCTATACCAAGTACGGGTGATTCTGGTTGGGTCAAGACTCGCGACAATGGCTCAAAGTCCCCCCGTTTTGAGAGATTTAGGGGGGTATAGTGACAGAAGAGGGATAAGACAAATTCCTGTGATGGCTGCGATCGCCCCCCAACCTAGCCCCAATCCCCCAACTTCTCCTAAAAAGATGCCCGTCTTGAGCCGCAAAATGGCTCCACTTGACCAGCCTATGGCTAATCCAAGTGCCCAGGCGATCGCACTCACCGCAATCCACCAGGCTGAATTTGAGACATGTCGTCGCAGTGCAAACCATTGGATTGCTCCTAAGATTGCTCCGACTTTTAGCCCATCTAGCCCACCATAGAGTGATCGCAACGTCACAGAATACATTTCCTGAGGCACTACCCATCCCAGAGCACCTAACTTGCTGTAACCGATCAATCCCCAAGCGAGTGTTGTCGCCGCAATCCACCAGACTGCTTGAGGAAGTCTTTGTCGCAACACCAACCACTGAGCAGTACCGATGATTAGCCCACCCATTACCCCCTGAAACCATCGAATATCAGGACGAAACCCAACTTCGATCCAATACAAACTGAGTAAAAAACCACAAATGGTTACACACATCCATTGCAACCAAAATCCAATTCCTGAATTCAGCGATGTCAACTCTTTGAGATGTGCCATAATACCAATTTGAGATCTTTAAACGAACAATTCTAGTTAATTACGAATGTGAAACGAGTCATTACATGAAGCCTTACCGCAAACTATAGCCGTAGCCCCATTTGATGAGCAGAGGCGAGTCAGGAAGCTTTTCCAGCATAGAGTTTGAGTCATTACCTTTGTTTTAAGCTTTCTAACCAAAGCTATATCAGAGTGGTTATGGCTTAGCAAAAAGTGTTTGAAAATTAGCCCGACGTTCTTTTGGGGATTCAGGAGTGAGATAACTCCAGAGTGTCTCCCAATAAAAGAAAGAAACTCCATTGAGATCAGCCTTGCGAACAGCCTCCACTTGCTGACGGATTTGTCGAAAAGTGATTGGTCGTCGCCATGACCCTGTTAGGATGGCGATCGCCACTGGGATGCGTTGTTGTGCGGCTCGTATAGAGGGTTGAGCTAACACTGCCTGAAAACTGCTCAAATCATTGCGGTAAACTTGCACCACTAACTCCTCGACCCACCCCCGGTTCACCCAGGTTTGCCAATCCTGCAAGTAAGCGTGATAAGAAAAAGCTTGTGGATTGGGCGAAAGACTGACGATACAGTTGGGGTCTAAAGCTTTCACCGTTTCAAAAATTCGCCCCATAAACGCTGTTAATCGATTTGCACGCCACTGCATCCATTCGGCATTGAGCGGATCGTTGGGAGGCTTTGCCCCATTGTGTTCCTGCTGATAGAGATTAACCGTGTAGGGGTCATAACCAAACTCTACGGGGAACCCAAAATGATCATCCAGTTGAATGCCATCAATGTCGTATTGCGTCACCACTTCGGTAATGAGATCGAGGAGAAATTGTTGCACTTCTGGATGGAGTGGATTGAGCCAGACGCGATCGCCCACTAACCGACTATAAATCTCTCGCCGTAACTGCTGTTGGTCGAGTTGGTTTTGGGTTGGGGTCAATAGGGTTTGCTCATGCTCGTGAAGTTCCAGGGTTTTTGTCCCGTTTTGCCGTTGGGTCAGCCATTCCGGGTGACGATACACTAACGTGGATTGGGCTGGAGCCATAAACCCATATTCAAACCAGGGAATAACTCGTAAGCCCTGCCGATTACCCTGTTTCACAATGGTAGATAGCACATCACCGCCCAGTCGCAAGGTGTTGAGCCAGGGGTCTTGCGATCGCCCAATAATCCGTTGAGCCGTTGCACTTGGGTAAAATGTGTGTCCCCGGTTCCACACGACAGGATAAACCGTGTTGAAGTTAAGTCGTGCCAACTGGTTTAGTGCTCGCTCAACTCCCCACGGTGCAAACAACACACCACTACCCACATTGGTCAGCCATACGCCCCGAACCTCTGTGGACTGGTTGGCGATCGGTACCGATCGGGGTGATGACATAGCCTGGATCAAAGCCATGCATAGTAGAACTACCATCAACGCAGCAAAAACGCGGGTTTTGAAGAGCCTTGTAATCACCTGAACCTGAAGCAAGCCACTCTGTTAACGTACTCATACAGGGTTACCTTCACAGGGGTTGATCTCAAAATCGGAATTTTTATGTGAAAACCCTGCATTCTTTCTTAATGAGTCTCGCTGTTTTTACAGAGATAGCCGTAGCCACATTCGATGGGGTGAAGGCGAGTCGGAAAGCTCGCCCAGAATCAGTACTTGAGCCATTGCCTTTGGCTTCAGCTTTTTGATCAAACCTATAATTCTCAAAGGGAGAATTCAGGCTGTTCTGTGTAAATGGCTGTAATGCTCAGTTCTTAACGATCCCAACACATTTCCGTAAACGGTCAGTAAAGACTGAACTTTTCAGTACTATCCCTTACAAATTCAACCGGAAATGCGGGAACTGTATCTGTAGTCTGCTGTAGAGGATGAGGGCATGAAGCAATCGCCTCGGTCAGCAACCCCTCTACCCTCACGCTACACACTTCAAAAGGAGCGTCTTATGCAATCCTCTCAAACGACCCAAACCACTGCAATCACTTCAGCCAATTCTGAACTCTCGATGTTTGCCCAAATGACGTCGTTGCTGTTTGGCTTTCTAGTATTAATTTGCTTACTGTAATAACGATGGTCATGAACAAGCTTTAAATCCCCGGAATCTCATGGACTCCGGGGATTTGGCAGTTTTAGAGAGATATTTAAGCGATCGCGTGAGGTTTTAGAACAACCTTGATGCAATTATCACGCTTGTGCTTGAAAATGTCGTATCCATGCGGAGCCTCATCTAGGGGCAGCGTATGGGTGATGACAAATGTAGGATCAATCCTGCCGTTTTGAATATGGTCTAACAAGGGTTGCAAATAGCGGTGGATGTGGGTTTGCCCCATCTTAAAGGTCAACCCCTTGTTAAAAGCGGCTCCCATCGGAACTTTGTCGAGGAATCCACCATAGACTCCTGCCAGTGAAACGGTGCCACCCTTGCGACAGGACACAATGACCTGACGCAGAGCCGTGGGGCGATCGGTTTCCAGGCGAACGGCTTGCTTAACTTTGTCATACATCGCCATCGCATCAGTACCGTGAGCCTCCATACCCACCGCATCAATACAGGCATCAGGACCCCGTCCCCCAGTCATTTCCTTAACGGCTTCCCCAACATCTACCTCCTCATAGTTGAGCACCTCTGCCCCTGCCTGCTTTGCCATCTCCAGACGTTCAGGGAAGCGATCGAAGGCGATCACTCGTTCTGCGCCGAGTAGAAAAGCACTCTTGATGGCAAACTGTCCAACCGGACCACAACCCCACACCGCAACGATGTCGCCCGGTTTGATGTTGCAGTTTTCCGCGGCCATGTAACCCGTTGGAAAGATATCCGTTAAAAACAAAACTTGCTCGTCGGTTAGACCTTCTGGAATCTTAAACAGACCCACATCGGCAAAGGGAACGCGGGCATACTGCGCTTGTCCTCCGGCGTAGCCTCCAAACAGATGGGAGTAGCCAAACAACCCTGCCGGAGAGTGACCCATCAGCTTTTCTGCCATCCAGGCGTTGGGGTTAGAGTTGTCGCATAACGACCACAAATCGCGATTGCAGAAGAAGCAGTTACCGCAGGAGATGGTGAAGGGAACAACAACACGATCGCCAATACTGACGTTTGTTACCTTTGATCCAACCTCGACGACCTCTCCCATAAACTCGTGACCGAGAATATCTCCAGACTGCATCGTGGGGATGTAGCCATCGTAGATGTGCAGATCAGACCCGCAAATTGCCGTGGAAGTGATTTTGATAATCGCATCACGCGGATTGATAATTTTAGGGTCGGGTATGTTTTCTACACGCACATCACCAGAACCGTGCCAGCAAACCGCTTTCATGAAATGACTCTCCAGTAGTTATGAGGGTTAAAGAAGAAACTTAGTAGCGAGCAGGGTAACGAGCAGGTTCACTCGCATCTTTGAGCGTGTCGCGAACGTCATCGCCAGCACCGCCAAACGCATCTTTGGTATTTTCTACGGCGGTATCAACCCGATTTTTCACCTGATTAAAAAAGCCTTTTGTACGAGAACCAGCAGCATCTGGATCAAGGGCGTCTTGCACGTTGTCCGCTGCATCTCGTACGTTCCGTCTCAAGTTGTCTTGAGCATTGTGAGTTTGGCGGGTATTCTCAGCAGGCATCGGAGCCGCTTGACGAGTTTTTTCGGCGGGTAAGGGAGAACTTGTCCACTCTCCGGTGTTGCCGCTATAGGCATAGGACTCAGTCTCAGGAGCAAGAGAACGTGCTGCTGCACTGGGGGCGATCGCAAAAACAACAGCACTCGCTACAAAAATAATTGTGATCAAAGAAATCGCTAGTCTCTCACTTGCTTTCTCGATCCATGCTATAAATCGATTCATAGTTAACCTCCTGAATGATATTTAGATGTGGTTTTGAAGTGATGGAATGTCTTCAGAAGTCCCCCTTTTTGAAGGAGGATTTACGGCACCCCGTGTATTGAACCAACTTGCACACGGCTGTATGAGAGAGGATCAGGATGAGACTTTGCTAGGGCTTAAGAACAACTTTGATGCATTGATCTTGTTTGTTTTTGAACATCTCATATCCCTGTTTTGCCTGGTCGAGGGGGAGGGTATGAGTGATCACATCAGATAAATCGATTTCGTCGTTCAACACTTTTTCAAGCAGCAGATTCATGTATTTCTGCCCATGCATCTGCCCCATTCGCATGGTCAATCCTTTGTTAAAGGCTGCACCAAAGGGCATTTTGTCGAGAAATCCGCCATAAACCCCCATGATGGAGAGTGTGCCGCCTTTGCGACAGGCAACCATCATTTGTCGTAAAACATGAGGGCGATCGAGTTCCAAACGTACGGCTTGCTTCGCTTTGTCGTACAGATCCGCGACACCTGCCGCATGGGCTTCCAGACCCACCGCATCAATACACGCATCGGGACCGCGTCCCCCTGTCATTTCTTTGAGGGCTTCCCCTGCGTCTACTTCTTCGTAGTTGATGATCTCAGCCCCACTTCTCTCTTTCGCCAGTTGCAACCTTTCTGGGAAGCGGTCGATCGCGATCACCTTTTCTGCTCCCATCATGTAGGCACTACGAATGGCAAACTGCCCAACGGCACCACATCCCCAGACCGCAACGATGTCACCGGGTTGAATGTCGCACATATCTGCGCCCATATAGCCCGTTGGAAAGGCATCCGAGATAAAGAGTAGCTTTTCATCGGGAATGTCTTTGGGAACCTTCACAACCCCCACATCCGCAAAGGGAACGCGAACATATTCCGCCTGAGCCCCGGCATATCCGCCAAACAGATGGGAGTAGCCGTAAATCGCAGAGGTAGCAGCACCGAATAGCTTTTCCTCCATTCCCCCTTTGGGGTTGGAGTTATCGCACAGTGACCACTGATCTTGCAGACAATGAGCGCAGTGACCACAGCCAATGGTGGAGGGTACTACGACGCGATCGCCCACATTGAGAGAAGTGACACCCCGTCCGACTTCGATCACTTCTCCCATAAACTCATGCCCAATAATATCTCCGGGCATCATGGTAGGAATGAAGCCATCGTAGATATGTAGATCTGATCCACAAATTGCTGTAGACGTAATTTTGATGATGGCATCGCGGGGATTAAGAATTGTCGGATCGGGTACAGTTTCAACCCGGACATCATTGGCACCATGCCAACATACTGCTTTCATGATTCATCCTTCAAAGGTGACTTTGCGTTTGAGGTTGATTTGTAAACGGAGGGGTTTGAATTAGCTGTTAGCCCGACAGGAGGGTTGCCCTTCCGTGGTGGCGATTTCTCCCGCTTCCATCAGTTGCTTAAAGCGTCGGAGTTCATCTCCCAATTGCTGTTCTGGCTCTTCACCAAACAGCTTGGCTACTGCTGCTGTTAACGCGCCTCCTGGTGGAGCGTATTCGATCACCACTTTGACCTCAGTACCGCGATCGGCGGGTGCGGGTTGAAAGCGGACAAATCCAGAGTTTTCAACGTCTGCTCCCTCAACCGATGCCCAGGCAATCAAACGATTGGGTTCATCGGTGATGGTTTCTGCATCCCATTCGACACTCTGTCCCATCGGTGCGTTAGCAACCCAGTGCGATCGCCGATCATCCAGTACTGTCACTGACTTGAGGTGCTTCATGAAGTTGGGCAGGTTCTCAAAATTGTGCCAGAAGGTATACAACTCCTCAGCCGACTTGTTAATAGTGACCGTTTTCTCGACTCGAATGGATTTGTTAAGCCCTGCTGCCTCACCAACTTTGCCTGCGGCTTCACCCACTTTGTCAGTGATACTTTTGTCGCTCGTTGCTCCGTGATAAATCATGCTGCCTCCTGCGATCGCCATTAACACACCCCGGAGCGATCGCTGTTGCAATCCCATCAGCACCATCGCGCCACCACCAACAATCGAAGCCCACTTTTCCTGATCACTCAAAGCGGCTTCTTGACCAGATCCAGGTTGACCTCCTGGCGGAATAGACTGAGAAAATTCTTGTTGTCCTTGATTCACAATTTCTTCCATGGTTTGGTTCCTTAAAGGGTTGACTTAAGCGGTGACAGCGGCACCTGTAGTGGGATGAGGCGGTTGCATAGAACTTTCGATCAGGCGCGCTTGATACAGATCAGCGACCCATTGCTCATGTTTTGCAATGTCTACATCCATTTGATCAAACAGCTCAACTGTTGTTGGGTCAGTTAGCTTATTGCGCAAGTTGTAAACATCAACGACACCCGTTTGTAGCTCGCCTAATGCTCGTTTCAAAACTTCAACATCACTATTGATGGACTGTAACCAGGTCTTTAGATCCGCATAAGCACCACTGACATCTGCTCTTAGAGATGGCTTTTCACCTAACACATCCAGTCGATTCTCAAGCCATTGAATATGCTTGGCTTTGAAGTCACGTACTCCTTCCAGGATGGATTTGACTTCAGGGTCAGAAGCTTTGCCAGAATAGGTTTCAAACGCTTCATAGGCATAGCGTTCGCCCCCAATCGCGATATTGATCGCATCCACAATTTCACTTTTGGTTGAGCCGCCCCATTCTTCACCCAACTTCCACCAACCTGCATTTGTATCGCTTACATCAGGTAGCGTCGTATCGGGTACTGTCAAGTCCAACACCTGCAAAATAGCTGTTGTGAAAATGGGCAGATCGCCAGGTCGGCGCGAGGTAATCAGATTGCCATCCACAACCAATGGTTGATCAACAAACTCAACCCCTGCGTTTTGCAAGTCTTTACGAATTGACCGAAATCCGGTCGCTTCTTTGCCTTTAAGCAGATCACCCTCAATTAAGACTTGAGGACCGTGGCAGATCGCGGCTACCCAAATGTCTTTAGCCATAGCATCTTGAACAAACCGTACCGTTTTCATGTTGGTACGCATTTTGTCTGGGGCAAATCCACCGGGAATAATGACAGCATCAAAATCTTCTGCACGAGATTCTGTAGTTGTGCCGTCTGCTTTAATTGACAGCTTTCCTTGTTTGCCTTTGTATTCTTCGTTGACACGAGAACCTAGTACGATGACTTCGGCTCCAGCTTTGCGGAGTGCATTGTAGGGAATTTGAAACTCCGCATCTTCAACTTTTTGTTCAATTAAAATCGCAACTCGCTTTTTACGAGTCTGACCGTTTTCTGTCATCGGGCTTCTCCTGTAAGGCGATCGACTCATGTGATGCTCTCAGGATCAGCTTATGTCTGGCGATCGCAACCCTCTTCGGTCTGGAGGCAGATCACCCTCTATGCTGTTGGGAGGGTGTTGACAACCCTCCTGAACTACAACGTTAACTACAACGTTTGAGTGACAAGAGATTTCTAGATTGTTGGATTTGAGTTGTGAGCTATAGCTCGTACAACCACTAATGAGTGTGGTTTTAAGCAGACCCAAGCTGTGAAAACCAAACTAGCGATTACAAGATGAGTCAGGTCGATTGTAGAGAGATAGCCATCTGCGATCGACACAATTCCTTGACTCACAACACTAAAAATACCAACTGCAAATCCGATGCACCAGACACTGCTGCGAAAAGCGATAAGATAATTGGCGTCTTTCAAGGGTTGATGGTTGTTATGCATGACTTAATCCGTCTTTTGAAATGATTTCAAAGTAAAAAGGCTGATGTTCAAAACAGATAATTAACTGGCAAGTAGAGATGGTTGTGGCGCAGATAGAGTGTAAGCCTGGGCTGTAGGAACTAAAACCCAACCAGCTTGCATCAATTTTTGATAGGTTGCCCAACCTTTTGAACCACCCCGAATTTTATAATCAGGAACTGAAAAAGCTGGTAGGGCAGTATAAGGCATCCAACGGTCATGAGATTGGAGACGTAGATGTAAAATCTTTTCACCATCTGTTCCTAATTTAGGAAGCCAACACATTTGTCCAGACATACAAAACTCCTTCTAGAGTTGAATAACGTTGTAGTGGATTACATTCATTCGTTTACGAATAAACAAGTTGTAATGCTCCTTATACTTCATGTTCTATCGAGGAAGATGAACTCCTGTCTCTACCCGGAGTTAAACTATTGCACTCAAAACATCTCCATCTGATGAAGAGGCAATTTAAGTTAATGCGTACAACGATTAATCTATTAACTAATAGAAATTGAAGAATGACTTACAGAGTATTAGTTTCAGAGATGTTCAATACATCACGCTAGTAACGATCGATTGTGTCGAGATTTACCAAATCTTGGCTAAGTTTCATTCATGAAGTGTTATCAAACGCGATCGTTAATTAATCGCTAACGTTTATTTCACCGATCGAAGTTCACCTGCGCGGACGCGGTGCATCAAAGTTCTTTGGAACCTGCGTCGGTGAGTTTTGCTCCTATTGCTGCGACTTCAATCACCCAGCATCAAAGATTTATCAGGCAGTCAGGTCTGTATCGAGCGTTGCTGAAAGCAGATGTGATTCTCAAAAACTAGTTACAGTTGTACGAGCCTTTCACAAAACGCCCGTGAAATTCATCTATTGAATCAGCAATATCCTCTGTCTTTATTCTCTGTTCTCTGACGTTCCACGCTCTACTGCTAAAGTAACGCCTTTCGACAGATTACTTTAAGCCGTAAGTTGATTGAACTAGGAAATATAAACCTTTGTAAAGCATCGCAGCAACACAAGGATAGCGCGGTTACCCGCTCAATCAAGCCATGGCATTCAAGACTATTGACTCTACAACAGATTCCGAAACAGCCGCTGTACGCTCCAACATTGCACTCCTGGTAGCAGCAGGAGTTGTTTTAGGAATGGCGATCGCAGGTTTTTTTGATGGCATCGTCATTCACCAAATCTTGCAATGGCATCACATGGTGACAACGATTCGACCTGCTACAGATTTAACCAATTTGGAGATCAACACATTTTGGGATGGCGTGTTTCACATGGGCACCTCTGTCCTTGCTGTGATTGGGTTGACGTTGCTTTGGCGAGCATTGCGGCAAGAGAGCGCACCAAGATCAGCACAGCCCTTGATCGGTGCAGGGTTAATTGGTGCCGGATCATTCAACCTGATTGAAGGGTTGATTGATCACCATCTTTTAGCCATCCATCATGTCAAACCGGGTGTAAATCAGGTTGCCTGGGATGTGGGGTTTCTTGTCGTGAGTGCGGTTCTAGTTGTGAGCGGCTGGGTTGTTTTAGCAAATTTTTTAACAAATCATCAACCAGGGGAATAGGAATCATGCAGTTAAAACCAATTCACGAACAAGTAGTTGTTGTTTTTGGCGCGTCAAGTGGGATTGGACGCGAAACAGCCCTTCAGTTTGCGCGTCAGGGTGCAAAAGTAGTGGTATCGGGTCGCAGCATTGAAGGATTAACCTCAGTGTTGGATGAAATTGAGCAACAGGGTGGATCGGCGATCGCCTTTCCCGCTGATGTAGCCGACTTTGATCAAGTCAAAGCCGTTGCTGACAAAGCAGTGGACTACTTTGGACGGTTAGACACCTGGGTTCACTTAGCCGCTACCTCAGTCTTTGCAACTTTTGACAAGATTACCCCCGATGAATTTAAGCGGGTCATTGATGTCAACCTGAACGGACAAGCCTATGGCGCGATGGCAGCGTTGCCCCATCTGAAGCGGGAAGGGCGCGGTTCATTGATTCATGTTTCCTCGGTTGAAGCACGGCGATCGCTCCCCTATCAAAGCCCTTACTCTGCTTCTAAACACGGCATTGAGGGATTTCTGGATGCATTGCGGTTAGAACTGCTGCACGAAGGCTGGGATATCAACGTCACCAATATCATGCCAGCGGTGATCAACACACCGTTTTACAACAAAGGTAAGACCAAACTGGGGGTTAAACCAACTGGATTACCTCCCTACTATCAACCCAGCCTGGTTGCAGAGGCAATTTTGCATGTGGCAGAGCATCCGACTCGTGACATGATTGTGGGCGATGTCGGCAGAATTGCAGACCTGCTTCAGCGGATTTCTCCAGGTTTGATGGATTCCTTGTTGTTAGCCCTTGCCTTTAAGGGACAACTGACGGATGAGCCACGATCTGAAGACGCACCCAATAATGTGTATGAACCCGTTGATGAGTACAACCGCGTCGAAGGTGATTTTGGGCATTTGGCAATTCCCAGTGTGACGGATTGGTTTGATCGCAATCCAACGGTTAAGTGGGGGGCGATCGCGGCGGCACTATTGGGTATCGCGGCGGTCACGGGTATTACTTCACCGGGCGATCGCTAAACGAACACGATGGCTGTTAATACCCATCTGCATGGCAATCGCAACAAACGGTCTGAGAGTTGGTCTCCCCTATAGCCACTCGTTCTTAAATTTGGTATGACAAAAGGGAAAGTTGTTTGTGGAGATGCGAGTCATCGCCTCTCTTGCCATTCTTCATTCCCTTGGTCTAATGTCCCCCTCCCCGCGATCGCTGCCTCCACTGTCCAGAATTTTGCTGATCCTGTGTCTGATTGCAGCATTATTCAGCATTGCCTGGGTTGTGTTTAGTGGAAACCAAGTGCGCGAGTTGACGTTGGCAGCGGGTGACCCCGAAGGGGAGAGCTATATTCTCAGTCAGGCGATCGCCCATGTGATCACCGCCAACAATCCTAAATTGCATGTCACCGTCATTGCCACCAGTGGCAGTGATGAAAATCTGAAGTTACTGGAGAGCCATAAAGTTGATCTGGCAACAGCTCAGGCGGATGTGCCTGCGGGTGCGTCGGCGCGGGCGATCGCCGTTTTGTATCGCGATCTGTTTCAACTGGTGGTGCGGCAGGATGCGGGGGTACATCAATTTACCGATCTGGCAAATCGCCCCATCTTGCTGCAACCCAACAGCGGTGAGTATTACTCCTTTATGGAGCTAGCGACCCATTATGGATTCAATCTCAGTAGCTTTCAACTGAACTTTGTCAGCAACCAACAAGCCGACGAGTTGTTTCGACAAAGGAAAGCGGATGCCCTGTTTCGGGTGCGAACGCTCAACAACGAATACATTACACAGGTCGTGCAACAGGCACAGGGGCAACTTCTGCCATTAGAGCAGGCAGAAGCCTTGAGAGTTCACCATCCCACCCTGGAGCCTGCGGTGATTCCTAAGGGGGTTTATCAGGGAAATCCCGCGATTCCCCTGACAAATCTACCGACAATCGCGGTTCCTCGTCTGTTTCTCACCAGCACCCGATTAGATAACGCCACAGTGCGAGAGATTACACAAATCCTGGGCGAACATCGTCGCGAGATTGCCAATGCGATTCCCGATAAACACGCCGAAATTCGTCCCCTCGTGACCAACTTTAAGCGACCTAGCCCCACCGCTGGCACAGGAATTCCTCAGCACCCTGGAGCGATCGCCTACTATGAACGCGATCGCCCCACCCTCTTTTCCAGCGTCACGTCTTTTCTGATTAAAAATGCAGGTTTATTCATCGCCATTAGCACGTTACCCGCAGGCAGTTTAATTGGACTGTGGGAATGGTGGCAACGTCTGAAACAACGGGCTGATGAACGCAAAATTTTGGCGGATCAGTACGTTCAAGCGGCTATCCAGAATATGGATATTGAGACGAATTTGCATCCCCAATTGCTTCAAAAACAGTTACGAGAAAAACAGAATGCCCTGGAACAAGTATTTAACCAGGCGGCGGATGATCTCGTTCGTGAAAACATCTCTCAAGAATCATTCCGCACGTTTAATGAAGCCTATAAAACCACTCGTGAAGTCTTAGAGCGATGCATGGCGTTGGCTTCTGAAGAACTCTTAGATCACTATATTAAACAGTTAGTAGACGTATTACAGTCTCCTCCTGAGAACTCAGTCATCACTCAAGAAAAACTCAATGACATTCTAAAACAAGTAGAAACCAGTCTAATTGACAAAGAGATTTCCCAGGAGTCGTTTCGCACGTTTATCGAAGCCTACAAAACAACCCGCGATATCTTGCAGAATTCCTGACAGAGCTATTTACTCAAATACAGGCGACCACATTTCAATAACAGGGAGTTCCCATCCTGGTAATAGATCAGGCACCACTAAAATATCTCCATTGGCTAAAGCGATCGCCTCCTGATCAAGACGATATACCTTTACTGTTTGGTCTTCAGGATTAATCAGGATACCAACCGTTGTCCCCAACTCCAGGAATTGCCTAATTTTCGCTTCTAAAGTCTCAACATTATCAGTGGGAGATTTAACCTCTACCATCAGATCAGGAGCCAGTTCAGCAAAACTGCGGGGACTGCGCTTGAGCCGTTCCGCTTTAACAAAGGATGCATCTGGTGCTTTCACATCCGAATTAGGCAGTTTGAAACCCGCACTAGAAGCACTGACTCGACCCAACCGTTGACTATCAACCCAAGGAAAGAGTTTGCCGATGACTCGTGCAGCCACCTCATCCGACTCATATCCGGATGGACTCATAACCCTAATTTCTCCGTTAACCAGTTCCATTTGATGGTCTGGATATTGAGCCTGGAATTGTAAGAGGTCATCAGTGGTGAGGGGCATTGCCTATCATCCTCATTCAAATTTGACACTAATAGCTACTATTTCATCTATCTTAACCGATGAGCGATCGCCCTATTTCTCTGCATTAGGTGAAGAATCGCTCAACTGTTTTCTTGCCTGATTCAAGGCTTCTAATACCTCATCTAACTCCAGCACCCAGTAATCCTTAGATTCTGTATTCGGTGAGGAGTAAATCTCAAGCATTGGCTTGTCTTCTTCCCACGAGACTTCGGCAAATTGGTGATTACCATACCAAATTTCTACAACAATCCTTTCCCGGTCAGGAAGACTAGCTAAGTTCATTGTTAGTTTCATTACCACTCCCCTATTCAATGCTTGATTTCGGCATTGCTGAATGTAAACATGATTTCCCTCCTCGCGAAGCGGGGCGCAGCCCTCGCCAACCCTTAAGGGAGCTAAAATCTGGTTCCCTCTCCAGGGGGCGAGGGTGAGGGCTGATTGGCAATTCATAGTTCCGTTCAGCAAGGTCTTGATTTCCGTTGCTCAAATCTCTGCCAAATCTCGTCGTGTTTATCAGCTAGGAGAAATTTGCCACAAACATGCTTCTCGTCAGTTAGGCAGTATATTCCTGGTGGTTTTTTGTAGATAGAAGCTGATTCCCATGTATCAACAATAAGCAACTCTATATTGCATACTGGACAAAGTACTTTACCCCCTCGTTTGTATACATCAAGGACTTCTGCAATGTCCTCTGTATCAGTTTTATAGACAATTGAAGTCATAGTATGATCGCCTCACTTAAACACCAAAAGAGAGAGCATCAATATACGGGATAATTGCAATTATAGTTAGTGCTTCTCCTATGAATCCATACTCCATCTTGAGTCAAACGCAACGGCAACGAGTCAGCGACGGCAAACAGGTTTCCATCTTGGAGGGATGCGAGTCTGCCGATCGCCTGTTAGTGCTAGTTCTACCTCAGCTCGGTGACTTTGACAGTTTGGAATATGCCTGGTGGCTGCACCGATCGGCTAAGGAATTGCAAGCGGCAGAGATTACAGTGCGAGCAGTGGGCATCGGCGATCGCTCCTCTGGGGAACGCTTCTGCTCCTACACCCAATTTCCAGAAGATGGGCTGTTTGTTGACCCAAAGGCTGAGTTGCATCAGCAATTGGGATTGTACAAAGGATTGTCGCTCAAAGTTCCTGCATTCTCGGCAGCACAAAATGCCTGGTTAAACCTACTGCTGATGTGTGCGGGGTTGGGCAGTCCGGGAACGCTTGCAGAGGTGTTTCGGGGATATCGGGGCGATCGCAACGCTCCCCAGTTAATTGCGGAGGATGAGGTAGTCCAGGCGACTCCATTGCCTCCATTAAAGGGATCAGCCTTTAATCTGGCGGGTGGAACGGGGTTTCAGCGTCCCTTTGAACTGGCAACCCTACGCCTACGCAATATGAGCGAAGCATTGAGCCATTGGAAAACTTACGTTCCCGATGCAGCCTACATCACTCAACGGGGAGGGACTTTTTTGTTTGATGGTAGCGGCATCTTGCTGTACGAACATCGCGATCGCGGTATTTTGGGATTTGCATCGAATATGAGCAATCCACTCTCATTTTTGCCATTAAAGGGACGCGATTAATCACGTCCCTTTCGCTCGTATCTGGTGTTGATCAACGAATGCGGCGCAATCGTCCGGATGTCTGATCTGTCGGGCGACGTTTTGCCAGAACCAGAAGCGCGATCGCCACAGCCCCCATTCCCAGAATGTTTCCGGGTTCAGGTACAGAGACAGCATTGAGTGGATTGTTGGGTTCCGTCAGTTCGTCCTGACCGTTTTCAACCTCGCGGTTAAAGCGATCGCCACCCGCTTCTGCCTGTCGCAACAGTTCCCGTTGGCGATCGTTAACCAACACCAACATAGAGGAGTAGGGTGTGACAATCTCAGTCGTCTTGGCGATCGCATGAACCTTGTCCAGTGCAGCAAGTTGGGTCATATCCTGCTCGCGACTCAGTTGCAAAATCAACTGTCGTGCTGCTAACGGAGCAAACGCATTACTTGCGGGATGATTGGTTGATTGTGTGGCTTCAGGGGCAACAGCTTCCACCGTCCAGGCATAGCCATCGGTGACACTGGCGACCTCTCCTAACTGAGCCTCAGTTGCCAATCGGCGCATCACTTCAGCGACATCATTTGCTACTCCCCCACGACCATCCTGAATGGCTTGCAACACCTGATCTGCATAGGCATGGGGCAGTTTATCTCCCAGGTGAACCAGCCACAGGGGAGGCAAAGTGTCTGGCAAATCGACTTCATCCTGCGATAACTCGTAGCTGCCTTCATCGGTTAGTAAGAGCACCGCATCGTAAGCCGTTTGCCCCCGAAGTTGAGCGAACTGCCACACCATCTCATCCGGTTGCAATGTGCCGTAGAAGGTGGTTTTAGCGACATCAAAGCCATGAATATCATCGATACGTTGGGGATTCGCTCCGGTTGATGCCGTCAGATATAGATCTACTACGTTCTGACTCCGGTGCTGATTCAACCAGTCAAAGGTTTTTCGCAATTCATCCGTGTGAGTTGCCATGCTGCGAGAGCTATCCAACACCAGGGCAAACCGTTTGCCTTGGGGTAGGGCATACTCCTCAGCTTGGAGTGGGCGAGCCGTAATGCGATATCCATTCATAACCGCCTGATGCAGCGATGGAGTTTGGTGGTGAGCAGGTCGTGCTGCTTCCAGCCAATCCTCTGAGGATACGTTAGCAGGACGCCCATCCCGACGACGAATGGTGTCAGCATTCCAAAAGATATTGCGCTTTTCGCTCAAGTGAGGCAATGCCCACCCATCTGCCTGCTGCATCACTTTGTAGGTCATCCAGAGATGCAACTGTCCCGGTTCGTCTCTGACCTGTGCTGGAATCGGGAATACGCGCAAGCGATATTGTTGTGGACCAACCTGTTCCAGCAATGCCGGATCTTCTGCAATCGCTGTTATTGCCCGTTCCACCTCGCCGTTATAGACCTGCTGGGCTGCTCCGCGTGGTGACACAACAAAGCGGAACCGTTGGTCGCGATCGCTATTGGTTCCCAACCAAACCCCAGTGATCACTGCACTTTCGGGTAATGAGAAAGAGTAAAAGATTTCCTGAGCTTCAAACGTCGGGTTCTCGTATTGCTCATACAGTTCCACCTCCGCCCAGTCACCCTGTTCTGTTACGTTGACACGCTGTTGAGCCAATCGCACTACCTCCTGATTGATGTTGAGCAGACCTGCCTTGATTGCATCCCGATTAGAAGTGGATTGCAGCGCATGTTGAATTGCCTCCCGCTCTGCTCGTTGAATCGGAGTATCAAAGAATTGAGCATAGAGGTGAGCCGCTTTTTCGCCATCTGTGCGATCGCCATTGTAGAGAAACGGTGAGATCCAGTGATTGTGGAAGTCTTGCCAGAACTGGGCTTGCGGTCGGCTCAGCCCAAACACAGCTATGTACATTTCCCGCAACTGATTACTCTCGACCCACGAACCTAAATAGCGATAGGCGTGCAAATAGGCGTTGACTAACCCATCCCGAATCTCATTGGATTTGGCGACTAATTCCTGTCGGGCTTGTGGCGTTTGGGCGGGTTGTTCTAATAGCTGAAAGGCTTGCACTTGCGGTTGCTGCTGCAACATACCAAACACGAGACACCAGGCGATCGCCACACTCACCGTACTGGCAATAGCTTTGGTCCGCCCATATCGTTCACCAAAGGCTGAAAACACGCGCCACCAGGAACGGCTATAGAGGCTGATCATGGCGAAGGGCATCGCAAAAAATAGCGTTGCGCTAACGCCAAACAAGATTAGAAAAATCGGTACCCACCAAACTGTGGCAATTGGGTTAGTAATCAAATTATTCCAAAATATCCAAAGCCACTCAAACCTGAAGAAGTCGTAGAGAAAAACACACAGTGCAGGGATAGTGTAGAACGCCAGCAATACCCCCAGATAGGTTCCGATAATCAGTAACAAGCTGTGAGCAGCAATTTGCAGCCATGCGAGCGATCGCTTTTGGGCGATAAACCCCACTAACAACTCGATGGTAAAAACTCCGATACACAGTAACACTGTTCCCAAGATTTGGCTGCTAGCTGGCGTCAACTCCCGAATGAGGAACAACCGCAGAATACAGAGGGCAACCAGTGGGGCTTCCACGCCGTAAAACAGCCGCATTAGCTTTACTGGATCGCGTCGTAGTACCACTCCAATCCCAGTACAAGCGAGTGGCACAATCAACAACCCTAGCAGGCTCAACGCTAACGTGGGAGGCACTCGACCTGCCACCATATCCTGGACAAGCCAGATCCCCATGGCGGGCAAGAGCACTCCATAGGCGATCGTCAGGAAGGTAAAATTCCAGAGCCAAAAGATGAGGTGATAGAAAGAATGGAGGCGATGGATGGGTTTCATAAGAAGTGGGGAGTAGAGGAGTGGAGGGGTAGAGGAGTGGAGAATTAGAGGAGTGGAGAATTAGAGGAGTGGAGAATTAGAGGAGTGGAGAATTAGAGGAGTGGAGAATTAGAGGAGTAGAGGAGTAGAGGAGTGGAGGCTATTAACCGTTAACCATTAACCACTGACCATTAACTATTGACCATTAACCATTGACCATTAACCACTGACCATTAACCATTGACCATTAACCATTGACCATTGACCATTGACCATTAACTATTGACCAATCTTTGCCATTTCACGGTGTAAGTTCACGTTAATCTGCAATATCTCGTTAAACAGGTGGCTGTACTCATCTATAGAGGCGTGTAAACCCAGAGCCATGAGAATCGTTAAGTTGTTTTCAAGCGGAGTGATAGGATCAGAGTGAGCCATCCAATTGGCGTGCATTCGGTAGAACTTCTCTGTATTCAAAGCGTGTATCAAGTTGTCTCTCGTTAACCTCAAAGCAGCAATGGCTTCTTCCCGACTTTGAGCGTGATCCTCGCATGGGTTGGATGAACTTTTCCAGTGGTCAATCAAATGCACCCGATGCACTAGACGGTTATACTGCTGGACTTGAGCCATCAACTGTGTAAAGGTTTTGAGATGCTTTCCCCGTTTCCATAACATCACATTCATCCAGGCGATCGCCACCAGGGTCACTCCCAGTAGAACGATCAGCAGAGGCATAGCATAAAGCAACTGTTGAAAACGCCGTAACACAATCAGACTGATGGGTAGGACTAGAATCAGCACTGTGCCCACAATACAAAACTCAGTCATGAGAACAGAGAACAGAGGCTTCAAACTTTTGTAAACGATCGCTCGATGAAGTGCGATCGCTAACTCATCTCTAAAACTCAAAGTTGCAATCTGATCTAATTCGAGCGGGGTGATTGATAAATTTTCGAGGGGCGATCGCATGGCTTGATTTCGGGGTTGCACCATCATTGGAATCCCAACACATCACCGATGACTTTCAACATATGCAGGTAGAAGTTACTCTCCTGCTCTCGAAACAGCGTTACGGGTGCTCCTGGTGCGCCAAAGAAGGGACGCAGTGTCCACCCTAACTGACTACCGACAAAGCCATAGAGCACTAACCAGGCTTTCATAATCGTGGCGCGATGAGGGTTGTCATCGAACTCGTGCTCCTGACTGGCGATATATGCCATTCCTTGATAGAAGAAGTTGATGCCAATCCAACCTGTGGTTGCAAAAATCGCAACGTTCAACAGCTTAAAGAACAAGTAATCTTGAATTGACAGTCGAAAGAATAACGTCACGGGTGCGAAGGCAAACAGTAGGATACTAATTGCCGCAGTCGATGCCAGTAACAACGCTAAGTATTGTCCAAATGTGCGGCGAGAGCCAGAAATGACATCAAAGAAATAGAGCGTGGGTAGACAAATGAGCAATGTGATTAAGTAGAGCGCAGGTAACTTAATCGCAGAAGCGATCATCTGTAACCAACCACTGGATGAGCCAATAATCGCACCGTACAGCGCAATAAAAGTAGAACTGCAAATGAGTAGAGAGATGATTTTGCGATCGAGTCGGATGCCTTTGTAGACTTCTTCTAAGAAAGTCTGGCGATCGCGCAAGAACCCCATCAAGATGGCAAAGTGATTCACAACGGTTTCCTCAAAACGGGTAAACGTGCTTCATTGCTCTATCGGGCGATCGCTCTTAATTTTTGGGGAGATTGGTCGTGTCTTTACACAAACTTCATAGAAAGTGCTGAGTGGTAAGGACTGAGGACTGAGTGCTGAGGACTGAGAGGATGCAAACACACTCTATCTTGTTCCTGGCTTTTCGCTGGAAATATAGGGTTGGAGGTTTTGCCTCCTTATCAGGCAGTAGCGTAACGGCAACCCGTAGACATTGGAAAAGCCGCAATTATCCCCAAAAGGAGAACTGTTTCGCATCCCTCCAACACACTCTAGATCTGCGACTTCTTGAAGAAGTCGCAGATCTGAGCACACTTACTCCCCTCCTCCCCAAGCCTATCGCTCTAACACCGTCATAAACTTGCCTTGAGCAAACGGAGCAGGCACAATCGGCATAAAGTGAACGCGATCATTTACCAGTTGTTTGACATAAAACTCGTTAATCGTGTGTTTCACTTGCTCTCGCGTTCCGATAATCCAAATCTGCACTTTTTCGGCAGGCGGAACAGGCAGACGTTCGTTGAACTCTGTTGTCATACTATTTGCCTCACTGAAGGAGATGAACTGTAGCGAAGAAAAGCTTAAGGCGTAGTTTCCTAACTACTTGTTTTGCTTCAGTAAGGCGATTGATCCTAAAATCAACACAGCCTAACCTCCTGCTTGCACCAGGAGTTAGGTTAGCTGGTTAGGAGTGCTGGTAACACTCTTAATCAGCGTTATCCTCACCTTAAGCTTGTCTACTGGAAATCCAGTGTTTCATAGAATAATCCAAAGGAAGATTGTAGACAAGCGTACTAAGAGAATTGTTTCACCCGAATCACATCGCGCACCGAGCCGAGCAACTTTACAGGACAAGGCAGGACTTCACTGATCCTGGAAATCGATCTAATTGGACTATTCGTGCATTAGTATGCAAGCGAAGCTCATAGAACCAGAAGAAATGCAGAACACAATCAACGCATTCCCTGAGCAGAGGTTAATATGGAAGTATTCAAATCCGCCTAATATCCCAATTTTCCAAATGGAGTGAAAAAATCATTCTAATTGGGTTCTACAGGGGTATTAGGCTGCAAAAATCGATCTAATTGCCCGATTTTCCAAATAGCGTGTTTTTTTCATTCTATTTTCCCTAGGAGGGTATTAGGTTGAAAAAATCGATCTAATTAGATTGTTAGCCTGCTGATCTGCTGACCGAGGCAGATAACATAGTTGCGGCTCTGCGCATAATCTGGATACACAATTTTGCGAACTGTGCAATGTACGTTAAAGTCTTAATGCTCTTCTTTGGCAAAATATCCTAATATGGGATATTAGGTTTGTTCCTTGGAAAGCTACGAGACTTAATTCTTTGCAAATGCATAGCCCTAATAGAAATTTTCAACTAAAAACCAAAGCTGCTAGTACAGTAAGTCGTGGAAAAGCAGTCAGGCTTGGCATAGAACCTAGCTTTTCTATGTGGAGTGATGATTATGTTTCTTTGTATTTAGGCGATAGTCTCGAACACTATGCTGCTTGGGAAAAACCAACTGTCATTATTTCTGATGGAGGATACGGTGTACTCGGCTTTGAAGGCGATACATCAGATCACCTTGACTTGCCACAGTGGTATGAGCCTCACATTGAAGCATGGTCACAACATGCTTTACCAAGTACAACGCTTTGGTTTTGGAACTCAGAAATTGGCTGGGCTGTAATTCACCCTATTTTAGAGAAGTATGGCTGGCGTTATGTCAATTGCAATATTTGGAATAAGGGTAAGGGGCATATTGCAGGTAATGTTAATACAGGAAAAATTCGTAGATTCCCTGTAGTTACAGAGGTTTGTGTTCAATATGTTCGAGAGGTGACTATTGACGGACTGATCTTAAAAGAGTGGTTGCTGCGTGAGTGGAAACGTTCTGGACTTCCCCTACGCAGGGCTAATGATGCTTGTGGTGTAGCTGATGCAGCAACTAGAAAGTATTTTGATCAAGGGCATCTTTGGTATTTTCCTCCTTCAGATATGTTTGGGAAATTAGTTAGCTATGCCAACGAGCATGGCAAGCCGGAAGGTAAACCCTATTTTTCCTTAAATGGTGAGGAACCTTTGACAGGAGAAGAATGGAGTATGATGCGCTCAAAGTTCTCATGCCCTCATGGATTCACCAATGTTTGGGAAAGACAGGCTTTGCGAGGAGATGAAAGGATAAAATCTTCATCTGGTAAAGCTGTCCACCTTAATCAGAAGCCACTTGATTTAATGAGCCTTATTATTGAGGCTTCTAGTGACGAGAATGATATTGTTTGGGAACCCTTCGGTGGGCTTTTTAGTGCATCGTTGGCTGCACATAAACTCAGGAGAAAAGCTTACTCTTGTGAAGTTGACTCAGACTACTTTTACTACGGAACTAAAAGATTTAATCCAGAAGTTCATCAATACTCTCATCTCTAATATCTAAATGCTTTTGTAAAGCACTTTTAATTTGACTTTCCTTTCGACTAAGCAAAAGTTTATTCCACTGCCCAACGGTCATACCAGAAACTTGAAGACTGTAAATATTTTCTTTGAACTTCTCTATTTCTGGGTGACAAATTCTATCCATCTTTGGATAATTCGTGTCCAACCTGTACTTATACTTGTTCAGGAGTTGTCTCAGTAGCGTTTGATATTCTGGGGTTGGCTTATAAATTCTTCCTTCAGGTCCCCAAGAATCCACTAGCTTTTGTGCTTCTAAAAACTCTTCGTGTGAACCTTGAAATTTATGACCATTAGTATTTGTCTGCTGCAAATTAGCAGTTCTTGTAGATGTGTCTTCAGGCTCTAGAACAAGATAATCTGGGGGATCATGGTAGTGAGTATCTCGAGCTATTGCCACTGATAACCCAGAAACAACGCAGATATCAAGGATGCGTGGTTTTCCATAAATAATTTTTTCCGGTAGCCATGCCAAAATGGCTACATGAGTTTGATCAAATTTAAAGTGATTTTGGCTGTCTTTGAAGCGTGCAGTTATCTCTGTTGCGAGAGGGAGCCATGCTTTAATTTCTAGACCTGGAGTTGGTTGGACACTACCTCTAAAGATGAGATCGGGAAAACCAGGATCTTGCCTCTCCCATTCTCCAAAATCCGAAAAGTCTCCCTTCTCATTTAGAAATTCAACCGTATTAATTTCAATCAAATTACCTAAAAAAGCTGATAGCTTAGAGATGATTTTTGATATATCTGCTGCTGAGTCAAGGGATACAGGCTTAGATATTTCTAACAGGTCAAATATATGCCCAGATAGTCCGCCTAAATGTTGAGTTGCCAATCTAATGACATCCTGAGTATTCATTTTGTCTCCTCACAGGATATGGAAGAAGAAAGCTGCTCAACTCTCTGAAGAATACTATAGGGATCTGCACCTATGGCACGAGCAACAAATAGAAATTCAATGACATCTAGTCTTCGTTCACCGTTTTCATACTTTGCGACAAAGGATTGAGGCTTCTTCAAAGACTGAGCAAGGTGAGATTGAGTAAGCTTTGCCTCTTTCCGAGCCTCAATCATGCAAAAGCGAAAAATTTCATACTCACGTGTGAAAACGGATTTCATGACGTTTGGTTTCGCCACTGTATCTATAAGCGACAAGATAAACCCATTTTCGGATAATCCCAAAATAGGATTTTTCCGGCATTCTGGCTATAGTAGAAAGGAAAGCAGGCTAACAACCCCCTTGCAGCGGACGGGCGTAAGCTTCTTATGCTTAGTTCTAAGCTGCCTGCCGCCGCTGAAGGGGAACGTTAGGTGGCTTTGGCTTCTGGTAGAGACAGTACATTGAGCATATCTCCTTAGCCTTATAGCTCCAAGACATTTGAGCCGTCTGTAGGGTAAAGGCTATAATTTTCGTAGATTCATCAACCCCTTGGATATATATGAGCCAGCAGCTAACTCTGGAACTAAGTGATGAGGTTTATGCAGATTTACAGCAGAAGGCTAATGCTGTAGGTCTGTCTATTGCAGAGTGGATTGTTGCTGTAGTCAGTTATCAAAGCAGTGGGGGCAGTAAAGCTTTGCACTCAGTAGAACAACAAGAAGAAGCTCGACGAAGATTTAGAAACCATGCTGGGGCAATTAGTCTTGGCTATACAACAGGTATAGATAATGAAAGCATTGATGCTGATCTTGCGAGAGCCTATGCAAGTGAGTACGAAGGATAAGATCGGCTTGTGCTTTTAGATACGTCAGGATTACTGTGTTATATCCACCAAAACGAGCCACAGCATCAAGAAGCGGTGCAGTTTCTCAGCAGCACCAACAAGAAGTTTTTGACTCATAGTTATGTTTTAGCTGAGTTGATTGCTTTGGCATTGATACGTCGTTTTCCTCGTCCTGCGATGCTGGCATTTGTGATGGACTTGCTTGATAATCCAGATATCGAAACAGTTTGGGTAGATGAGCAACTGCATCGAGAAGCCATGAAATTGTTGATGGAACGGCAAGACAAAACTTATTCGTTATGTGATGCAGTCAGTTTTGTTTTGATGCGTCACCGTGGAATGACAGAGGCATTGACCACTGATCGACATTTTGAGCAGGAGGGCTTTGTAAAACTGTTACGGTCAGCCCCCTAACACTGCGTTGGTGTGGACGGAGCAGAGGCTATCTGAGTGTTTTCAGTGTTGGCTGCCGCCGGTGACGCTCACCGTTAGCTGGCTTCGTTTCTGGGCTAGGGCTAGTACAGGAAGATAAGTTGTTGGTGTTCAAAATCACGAAGCAACAACGCGCGTTTGAGCTTGTGCATGAGATTTGGGCTTCACTACAATTTCCACATCTCGCCCCAAAGCATTGAGAAAGCGAAATAACCGTGCAGTCGAAAACCCGGTTAGTTTTCCATTGATTAATGCCGAGATTTTAGGTTGGTCAATTCCTAATGCCTCTGCTGCCTCAATTTGGGTCATTTGTTGAGCAGTAATGATGCTGCTGATCCGCCGAGCAAGTTCTGCTTTAACCAGCAATTCGTCAGCATTGTCCAAACTCAAATCTTCAAATACGTTGCCGTTACTAGCTTGTACTCCAATTTCTTCAGTCATATTTTGCTCTCCCTGGTGTTTGCTGTAGTTTTGTGCGTAGTGTTTCTTGGCTCGTTTCAGCCTTGCTTCGATCAGGTCAATATCCTGCTTAGGAGTCGCAATACCTTGCTTTGATTTTTTCTGGAAAGCGTGTAAGACGTAGACTACTCCAGCCAGTGTTACCGTGTAGACAGCTCGATAAGTATCTCCGTCAAAATTTTCTACAATTTCCAGTACTCCGGTTCCCTTAAATCCTTTGAGTGGTTTGGCTGAGGGGTGCTTTTCATCATATTGCGCTAAGTACAATGCGTACCCAACAGTTTGCCGCACATCCTCTGGAAAGCCCTTCAAATCGTCCAGAGAACTCCCGACCCATTCAACTGGCTTTGGTAATGCATTCATACCTCAAACATGCTAGTTTTGGCATACTATTGTCAATAGTCAGGCTTCATCTGTTAGTGCCAGCCAGCTATCACTTCATGGCAGCGGACGGTCGAAAGCCGCTGGTGCTGAGTTCAAGGTTATCTGCTGCCGCTGCGTTTTGTCGTTAGCTGGCTCCGTACCCAGTCCTTGAGATCGGCCTTTGAGCCAGTCACTAAATATGAAAGTCTTCAGGAAAAATTACTCGGCGATCGCCCTCATCCACTGCCCCCAAAGCCTTTAGCGTTGATTTCTGGGCTTCGGTGATACCTGTGACTCCGGTAATATTCATGCCTTCGTAGGGGCGATCGCTCCGCATTGTTTGCAAACACTCACCCGTGTCAGCACTCCAAATTTTTATAGTTTCATCCGCACTACTAGTAACAATCAAGGGTTTTGAGGGATGGAAGTAAGCAGACAAGAGGCGATCGCCATGCCCTTTCAGTGTATGCAGCAATTCTCCCGTGTGAATATCCCACAACTTCGCCGTAGCATCTTTGCTACCACTCACCAGTTGTGTACCTTCAGCATTAAAATTCACAGACATTACCCAATTTTGATGTCCTTGCAACGTGGTGAGCAAAGATTTCTGATGTACATCCCATAACTTAATGTCGGTATCCTCACTGCTACTCGCCAGCAAGCTGCCATCGGAGCTAAAGCAAATTGACCAAATGGGACCTGTATGCGCTTGCAAACTTATAGGAGAGGATGCGGCGGCAACCTCCCAGAGTTTCAACATTCCGCCAGCATTACTACTTGCCAACCAGTTGCCCATTGGATGAAAACCCACTGACATGACCCAACTCTCGTCTGTCCATGTTTTAAGCAGTCGTCCTGTCTGCACATCCCACAACTTTACGGTGCAGTCATAACTACTGCTGACAAGACAAGTGCCATCCGGACTAAAATTGACAGATGGAACCCAGTCATTATGTCCTTTCAGCGTTTTTAACAAACTGCCCGTCTGCACATCCCACAGCTTGATCGTATAGTCAGCACTGCTACTAGCTATTAAGCTACCATCGGGGCTAAAACAAACCGCAAAAACCCATCCCTGATGTCCTGATAATGTTTTCAGGAGCGTTCCGGTTTCAGTATTCCAGAGTTTTATGGTGTAGTCAGCACCGCCACTGGCTAGAACGATGCCATTGGGGCTGAAGTGGGTTGTCCAGATCCAGTTGGTGTAGCCCGTTAAGTTATTTAAGAGACGGCGCGTTTTGACCTCCCATAGCCTGACTGAGCAATCCGCTCCACCACTGACCAGGGTTGTCCCATCAGGACTAAAGCCAACGGACAAAACACAATTTGTATGTCCTTGTAAGATATTTAGGAGGTTTCCAGTTTGCACGTCCCAAAGCCTCACGGTCTGGTCGTGACTGCTACTGGCCAACAATGTGCAATCAGGGCTGAAGCTGATTGAACCAACCCAGTCCTGATGACCTTCCAGGGTATTGAGTAGACTGCCTGTCTGCACATCCCAGAGCCGTACAGTATGATCGAAACTACTACTGGCTAATCGAGTGCCATCGGGACTAAACTGAACCGACCAAACCCATTTTTCATGTCCCTTGAGTGTCTTCAGTAATTGGCTTGTGCGTACATCCCATAGTTTGATCGTGCAGTCGTCACTACTGCTCGCGAGGAGATTGCCCGTTGGACTGAAACAGACGGACCAAACCCATTTTTCATGCCCCTGGAGTGTGGTTAACAACTGACCGGTTTGCGTATCCCAAAGCTTCACGGTACAGTCAGCGCCACCACTGGCAAGAATTCTGCCATCGGGGTTAAAGCAAACGGACATAATAGCGCTGCTTTCATGCAGGGTTTTCCAACATTGCCCAGTAGTTAAATCCCATAGTTTGATCGTGCGATCGGCGCTAGCGGTGGCCAGTTTAGAACTATCGGGACTAAAGCTGGTTGACCAGACCCAATTGGTATGTCCAAATAGTGATCGCATCGGCGCGAGATCGGGCATTCGCCATAGTCTCACCGTACCATCGTACTCTCCGGTTGCCAGTAACTTGCCATCTGGACTCAAGGCTTCAGCAAAAATGGCACTGAAGTTTTGGATGAAGTCGGATTTAGCAAAGGTAGCATAGGCAAAGTTAACCTGATGTAGGGGCAGGTTTTGAAGATAGACATGTTGGATAATCAAATTTGAAAAATCATAGCCCGTTAAATCTAGCTGCAAGGAACGGTGCAAATTGATCAGATTGCCGACCCCATACCCTGGTTTTGCCGGATCATAGCGCAACTTCTCCAGAATTTGCTGCAAATGGTGTTGCAAAGCTTCAGTGGTTCTAAAATCAGTCGCAAGGGATTGCGCGACCGCGCTTAAAATTAGCCGCTCTTGACTCTCTCTAACATAGTCTTTAACGGTTGTTTTAACCAAGGTAAAGTGGTTAAAACAGTCTATCGTTTGGGTATGCAGTTCAGTGATAATGTGATCGATGAATCGTCTGACGACATATTCCATCACGGCGGGCTGCTGAGTATACAGTCCGGTTTGCTTTTCCACTAAATTCCGCCACGCTAACGATTCTAATGCCTCCAACACAGTTACTCTAGAAGTCGTTGGCACAATATCTTCGATGAGTTCCGTGGTCGAAGTCCATTCTCGGTTGATTGCCAACCAATACATGATGGTTTGCTCTAAATTCGATAATCGCTCAAACTGTTGTTCCAGTAAACGACGCAATCCATTAAACACCATCGTCTCTTCTGCCAAGAATGTGGCAATGTCTCCGTCAAAGAGGCTTTGAATCGAAGCTGCCACAATTTTTAGCGCTAGAGGACTGCAATTGTAGAATTCACATAATCGACGTTTCTCAGCAACTTCACCGATGAGTTTTTTAGACTCTAGAAGAGCCAGAGACGCTTCTAAAGAACCACTCAGCGACAGCGATCGCACTTTTCCATCATCCATTTCAAACGTGCTGATCTCGGCAGGTTTTTCGCGACTGGTGAGTAAGACACAACTTTGATGAGCCGTTTCTCCCAGCGTCCGTAATAAATCCCCGTAGGTTTCGTATCCGGGTTGATAAAATCCCACCCGATCTCCCGGTTGCATAATCGTTTCGGCATTGTCCAAAATAATCAGACAGCGATGGGCACGTAACCAATGCAACAACCGTTCGGGCGATGCCTGAGTGTCTTGTTGATTTGACAGAAAGGTTACCAATTCGGTGAGGAGGGTTTCCACGGGGGGAGCATTCCGCAGCGATCGCCAGATCACAACCTCAAATTGGGCTTGAAATTGATCTGCGAACCTGGCAGCCAGAAAGCTTTTACCCATGCCGCCCATGCCCAATAGCGCAATGAGACGACAGCGATCGCGGATCATCCATTGCTCTAACATCATCAGCTCATCTGTCCGCCCGTAAAAAATGGAAACATCCGGGGCTTCTCCCCAACTCGTCCGGGGAGGTGAGGTGGCTGGTATGGGGGGCGGGACAGGTGCAGAAAGGGGTGCGGAGGATGGAATACTGGCGATCGCGATTTGCGTTAGAACACCCCGCAGATTGGTTTTACTAAGCTTGCGGTTAAAAACACGGCTCAGTAATTTCCAGAGCTTTGGACCAATATCGTTTTGCAGATAGCCAACTGAGTAGCCAGAGCGATCGGCAATCTGGTCATAGGTTTCGCTCTGCCAGGCCCCTTGCAGCAAAGCAAGTTCCACCTCTGAAAGCGATCGCCCTACTTGATCAGAAATTGCCATATTGATCAGGGCGATCGCCTGCTCTAGATCCATCTGCTTCCTCTTCATTCTGATGTAGCCAGATTCATTTAACCATGCCCAGTCAGGGTTTGAGGCTTCTTTCCATACTTTTTAATGCCCATCCCTTCAGGTAAGACCCTACTTTTCTGGGAGATGGAACCCTACTTTTCTATAGAGACACCCCGTTATCCGATCGGTAATCTTAGAACTGTGGAGGTTGAACGGTGCTTTCACAAACCACAGCTCCTCAACTTGAGGCCGTCCAGCAAGGTTTTTGATACCAACTATCCCCTGTCTTGTTTCCCAGCCAATGCCGCTGAGTGAAGCCAGCTTTGGGTTGCAGATCACTGGCACCGTAAGTGTTGAACCTCACTGAACAATTGACTGGTTCACGATTCTCATCAACATCTCATTCACTTTACTAAGGAGACAATCTCATGGGTACTAAAGTGTTTTCCGGTAACACCGACGATACGTTCGCAGCTTACAAAGAAGGCGGATTTCTGGGATTTGGCTCAGAATGGCGCTCCTGGTACATTGACGGTGCGGGCGGCAACGATAAACTGACGGGTGGTGAAAAGAACGACACCATCATCGGTGGTAGTGGCAATGATGTGCTGAAAGGGTTAGGCGGTGCTGATACCCTTGAGGGTGGAGCAGACAATGATGTTTTGTACGGAGCGGGTGTTAATTCCTATGATTATGTGGCTGACACCTTGAAAGGGGGCACGGGACATGATGTTTACTATGCCGAGACAAACGATCTTGTTGTTGAAGCAGCAAACAGTGGCTATGATACTCTCCACCTGGTCGGTTCCTTCAGCTACGCTCAGTACTCTATGGCGGCAAACGTTGAAGAATTAATCATTGATGGCACTGGTAATCTGGAGATCATCGCCAACAATCTGGATAACAATATCAAAGTTAACACTTCATGGTTCTACGGCACTATTGACGGGGGGTTTGGCGTAGATTTCATGGAAGGTGGACAGGGCTTTGATCAACTGCGAGGCGGGGGCGATAATGACACCCTGATTGGTGGGGGTGGCGGTGATGGACTCTTTGGTGACACTGGAAATGATGTCATCACCGGAGTTGATTTCTCTGGCGGCACGGGAGTTGGCACATTAGATAAGTTGACGGGCGGTGCTGGTGCCGATCGCTTTATTCTGGGTAATGCAAGCCAGGCATTTTATGACGATCGCATCTCCACGACGGCGGGCACCAATGACTATGCCCTCATCACCGACTTCCAATCCGGAGTAGACAAACTGGTCATTCATGGACCCTCCTTCGCCTACATCGTCCAGCAGGAGCATAAGTTGGGAGCCTCGGATTTGAAAGACACCCTTATTTTCCGGGACAATGGCACCCGCACACCCGATCTGATAGCAGTTCTGCAAGACACCACAACCCTGGTTCAAACCGATTTCGTTTCATATTAAGTCACATCTCCAATCACTGTCGGTGTCTAGCCTTGCTAGACACCGACAACAAAACCGACCCTGCTGTTCCTTGCTCTGTTTCTCCGCTAATGCAGCTGATTGAAGCCAGCTTTGCTATGTCAATTTGTTGATGATTCATTCAATTTTGGAGGGTTTCACCATGCAACTCATGTCTTCTATTTTTCCAAGACCGAATTCAGCTAAGAACATTTCTACTGATTCATCCACAACACACACGTTGATCTATCGCGGTGCGATCTATCAAATTCCCCAGCAACGGGTGAAACGAGCCACCCGGGTGCAGGAGCAATTTGCACAGCGAGTGGAAAAACAATTGGTCTATCGCGGTGCGGCCTATGAGATCGCCCCGGCATCAATACCTGAAGCGATCGCCCCGACAACAATACATCGGCTGATTTATCGCGGTGCAACCTACCTGAAAGCTATCTAAGGCAACTATTTGAGGTGGAATTTATGAAAATGATCCATGTCGGTCGCAAAATTGAGACAAATCGAGTGACTCAAGCAAGCGATCCATCCTCCTTTGTTGACCACTGTGCAACCTATATTGGCAATATTGTGAAAATGATATTGAATGTGTTCGGTGATCATCAAAAATCTGAACCCAGAATCATTCAATTGCAGGATCGGAACGGTGAAGTATTTTGGGAAATTCATGACTTCCAAACTGGAGAAACGATTTACTGTATGACTGAAGATGACGTTAGGCATTGGCTTGACACGCCTCAATATCGACACTTGTAAACATCGTTTCACCATCAGTTTCAGGATGTTAACCCTATACACGACTCCATCCCTCTGGGGGCTACCCAGCATCAGCCCCGCCTGCATGAAACTGGAAACCTGGTTACGCATGGCTCAGATTCCTTATCAAAGAAACCAGGATCTGGATCTGAGCCTAGCTCCAAAAGGCAAAATCCCTTTTATTGAAGATCGTGGTGAATTCATCGGTGATTCAACCCTAATTGTGCAGCGGTTGCAGCAGCGCACCGGCATTGATCTCGATCGCACCCTTACTCCTGAACAACAGGCGATCGCCCTCGCATTTCGCCGCATGCTCAAGGAGCATACCTACTGGGGATTAGTCCAGATTCGCTATGCATAGAGTCCAACTGGCAACAGTACCGCCAGGTAATGGCTCAAATGCTGGCTCCTGATAGCCCTGAGACAGTTTGGGAGCCGATCGTCGAAGGCTTACGAGAGCGCTTCCTAACTCAACTCCATCAACAGGGTTTGGGACGACATCAAGATAGGGAAATTTGTCAGTTGATTATTGCGGATTTGCAAGCGCTTTCAACCTTTCTTGGCGATCGCCCTTACTTCATGACCAATCAACCCACCACGCTTGATGCCACAGTCTATGCCCATATCGGCAACTTGATTCAGCCTCCTTTCGAGAGTGCAATTGTCGATGTTGCAAGAAATCTGACGAATCTTTGTCAGCATTGCGATCGCATCGCTCAGTTATTTTTTATGTCTGATTCAATTGTTTCAATCTTCAACGGAGTGGTAGATGATGATCGAGCTAAAGTATCTTAAGGTTCCCGATGGAATTCAAAACCTTCTAGCAATCACAAACGAGATCAAATTTTCAATGGTTTCAGAGCCTCTGGTAGGATCTCTGCTAAGAACGTTAGCGACAAGTAAGCCATCCGGTCAGTTTTTGGAACTGGGAACGGGAACGGGAGTATCTACTGCATGGATTTTAAGTGGGATGGATTTGCAGTCATCACTCCTAACCATAGACAATGATCAGGCAGTTGTGGCGATCGCAAAAGCCCATCTGAAAGGCGATAGTCGGGTCACATTCAAGGTCAGCGACGCAGGCGATTGCATTAACCAATTGAACCAGGACGGCAAGCAATTTGATCTGATCTTTGCCGATACATGGGCAGGAAAATACACGCACTTTGAACAAACCATGCAACTGCTCAAGCCCGGTGGGTTCTATGTGATTGATGATATGTTGCCTCAGCCTAACTGGTTAGAAGGACATGAATTAAAAGTGGCTGCACTGATCGGAGAGTTGGCGCAACGTCGTGAATTGAGTGTAACCAAAATGCATTGGGCAAGTGGTGTAGTCGTTGCCACCAAACACTATGGCTCGTCTTCGGCAGAGTTAAGAAATTAAAACAGCGATAGGAGAATATCATGGCTCAATACAGACACAACCTACCTCAACTATCCAGTGATTTATTTATCACCGATGGTGGACTGGAAACTACACTTGTTTTTCACCACGATATTGACATCCCAGAATTCGCAGCCTTTGACCTGCTCAAAAACTCGACTGGTTACCAAACATTGCACAACTATTTCCGTACCTATGCCACCCTGGCACAAACCTATCAAGTTGGCATCATTCTAGAAAGCGCCACCTGGCGAGCGAATCCTGATTGGGGTACGAAACTGGGCTACGACGCAGAATCCTTAACCAACCTGAATCGTCAGGCGATCGCCCTCCTTCATCAGATCCGCCAGGAATACGAAACCCCACGCTCCCCCATTGTCATCAGTGGCTGTCTTGGCCCCCGAGGCGATGGTTACACTCCGGCTCAAGCGATGACCACCCATGAAGCTGCTGATTATCACCGACCCCAGATCGAGGTCTTTCGTGAGGCGGGGGCTGATCTCGTGACCGCCATGACGATTAACTATGTACAAGAGGCGATCGGGATTGTTCGTGCCACCCAAGCCACCGAAATGCCTGTGGTCATCTCCTTTACCCTGGAAACTGATGGTCATCTACCGACTGGTCAAAGCTTAAAAGAAGCTATTTTACAGGTAGATGCAGCTACTGACCAAGCACCAGCTTACTACATGATTAACTGCGCTCATCCCACCCATTTTGCAGCAACGCTTTCTGGTGGAGAACCCTGGCTCGATCGCATTCGAGGTATTCGCGCCAATGCCTCTAGCAAAAGTCATGCCGAACTGAATGAGTCAGAAACCCTGGATGAAGGCAATCCCGTAGAACTGGGTAAACAGTTGCATGACTTACAATTAATCTTGAAGCATCTCAACGTGCTGGGTGGCTGTTGTGGTACTGACGATCGCCATATCGAAGCTATCTGCAAAGCCTGTTTGCCTATATTATGGACGCATTTATCTCAAGGCTACGCTAAGACGAGGACAGCTTTATGAATCCTCTGTGAAAAGCCAGCTAACCCTTGCGTGCACCGGACGGATTAGCAACTTCTGGCTTTGCCTCAATGCTATCTGCCGCTGGTGACGCTCGCCGTTAGCCTGCTTTCGCACTCATGTTACGGACGGGTGAGTAGTGCGATCGCCGCTCTTGTAGGGTGCGTTGTTGATAAGCAAACGTACCATTCTATTGGGCATCCTTACATTAATGCCTAATTGAGCAATTACATGTCCAACTACCGAAGACCTGCGATTGGGGATGGTGCAAAGGTAGTCTGTAGCAGTACGATCGCCCACAGATAGATTTCCTGCATCAACCCAAAAACTCCTCAACCGCTTACTTCAACCGCTTCAGTGCGATCGCCCGCTAACCCTTGCGTGCATCAAACGGACTGGTAATCCCTAGTTTCGTTTCAATATGATCTGCCGCTGGTGCCGCTTGTGGGACTACTTTATATCTGGGTAGGGGTGCTTTGGTGCTATCTATAAATTCCTTATGTGATGGCAGTCAGTTGTCCATCCCAGTTCTCATCCCAACAATCTGAAACCCGATTCTGTCTTCTATCTTCTGTCTTCTGTCTTCTGTCTTCTATCTTCTATCTTCTATCTTCTATATCAGCGTCCCCCTGCATAAACCCTCAAACCTACCCGTAAGAGTGCCCAGAGATGAAACATACCTATAACGGGCTTACCAACCATGCTCAAACTAAACTTCCGATCCTATGCGTCTGTCTTAGCTTTAAGCGTTGCATTAACATCTGCGGCGGCATTCAAGCCAGCACCCGCTCTTGCAAACTGCTCTGACCAACTGGCATCACTAGAGCAAGTTCAGCCATTTATGGAACGTCACTGGCAGGAATTACAACAGCAAACCACCTATCCCTGGGGAAATGCACGTCCCTATGGAACGCTAATGGGTAATCGTATTACACTGACTCCCGAATTCGATCGCTTAACGGGTTCACAAAAACGAGAAGTAATTAACTCCGTTTTTAGCTATTCATTAACTCCAGAAGAAAGGCAGTCCTTTGAGCCATTTCTCATGCCTGGTCCTTACGAGATCTATACCAGTGATGGGCGTTTTGTTGATAGAGCTTCTGCCTGTCACGATAATACGGCGTTAACAGAAAGAGCAAGGTACAGCTATTACTACAATTCTGGTTACTCGCAGGCAGGAGCTGAATTGCGGAATGCAGGTTATTCAGATTGGCGAATTGTGCGGTTTCCCATCTCAGTCGAACAAGAACAGTTCGTACGGTATCGATTCTGGAATGCGATTGGGTACAACCATGCGGATAGTGGTTGGTGGATTGCCTGGGTGCCTGAGACTGGACGTTTTGAGATTAATGCCCCTGTGGGCTTTAATCCGCAGCAACTACAGCGGTTTTGGCGAGTGGCTCCATCACAATACCACTATGATGTGGTCACAATTGATGGAACGCTCGTCCAACAACGTTAGCGTTCCCTGAATGATGTTAGGTTTTCCCTTAACTTATGCCTCAGGTAACCAGGAGACGTGAGCCGAGACAATCTGCCATCCCTGTGGAAATCTGCGCCAGACCTGGCTCTGCCGTCCTCGTCGGGGAGGTTTACCAACCACCCCACCATAAAATTCGAGGGTGACAACGGCTGTATCAGTGTCAAACGTTACTACTTTGAAGTTAGAAATTTCTCGCTCGATGGTCAGCGTTGCTGGTCCTCTGGCTTTGCGAAAGGCTCTGATTTCCTCAATGCCATAGAGGTTTTCCGTGGCTCCCAATCGCACAACCTCTGGTGAATCCCAAAAGAGGGCATCCATCGTATCTAGATCGTTGGTGCAGAGTGCGGTTTCGTACTTGGAATAGAGTTCAGCAACTTCAGCGACAGTTGCAGGATGGTTAATTTCGGTCATGGGCATCTGGGACAAGTGGGCGATCGCTCAACACGATTGATACCCACTGTACCCCGTTGTATCCATTTTGGATTTTAGATTTGTGATTAAAGGATGATATAGCCCACGCATATGCATTAGGACATCAGGGGGTGTGGGGGCTGCGCCCCCAGCCAGGGGTTCCACCCCTGCACCCCGTTCTAACCTTAGTGAGTACTGCTATATACCATCCTTTAAGTTGGAGCTTGCATGAATATCGGCGTAAGGGCGTTTTGCAAAACGCCCCTAACTCTGCTTTGTAATGGCTGTTCCAATTTGTGATGCCTAAGGGTTAGATCCCTGATACGGCATGGGGTTTAACCAATCCCGATCGCAATGCTCTGACCGCAATTTGCACCCGATCATCAACAGCTAATTTGTTCATGATATTTCGGACGTGACATTTAATGGTGTAAGGGCTGAGGTAAAGAGCTTTACCGATTTCAGCGTTTGTCTGCCCTTTAACGAGCAATTGCAATATTTCTAACTCTCGTTTTGTGAGGACGGCAATAGGTTGGTCAGAGGTTGGTTTTTCGAGTTGGTTCACCACGCATCGAGCAATTTGAGGATCGAGATAGACGGCTCCATCCTGGACACAGGTAATTGCTACTAACAACTGAGTAGGGCTGATACCCTTCAGGCAATATGCATCTGCCCCATGAAGCAAAGCATCTGCAACTCGCCGTTCATTGCGATCGCCACTTAACATCAACACGCGCACCCGTGGCAGCAGGGTCTTAAGGGTTTTTAGAACGACAATACTGTTGAGATCCGGCAGATACATATTGAGAATAATCAGATCAGGCTTCAGAGTTTTAGCTGCACTAAAGCTTGCCTGACCGTTGGTTACACTGCCAACAATATTTAAGTGAGGATGAGTTGATAGCCGTTGCTTTAACTCAAATTGCGATCGCAAATCAGGATCAACAATGACGATTTTCAAAGTAGAAGTGCTTTTGGATAGCTCAGGAACTGTTGTGGAATAGTGCATAGAAAGCAGGGTGTAGATATGAAATTTAGTCAATGACCCAGAAGCCGCTGTGCCGCCAATATTGTTCTCGCAATGCTGTATCTAAGTCAGTTTTAGAGATTAAATGCTGTTCAAGCAGTAGTTCACCCAGAAGTTGAGATAAGCAGTAGTGGCGTTGCAATTCGAGGACGGTCTCAAGTCGTTCAGCATCAATTAATCCTTTACGAATTAAGATCTGACCTAACCTCATCTCAGGTTGAGGCACACCACGCCGAATAGAATTTGGCGGTAATACACAACGATTTGAAGACAGATGGCTGACGTGAGAGTGGTTTAGATACATAGCAAGTAGACCCGTTGAGAGACTACTCCGTGAGGGAGGTACTACCCTAAAGAATTTTAGGGCAACTTTTTTAGAGTGGCAAGGGTAATGCCTGATTTCTTGCCAGGTTTAAAGCTTTGTAACAAAAGCGTTATATCGCTGTACCCTTAGTCCCTTGCCTAAAACTTTTGAGGCTACTACAATAGCTGAGTCTCTACTTCTGTTTTCTCACTTCCCTCCACGCATGCAGCAGCCAACCCCAATTCCCAAACTTGCACTTCTGCGTGAACAGGCAGGGCTAACCCAGCGAGAGCTAGCTCATATTGTGGGTGTCACTGAAACAACCATTGCCAACTGGGAACGGGGTCGCAGTGGGCTAGATTGGATTGAACGCTTCATTAAGTTGTGTGATGCGTTGAATTGTGATTTACACGATCTAATCGAATATCCCAGCAGTGAGCCTGTAAAAGAGCCTTCCTTTGAAGAGTTGCGTCAAATGTATCGAGCGGGTCAATTGCTACACCGGAGGGCGATCGACTCTAACACTCAATCTCAGGCAAAGTGAGGTCTTGAAGTGTGAAAACCGTTCTCTTAGATGCTGATCTAATCCTGCAAGGGTTAACGGATGATGGTGATTTTCATCATCATTTTGTGGCTCTCTGGCAGACGTTACAATCATCTACACTTCAGGGCTACATCACAAAGTTTGATCTGGCGAGATTGCATCGCCAATTGGCTCACGAAATCGGACTGGAAGCCAGTGAGCGGTTGTTGATGGCGTTTGAGCGCATCTTAAAAATTTGGGCAGGTGATTCCTCGAATGGCGGAGTTACCTCATATCACTGCTATTTTGACGCTATCATCACCGAAAATCCGCAATCGTTTTACGGGTGGGATGTTCCAACGTTATCAGTTACAGAGTTTCTTCAACGATATGAACTCGATTCTCTGTTAAAACAAACGTCAGAGCCAGTTATACCGCTGACTAACGTTCCTAATCTGCCGGACGACCATAAAGCCACCAACAAACTTGGCACAGCCGTGTTACTCATGTTGCCAATTTTGTTGGAACTTTGGATACATCGAGCTCATTTGAATGGAGTTCTAACGGTCATTGCTAAAAAGGTCAACGAAGAGCCTGAAGCGTCGGTCAAAGCGGGTTTAGCCCCCCACTCTTCTCCAGAAACGATTAATGTTGTCGAACACGCCCTGGCAAACTCGACGCGATCGCCCTCTGCACTGTTACTGTTTTCAGACCTGCCTGGGCTGGGTATCACCGTAGAAGACGATGTTGCTTTGGATGTGCAGTTGGATAGCCAGGGCAACGCTGTCATTATCCGCCTTCAAATTCCTCAAGGGGAAGCTCAAACAGGCAATGTAACGGCGGCTACCCTTTATCAGGGTAACAATCACCAGGCGATCGCCCAAATTGTCATGACAGAGGCAGGGTTGGCGGTTATCGCGCATCCATCCGTTGTCAATCCAAACACGGCGAACCCATCTCAGGCTGTTTCCTATGCTCCATCAGGCATCAGCGCAACAGATGGTCAACTGATTGCGACTGTTCAATACACCGCTGATAGTGGGTTAACGGCTCGGTTGAATGCTCACTCCTCATTGAGGAGCGATCGCAATGAAACGGCTGAGACAGCCAATGCCAACACCGTAGTGTCTGTGCGATCGGTAAATCAGTATTCATCTCTACCGCTGTCGTCTGTGCAACGCGATCTTGAAATTCGCGTTGATATCAGTCCGGATGGCAATCACAGTGTCACTGTGAATTCACCAACGGGTCTGGTTTCTCCTACGGATAATTCAGTTCCTGGCATTAATGGCGGTGGCAGAGGAGCACCTCCGAGCCAACCCCCCGGCAACAGTCAACCCAACCCAAGAGAAATCTATGGCGGTGAATGGGTGCTCAACAATAACGGCAGTTGGATGCCGGGTAATCCTCCATCTCCTGAGGGACCGCCAGAGTCGGATCAGGATGCAGGAGCCGAAACCGATTACCCTACCGGAAGAATGCCAGGTCGTCCCTATGGCATGGCTGTTGATCCCAGCATCACTGTTATGCAAATTGCTGCAACAGACATGGGTTACGTGGATATGTTGTACGCTGTATCCCTACCAGAACCGGATGGCTTACTGGGTGGGGTTCAACATGAAACGATGTGGCATGACACCGATTGGATTGATGTCGATCAGGCGATCGTGATCGATAGCTTATCCACTTCTGTTACGGCGTCCCGTTCAATCACCATTAGCGTTCGTCATTTGAGTGAGATAGAACCCAGTTCTGACCCTCAAACCTACTCAACGGGGTCAATTGGAGGATTGGGTAATACAATCTATCTACCATTCCCCAACGACTCGGCAACTCCTTCCTACGAGGGACTGCCCACTAGCGCAGTTACCGGGGTTTAACTAACGTGAATTCGGGACAAGGATTTCGGCGGTTAAAACTGCCGCTATCAGAGCAAAACCGACCTGCGTCGGTTCGTCAAATCCTGCATTTTCCGGAGTCCGCGTCGAACGATTGACCAATGACCATTGACCAATGACGATTGACCATATCTCAAACTTCTTCATGAATCAAATAGGATAGCTATATTGAGAATTGCTATTGAGTTAACTTCCCATTATGGGTTTCGTTTTATTGGTATCCAAGACACTTTTAATCTTCTGTACAAGATACTTCGAGTCTTTGTTTTTCATTAATTCTTTTAACTCAGACAACGTATCTTCAAGAACTTCGATGCGTTGCACAAAAGCTTGTGCCTCACCTGATACCCCAGTTGCAACGTCCTTCGCTGATTCAATTTCGACCAGTTGTTCTAACTCTGCCAGGGCTGCCCGCGCACTCTCAATTTCGCCTACCAGCGATCGCGCCACAGTAGTACAGGTCTGGGCGGAGTTAGTCAATTCTTCAATGCGAGATTCTAAGCGACTGGCGATTAAATCCATTTGTCGTCCAGCTTCAAAGGTCTGAGTTCCTAATTTGCGAATCTCTTCAGTGATATAGCTAAACCCCGACATTCTGGCACCGTCATGATTTGCCACGATCGCTGCTTGAATGGCAAGATGGCGCACCTGTTGGCTGACTTTCTCAATCATGTTGGAGATGCCGCGAACAGTGTCAAGCTCTTGATTTAGGAGTTGACCATTGGTGACGATCACACCTGTATTTAAACAAATCGCATTTGCACTCTTAAAAGTGGCTCGAAAGGCTTTTGCCCCTTCCACTGAGAGAAGTTGCCCAATTTGAAAGAATCGCTGATTGAGATTGGCAATCTCCTCCGATCGCTCTAACAATTCAGCTTGATTCTTCTCTAATTGTTGATTACGTTCCCGAATGACGGCTTGCTGTTGCTCTAAGAGGTGAGCGTATTGATTCACCTTTTGCCGTTCTTCTTCGAGTTTAAGAGCTTGTTCTTGAATTTCACAATTGACAACTGCCAAAATTTCAGTTTGGGCGAGTAGCAGAACGTCAAACGCCAGTAGAAAGCAATTGGGCTCTCCAGATGGCATAGACTCATCCATGATCACGACAATAGGTTCATGTTTGTCATCGGCGGGACGACTCAACGCCATTTGCATCGCTCGTTGCACGCTATCTCTAGATGAAAGCCGCAAAAAAGATACTTTCTGCATTTGCTCAATAAAGATTTTGATCGGTCGTCTCAAAAAGATCTCTTGACCGAATCCTTTACTGAGCGATCGAAAGAAACGCCGACGCGAGATCACTCCGACAATCCTCGAATCTTCTAACACGATGACTCCAGGGAGATCGGGTTGTTGTTCAAATAGCTGTTCGACATGCTCTCCGGGGTCTGTTGATTTGACCCAACAACCACACAGGGGAAGTTCACCGAGCGTCGATGAGAGGGAGGGCTGAAGTGGGCTATCCATTGTCTTTTAGGAATAGAAATTAAATAAGTTCCTGGCAAGGGGAGATGCCGCAGAACGTTCGGTGATGCTCAGTTGAGGCGTGATGAGGTGTGATTGGTAGTAGTTGTCACACCTGTACAGCGTGCCGAACCCTTACAGAATTGCGTCGTATTCTTGGAGTCTTTACTCGGATGAGGGCAGATGCAGCCAAAGATCCTCTTGTTGAGGACATTGCCGCTACCTCCCCCTCTGTCCTAACTTAGATGGCGATCGCCACAACTCAAATCGAGATAACGACGCCCCGTAAAACAAAGATGAATTAAAGATACACCTGGCTGAATTCTGTTATGGTAAGGCGACTTGGTTATATTCAGGTTATGGAAATATCAGGGTTCGATTACCAGGGATTACCAACCAGGGTGAAAGCAGCCCAGTAGTAGGGATGGGACAGGGAGCGATCGCCCGTGTCGCGACTAATACCGGGAATTGTGATTGGTTTGTTTAAACCTTGAATCGTGCCCTCTCGAATGAAAACTTGCCCGCTTGCCATTGCGACTTGCGCCTGACGCAGTGCCTCTGCTTTGGTGGAAGCCGTATTGAGGGACTGATAAAACCCAGTCATCAGGGCAGCCGTCCCCGCATCACTGACATACCAGAGACTTGCCAGAACGGATTTCACACCCGCCTGAACTGCCAATCCGGCAAACCCCAACTCTGCCTCTTCATTGCCGAGTGCGGTGCGACAGGCACTCAGCACCAGCAGGTTGACTGGCGGGTCGTTCCAGCCCAGTTCCCGCAACTGATCCATGCGCAGTTTGTCGTTCCACAACTGAATGTAAGATTGGTCATTCGACCCTGCGACAATATCTGCGTGAGTTGCCATGTGAATAATGCCGTAAGGCGTTTCCTCACGACTGCGCTTGAGGGTATCCAGCGTTACGCGATCGTTAAGATAAACACTGCCACGCCACAGATCCAGCGCGATCGTGGTTAACTCAACGGGCACTCCCGGCAGTGGAACTTGCCCCTGAGTACTCTCTGAGATTCCCATTGCTAACACGGTGGAGTTGCGGATATCAACATAGCGTGTATCGGTCAGACTGAGACTGGGCATTAATCCGATACTGTATTGCTCGACCAAAAACTGTTGCCCATCGTGTAGAGCAGCATAGGGGAGCGATCGCAACCCTGCATCTGGCAAAAATACAAGGTTGTTGATCTCCTGAGCTTGCAAATCAGCGGTGATCGGTTCGATAAACCAGCGATGGAGTTGCTGAGCGGTGGGTAAATAGCTCGTGGTATCAACTCTGCGGGGATTGGTCACTTCTCCCCGAAACTGTTGCGCCGTTGCAATCACTTGGGCGCGAGTCGCGTCAGCAATGCGTCGCCGAATCACCGTTTCTTTAGTGACAACCACCACTTCTAACTGATCAGTAGGAGCAGCTTGAATCGAAATGTCCATTGCGCTCACGGATGCCGGGACAAAGTTGACATAGACAAAGGCGGGTTTCACGCCGGTCGCCTCTTCGATCTCACGGGCGATCGCCTGTGCCTGATCTAACGTGGCGATCGGGGTTTGGTCAAATCCCAGATAGGATTCAAACTGTCGGGTGTAATTCCGCTCTATCGTATTGATAGTGGTGTCAATTTCCACAGACGGCACATCTTGCTCAACCGTGAGAAGTGTTGGCCCCGGAATGTCAAGCCGAGGATCATTAACCCGGGCCCCGGGGGTCGGGGTCGGTGTGGGAATCGGCGTCGGGGTTGGGGTCGGGGTGGGAATCGGCGTTGGTGTGGGAATCGGCGTCGGCGTCGGTGTGGGAATCGGCGTCGGCGTCGCAGTGACATTAACCTGCACAGGAGTCGCTCCCGAACTGGATAGCTCCCCATCGCCATCGAGTTGATCGGTCGCTCTTACAGAAAAAGCGGTACGAGTGCCAGTCGAGCCAGCAGGCGGAGTATAGGTCAGACTGCCAAGGCCAGAGAAAACCGCCCCCACCGTTAGCGGAGTGCCATTCTGGCTGAGGGTGGCTCCCGGTTCGATGCTGACAAGGCGGTATTCAATCACGTCCCCATTCGCATCGGTCGCAGTCAGACCCAGCGTGGGATACGAAAATGTCAACGCCTGGTCTTGCGGTGTAGTCAATAGGGGTGCTGATGCTGGCAACACCGGAGCCGAATTCACGGAGGTAATGGTGATCCCGGCGGGAGTTCCCGGAGCCACACCCCCTGCGGCTAACATCGGAAAGCTCAACCCTGTGGCAGTATTAATTGCCCCCGCTGTGCCGTTCGTAAAGGCTCCACCGATTCTAAAAGGTGCGTTGGTTGAACCCCCAGCATGTTGAATTGCTACAGTCCCAGTGCCAGCATTGCCAGTCGTAGCAATGCTAGTCGTCGGTAACGAAGGAATCGTACTATCGACAAATACCAAATCTCCAATCAGAGCGACGTTACCGCCACTATTTGCCAGGGTTGTGCTACGGGTATCAATAGAGTCAGTGGTTATATTCCTTGTGCCTGATAAACTGACTGCTCCGCCATCCCCTCCAGTGCTGCGAGTGTCAATCGTGTTGGTTGTGATATTGCCTTGGGTGCTGGTAATCGTAACCGCTCCACCGTCATAGGCAGTGCCAAACGTACCTGTAAATCGAGTGTCAATATTGCCTACAGTGACGTTATTGCGGGCTGTGAGAGTCACGTCCCTGACAGGAATGCCGGGTGAGATGAAGGGATTAATTGCGTTTTCTGTGATGAGGTTGCCAGCGATGATGTCAGTCCCTGAGATGAAGAGATTGCGGTTAGGAGCAATGATGCTACTGGCAATATCCATGCGAAATTCTCCAACCCCATCATTATTGGCATCAGCTCTAAAGGTAACAGTGCTGGCGTTAGCCGTCGGAGCGAGCAGATTTAAAGATAAGCCAGGGGAAATAATGATGTCATTGGTGGCTTCCAGGGTAATGTTGCCCAAAATAGTTGTAAGAGCTGTCGCACTGATGGTGTAGTTCAGCCCAGGACCGTCGCCCTCGTTGATGATGCCATCAGCCCCGTCATTGAGTTCTGCATCATTGGTGCCTCCCGCCGCCACAATCGTAATATTGAACGGGTCGAGCAGGAGTGATCCCGTTGTGTCGTTGATTGCCGTTAGATCAACGTTGCCATCAAAGAGCAAATTTTGTCTTCCCGACACCTCAACGAATCCGCCATTGCCCGACTGGCTACCACCTCGCGCCGTAATCGTGCCTAAAAACGAGGTGCTATCGTCTGCCCACACGATGACCCTGCCGCCATTGCCCGTTTCCAAAGCGTCGGCGTTGATCGTAGAGTTGCGGCTGACCACGGTGCGATCGCTGTTTGGAATCGTGCCCTGTCCCTGATAGTCGCCACCGATCAACACCGTTCCCCCGCCACTGGTGCCCGTGACGTTGATGTTGGCTTCGAGTAATCCGACGCGATCGCCCACAACTCGCACCGTTTGAGAGTTAGTTGCTTGGGGGTTTGTGTTGGAGGCATCCAGCACTCCAGAGGCAATGGCGGTTCCTGCCTGTGCTGGAATTTGGGCACCAGAACTGGTCAGGCGCACCGTCCCATCTGCCCCGACGGTTAACCCCGTCGCCCCTTCGATCGCACCGCCTGTCAGCAACTCCGGCAACGACACGGGAGTGATCGGTGAGGCATTGGGTAAGTTGCCTTGGGCGGGTTGTATATCCAGACTCAAGAGGCTACCAGCCTGACTAATGCGAACCAGATTCTCTCCGGGAACAGCGGCGATCGTAATTTGACCACCAGGAGCAGAAATCGTCCCCGTATTAATGACGGTTCCCCCCAACAGGCTAATCGATTCCCCCGCAGGCACATTGAGAGAGCCCGCATTCACAATGGCTCCCGGTTGACCTGTAAAGGCAAACTGGCTGGGGTTGCCCACCAACGCTGCATAATCGTTGGTGCCTACAGCACTAAACCAACCGTTATCAAAGCCGATGCCTGTAGCCGTCGTGGCGGTGAATGCCGCAGGCACATCTAACCGGGCGTTTGCCCCAAACAAAATGCCCGCCGGGTTGAGCAGATACAGATTTGAGTTGCCTCCCGTCACCTGTAACAACCCATTGATGATAGACGGATCGCCCCCCACCACTCGCGTCAGGATGTTTTGAATCGCAGGATTAGATTGAAAATTGGCAATCTCTTGAGCACTCAGCCCAAACTGCTCCAGGCTGTGAAACAGATTTGCCCCATCACCGGATAACTGCCCACCTGTGATGTTGTAGAGATCACCCTGCCGAGTGACGGTCGTTTGTGTCCTGTCATTTGCCGGAACAATCGACTGCGCCACTGCCCGACCTGCACCGATCGCCCCCGCTAACGGCAGAGCCGCGAGTAACGCCCCCGTGCGCCGAAGCAATTGAGGATGGGAGGCTAACCAACGCTGGGAAACATTTGGTTGTTTTCTGCCCCCGAAATCCCCCAGGGTTGAGGAACTTTTGGGAGTGACGCTAGTAGAAGGCACTTTGGGGCATAACGCAAACCGTCCCTGAAAGTCATCCCCAACCAAAGCAAGCTGAAAATCAAGCTCAAAGCGATCGCTCAATCCCCGTCGTTCCATTGCCTGCAAAATCACCTGTCGCGACAGAAAAATCTGCTCTAGATGGCGTTCGTGACTCAGACGATGGTTGTGAACACGGTAGTAGTAGAGCGGCTTGGCTACGTGCCGAATCTCCGCCGCTTCTGATAAGCGCAAACACAGGTCATAGTCGTAGATTTGCCCCGCCGCCAAATTAACTCCACCAATTGCCTCAAAGGTCGATCGCCGGATCAACCGAAAATGGAACGTCATGAAAGTCAGCAACAACTGCTCTTTGGAATAGGGCGTGCGACAGCGGTGACCATAGCCCTTGAGATTGCCCGCTGAGTCAATTTCGACATAGTTGGTGTAGACCATACCCGCTTTGGGATGGTCATCTAGAACTGCGCATGTCTCCTCTAACGCGGTGGGAGCTAACCCGTCATCACTGTCCACAATGCCAAAATAGTCACTCTGCGTCTGGGCGATCGCTTGCTGGCAAACGGCAGCCAACCCTTGATTAGGCGCAGAGATCACACGCACTCGGCGATCGCGTTTGGCATAGTATCTGGCAATATCCAGGGAGCGATCCGTCGAGCCATCATCCCAGATCAACACCTCAAAATCACGCCGGCTTTGGCGTAGCACACTGGCGATCGTTGTTGCTAGATAAGACTCTCGGTTGTAGACGGGAATGATGATAGAGATAGAAGCCATGACGTTACTGGGGGCAAAGAACGATCAAAAAATGGGAAATGTCATTATAAAAATTACGCCAGCCCTGACCGAAATCAGAACTGGCGAGATCAAAACTTAATTACAAGGCTCTCCAAGAGAAACCGGAGTTCTCATTTTGAACCGTTGCACCGACAACACAGGTGCTCAAAGAACTCCGGTTAATAGAGCTTAAAATCATGGATTTAATAAATCCGCAAACGGTACGGGTGGGTTTAGCAGACTCACATGCACTCTGCAATAGAATTTAACGGCAAAACCCGCCCCTACCGAATGTCGAACTTATTCAATTTCCATTCCTTAGTAGCGAGGACCGCTGCCAGTACCAACTTCATCAGGCTCACGGTAACGAGCAACGCGATCGTCATTCTTGCGGGTCAAACCAGCCAAGCCAATCAAGCCCAGCAGACCTAACCAACCCCAATCAAATCCATCGTCTTCAGTTTCAACTTCAGTTTCAACACTGTCGGTTGTTTCAGGAGCATCGATGGGAGCAGTCGCATCCACAGGAGGAGCCGTATCAGTCGGAGGAGCAGCGGTTGCAGAAGCGGGCAAATTAGCAAACAGAGTCAAGCTCAGGGTCAAAGCACTAGCACCCAAAACTTTGGAAAGAAAAGCGTTTTGCATGATAAACATCCTCTTAAAGTCGATTCATTTGACAGGTTTTTGCAAGCGGCATTTCAATGAGCTAGACCTGTTTTAGAGGTCAGTCAACCGCGCAAATCAATCACGCTACCAACTTATCGGTTTCAAACTTCATCTGAATCGATCTGAAGCTAGAAAGCCCCTAAAATTGGACTCATCCTCTAGAAATAAAAAAAATTGTAGGCTCTGATTATGTTAAGATATGCACCAATTATGAAACGCTTGTTGGTGAGGTTTACCCATTCATGGAAGCAGCATTGCTCTTAGCAAAGTTACCGGAAGCCTATTCCATTTTTGACCCCCTGGTAGATGTTCTGCCCCTGATTCCGTTGTTCTTCTTCCTGCTTGCGTTTGTTTGGCAAGCCGCAGTTGGTTTTAGATAACTCTAAAATGTCCTCAAGTTGTTACAAAAATGAACAAAGGGCACTGATACCAGTGCCCCTTTTTTTGCTGTTCACTCCTTGCTTCAACGGTTTCCAATCGTTGTTTGGAATGCGGCTCGCTGAGTAATCCGTTGTAGATACTCGGCGATCGCCCCATACTCAAGAAAGTTCAAAGGGAATAGCAAGTTCCTCTAAATACCACTGCACAGTTGATGCTCGACTCCGAGCACCACCATGGAGCTTCAGCCAATTTGATCAGAGGGTTTTCTTTACAAAACTTTATGAGTGTACTCATGTTGTTTGACATTGTCCTCCGTGCGGACAAGCCGTTCAGAGTTTAACACTCGTTTACGCTCGGTTGAGAAATTAAAATCATCCCGCAGAGAACCCAGGGGAATGTGATCTTGAGCAGCAGACCGGGCTTTGTAAGTGCGGGCAGCCGCGATCGCCCGAAAGGCAAAGTCATCACAAAATTGTGTTGCTGCCGGGAAGTCCGTCGGTAGTTTGGCATCTTCGCCTGCCAATACCGCCCCCAGAGTTGTGCCACAGGCAGCCCGATAGGAAGTTGGAATGCCCTTCGCGATCGCCTCTAGTGCCGCTGATGGAATCGGCTCTGCAACTTGAACCTCATGCACTCCGTCTTCATCTTTAATAAAACAAATGGCTAAGCCCACAACGAGATAATCATCGGTTGAAACATCCGGGGCATTGGGATATGAAGTTGCCGTTGTCATAAACAGTTTTAAGCCGTGCGATAAATACAGTAGTTCCAGCAATGCATAGCCAATCTTAACGGGTTTGGTCAATCTCAATGCTGAAACGGTTTCAAAGATTAACTTAAGACCGTCTACATTCTCCCTACATCAAAAATTACAAACCCTTCATAAATCCCGTCCTGACTGATCCCAGTCTTTTGAGTAGTGTGTAGGGGTTCACAAAGTTTTGGCAATCTTCAGAGATTACACGGAGCCTCACTGTAACCCAGGAGAGGCAAAAAAGGGTGTGCATTTATGTCTGAGTCTGGGTTTTAAGCGTTAGGAGGTTTTTCTACTTGTGATTTTAAAATCCGTAGTTTCAACCTAACAATTTCACTTAAACAGACACATTATCAAGTGACACAGGAATGCACACGTCTTCATCAAAACTGGAAGACACTGAAGAAGATGCTGAACAGTAACTCCATTCGACGTTGACCTGATCAGGCTATATCACTTTTGAGGATGCTATGAATCTGCGATCGCCTGCAAGCCGTAACAAGGAACACCAAGCTAGTTCGACTGGAACCGCAGTTAAAACATCTGCGACTCATGCTCGTCTGATATCTCGTTCTCGTGTCACACCCCGACGGAAGCAATCGCGCGAAGGTGTCACTGGTGGCAAGTCTTCTATCTCTAATCTGAGCCAAGGCGATCGCGACATTTTGCTGCGGCAACGGGCACTTGCCGAAGTGCAGCAAGGGAACTACTTGGAAGCGATCGCCCTGTTTACCGAATTGATTGAGCGCAACCCCGACAGTGCCACCGACTACAACAACCGTGGCTTGGTTTACTTCCAGGGGGGTCAGTGGGAAGCCGCACTCGCAGATTACAATCGGGCGATCGAACTCAACCCCCGATTAGACAGTGTGTACAACAACCGCGCCAACTATCACGCCTCCCAGGGTGATTTGCTCGAAGCCATCCTGGACTACGACACTGCCCTTGACCTCAACCCCGGCAACATCCGCGCCTGGATCAATCAAGGCATCACGTTCCGTGACCTGAAGATGTATGAGCAAGCGGTCGAATGTTTTGACCTGGCACTCTGCATGGGACACCAACTGGAGGGTCACATTTATGCTGAGCGTGGACGCACCTATCATTTGTGGGGCGACTGGAATTGCGCGATCGCAGACTACAATCGGGCGATCGAGGCTCTTGCCCAGCCCAAACAAGCCACCACAGGTCTGGCAGCCCGTCTACGGTTGCAGGTAAATGTGTGGTTGGATGAACTGACTAACCCTTAATGGGTGTCTAATGCACGTCTCTGCTAATGCACCTCGTTGATGAGTTTGGCATTGCCCTGGATGTTGACGGGATCGTAAAAATATCGCTCTTGAATAATCCGTCCGTTGCTCCAGGTCTGTAATCCCAATTCCTCAATCCGAATTCGATATCCATCCATCGTTGTGAGATCAAGATGTAGCTCGATCACAGAGCGACCGCTTAACGGTTCCGTTGCTCCCGTGTCATCGACTAACACCGCCCCAATTTTGACTTCGTGTATTTCCTTAACGTTGGCATTCATGCGCTTTTGGCGATCGATGCTGATAACTCGCCCAATTCGCGGCGGATTCAGGTTTTCTTGCACCACGACATTCTCGTCATAAAACCGTTCGTAGACCTCTTCAACAGTGGGATTGGTTGTTTGAAATTCCAACAATTCCTGAACGCGATCGCGTAGTGTCATAACTCTTCTCTCACTCCACTCGGTTTTGGCAAATTAGGGCTTGGCAAACAGTGCCTCTAGCCCGGTATAGGGCTTTAAAGGCAAAATTTCAAACTGTAAAACGTTCGCTTTTGCCATAGGTAATTGTGCAACGGCTGCCTGCATTGTTTCCAGGTCGTCAGCCTCACATAAAATAACGGCACCGCTCATATCGGCAATGTAGTGAATCGATCGCACGATATCAGCCGCATAGTTTTGCCAGACTGCCTCTGCCTCAGCTTTCACATGGGGCATGACTTGTTCGACCGAAACCCCTTTGGTTATTCGACCCAGCACCAAAAATTGCATATTAGTTTTCCTGACTGAATGAAGTGTGATGTGGAGGCATTAAGGTTGCTCCGAGGAGAAGTCAAAGACGACATGCTCCTCGGTTAAAAAAGCGCGAGATTGGGAGAAATCGACAAAATTGGTTTCCCCCACGGTGGGATCGGTGATGTATTTCTGTGCGGCTTCCTGTCCTTCGGGGGTGCTGACGGCAGCCAAAAAATCCTCCATGCTGTCCCACCAAATTTCAGTCACACCGTCGTAGGGGGATGGCTCCAGACCACGAGACTTGGCGATTTCGGCATTGATGGGCGTGTTGAGCGTGTGGCTTTGAATGTATTTTGTGGCTCGCAGCGTTTTAGCCAGATTGCGGATAAAGGGACCATGAACATCACGCCAGAAGGTATGAAACGCTTCTTCACTTAGATCGGCACGTTTGCGAATGCAGTAAACAAACTTAATCATAGGAATGAGATCTAAGGGGATGAAGGATTGATTTGCTGTAGCAGTCCAAAGAAGTCTTCGATGTGCCACGATCGCACAATTTTGTTATCTGCAATTTCGTGAATGTCGATCGTTGCAAAGGAAATGGGTTTGTGAGTTGGTTCGACCCCCAAAAAAGCCCCTTGATGCGTCCCGTGAACGGTCGTCCGGATGACGACTTTAGTTCCTGCTTCGATCACATCTTCGATCTGAAATCGCCCATCGGGAAAGGCAGCTTTAAAGGTTTGGACAACGGGTGCATAGCCATTCACACCGGGGGGTTGACCGGGATAGGCTAGGGGAATTTCTTCCCAGTCTGGAGCCAAGATCGTTGTGAGAGAATCGACAGAGCCACTTTCGACGGCTCGATAGAAAGAGATTGCCAGGTCGGCATTGGGAGAAGCCATTGCGATCGCTCGATAATGCCAATTTGAATTGGAACCGTGACTAATGCTTGTACGGGTCTGGCATGACAAACCCTACGTCTCTCAACGTAAATGTTTCAAGGATCAGATATCTTTCACGCTTTTGCGGTACGTGATACGTTCTTGCTATTTTCTAAAGCAATCTTGGGAGTGACGCCAACAATCCGTTTGAAGTGGCGATTGAGATGGCTCTGGTTGGCAAAACCGACCTCAATGGCAATGTCGGCGATCGCCATCTGTCCTCGGAGCAACAATTCTTTGGCTCGTTCGACCCGACAGCGAATCACGAACTGATGGGGTGCGAGTCCGGTGGATTGCTTAAACAGACGCGCAAAATGAAAGGGACTCATCTGCACCACTGCCGCGATGTCCGCCAGGGTTAGCTCGTGCTGGAGGTGCTCGTGGATATAGTCCACTGCCTGATGGAGTTTGTGTTTGGGTAGCCCCGCTGTGAGCGCGGTTGGAATGGCTTTTGGGTGAACGGAATAGTTGCGGAGGAGATGAATGGAGAGGCTTTGGGCGATCGCCTCGACATACATGCGTCCGCCCAACTGGGAGTTTTCCAGTTCGGCTTTGAGGGTCAACGCCATACTGTGAATCAGCGGGTCGGTGGTATCCAACAAGGGCACCAGTTCCACGGTGTTTTGATTCAACACGTCGATCGCTGTTTGTTGCAACAGAACCGGATCAATTCCCAACAAGATAAACTCGACATCTCGCTCCCACCGCAGGGTGTAATCGACCTCTGACGGATAAATGGCGGTGTTCCCCGGCAGGAACCGCTCGCGCTGAAGCTGTCCATCGATCACCCGTTCTACCTTACTCGCTGCGCCGATGTTGACACTGAGGATGTGTTGAGAAACATGGTTTTCGGGCATTTCCCAGGCGGGTTGGCGATGATGCGCCAAAAAGATGCCCTGCCAAGTGGACGGGTTGCTCACCTGCACAGGCGATCGCGGAAAGATCTGGAGAAAGGATTCTGTTTGCTTGAGATCAATCGTCAAGGATTGGGGCTTGGGCATGGCGGTTTGTGGAAGATCTATGAGGACGCTAGACGCGATCGCGCCCGACTCAAAGCCGCTTTGACCTGCTCAAAGCCAGTGCCTCCGTAGCTGTTGCGGGCTGACACCACCTGACGCGGGGCGATCGCCTCATAGATATCCGTTTCAAAGGCGGGATGAATGGTTTGCCACTCCTCCAGGGTCAAATCCTTGAGCAACTTGCCTGCGGCGAGGGAGGTTTTGACCACCTTGCCAACGAGATTGTAAGCCTCCCGGAAGGGCACTCCCTTCGCTGCCAGATAGTCCGCCACATCGGTTGCATTGGAGAAATCTTCTGCCACCGCTGCGTTGAGGCGAGTCGGGCGAAACTCTAGCCCCTCCTGCATCAAGATGGTCATCGCCTCCAGACAGGCTCTAACCGTTTTGACCGTGTCAAACAGAGCTTCTTTGTCTTCCTGTAAGTCTTTGTTGTATGCCAGGGGCAAGCCTTTCATCAGCACCAGCAATCCCTGGAGGTGTCCAAACACGCGCCCGGTTTTGCCCCGGACTAACTCCGGCACGTCGGGATTCTTTTTCTGCGGCATGATGCTTGACCCCGTTGAGCAGGAGTCTTTGAGGGTGACGAAGGCAAATTCCTCAGATGCCCACAGGATCACCTCTTCTGACAATCGCGAGAGATGCACCATGATCAGACTGGCAGCACAGCTAAACTCAATGGCAAAGTCGCGATCGCTCACCCCATCCAGGCTATTTTCGTAGACCGCATCAAACCCCAACAACTCGGCCGTGTAGTGGCGATCGATGGGAAAGGTGGTGCCTGCCAGTGCCCCCGATCCGAGAGGTGAGAGGTTAACTCGCTTGTAGACATCGCCCAATCGCTCCCAGTCACGTTGTGCCATCTCGACATACGCCAGCAGGTGATGCGCCAGACTCAACGGTTGGGCGCGTTGCAGGTGAGTGTATCCGGGAATCAGGGTTTCGACGTGCTGTTCTGCCAGAGTCAGCAACACCGTTTGAAACTCGCGCAATTGTTGCCGCAGTTGGGTGATCTGATCCCGCAGGTACAGGCGTGTGTCGGTGCCTACCTGGTCATTGCGCGATCGCGCTGTATGCAGCTTTTTGCCCACATCGCCGACCAACTCGGTCAGGCGACGCTCCACCGCAAAGTGAACATCCTCCGCATCGACACCGGGATTAAAGAACCCCTGCCGATATTCCTGTCGAATTTGCTCTAACCCATTTACCAGTTGCTCCCCCTCTTCAGGTGAGATGATCCCAACCTTGGCCAGCATTTTGGCATGGGCTTGTGACCCGGTGAGGTCATATTCAATCAGCTCGATATCAAACCCAATGCTGGCGTTGAATTGGGCGATCGCCGGATGGAGAGCCGACTCAAATCGCTGGCTCCAGGTTTGTTGTTGCGTGAGTGGCTGAGATGCTGAGTTGTTCAAGTGACCTACCCCGATGGAAAAAACAAAAATATCACGCAGAAGCTTGGCATCTCAACCAAGACCTGTGTTCACGGTAGCTTTGACCAGGGATCGGAGCGGAAATCCCTCTTTTCAAGGAGATTTGAGGGAGCTAACGGCGTAAGTCGTGATTAGATTTAAGCGAATGAGGAGAGCCGGGAGAGTAAGGGAGCATGGCTCATCCTTTGAGTCCATACACCCGTTCTCACTTGCTCTTCCCGTTCGGCTTCCGCCGTGAGCATCAGCCTACTCCCCACGCCCCATTCCCTACTCCCGATTCCCCTTCCTACTTAGCCGTAGGAAGTAAAACTACGAACGAGATAGCCAATCACTAAACCGATCAACAATGCCCATAGTTGACCGGATTTGACAAAGTTATCAAACGATCGGCGTGCATTCGCAAAAACATCTGTCTCAAATTGCTGGGCAAGCAAGCTCCAATCCAAGTGGGGATGCCACAGCAGGTTCCAAAAATCGCTATCGGGGCTAACCGCCAGCAACGTTGGCATGTCTTGTACAAGATGAATCAGCAACATGGGTCTTCTCACACCAAATGGACAACAGTTGTTTCAGAATTAGCATACGGCACGAAATCACTTTTATACCGTTGCGTCAGGTTTTTTGATCTGCATCACGATCAACGTCATGTCATCTTCAGCGCGATTTGACACGCCGATAAACTGCTGCACCTGATTAAAAAGATGATCCAATATGGCTTGTGGAGTCTCGCAATGCTGACACGCCCACTGAAAGGCATTTTTCAGGTTTTCTTCATCAAAGCGATCGCCATTTTGGTTAGCCGCATCAGTAAACCCGTCGGTGTAATAGATCAGAGTGTCACCGGGATGAAGCTGCACTTGAGCATCGTGATATTGCGTATCGACATCCAGCCCAATCAACATACCCAGCGTATCTAACCGTTGAATGGTTTGGGTTTCAGCTTGCCAGAGTAACGGCGGATTGTGAGCCGCGTTGCTGTAATACAGCGTTTGGGTTTGAGTGTCGTACTCGGAATAGAACAGCGTCACAAAGCGATTGGAGTTTTCCAGATCGGTATACATGACGTGATTCAAATGCTGCAAGATGCGTGCAGGCGAGTGTTTGTTCAACACTTCGGCTCGCAACATGCCCCGCAACATTGTCATGATTAACCCAGCAGGAACACCTTTGCCCATGACATCACCGATCGCTACACTCCAGCGATCGGACTCGTAGACCGCTCCTTTTTTGGCGCGGATCTGGTCATAGTTGGCGGGGATAAAGTCGTAATAGTCGCCCCCCACGCGGCTAGCGGGTTGAGTCCGAGCGGCGACTTCAATCCCTGTGATGTTGGGACACTGACGCGGCAACAGTTGCAGTTGAATTTCAGCCCCAATTTCTAACTCGCGATCGAGTCGTTCCTTCTTCCGCAGTTCAACTGTGAGTTCGTCATTGGCGATCGCCACGGCCGTCTGGTCTGCCACCAGTCGCACCAGTTTTTGCCGAGTCTCTGTCCACTCATAATCGGGGTCACGGCTGAAGACATAAAGCCGCCCCCGCTCCGTACTTTTTGTCAAAATGGTCGTGCCAAACAGTTGCACATCCGTTCCGAGAGACAGGCTTACCTGATGGTCGAGGGCAGCAGTGAGGTTGTTGGAGAGGGTGAGGGACTGCCCAGGGGTGGTCGGAGCCGCACTTGTGATCTCACGGGTGGCTGCCTCCAGTGCCTTGCGGATGTCCTGACACTGAGTGTTGTCCTGACAGTGCAACCGTTCCAGGCGCATCTGCCCATCCGGTCTAAATAGAATGAGTGCGCCACCATCGGCATCGGTTACCCGACTGGCAATCAGGGGGGTCAATTCCAAAAACTGTTTGAGATTGTTAAAACTGCGTAACGCAAACCCCAACGACCCCAGCAAATCCTGAATTTTGTTTTGCTCTCGACGCAACCGAGACACCAACTCTTTTAACGCAAACACAGGCGTAATCTCTGGTGATGGCGTGCCACTGCCAGCGATATCAGACGATTGAGAAGGTTGTCTCGGAACGGGTAGAGATGTCATTCGTGAATATTAACGCAGAATAGAGACTCACCGAGAGGAATAGATCCTTAACCTGAAGAGCTAAGAAAACAGAAGGTGCTGTAGAACGCATAAAGATGTTGGGATAAATTCTAACGAATGTTGTGGCGATCGCAGTATGTCCTTTATGGCGGTTTTTACTACCCCACCAGGGTAATTTGGGTCGGGGTTAGAGATGGATTACTTTGCAGCGTGGCGATCGTCACAGCTGAGCCTGCTCCGATGCCATCCCCGTCAAACTGCAATACCCCAGTACTAGTGTTGTAAAGAAATGTAGCCAGAGCACTGGTTGGGGCTGCATCAAGTTGCAACACACCTGTCGCATCCGCTCCATTTAAAGTAGTGCCCGCAACTAGCCCACCACCAAACCCGGAAGCGGAGATCTGTAAGCGGTCATTCGCTTCAAAATTGATGATTTGGTCGATTCCATCCCCAGGCGCATTAAACACAAACAAATCTGCTGCTGCCGTCCCCGTTAACGTATCGCTACCCGGTTGATTCGCGATCACGTTGACCGCAACGCCTCCGGTCAGGGTATCTCCAGAAGTACTGCTCACAGCACCGTTGGAAGCAACGCCAACGGGTACATTGGAAGGCATTTGCCAGATCCGAACGCTGCCGTCTTCGCCCCCTGTGATCATGTATTGCCCATCACTGGAAAAGTCGATGTACTCCACATTGTCACCGTGGTTAGTGTATTGACCAACCAGGCTATAGTCGGAGGTGCGATAGATTCTAAGCCCATCTTCAGCTCCTGTTGCTAAATATCTACCATCCGGAGAAAATGCGACTGCTTCTAAGTAGACCGAACCGTGAGATATCGTTCTGACGAGCGTTCCATCAGAGAAGCGGAAGATTTTGACAACCCCTTCATCCCCGTTGGCTGTGGCAAAGAGAGTCTCATCAGGAGATAGCCGGACTGATTTCACGGAGCCAGCACTGTTAGCCGCTCTAATACTTCTCACCAAACTGCCATCAACGCTGCGTGAAATTTTCACGAAATCGTCTGCGGCTCCTGTCAAAACAAACTGACTATCTCTTGTAAATTCAACCGAGTTGACCCCTAAACTATGGGTAATTCGGTTGCTATACCGCACCTGCCAGGTCGCAGGGTTATACATTCTGACATTGCCGCCAGAGGGCCCAGCAAAATATTGACCATTGGGAGAAAAAGCCATTCCATCTGCTTCTCCGGTGCTCAAGGAGCGAATTAAACCACCATCACTGGCACGATAGACTTTGATCCCGGCTGTACCGTTGCCACCTGCGGCGATCGTTTGACCATCGGGTGAAAAATAAACCGACTCAATTTCGCCCTGCTTGTTGGATAGGGAGCCACTCCAAAAGACGGTTTCCCAGACTAATGAGCCATCACTGGTCCGGAAGAGCCGGAGTTTGCCATCCCCTGCTCCAGCCACGAAAAATTCGTTGTTCGGGGAAAACTCTACCGATTCAACTGTGCCCCCAAAGCCACGAGGATCAACCCCAACCGTCCGAACGAGCAGTGGGTCTTCTGAGAGGTCATCATTATTGATGGTTAAGGTAGCTGTGGTTTGAGTTCCCAGTGTCGCTCTTCCAGTGGGGTTGCTTAGAGTCAGGTTAATGGTTTCATTACCTTCAAAAACGGGGTCATTCACGATGGGAATCGTGACCGTTTTGCTGATTTCGCCTGCGGCAAATTCCACCACAATCGGGCTATTGTTAAAGTCTTGTGGAGCCGTTGCTGTGCCATTGCTGGGCGTCAGAGTGACACTGACAACACCATCACTGCCGCCTGTCCGAGCAATGGTGATTGCATTAACGGCAGTGCCATTTTCATTAACGCTATAGGTGGCAGAGCTAAAGGCGAGGGTGCCGGGGGTTTCATCATCAACGACAGTTAGCGTTGCCGTCGTGCGACTGCCCAGGGTTGCCCCTCCTGTGGGGTTGCTCAGGGTCAGGTTGATCGTCTCATTGCCCTCGACAGCATTATCGTTCGTGATGGGAATCGTGACCGTTTTACTGGTTTCCCCATTGGCAAAGGAGACAACAACGGCATCTGGATCGTAGTCATTTGGGGCGATCGCCGTTCCATTCGTGGGCGTGACTCTGACACTGACCGCTCCATCGCTGCCGCCTGTCCGAGCGATGGTGATTGCATTAACGGCAGTGCCATTTTCATTAACGCTATAGGTGGCAGAGCTAAAGGCGAGGGTGCCGGGGGTTTCATCATCAACGATAGTTAGCGTTGCCGTCGTGCGACTGCCCAGGGTTGCCCCTCCTGTCGGGTTGCTCAGGGTCAGGTTGATGGTCTCATTGCCCTCGACAGCATTATCGTTCGTGATGGGAATCGTGACCGTTTTGCTGGTTTCCCCATCGGCAAAGGAGACGACAACGGCATCTGGATCGTAGTCATCTGGGGCGATCGCCGTTCCATCCGTGGGCGTGACGGTCACACTCACCGCTCCCCTGCTTCCACCAGTGCGGGTAATTGTGATGGCGTTAATTGCAGTGCCCTCTTCATTGACGCTGTAGCTGGCAGAGCTAAAGGCAAACGTGCCAGGGTTATCGTCATCAACGATCGTTAGCGTAGCGGTGGCTTGAGTTCCCAGGGTTGCTCCCCCTGTGGGGTTACTCAAAGTCAGGTTGAGGGTTTCATTATTCTCTTGGGTATTGTCGTTAACAATGGGGATCTCCACAGTCTTGCTGGTTTCCCCATCAGCAAAGGAGATGACAACGGCATCCGGGTTGTAGTCATCTGGGGCGATCGCCGTTTCATCGGTGGGCGTGACGGTAACGCTGACTGCTCCATCACTCCCTCCGCTGCGCGTTACTGTCACTGTGCTAATGACAGTGCCATTTTCATTAACGCTGTAATTTGCAGTGCTGAAGGCTAAAGTTCCAGGAACGGGAGCCACATCGTCGTTCACAATCGTCAGTGTGGCGATGGCTTGAGTTCCGAGTGTAGCTCCTCCTGTGGGGTTGCTCAGGGTCAGGTTAACGGTTTCATTCCCCTCGACAGTCGTGTCATTCACGATGGGAATTGTGACGATTTTGCTTGTCTCCCCATCCGCAAAGCTCACGGTAATTGGATTGCTATTGAAGTCACTACCAGCCGTTGCAGTTCCAGCCGTTGGTGTGACCGTCACACTCACTGCCCCACTGCTTCCCCCACTGCGAGTAATGGTCACATTACTGACCGGAGTCCCATTCTCGTTAACGCTGTAACTTGCAGTGCTAAAGGCTAAAGTGCCAGGAGTGGGAGTGGGAGTGCTGACTGGACGAAACTCGATGTAGTCCACCCGCAAATACTCACCGCCCTGCTCAGTGCCCAAAATCTCAAACAAATCTCCGGTGTTAATCAACTGATTGGCGATCGTTCGAGATGTGCGAGTACTGTTGCTAACCCCGCCTCCATTCAAGCTTTGGTTGAGTGTCCAGCTATCGACAGATTGCCCTGCTAAGCGTACTTGCAACGTAGCAGCACCATCATTCTCATCGAAATAACTAACGATGATGTCGTAGTTGCCAGAGGGCAAGTTGAGGTTGCCAAAAGCTCGTCCTGTTTCGTTGGTGCTTCCTCCTACAAAACTGATGAGGTTGCCTCCAGACGCAATGGAGCTAGGCTCTAAACGAAAGCTACCTGTACGAGTTAAGCTCTCCGCCTCAATTCGAGTTGTCATATAAACTCCTTCCAGGTAAGGCTAGGAATGATGTGTCTTCAGAAACAGGGGTTATCGCTGATAGCAGAAGGGAATTTTGTTTTTTGCAGGTCAACAGGGACGGTAATCGGCAACATTTTGAACACAACCGATCTCCTTAAGTGGAGTAGGTGAACTGTCGTTTCAGTCCGTTTGTTAATCTCAATTTGTGTGTTTTTGTAGTGTGTTCTCGTGCTGATGTAGAAGGCATTTATAGAAGTTAGATGCCTTCGTCGGAACTAATTCAGCCTTACAGCAGCGATCGCACTAAAAATGACAAAGCCTCGTATCAGAACTTAGTTGAGTACCTGTAGGTCAACGAGCAACACCCGCAAAATTAATGGAGCGTAGAATGCCCTCTCAGTAGTGATTAGAGACTTACAAAGATGCTTCATGAGGGAAGTTTTTTCAGTAGATCTACTTCAGTAGAGTTTCGATCGCACTGTTTGGAAAAACACGAATTGCTACCTTTTTACATAGGTAATTACCTATTTCCGGACGTACAGCCCAAAAATAAACAAATGGCTCAGAAAAGAGAAGCGTATCTAACAGGGTCAACCTAGAGAAATTACGGAATTCGACTCTTCGTCTTTTATATCCGATTTAGCGTGATTATTAACACCTACTACTCAGCATCTTTACGGAAATTTGTGATTTCTGCGGATCATCCAGGAATGCTTTAAACCTTGTATGAAGACTTAAAGGATGTCTGCATATAGCGGCACCCCTGTACTCAACCCAAGGGCACACGGCTGTCAGTTGAGATGGGGATGAGGAAGTAATACTCCTCAAAAGCCGAGACAACCCCTAAAACAGCGTCAGTTCGGTTTAAGAGCCCGGCGAAGGAATTCGCGGCTACTAGAGCGAAGTCCGCCGACGCAGACTCCGGAAAAGGCAGGATTTGACGAACTGATGCAGGTCGGTTTTGCTCCGACAGCGGCGGTTTTAACCGCCGAAATCCTTATCCCGAATTCACGTTAAAACAGGGCTATCACAACATCACATTGGAAGCACTGAGGGAGCCAGCAACAGCGCGTTCAAGGATAACCAAGCTTCTAAATACTGCTCCGCCAATGCTGCCGTTGCTATCAATACTGACTACCGTATTTGCTCCTACCTGGCGGAAACGCACATAGTTTGCCAGTCCCCCGGGTGGTTGACCTGCTCCTGCAATAACCCGACTGAGATCAAGCTTATCGAGGGCTGAGTCAAACCCACGGATGCGATCGCCCCCCTCCCGAATTGAGTTATAGACAAAGCGATCGCCCCCCGCACCACCCCATATCAGATCCACTCCGACACCCCCGGTCAACACATCATTACCCGCATCTCCATGGAGGCGATCGTCGCCCGCTCCACCGACCATCGTGTCGTTGCCATTTAGCCCGATCAGGATGTCTGCACCACCGCGCCCAGAGATGACATCACATCCCTGACTGCCACGCAACCGATTAGCGCGATTGTTACCTGACCGCCGCACTCCAGGGGTACAAGGAGCATCGGGCACCGTGGGATCACCTCCAGGGGATGGAGTCAGCGTGCCATCCGGCGTTGGAGTTAGAGTTGGAGTCGGAGTTTGAATCGGGATAGGGGCGACCGCAGGTAGCGGAAATCGCCACAGCTTAATCGTGCCATCTTCACTCGCCGTCACGACAGAACGACCATCCGGGGAGAAATCAATGTACTCAATTCCCTGAGTGTGTTCAGTGAACTGCGCCACGAGCGCGAAATCGGACGTTCGATAGAGCCGCAACCCTTGATTGGCTCCCACAGGAAGCTCTTCAGAGCCACCGCCCCCCGTTGCCAGATACCTGCCATCCGGAGAGAAAGCGACCGCCTCTAACAGGAGATCTTCGTGGGGCAAGGTCGCCAGCAGCGCACCATCACTAAAGCGAAACACCTTGGCAACCCTTTCCGTGCCATTGGCAACCGCGATCAGTTCTCCATTCGGTGACACCCGAACCGATTTCACCGATCCCTCATCTTCACTCACCTGAATTTTGCGGACTAGCGCACCATCCGCTGCCTGTCGAATCTGAACGGTGCGATCGCGCGATCCCGTCACTACATACTGACTATCACGAGTGAAATCGATTGAGTTAATTTCGTTGTTATGAAGGATGCGATTGCTGTAGATCAAGCTCCAGGTCGTAGGGTTATACATGCGAGCATCACTTGGATTATTCGCCCTGCGTCCCCGATTGGCACCTGCGAAGTAAGCTCCATTGGGCGAGAAAGCCAGCCCATCGGCTCCATTGCCTCCCAAATCGCTGAGCAAACTGCCATCCGATGCCCGATAAATTTTAATGCCGTCGGAGTTGCCCCCTGCGGCGATCGCTGACCCATCCGCTGAGAAATAGACTGCTTCAATTTCCCCATCCGAATCGTCGAGTGACCCGTCCCAATAGGTGCTTTCCCAGAGTAGTGCGCCATCACTAACGCGAAAGAGCCTGACCTTACCATCACTTGATCCCGTAGTGACAAACTGGCTATCTGGAGAGAATTCAGCCGTTTCAACTGTACCGTTACTGCCTCTGGAGTCTACGTTGATCGTCCGGACAAGGGTTAAAACCATGGGCTTTGTGATGTGATAGGGCAGATGACAAAGATGGGATGGGTTCAAATCGGCATCAAAAACGATCCCCCAAGACAGACAGGCGCATCAAGCGTCAGGGTGAACCGTTGATGTCGGCATACCCAGTCTCAGCGGCGGGGTTTGAACGTGGGATTTCGCATCATTGCGAAGGCATGGATCAGCGATCGAAGGGTCAGCCAGGATAACGGATAGGGGCACTTCCCTACGCACCCTTTGCACTGACTGTCTTGACAGTTGCCATAGGAGCTAAATGCCTTCGTTTGGACAAACCAAGCTAACCTCAGTAGGGTGAGGTTGCAGCGCACAGGCGATGAAAGTCTCTTGTCAAAACGGTGAGTGAGGCTCTACCAGTCAACAAACCTTATGAAACTGACGAAGGTTAAACAAATCTTCGCCAGCCAGGGTTAGAGACTTAGAGATGTTTTACGAGGCAGCTTCCTCAGTGGATCTACTCCGCTACGGTTCGATAACACTGATGGAAAAACACGGATTTTTCCACTTTTTACACTGAACCTCAGCATTTTCCGGGTTGTTTAACGGAAATTGCATCAATTCCGGATATAAAAAGACTGCGCTCTAGCAGTTAACCTAGCAAAATTACGTATACGTATTGGATAACATTTTATAGCTGATCAAAGAGTATTCCAAGGGAAAAAATCCGTATCTTCACTGAAACTTATGATTCTTTTGAATCTCATCGACCTGCCTTTAAAGCTCTTATGAAGTTAGAAAGCTTAGCAGAGAGGTCTGCCTGACTCGCTTGGGAAGCCAGGACGTGGTTGATCCCGCAGGAGAAAAACGGATACCGATAGTAATTGCCGGGACAGTTTAGATAAGGAACGTCAATTCGGGTTAAGCACCTGGCGAATCAATTCTCAGTTATGGGAGCGAAGTCTGCCCGTGCGGACTACAGAAAATCAAGGTTTGCCGAACCGACGCAGGTCGGTTTTACTCTTGTAGCGGCGGTTTTAACCGCTAAGATCCTTATCCCGAACTCAGGTTAAGTAAGGTGTAGGCTTTGCCCCAGCCAGAGCTTCCACCCACACCCCATACTTCACCAAAGTGAGATCACTACAGGATGACGTTTCGAGCACTGATCGTATTGGCAGCAAACCGCTCAAGCGTGATATACCGTCTGAACACGGCTCCACCTGTGGTGCCATTGATATCAAGGCTCACTGCCGTATTGGCTCCAATCTGGCGGAAGCGAACATAGTCAGACAGTGTGCCAGGGCGATCGCGTGATCCCAGAATGACTCGACTTAAATCGAGCGTGTCAAACGTGGCATCAAATCCACGAATTCGATCGCCCCGATCGCGAATCGAGTTATAGACAAAGCGATCGCCCCCCGCACCACCATTCAAAAAGTCAATTCCAGTGCCGCCTATTAAAATATCGTTCCCAGCACTACCAAAGAGGCGATCGTTACCAGCACCACTATTCAAGCTGTCATTGCCGTCCTCACCAAAGAGGCGATCGTTACCCGTGCCGCCGACCATGGTGTCGTTGCCACTCAAACCGAGCAAGGTATCGGCACCACCTCGCCCGGAGATCACGTCATCTCCCTGACCTCCCCGGAGTCGATTCGTACGATTGTTGCCCAGGCGGCGCACACCCGGAATCGGAGTTGGCGTGGAATCCGGTGTTGGAGTAACCGTCGGCGTGGGCAATCGCCAGAGTTTGATCGTACCGTCCTCGCTGGCGGTTACAACAGACCGACCATCCGGGGAAAAATCAATATACTCAATCCCTTGCGTATGTCCGGGAAACTGCCCTACCAGAGCAAAGTCTGAGGTGCGATAGAGCCGTAACCCCCGGTTTGCCCCGGCGGGAATATTATCAGAGCCCCCCCCACCTGTTGCCAGGTACTTACCATCGGGGGAGAAAGCCACCGTTTCTAGCAGCGGATCTTCGTGGGGTAAGGTCGCCAGCAGCGCACCATCACTAAACCGGAAGACTTTGGCAACTCGTTCTGTGCCATTGGCAACCGCGATCAATTCTCCGTTGGGTGACACTCGAACGGATTTGACCGATCCTTCATCTTCACTCACCTCAATTTCGCGCACCAATGCACCATTCGCCGCCTGCCGAATTTGCACCGAGCGATCGCGCGATCCCGTAATTACAAACCGCCCATCACGAGTAAAGTCTACCGAGTTGACCTCCCGCTCATGGATAATGCGATTGCTGTAGATCAAGCTCCAATTGGCGGGGTTAAACATCCGAACATCCCCGCGGTCATTGGCATTGCGCCCGCGATTGGCTCCCGCAAAGTAGGCTCCATCTGGGGAGAAAGCCAATCCATCAGAGGCGTTGCCGTTGAGGTCAACAACCAGTGCCCCATCGGATGACCGATAGATTTTGATGCCATCAGAGTTGCCTCCTGCGGCGATCGCTGACCCATCCGCTGAGAAATAAACCGCTTCGATCTCGCCCCTCGAATCATCTAACGACCCACCCCAATAGGTGCTTTCCCAGACGAGCGCACCGTCGCTCACTCGAAAGAGCCTGACTTTGCCGTCGCCTGATCCCGTTGTGACAAATTGACTATCTGGAGAAAATTCAGCTGTCTCGACCGTACCGTTGCTGCCTCTGGAGTCTACATTGATCGTCCGAATAAGGGTTAAAACCATGGCTTTGTGATGTGATGGATGAAGGTGGGCAATGCACAATCAAGATGAATGGGAGAATAAAGCACGGAATCCTTTGAGCTTGCAAACGAGGGCTTTGCAATCGATTCATGCTGCTTGCAGCAAAATCTGAGGATTCGCTGATCCTTTTCTGCACTGGTTGGATTGCACGAGGTTGCATAGCATGATGAACACACTCACGACAGACGTTCTGGTCGTAGGCGGCGGCACCGGGGGAACCGTTGCTGCCATTCAAGCTGCCCGTCGTGGGGCACAAACCATTTTGGTCAGTGAATTTCCGTGGTTAGGGGGAATGCTAACGTCAGCAGGAGTAACTGCCCCTGACGGAAACGAACTATCCGCTTTTCAAACCGGGATGTGGGGTGCGTTTTTACGTGAATTGCAACATCGACAACCAACTGGCTTAAACCACGCCTGGGTCAGTTTTTTTACATATGACCCAAATGTAGGAGCCGCCATCTTTGCAGATTGGGTGAAACAGTTGTCGAACTTATGGTGGATTCACGGTAAACATCCTCAAGCGATAGAACGTCAGGGCGATCGCCTCGTTGCGGTTCATTTTAACGACGTCACGATTAGGGCGTCAATTATTCTTGATGGAACCGAATTAGGGGACGTTTTAGCTCTCGCCGAAGTTCCCCATCGCTGGGGGTGGGAGTGGCACTCCCAATGGCAAGAACCGAGCGCACCCATCGCGCCCACAGCCATGACTGAGCAATACCCCGTGCAAGCCCCCACCTGGGTTGTAGTACTGCAAGATTTTGGTGAAGCCCACCCGGCTCCTGAGATCCCCGCGCCCCCAATCGATAACCCCGATCACTTTGTGGGAACCTGGGACGGCTACGGTGCAGAGCATTTTATGAACTACGGACGGTTGCCCGGCAACCGCTTCATGATGAACTTTCCACAGCGGGGCAATGACTATGGCGATCGCCTCGATCGGTTAATTCAATCGCCTGCAACCCGACAGGAGTTTTTGCAAGAAGCCCGCTGGTATGCCCAGAGCTATGCTCGCTTTCTCCAGACTCATCTGGGACGACGCTATGGCTTAGCCGCAGACACCTTTCCCACTGACCTTCCCAATTGTCTTGGGGGCAGTGCCTATGCGTTGCATCCCTACTTTCGCGAGAGCCGACGCTTACAGGGAGTCGTCACCGTGCGAGAACAGGACATCTTGCCGCAACCACAGAGGCGAGTCGCCGCACTGCCTGTGAATGCTCAGGGGCAAATGAGTGCGATCGCCCTGGGTAACTACGCCAACGATCACCACTATCCGGGCTATGACTTCCCGCTGAAACCCAAATCCATCCGTTGGGGTGGACGTTGGACAGGCACCCCCTTTGCCCTGCCCTACGAATGTCTGATCCCTGCTGCGGTGGATGGGTTGCTGGTCTGCGAAAAAAATATCTCTGTCTCCCACATTGCCAATGGGGCAACTCGCCTGCAACCCGTGGTTCTCGGCATCGGACAAGCTGCCGGAATGGCTGCTGCACTGTGCATTGAACGCAAATGTCAACCGCGTGACCTGCCCGTTGCCGATCTGCAAGCTGCGTTGTTAACCGATCCCATCGCTCCAGCGGCGATCGCCCCTCTGTTTAACTTGCCCCCCTCCCATCCGGATTGGCAGCACTGGCAGGAGCATTACCTGCGCCATCCCGAAGACTATCCCCTGGATGGCACCTGTCCGCTAACCTCTCCTCCGAGCCCTCCCAACCTTGCCTCTGCAAGGGGAGGAGCCGCAGGCGGTAGGGTTCCTCCTGATAGCCAAACTTTTACTGGGAGCTTTGAGCGTCGCGGCGATCAGGATTACACCATCACCCTCAACACTCCCACTTCGTTAACAGGACAAGTGTTTCAACTGGTTACATTAGACGCAGAGTGCGATCGCACCTTACAGAAGTGTGGGACTGGGGATACGCTCACCCTCCAGGGACAACTGAATCATTCGGGTAACTGGCTATTAGTTGAACAGATCGATATCGTCTAATCGAGAGATGCGATCGCCCTTCAACTTTGGAACAGTGATAAGAGTACGCCGTACCCAGAATGAATCATCATGACCACTCCAAACAATCGGGACGAACAACTGCAAAAATTGCGCGACATGGTGAAAGGCATTGACATTGCCATGATGACCACAGTGGATGAAGATGGCAGTCTGCGGAGTCGTCCGATGTCATGCAACAGTGAGATTGAAGCGAATGGAGATGTGTGGTTCTTTACCTACGCAAGCTCTCACAAAGTGACAGAAGTTGAACAACAACAGCACGTTAATTTGAGTTTTGCAGATCCTCACAAGCAGCGATATGTGTCGATGTCAGGTGCGGCTCAACTGGTGCGCGATCGCCAAAAACTAGCTGAATTATGGCAACCTCAACTCAAAGCCTGGTTTCCAAAAGAACTGGATGAACCTGATATTGCCCTGTTAAAAGTAACGGTCGAAAAAGCAGAATACTGGGACGCCCCTTCAAGTTGGCTGGCACACACGATCAGTTTCTTGAAAGCTGTGACGACTGGCAAAACAGCAGATACGAGTGAAAACGTCAAACTCAGCCTTAAATAACGTCAGTTCGGTTTAAGAGCTTGGCGAATGAATTCACGGCTATCAAGACAAAGTCCTTCTTCGCAGATTACCGGAGATTAAATGCTTGTTGGTAGTGTTTCAGGTCTGTTGCTACTGCCCCCCGGCTGTCGCTGTCCCCCTTATCAAGGAGGACTACAGGGGGACTACAGGGGGTTCTTACAGAGGTTATCAGCAGGTTTGGAACACCATCGGTTTGTTGAACCGACGCAGATTGATTCTGCTCCGGTAAAACAAATCCACGGTTTGTCAGGAATCCTCAAATCTTGAACGTAAGGTACGGCTTGCCTTTCAACCTCAGCATTTGACTCTAGCTGCGGTTTCAATCGCCAAAATTCTAATACCAATTTGAATTGTGAAGGTGACAAATGCTTGTACGGGTTTGGCACTGCCAAATCCCTCCCCAACGCTGATTTGCCCATCAAACTCTTTGAATCGGTATGACCCCATCAGGTTAATCGATGTCTGTTGGTGAGTGGTGTAGCCACCCCTAATCGCGGTGACTTTAACAGTTGGCAGAGATTTTTTGTTTATTAAATAACGCTTTTTAAAGAACAATTTAGGAGCAACTATGAGGCGCGTTTCAATCCATGCAGACCAGCAAATGAGACTATTTACCTGGGTGACTCTATCTCTGGTGATCGTCGGAGCCATTTCGTTGCTGTTGCAACCTTATATCAATTTTGCTTAGTACAACTCGTTGTCAATAAGGGTGGGAATTTGGGGGGCAGGGGTGGAACCCTGGGGACACAGCCTCCACACTCCCCTGGTTTTATTTCCAAGCCCTATCTGTGAATAGCAGTACTTAGTTTTGCCTAAAGAAAATTGACCGTTGCTGTAGCAATTGTCGAGACAGGTGAGACAGTGTATCCTCTTCAGAGCAGTCCCTTTGCAGGCAAACCCGACGAGTCCCCACAATTCCTTCAACATCTTTAAAAATACGAGCCATAGTTTTACAGTTATCAAAGACTAGAGAGATATAAATCGTTAAATTTGTGGGAAACCTCGTCAGTATTGTTGTGCATTGGTGATCGCCTTATGATTAGCCCCTCAGAATCCCCTGAAGATTTCACAACCGTTGATTGCACCCAACTTGAGAAATATCTCAAAGGCGGGTTGTGGCGCATGGCAGATATGGAAACTCGTAAGCTCATCATCACCGCCTGTGGAGGCAACCCCGCAGACCCACAAACAACTCCATCCCTTAACCAACTGCCCTGTCCCGATTTGCAGAAAATTGACCAACTCTGGGTGAAGTACAGCCGTGGACGGTTTGGCTTTAGCGTTCAGCAAGCAATCTGGAAACCGTTAGAACAAAAGCTTTATAGCAAGACTGATGTTTGGGCTGCATTCGGCGATCGCACGAGTTGGCGGATCAACCACCTGCTTAAACAGAACTATTGGAAACAGCACAAAGAATTGACCTTTGATATTAAAGCTCCCGCCGGTCACTTGCCCCACATGGGTGATAAATTTGGCATTTTGACGCTGGAACAGTTTTTTAAGCAGATGGAGTGGTGTGCTGGCAATCCTCCAGCGGAATAACGCTAATTTGGGTTAAGTGATTGGGGCACTGAACCCGGTGAATGAATTTGTGGCTACCGGAGCGAAGTCTGCCTATGCGGACTGAGGGTTTGACCCTGCGTAGGCAGTTTTTGCTCTGGTAGCTGCGGTTTTAATCGCCACTCCCCTAACCGTCAGATGCACCCATATCTCACTGGAAACCATTTAAATCGGTATTAGATTGAAGGTGACGCACTGACCCAAAATTCGTCAGACTAGAACAGATGGATTTATCAGCAAGGTCATCCACCACCGTGTCTAGCTCTGGTCAATCAACCCCCTTCCCACAGCCCCATGATGTCGTTCTGGGGGGCGCAAGTCCTGCCCCGATCGCAGGATTGGTGCTGGGTGGGTTGGACGGTGTGCGCCATCGGCTGAACAGTGCATTAGTGGAAGAGCGAGTAGGGGCGATCGCTCAACTCAGTCGTTATGGTCAAGCGGGGTTAGATCTGCTGCTGCAAAGCCTAACCGACCCTGCGATCGCCGTTCAACGCGCTGCCTATCTTCAGTTACATCACTCCTCCGATGTCAAAGCACGACGCGCACTGCGGAGCTATGACAGCTACCGCTTATTTGAATGTCTGTTTACCCTGACGGGTCATGCCGGTGGGGTAACGGCAGTAGCCATTAGTGAAGACGGCAAAACGGTTGTGAGTGCAGGTCGCGATGCCACCGTGCGAGTGTGGGATCTCACGTCACAGGAGGCATTTTGGGTGCTGCCGATCGCCCAGTTTGTCTATGCGATCGCCTTTAGCCCTGACAATCGCACTTTTACCCTGCGTCACCGTCATCAGGTCATCACCGCCTGGGATAGCCGCACCGGACAACAGCTAGAGGGGGAAGACCTGCCCACCCGCAGCATTTCCTCCGTCACGATCAGTGGCGATCGCCACCGCACCCACAAACACCTGATTAGCGGTAGTCGCAACGGGATCAAAATTTGGGACTTGCAACAAGGGCAAGAGGTGATCACCTTGCAGGGACATACACATCTGGTCACAGCAGTGGCAATTGCGCCTGATCAATCACGCCTCATTAGTGGCAGTGAGGATAGAACCGTCAAGGTTTGGGGAGTTCCAACGTGACAGACCGTTTCGACCAACCTCAAGCAAACGATGCCGTTTTAGGGGGACACGGAGCCATTCCCGTTGGTGCGCCTGTGTTGGGTGGGTGGGCTGGCATCAAACAACGCTTAACTAGCCCGATCGCCGAGCAACGTATCGCAGCCCTTTCAGAAGCTCTGCAACACGGACAACAGGGGCTATATCTGGTGATGCGGGCATTGCGGGATGAGTCGGCTGATGTGCGGCAAACAGCCTATGCGCTGTTGCACGATCGCTCAGAGCCCAGAGTCAAACAAGCGATCGCCTATTACTACACCCAAGAACACTACTCTCGGCTTAAAACGGTCTTGTCTAGGGGACAGTGGCAAGAAGCTGACCAGGAAACGAAAGCGGCACTGTTTCGAGCGTGTGGCTTGGAGTTGCGAGAGCAATTTCGTCCAGAATTTATTGCCAAGATTCCCTGTCGCGACTTGCAGGTGATCGATCGCCTGTGGATGAAATATAGCCGGGGACGATTTGGCTTCAGTGTGCAGCGACCCATCTGGCAACGCTACTTTGATTTCTACGCAGAAAAGTCGGATGTCTGGATGGCATTTGCCGATCGCGTTGGGTGGCGGGTGAATAATCTCTTGGTGCAAAATCACTGGAAACGCTACGGCGAAATTACCTTTTCCCTCTCCGCTCCAGTGGGGCACCTGCCTTTTTTGGGGGACACCTTTGGCATTTTTACAATTGAAGCGATCGCCAAACGATTAACCCAATGTGAACTGGAATAGCATTCAATCCAAAATCGTAAATCTAAAATCTAAAATCGAACTTATCTCAACAAATCTGTAATAGAGCGATAAGCATTGGAGAGGCGATCGCTCAACAGACGAATCACATACTCTCGAAAGGCATTGGCAACGTCTGGTTTTTCCTGTTGCATTTGCTGCCATGCAGTTTGTGATAACCGATAGAGTTTCGTCGGTACATCTGTAGTCGCTGTAATTTGGTGAGTCGATTGCAAATAAAAATCCATCACTCCAACCAGGTTGCCCACCCCAATCGTTTGGAGTCGGCGAGTCTGGTCATTATCCAGCGTTAAAAACGTGGTCACCTGCCCTGACTCGACAAAAAACAGAGATTCAGCGCGATCGCCCACTTGAAAAAGCGTTTCTCCTGCGGCTACCTCAACCTTATTCAGATACTCCATAAAGCCTGAAACCTGTTCAGCCTCTGAAAATAGTTCATCTAAATGCAGATTCAGCGGCAGATTGCGTCGTCGTTTCCAGGATACAGCTCCTAAAATTTGATTTTCACACCACTCGATACCGTGGTCTAAATCTGCAAAGAGGTAAGTCAGTTGCGGTTGGTCGCTGTCAGGATCATCCAAACAATTTCCCTGTCGGAGTTGCTGTTCCATGACTGGATACAGGTGGGTAAAGAGTAGTCGAAAGGGGTGTTGTTCTGCTAGTTGACGCAGCTTGACGAAGCTTAGCACCGCCGAAGAATCTAGCCCATTAACGGCTCGAAAATCGAGGATGACAAACCGCAGTGGAATGAGGGCAGGATTAGCGGCTCGTTGGCGAATCTGCTCCAGTAACGTATTTGATGTACCAAAAAAGAGAAACCCTTGTAGCTCCAGAACGTAAATCTGTTCGCCCTGATCACGCAGTAATCGAGTTTGATAGGTTGTACGCGCTACATTGCTTTGATAGGTGGCACCAGAGAGGGTATGTTTTGCCACGTTGACCTGGCTGTAATTGATGACAAACAGCGCGATCGCCACGACTAAACCAACCCCCACTCCCTCTAAAAAGCCAATCGTGCCAACTACCAGCAAGATTAAAATCACAATCGCATAGTCAACTTTAGGAAGTTTGAAATAGGCACTGTAAACCCATTCCACTAGGAAATCTAACCCCAATAGAGCTACTAATCCGCCTAAAACCGCTTTAGGAAACAAAACGAGCATGTCTGCTCCAATCGTCAAAGCAGACAGACTCACTACAGCCGTAAGTAGCCCAGTGAGACGGCTTTTAGCTCCAATTTTGTGACCTAATACGCTCGTTCCTAATCCGTGAAAACAAATGATGCCACCGCCCAGACCTGCAACGAAGTTGCCAATTCCTGCGGCTTGTAGCTCTTGATTGAGGCCAATATCACGCCGAGTTGCGAGTTCGATGCCACTGGAGTTTAGTAACAAAGCTGAAATGGTCAGCAACACAACTGAGACAATTTTCCCGGCTTCTCCTAAGATTAACGACCAGTCTGTTTGTTGGAGCGTGATCCATTGAATTGGACGCCAAATACCACCTTCTGGAAACGGACTGAGCAACAACCCTGCCGTTTGCGCCTCTGCGATCGACATGCCCGACAACCACAACACAAGATGAAATATAGCGATCGCCCCAGCTAATAAACTGGGCATGACAAACGCATTCTGAAAACGCCGCAAAACGACCAGCAGCAACACTGCAAAACTGATTCCAGGAACCCAAAGCATGAGGCTATTGGGTTGGAGAAGTTGCGATAATTGGGTGAGATCGAGGGGAACATTGGTCATCACCGTAAACCCACCCTGTAACAAAAGCCACCCTGTGCCTGCTAAAAATCCTCCAATGACAGGGTAAGGAATAAACCGAACGAGATCGCCTAACTTTAGGAAACCCAGAATAAAACAACTTAGCCCCGTCAGAATTGAGGTCAGGGCAATCATCGTCACGACTGTAGACACTGCAATGGCTGGGTTGGTTGTTGCAGAAAGTTCAGCCGCAATCGTACTGGCGATCGCAGCAACAATAACAGCAGGCGCATCTTGCGCTTGACTCACTATTCCCTGAATTGAACTCAGTAGGGCGATCGCAATAGCCACCACTACAGAGGCAAATAATGCTATTCCAATGCCTACAGAGGCATAAGACGACAGCTCTCCTGAAAAAATCAAGACAGCCATTGAGACGGCTAGTGTGACCTGGATAACACCTAAAATAACGCCTGCGGTCACACTCAAAAATAGTCTGCTGGGGTGCAACTCATGCTGAACTAAGGCAACGATAGAAGAACGCCGCACCCTTTTAGCGACGTTGAGTTGCTCTGGTTCAGTTGCCATAATCAAGCTTCCTTGTGGCTAAGCCATTACAGTCAGAAATGCATTGCTAAATACTTAGCACATCTCACTAACTTTACATTGGAAGCAAAAATTATGTGCCGACGAGAGAGAAACGTATTTTATACCCACCGTCCTAACACTACTCGAATCGTGCCATCTTCCAGAGTTTCCTCCGTTTCGACAGTGAAGCCTTCCGCAGGGGCTTTTGTCATCAAAGCGTGATAAGCATACCGCTGAGTCAGTTGGTTCAACCACCGTTCTGAATAACGAGTGCGATCGTATTCCGAAATAATTGCCGCAAACGCCCCATCCTCTTGACGTTTGAACCCAATATCGTTGCTCAACTTACCAATGTGTTGACGACGAACTATGACCTCCGCCTGATCTGCCCGAATGTCTCCTTCATAACCATACAAATACTGTGCGCTGGCGTAAACTTCAACCGTCGCAAAGCCCATATCTGCTAACGCTTTAACTAAGGCATCCTGGTCTTTAATTTGAGTTTTGATGCGAGTGAAATGAGACATGGGAAAGAAGAGAGAAGAGGAAAAAAAGAAGAGAGAAGAAAGAAGGCTAAAGGATAAAGGCTAAAGGATAAAAAGTGAGGAATTAGTAAGCAATTTTTTTAATCTTTTATCGTTTATCTTTCATCTTTTATTATTCATCCTTTATCGGTTACCCTTCATCCTTTCTTCTAACGGCTCTGCCGCTTTACTGTAGGGTAACAAACTCTGAAAGGCGATCGCTGACTTAATTTAAGTGGCGATCGCCTCTCTTACGTTCAACGGTTAATGAAGCTCAAGTATGCACTCTATACCACTAGACCATTGGCAGAGCCAAAGACCACATGCACTGCACCTGCACTATTCACACCAGAGACACTTGCCCATGCAGAACCAATGCCCAAATCTGCATAGCCATCGTTGTTAAAGTCACCTGTAGTCAAGCTACTGCTGAAATGGAAGCTATCACCAGCAGAACCAGCAATGCTAGCTAAGTCTTGGTGAATAAATTGACTACCTGTGGTTGTTAAACCATTACTAGAGCCATAGAAGACATTTACAGCACCCGCCCCATCAACCCCACCGATGCCTTCTTCAGACCCAACTGCCAGGTCATCATAGCCATCGTTGTTGAAGTCGCCCACAGTTACAGTTGTACCAAAGCGGTCTCCAGCCTCCAGGCTTCCCTGAATGCCGTTGACCCCTTGATGAAAGAAGTCATCGCTCTGTTCCTGTAAACCGTTGACCGTCCCATAGATGACACTTACCGCTCCTGCATTGTTAAGACCATCCAAGTCTTCACCTGGAACGCCGACCGCCAGATCGTCTCGACCGTTGCCGTCAAAGTCACCCGATGCCAGACTGGAGCCAAATTGATCACCCGCTTCGCCTGTGTCCTGGATGCCGGTTGTGTCTTGAGTCCACAGCTGATCGTTAGCAGAGTTCAAACCACCAACAGTGCCATAAATCACATTGACTGTTCCGTTGTCTCCAATAGAGCCAACCGCTAAATCTGCATAGCCATCGCCGTTATAGTCGCCCGCCGTTAGAGCTGTGCCAAACTGGTCTGATGCCTCAACACTGTCTTCAATGCCAAATGAGTCTTTGTGGAAGAACTGGTCTCCAACTGTGCTCAATCCTGTGTTTGAGCCGTATAGGATATTGACCGCACCCGCAGAAGCAGCAGACTGACTCGCATTGATTTGTACGTCTTCGCCAGGTGCGCCGATCACCAAATCATCTCGACCATCTCCGTTAAAGTCTGCTGCAACTAAAGCATGACCAAAGTAGTCAAAAGATTCCGCCGTGCCCAGTATGCCTGGGCTGCCTTGATAAAAAAAGCCACTTGAGGAGTCGGTCAACCCGGAGGCACTGCCGTAAAAGGCTTGCACTGCACCTCCAGAGAATATGCCACTAAATGTCTCAAATGGAATACCAGATACTAAGTCGTCGTAACCGTCGCCATCAAAGTCACCCACTGCTAGAGAATACCCAAATCGGTCGCTTCCTTCGGCCACATCTGGAACTAGCCCGTAGTTTTGATGAAACGATTGGGATGCGCTATTACCTAAACCAGAATTACTGCCTTGATAGATAGCCACAACGCCCGCATCGCTGATTTCACCAGTGGGATAACTAAACACATCTTCAAATGGAACACCGACTACTAAGTCATCTGCACCGCTGCCGTTGAAATTACCAGCCATCAGAGACCAACCGAAGCTGTCGCCAGGACCGAGATTTTGTTGAGTCAGAACAATACTCATGATGATTCCTCAAAAGAGTTGAATGGTGTACTTGGAGCGCAAGTGAAATAGTTTTGAGCGTTCATGCCCTGCCGCCACAAATGCACATTTCAGCTTGAATAGAATCTTTAAGGTGTGCGTCAACGGATTGAGTAACCCGCCGCAGAGACTTCTCACGAGCAGAACCGTGACTTATGCAACAGTTCACAAAACTTTACCAAACAGTCAACGCAGCCCAGGCAGACACGCTATGCCACCAGACCATTGGCAGACCCAAAGATCACATAAACAGAACCCGCTGCACTGTTGCCGTAGACATTAGTACCTGGAGCACCAATCCCTAAATCTGCATAGCCATCGTTGTTAAAGTCACCAACACTCAAGCTGTGTCCAAAGTTGTATTCAACCCCAGCAGCACCATCAATCGTCGCTAAACCTGGGTGAAGGAATTGGCTACCTGTGGTCGTCAAACCCTCATCAGATCCATAAAGGATATTCACAGCACCCGCTTGATAAACTCCGTTAATCTCTTCTCCAATCGACCCGACCGCCAGGTCTTCATACCCGTCCCCATTAAAGTCACCCACTCCCAAACTAAAGCCAAACAGATCTCCAGTTTCTAGATTGCCTTGAATGCCGCTAACTCCTTGATGGAAAAAATCATCGCTCTGCTCTTTCAACCCATTGGAACTGCCATAGATCACACTTACCGCGCCTGCATTTTCAACCCCATCAATGTCTTCACCCATGATGCCGATCGCCAGGTCATCTTTACCGTTTCCATCAAAATCACCCGATGCCAAACTGGAGCCAAATTGGTCATGAGCCTCTGCTTCGTCTTTTACCCCCGGTGTATTTTGAGTCCATAGTTGATTGTTAGCTGCGGTTAACCCATGAGCAGAACCGTAGAGCACGTTTACCGCTCCTGCTTGACTGACAGAACCGACTGAGTCGATCGAACCAACTGCCAGGTCAGCATAGCCATCCCCGTTGTAGTCCCCTGCGGTCAGTGTTCTCCCAAAGTTGTCACCCGTCTCTACACTGTCTCGAATGTCAGGTGAGTTCTGATGAAAAAACTGATTTCCGGCAAGACTCAACCCCGTATTTGAGCCGTACAGAATGTTGACAGCACCCGCATTGTTGTAGGAGTTGATCCCAATATAAAGATCCTCGCCGCTCACTCCAACCGCCAGGTCGTCCTTACCATCTCCGTTAAAGTCTGCTGCCACCAGAGCCGAGCCAAATTTATCCTCGGCTTCAGCGATGCCAATCAGTCCATGAGGGCTTTGGTGAAAGAGGGGAGTTGAAGCATCTGTTAGTCCATTAGCAGTGCCGTTAAAGATTTGCACTGCACCCGCATCAACAATATTGCCGAGGTCTTCTGCCATAACCCCGACCGCCAGATCATCTCTGCCGTCGCCATTAAAGTCACCCACGGCTAATCGAGAGCCAAATCCGTCACCCGTTTCAGCTACATCTTCAACGCTGCCATAGTTTTGATGAAAGGTTTGAGATGAGGTCGTATTCAAGCCTGCGGTGCTACCTGTAAAGACATCGATCGCCCCTGCATGAATCAATGTGGAGCCAACAAGCGGAAAGAAGAGATCTTCTCTAGGAGCACTAACGACTAAGTCATCAGCACCACTGCCGTTAAAGTTGCCGGCGATCGCAAAAACACCAAAGCTGTCAGTGGTTTCTGGATTGGATTGATTGAGAACAATACTCATGATTGTGTTTTAGAAAAGTCGAATGGTGTACTTGAAACTCAAGTGAAACTGTGTTGCGCGTTCATGCCCTAGCCGCTACAAATGCACATTTCAACTTGATATAGCCCCAATTGAGATATGAATGGAGCGCAGAGGTTCTAACCCCCTTATTCACAAACAGGTTGTGAACGTAGAAGTGTCTAAGTGATGGATGAATGAATTGCAAGAAAAAGTTTTTTGTCAACTGATCAATTGAGCAATTCCTATTAATAGAAGGATGATTTATCTCAATTTCAATTGTTTTTTATTCTCTTCACTTCCCTTGCGTTTCCATCACAATCAATGAATTTCTTCATTCATAAAGATAGGGTTTTTCTCTTTTGAAAACCTTCATCCAAACGGGTGAATCTGTTGGGTGAACTAGGTCAATACAAAATCGGAAAATTAATAAAAATAAGGTTGGCATCTGTTTTTTTGAGCTAACAGATGTCAACCTTTTTAAGGAAGAAGTTGTCTCGTTTTTAGAACAACGGAAAGCTCTAAAACTTCCTTGTCGAAGTGAAGTTTTAGAGCTGATGTATAAATGATTTTTGATCTCCCCAAATTCTCTCTGGGGTGGGGTTTTAGACGCTTGCTTGGGCTTCCCTTTCTTAAGGTATAGGGATATTTAAGCAATAGAAAATATTTTGGAACCTAAGATTGACCTTGTAAATTAGCTCTTACAATTTCACTTTAAAATCAAAAGTGATTACTTCTTTTAATGCCAATCTAAATCAACCCAAAAACTGGAATATTGTTAATACTTTGAGGATCTGTCATTAGCGATCGCACCATCTAAGCTCATCCCATTCCAGCAATTTTCAAAAAATAGCTTGATGCCCAAAAATATCGCTTTGATCAGAAGACTTAAAGCCAAGGCAATGGCTCAACCCCTGATGTTGGGAAGGCTTTCTGACTCGCCTTCATCGAATGTGGTTACGGCTATACCATCAGCAAAATTGCATTTTTGAGTCTTGGTGGTCGCATTGTTTGTCTCGTTTACTCTCTGCACTGTCTTGCTCTGCATTTCTACGCGCTTGAATTTGTCACTGCCGCGATCGCCGTTCGTCACATTCACTTCTCAGGCAAGCAACCGTAACTTATGCAACAAATTTACAAAGCTTTACAAATGCTCCCATCATTCAGGCGTATTTATCCCTCGTCTGTGACTCTCTCCGCCAACTAACCTTATCCAGACCTCGTCTCCAAATTTCAACTAGAAACAGAGTGACGAAAGCTCTGCCTTCTGGACGGGAACTTTTTTGTCAATCACTTTAGAGGTATTTTCAATTCACCCACTTGCAGGATGAAGCATCTCAGGCTGTCATCCGTATAATCCTTGTGCAAGTTCAGTAATTCCCCTGAAGCTTGAAAGCAATACAGCTTAATAGTGCTTCAGTAAACCGTAGATTATGGTAAATTATCTAAATCTTCAAAAAAACTCACATAATTTTCACCACATCTACCAAATTTATCTGCGTCATCTACGCAATTGGGTTATTTTTATGAGTTCAGGGTTATCACCAAAGCTGAATGCATATTCAGCGATCGCACCATCTCAAAACTGCAAAGTCTTTACCTCTCTTTTTAAGACAATTCCCCCAGAACGGGTGGGTTTAAATGGTGAATATGACCATAATGGATTGGCAAAACGAGTTGCTCTGGCATTTAACCAGGAGTTCAAATTAGAAGACATTGTCAATCTAAAAATCCGGCAACGGGGTGGAGTCGTTATTCTGATGGGCAAAGTGTCCAGTCAACGCTTGTTGGCCCGCATGATCACCGCCGCTCTGCGAGTTAGTGGTGCGACTGATGTCGAAACCTATGGGGTCAGTGTTGAGTTGAGCCGCGATCCGAATAAGCTCGACTATCGCACCTCTCATCTCCACGCCTGCTAACCCCTTGATCTAAGACGACACGATCTCAAACTCCAATCCATGCTGTTGCAGCAGGTTGCAGGTGTCGTGATCCGTAATATTGGTATCACTCAACTCCAAATTGTAGAAATCAACAAACGCTTGATCAAAGTAAGGGCCCGCGTGCCAGGTGCCCACGTCCAATTTGATGAAGCAGTTTCCAGGGATATGAAACGCGGCGATCGCCTCTAAGTCGGGCTTGTCCGCTGTGGATGGCGGAGCAACCGCAATGAACCAATCCTTTCCCTCCAGCGAACCGAGACATTGAGTGCATTTCAGGTGACGAGTGATGCGCGAAAACCGTCGCCCTTTATGATGCAATCGCATAATGTAGAACCGGGGAATGCCCTGATCTAGCTGAAGTTGGGCATCCTCAGCACTATAACCCTGACCATCTTCACTGGCAGAAATGACTTGCCCATAAGGAGCGAATGCTGCTGGAGTAATGCGTTGGGCTTGTAAGAACTGAACCATATCGATTTTAGATTTGCGATTTTAGAGTGGTGATTTTGGGGTTGCTATAGCTATATATATTGGGCGATCGCCAGCGGTTCAATTTTGAATTTGTGATACCAATTTGAACTAAAAGAGCGACGAATGCTTGTACGAATCTGGTACTGCCAAACCCCTTCGTAACTCTGATTTGCCCGCAAAACTCTTTAGATCGGTATGATTTTAGATCGGTATGATTTTGAAGTTGTAACAACATTCCAATCCACAATCTAAAATCTAAAATCGGTTGAATTGTTCCGGTTTCAAATCGCGTTCCATCAGTGCCTCAACCGCTTGCACGGGAGTAATTTTGTTGTTGAGCAGCAAGTACACCTGATAGGAGACGGGGACTGCAATCTGGTGTTGGTGCGCTAACTCAACCAGCACATTAGCGGTGTTGACCCCTTCTGCGGTTCCTTGAATCTCATTAAGAACATGTGCCAGTGACTTGCCCTGTGCCAATCCATAACCGACCTGATAATTGCGACTGAGGGAACTGTTGCAGGTAGCCAGCAGATCCCCCAAGCCTGACAGCCCAAAAAACGTTTCAGCTTCGGCTCCCAAATGGGTTCCCACACGGATCATCTCGGTCAACGCTCTGGTGATCAACGCCGCTTTGGCATTGGTGCCCAGATTTAACCCGTCACAAACGCCTACCGCGATCGCAATCACGTTCTTCAGCGTTCCCCCCAACTCGGTGCCGACTGGATCGGGGTTCGTGTAGACCCGAAAGCGATCGCACGCGAACACCCGTTGCACCGCTGCTGCCGCCGTTAGATCTGTGCTGGCAACTACCGTCGCTGCGGGTAGTCCCTGATCGATCTCCTTAGACAGGTTAGGCCCCGACAACACCACCACCGGATGATGGGGAAATGATGCCTGCCAGATTTGCGATGGCGTTCGCAATGTCATGGGATCAAGCCCTTTGGTGGCACTGACAAAAATGGCAGATGGGGCGATCGCACACTCCCTGAGTTGCTCGGCTACATCCGTCACACCTTTAATCGACACCGCCGACACAATCAAACTGGCATCGGCGATCGCATCCTTGAGCGACAACACCCCATGACGCGACCAGAGGCGAACCTGGTAGCCATTGCGAGTTGCCAGATTTGCCAACACCGTGCCCCAGGCACCCGCCCCTAAAACCGTGAGAATTGCAGAATCAGATCTTACAGAGTCAGACAATCGCTTAAATCACCTGATGAGAGTTAAAACCATAGAAATAAGTAGAAGTGGGATAGATAGCTACCACTTCTGGTCGCTCAGACAGCGACTGCGGAGCAGGCACCATCTCCCCCCGAAAGTCGAGAAGCTGGACAACCAGCAAATAGGCGACTCCCAACAGGAGAGCGATCGCCCCAGTAACAACAGCAACTAGCTTTGAACGATCCATAGATAACGTGGGTGTTTTTATCCTTATTTTATGCTGACTGGGAATGACAGCGAAACGCTTGGGAATAGGTATACTCAGATTGTTATCAGGCATACTCCGTATGCAAAACATGGATACGACTCAATTTTCAGATGCCCTCATCCTCGATCGCCCCGTTGTCGTGCAGACCTCTAATCTCCGCAAGGTCTACCGCACGGGCTTTTGGCTGAATCAAAAAGTAGTCACCCTCAAAGGATGTTCCCTCACGGTGTATCAGGGGGAAACGTTTGGGTTGCTGGGGCAAAATGGCGCAGGCAAAACGACCCTGCTCAAAACTCTGTTAGGGATCATTCGCCCCAATGGGGGTGAGGGAGTTTTACTGGGGAAACCCTTGGGCGATCGCTCCGTGAAACAACGGGTTGGCTACCTCCCTGAAAATCCTTATTTCTACGACTTCTTGACCGGGTGGGAGTTTTTGCAATACGCCGCAGGGCTATTTCGCATTCCCCCGTCGGTGCAACAAAAGCGTATCCCCGAATTGCTAGAGATGGTCGGGTTGGCACAATCTGCTGCCCGCAAAAAGCAACTGCGGCAATATTCCAAAGGTATGTTGCAGCGGATTGGTATGGCACAGACCTTAATTAACGATCCCGAAGTCGTGTTTCTAGATGAGCCGATGTCTGGATTAGACCCGTTAGGACGTTACCAAATTCGCGAGATTATCCTGTCGCTTAAAGCTCAAGGCAAAACCATCTTTTTTAATAGCCACGTATTGTCAGATGTAGAAGCCATTTGCGATCGCATCGCCATCCTGGCACGCGGTGAGATTTTGTGTCTCGGCTCGATTACTGAATTGCTGGGCACGGCGGACCTCTACTTCGTGAAAGTCCGGGGTGGAAATCCGGAGGTCCTGCGCCAGTGGGCACCTGACCTGGAGTTTCAAGATGGCATCTGGCAAGGACACCTCAAAGGACACCCCCACGACTTTCTGGCAAGCCTTAGTCTGATGAACGCTCAACTCATCGACATGCACCTGGCTCGTCCCTCGCTAGAAGAATTTTTTGTGCAACAACTGCGACAACGCGGCATCTATACCAGTGAGTGAGAGAACTTTTCTGCCCCTCCCGACCTATTTAGGATGGCTATAGTTAACAATTCGCTAACTCTTTGAAAACAAATTTTTTGCGAAACAGGTTAAAGTAGTACAGAGGTACGAACCGCACTTCGGTGCTTTTTCTTACCTCGGTTGATCAAGTCCGTTTGTTTCAGAAGTGTTTTCCGGCTGTGATAGCGAAGGGGAGGGGCGATCGCCCCTCCCCTTCGTTGTATAGAATGGACTACGACTGCCAAACTCCCTTCTTAATTGGGATTTGAATGACAAACTCCGTTCCCTTTCCAGGGGTTGAGAAACACTCCAATGTTCCCTGATGTTTTTCAGTGATAATTTGGTAACTGATCGATAGCCCCATTCCAGTCCCGGTGCCGACGGGTTTTGTCGTAAAGAACGGATTAAAAACTTTTTGCCGCACTTGTTCTGGCATACCCCGTCCATTGTCGGCGATCGCAATTCTCACAGACTTACCCATCACGGAAGTGCGGATTGTAATCTGACTGGGATGGGTGCTGATATCCTCATAGGTGCGACAGGTATCCCGTTCTTCTAACGCATCGATTGCATTAGCCAAAATATTCATAAACACCTGATTGAGCTGCCCCGGATAGCACTCAACCTGAGGCAACGGCTCGTAAAATTTAATCACTTCAATGTCAGGATGGGTAGGTTTGGCTTTGAGGCGATGCTGCAAAATCAGCAATGTGCTGTCAATTCCCTCATGAATATCGACAGCTTTACGTTCTGATTCATCAACTCGAGAAAAGTTACGCAGCGATCGCACAATTTCCTGAATTCGAGTTGTTCCAATATTCATGGAGTTCAAGATTTTGATGAAATCCTGTTCCAGGAACTCTATATCGATTGCATCTCGCTCCGCTTGAATCTCAACAGGTGGATTGGGAAAATGTTGATGATAAAGCCGGATCAAGCGCAACAGCTCATCAGCATATTGCTGAGCATAGATGAGATTTCCATGAATAAAGTTGACCGGATTATTGATTTCATGAGCAACACCTGCCACCATTTGCCCCAGGGCAGACATTTTTTCACTTTGCAACATCTGTAATTGGGTGCGGTTTAGCTGATGTAATGCTTGCTCCAAGTCCTTCGTTCGGGTTTCTACTCGATCCTCAAGTTCTGCATTCATTTGCTCCAACATGAGAAAAGAGGACTGGATCTGTCCCGCCATTTGATTAAACGATGATGCCAACAGATTGAGTTCACGCACGGAAGGCTCTTCCACACGCTGGTCTAAATCTCCATTGGCGATCGCTTGACTGGCTTTACCCAAGCGCAGAATCGGTTGTGCCACAGCGCGAGATGTGTAAATCCCCAACACCGTTGCGATCGCCAAAGCTCCCAAGCAGAGCAAAACTGTGTTACGAGTGTTTTGATGAATCTCTGCCATGAAATCGCTTTCAGGTACGACCATAACAACCAGCCAGGTCAGATCATTCTTTTGATTCCAGGGTGTGACTTGCAGGAAATAGTTTTCTTGCTGAAAGGCAAACTTTAGAGACTGTTCGGTCTGAATCTGCTGAAAGTCTCCAAATTGATTCAATAAATGTTGAGTAGCTGAACGAATCAGAGGATCAGAACTCTCTTGAGCCTTCACCCTCTCAGCAACATTATTTCTGATCTGGAAAGGCTTTTCATAACCAGAACTCGAAACCAATAAACCGTTTCGCTCAATAATAAAGATGCTGGAGGAAGGGCTAACTTGCAGTGTTTTTAAGAAATCATCAATGTTGGACAACAACAAATCGACCCCAATTACACCAAGCAGATCTTTGTTGTTGTTATAAAGTGGGTAGCTAGCCGAGATCGAGATATACTCTGCGGTTTCATCCCAGTTATAAGGCTCAGACCAAACGGGACGACCAGCCTTAATTGGATCAAGATAGGATGTCTCGTTTAAAGGGTCGTAGTTATCGTAGATGGCAACAATCTCAGTGCGATTGCCCTTGCTATCTGTTGCGTAAGTGTAGGTTTTCCAGTTAGTTCGGGGAGACAGTTCATCAATCGTAACGCCTCGTCCCTCCAGGAACCGCCCTGCCCCACCATACACCCCGGTTGGTAAGGCGTAACTGATGTAACTGACATTAGGAAAGATTTGCATCTGTTTCCAGAAGTAATGCCCGGTGGCTTCGGAATCTTGCAGGTCAAGTAGCCCTAACTCCACTGCATCTGCATTCATTTGATTAATCTGCTCAGGAATGGTCAGGTAGGCGTCTAAATGTTGATCAACGCGATCGCTAGCCTGCTCCATCAACTGGTTCGCTAATTCATTAATTGTCCGCTGACCATTTCTAAATGAGAGGTAACCTACTAAACCGACTGCTGCAAAAATTTGCAACACAAAAGGAATAATCAGCATTAGAGACAGGGAAATGGACTGATTGGTTTGGGAATGATGTTTAGCTTCATCATCGCTGGGATGATTCCATCCAATCCTCATAACGGCTCGGGGTCTAGCTAGTAGTTAGCAGCGAAAAGATACACCCTACCCTGACCTCAGCTTTCACGTCTATCTCAGCAATGGTTATCGCACCTGTGTGGGATATTAACTTTGGAATACTCTGTAAGTTTGGCTGAGGATTAAAAGAGAATTGTCCACTCAAACAACATAAGCTGATCTTATTAGAAGAGAAATAACGTTTTTAAGTAGTTATTGACTTCAGAATAAGACTCTTGTGCTGTTCCTAATGCTCTAATTCTCAATACGTTGAAACACGAGGTATGCCGTCAACGTTACCAGAGATCATCTTATTTTTCTACTAACGACATAATTCTATCCCTACAACCGATAGAAATAGGTTTCAGGACAATGTTGAATGTGATTGTAGTCAGCTTGATGCTCGTTTCAAAACAGTAGTTTGGAACACTACAGAGCAAGCAAAAAGACAAAGCAAGCAAAAAGGGATGGCGATCGCCATCCCTTTCTACTCATTCAGTTGGGGTTTTTTGACCCGATCGGAGCGGCGGGATTCGAACCCACGACCCCTACTACCCCAAAGTAGTGCGCTACCAAGCTGCGCTACGCCCCGTCATCGGCTTAACTAGCATAACACATTTTTACATTTTGTCTGAACTTCAAAACGAGATTGAATTCAAGCACAATCTGCCCGTTCCACAAATCAACAGATTGTTACAGGAAGAAACTCGACGGGGTGGTATGCTTGTTATGAGTTTTGAGACGAGTTAAGAGGCTTGGTGTAATGCAAGTTAATGATCTAGGATTTGTTGCTAGCATTCTGTTTGTGCTAGTTCCGACTGTCTTTCTTCTGATCCTCTACATTCAAACCGCTAGCCGCGAAAGCAAAGACTCTAAATAGTTTGGTTGGCTTTACGAAAAGCTTTTCTGAATTGAAAGCACCAGTGTTGTAATCCTGGTGCTTTTTCTTTTTAATTCAATTTGGAATTAGTTGTTGTAGTAAAACCGCTCGTGTACCACTTTGCCATCTTGCCAGCGTTGTACCGCAACCTGGGTATAGGTTAGGCTTCCCCATTCCTTATGGGTATAGTCCAGATCCCACTCAGAAATAATCAGGTCATCGCCAAAGGCAACCCCTTTTAGCTCTGCCTTACGAAATTCAACTACATTATTGAAGAAGTCGAGTTCCCGTGCCCGGTTTGCTTCTTTGCCGACGGTAGCGGGGGCGTTGTTCTCCTGCATAACAACGTTATCGGCATAGTATTTCTCAAAAATGTCCATGGCTTTGCCTTGTGACAGCAAGTTTTGAATGTCTGCGAAAACGGCTTGGAGGTCAGTCTTCAGGTTAGTCGTCATGATGTTACTCCTTGGGTGATTCAGGTAAAAGGTGAGTTGAGGGGATTAACTCCAAGAATTGCGAGCACAAATCTGTTTGCGCTTGAATTGTTTGAGTTAAAACATTCTCTAGATCAGGTATAGCATGTTTTAGTTCTAATGCAAACAGTTTGAGTCAAAATCCTCTGGCATAATTCCTATGCCCTCATCCAGAAGACACCAGCCATTGCAACAGCGACCCTTAAAGCAGGACAATACAATCGCCAATTTGTTGCCGTTTCACTTCCTCAACTGGATGCACCTGATTCAAGTCTTAAAAGCAAAATTTGACCTTCCGGCAAAATTTTGGATTATTGCACTGATTGCCTTCATCAACTCTGTTAGCTTCACGATCATTATTCCGACTCTCTATCCCTACGCCAAAGAGTTTGGGCTGACGGACTTTCAAGCCAGTTTACTGACCACCAGTTATGCGATCGCCCAGTTTTTTGCGACTCCCGTTTTGGGCCGATTTTCAGACTTTTTGGGACGCAAACCCTTACTCGTGATTAGCTTGATTGGGACGGTATTCGCCAACGTATTGGCGAGCTTTGCCTGGGTGGCGTGGCTGCTCTTTGCCGCTCGAATTTTAGATGGCTTAACCGGGGGCAACACCTCGATCGCCAGAGCGATTATTAGCGACACCACCACACCCCAGGAGCGACCAAAAGCCTTTGGGCTATTTGATGCCGCGTTTCGCTTAGGGTTTGTGACGGGACCTGCCATCAGTTTCTTGGCTCAAAGTTTGCCGACCTTTCCAGGGGTGTCTCCATTGGGTATGAGCTTTTTTGCTGGAGCGGTGATTGCACTGATCACCACGTTGCTGACGATCTTTCTGTTGCCCGAAACCTTGCCCCAACGCCAACCCCTCACCCTCGATTGGCATATCTTTGGCTTAGACAAGATCGTGCGATCGGCGGTTCGTCCTCGCCTGGGTCACGCTTTTTTGTTGACCTTCTTTACCGGATTCACATTCACCATCTTTACGTTTGCATTTCAGCCATTCTTTCTCAACGTTCTTCAGCAAAATGCTCAGACTCTCGCGATCGTATTTACGATCATTGGAGTTGCTGGTGTGGTGACTCAAATTTTTGCCGTTGAGCCGCTCACCAATCGCTTTAATTTAGCTGATATTTTGTCTGTATCGATCGCTGTTCGGGCACTTATTTTTCTATTAATTCCTGTCTTTCCAACCTTGTCTGCATTTGTTGTATTGGCGATCGCACTGGGTATCAGCAACTCCTATCCCATGCCGCTGATTAGCACCATCTTGTCACTGAATAGTGGCGATCGCGAACAGGGCGAAGTACAGGGAATTAATGCCTCTTATCTGAGTATCTCGAATGCGTTAGGTCCAGCCGTTGCAGGGGTGTTGGTCAGCATCAATTATAGTGTCCCCTTCTGGATTACAGGCATCTTGACGTTATTAACAGCCTGGTATGCGATGAGTCTAAAAGCCAGTGCAAGGTGCAGTAAAGAAGCGTCGTGAATTCTCCAAATGAACGGTAAACTATCTTAAAGCAGGTTTTTTAGAAGAACTGTGCAACGGTGTTTGTAGGAATTCATCATGGCAACTGTCAACGACAACTATCTAAAACTTAAAGCAGGCTACCTGTTTCCTGAAATTGCTCGACGTGTGAATGCGTTTGCAGCCGCAAACCCCGATGCCAAGATTATCCGGTTGGGGATTGGCGACGTAACCGAACCGTTGCCCGAAGCCTGCCGTACTGCCATGATCAAAGCTGTTGAAGAGATGGGCGATCGCGCTACATTCCAGGGCTACGGACCGGAGCAGGGCTATGCCTGGTTACGCGAAAAGATTGCTGCCCATGATTTTCAGGCACGAGGCTGTGAAGTAGATGCCTCCGAAATTTTCATCTCGGATGGCTCCAAGTGCGACACGGGAAACATCCTTGATATTTTTGGGGATAACAACGCGATCGCGGTGACTGACCCGGTTTATCCCGTGTACGTCGATACCAATGTCATGGCAGGACACACGGGAGACGCTAATGAAGCGGGCGAATACGAAGGATTGGTCTACTTACCGATCACCGCTGAAAACAACTTTACGGCTGAGCTTCCCACCCAAAAAGTCGATCTAATTTATCTCTGCTTTCCCAATAACCCCACGGGAGCCGTCGCTACCCGCGATCACCTCAAAGCCTGGGTAGAGTACGCCAAAGCGAACGGCTCCATCATCTTTTTTGATGCGGCTTACGAAGCGTTCATCACCGATCCTGAGCTTCCTCATTCGATTTATGAAATCGAAGGGGCACGAGATTGTGCGATCGAATTTCGTTCTTTCTCTAAAAATGCCGGATTCACCGGAACTCGCTGTGCGCTGACTGTGGTGCCCAAAACCCTCACCGCTAAAGCCGCCGATGGCTCTGATGTGGAACTGTGGAAGTTGTGGAACCGTCGCCAAACCACCAAATTTAACGGTGTGTCTTACATTGTGCAACGCGGTGCAGAAGCGGTCTACAGTGACGAAGGTAAAGCCCAAACTCAAGCCCTGGTTAGCTTCTACATGGAAAATGCCAAGATCATTCGTGAGCAGTTAACCGCCGCAGGAATTCAGGTCTATGGTGGAGTGAATGCCCCCTATGTCTGGGTCAAAACGCCCAATAACCTGTCCAGTTGGGATTTCTTTGATAAGTTGCTGCACACCGTTAACGTGGTGGGAACTCCCGGTTCAGGGTTTGGTGCCGCTGGAGAAGGCTACTTCCGTATCTCTGCTTTCAACAGCCGCGAAAATGTAGAAGAAGCCATGCGGCGTATCACATCTAAATTCACAGCGTGATGTGGGGTTTTGTAGGGGCAAAGCATCCCAATAGTTCACTTGTTCAGTTAGAGATAATCTCTCTATTGGATGCTTTTTCCCCTACCCTAGGGGTCTATCCCGTTTTTCAAAGATTTCTTAGCCTGATTTAAGAACTGACTCAGGCTAAGGAAAAATTAATATGACATCGAATGTTAATAACGACACCCCCAATCTACCGAACCCCAGTCAACAGAAAGCAAATAACTCGCTGCTGATCGGTGCTTTGTTAGTCGTTTTGGGGCTTGTGGCGATCGCCCTTCCTGCCTTTTCAACCATTGTGGCTGAAACCTGGATTGCCCTAATCCTCGTCTCTGCGGGAACTGGAAAACTGGTCTATGCCTTTCAAACCCGTGAACAGGGCGGTTTTATCTGGAAGCTATTACTCAGCATTCTCTACATTGCGACTGGCTTGATGCTGTTCTTTAATCCTCTGACTGGAGTTCTGACCATCACGCTATTGTTGGGCACCTTCCTGCTGACCGAAGGAACGTTTGAATTGATCCTGGCATTCCGTCTACGTCCTCAACAAAATTGGACTTGGGCACTGGCAAACGCGATCGGTACGCTGTTGCTGGGTGCTTTGATCTGGTTCCAGTGGCCCTCCAACGCACCCTGGTTGCTGGGAACTCTGGTCGGTGTGAGCGTTCTCTTTACCGGGATCTCTCGCATCATGCTGTCGTTGAGTGGTCGCCCTGCCATCAATGCTGGTGATCAGGTTCCTACTACTTAGTGGGGAATGGGGAGTGGAGAATTTTCTAACTCCCTGCTTCCTCGAAAGCCAGAAACCTTAATTGCTTCCAAACTTCAACTCTTAAGAAACATCATTTGGTCGGTAGGGGCATTGCATACAATGCCCCTACAATTATTTTGGGTTAATTAAGGTTAGTGATCCTGGGAATGCATATGGCAACTTATCTGGTCACAGGTGCAAATCGCGGTATTGGATACGAGTACTGTCGCCAACTGCAAGCACGAGGAGAAACTGTTATTGCTGTTTGTCGCACTTCCTCCGAGGAATTGAACCAGTTGGGACTTCAGGTTGAGGAAGGGATCGATCTCACCTCAGAGACATCGGTGACGGAGTTGTGCGATCGCCTCCAAGATATCCCCATCGATGTCCTGATCAACAATGCCGCCATTGCTCAACGCGTTACGCTCGATGACATGGATCTCGACAGCATTCGGGAACAGTTTGAGGTCAACGCGATCGCCCCGCTTCGTCTCACCCACACTCTACTACCGCAACTCAAAGCAGGCTCTAAGATTGCGCTGATGACCAGTCGGATGGGGTCGATCGCTGACAATACCTCTGGCGGTTCCTATGGCTATCGCATGTCAAAGGTGGCGTTATCCATGGCGGGCAAATCGCTGTCTCACGACCTCAAACCTCGTGGAATAGCCGTAGCCATTCTCCATCCTGGCTTAGTGCAAACTCGCATGACCAACTTCACCCCCAGTGGCATCACCCCAGAGGAATCCGTGAAGGGATTGCTGGCTCGAATTGATCAGCTAACCCTGGAGAACTCAGGCACGTTTTGGCACGCCAATGGCGAGGTTTTACCGTGGTAAGCCCTCCATCTAAAGACGACCCATTCAAGCACTTTGACAAAATCTTTTTCTGGGTTGGTCTGGGATTTCTGGTCGTCTTTAATCTGATTGGTGGGTCGTTCGTGTTGCTGGCTACGGCTAAAAGCCTGGTGTGCGATCGCACCAATTCTACTCAACCAACCTGCACTGTAAAAGCTCACCAAAGCCCTTTTGATTGGGAAAGGACGCTGCAAATCTTTCCAGTTAGCGAACTGCTCAGAGCTGAGGTAGAACGTCCCACCAGCAGAGAAGATCTCTATCGAGTTGTCATTTTCACAGAGCGAGGCAAGCTTTATCTCACAGATGCCTATAGCTCTGGATATGACGATAAGGCAGTTCTTGCCGTTCAGATTAATAGCTTTGTGCAAAACCCCCAGGAAACCCACTTGCAGATTCAACAGGGCGATCGCTGGGTGTTTTACCTCATCGGCACACCGTTTATCTTTGTAGGCACGTTAATCGGTTTTGTCTTTATCTACATCAGCTGTTCTGCAAAGTCCACTTTGTCATAGAGATCCGCCAGAGAGATCTCAAAGGGAATGGAACTCAAGGTTAGCAACGAGTCTGCTCCGTCATATTCAGAGAAGATCCATTTGCGGGGTTCGGTGCGGAGATAATGTTCAACATGCATCGAGTATTGATCGATCAGCACATATTCCTGAAAAGTTGGGATGGTGCGATAGGCAGCAAATTTGCCACTGCGGTCATACGCTTCGGTTGACTCGGACAACACTTCCGCAATCATGATCGGATTGGTAATCGTATCTTTTCGTCCTTCTTGTAGCTGTAAGTCTCCCTGCACAACCATGACATCAGGATAGGTGTAGATGCGCTTGCGCGGAATCCACAATCGCTGGTCGGTGACAAATACTCGATAGGGTTGACGTTTGAGACTCAGGTTTAAAGTCCCAGCCAGATTTAAGACAATCTGGTTGTGGTTTGGCATCCCTCCAACCATTGTCAAAATCTCTCCATCAATGTATTCATGTCGCTCTTCCGAATTGACTTCTAGCTCTAAATACTCTTCCGGTGTGTAATATTTTTTCTCTTCAGTTGATATAAACATGGTTTAGTCCCCTCTCCTTGATGCTTGCTCCAACTTGGCTAATTGCTCTTTAGCAAACTCCCGGACTTGTTCATCAGGATCATTGATGGCGCGATCGTGTAGTAATTCAAGCGTTTTGTGATGAGTCAGATCAACATTTATAAGTCCTTGCATAGCAAGGAGTCGAGGATTTTGTTCAAACTCTTCCTCCCGTTCAAACCCATCCTCCATCGCAATCTGGTACAGGAGGTCAAATATATTAGAGGTAGCCTCCTCTCCCCATTCAACAAGTAACTCCACTGCTGTTGCACGAACTTGCCAAGCTTGATCCGTCAAAGCAGCTGTTTTGATGAGTGGTAAAGTTTTTGGATGATCTTTCCAATTTCTACCCAATGCCTCTAATGCTACCTCGCGTACAAGACCATACTTATCATCCTTCGCTGCTTGAAGTAACAATAAAGTATCTTGATTATTACTCCAGCCCTGAGCTAATGCATCCAATGCTGCTCCACGAGTGTAAACGACTTGACTATTTTGAGCTAAATCTTTGAGGAAAGGTAAAATCTCTGGATGTCCTTTCCAGTGCTGCGCTAAGGCAATCGCTGCAACTCGTGTAGAGGACCAAGTATAACCCTGCTTCACACAAGTTTTAAGTAATGGAATTATATCTGGATTATTTCCCCAACCTTGAATTATGGCGTTGATAGCGAAATAGCGAGTATGGGTTTGCTTGGCGTACCCTTCTTCTAGACAGGATTTGAGCCAAATTAACAAAGTAGTTTCTCCCTGCCAGGCTAATTCGACCACTCTTGCAAACGCTTTGACGTATTGAAGATCGCCACGCTTTATAAGTCCATCTTCAATCTTTCCTTTGATAAGTTTTAAGAGAAAATCTGAAGATGTGGCTATAGTGCTACGATTTTGAGTCTCAATCAAACATTCTGTAGCAAGTAGTAAAGAACCCATTTCTTTCTCGGTAAATGAGTCACTTTGTGCATCATCTCGCTTTTGAATTGCAAGGAATTCAATTAATTGTCCTGCAAATTTTGCATCAATCATTCCACAGATTAGTCTTAACACCTCATGCCAGGTTTCATCCCACCAGTGTTTTCCAAAAACCTCATTCTTTAATTGTTCAAAAGTCAGAGTTTTCTGCTTCTCAAATTGGTAGACGAATTCTGTTGCACAAAAATATTCTAGAAATGTGCGGTGAACGAAGGCGTAAGAGTCTGCCCCCAAATAACAGAGGATAAAGTTACGGGTGCGGAGTTGTTGAATCATCAGGCGGGCAACGGTTCTGGGTTGCTCCACTTCAAACGTTTTCAAGTAATCCGTCAAAATTCTTTCCAGGTCAGCCGCGCTGATGATGTTTCCTGCTAATCCCTTCTCGCTCGACTGCATGTGATAGGCAACCTTTCGCAACATGGCTTGTTTATCGCGATAGTCAATGGTTAGTGGGTCGAGTCGTTGTTCAATCAGGTTCCGTTCTACATCCCACTGATGTAGCAAGACTCGTGATGCCTGGTTGTAGAGTTCTGGGCGATCGCGTGGTAATTCCTGATTCCGATTCAAGATTGCCATCATCGTCAGCAACAGCGGATTGCCTGCCAATTCTCGAATGGCTTTCGAGTCGTGAATCGCTTTTTGCAAGCGGTCTCGTTTGCGTGTTTTGTCGAGTCCCTCCTGAAAGGTCAGGTCATGCCAGTGTTGAATGAAGTTTTCGATTTGCTGGTCTTCCAGATCTTGCAACATGAAGTGACGAAATCCGGCATCGCGCAGTCGTTGGGCTTTGTAGCCTAACCAGCGAGAGGTGGCGATCGCCTGAACTTGAGGATAGTCGTTGGTAAAGCGGTGAAGATCGGTTACGACTTCCTCTCGCAGTTGTGGGTCAAACACCTCATCAATGCCGTCAAATAAAGCGATTGCATCTCCGGCTTTTAGCTTTTCGTGCAGTTGTTGCTGGTTTAACCGGCAGGTGATATTCCCAGAATGGATAAACGAGAGGATGTCATGACACTTCTTTTCTTGCTTGTCACGGGCATAGGTGCGTAGCTCAATCAACAGCGGAATTGGGTACAGGGGCAATTCACTCACGGGACGTTCTGCCCAAACCAACGCCAGATATTGCAACAGTGTCGATTTCCCTGAACCGGGATCACCCAAAATTACTACATGCGGCAGGGGTTGCCCCCCCAACCCCCCAAACTTGGGGGGAGCCGGATTGAAGTCCCCCAAACTTGGGGGATTTAGGGGGCGATTAGGAACCGTTGGATCACCCACCACTTCTAACACAGGGCGAATCGGTTGCTCCACATACACCCGCCGATACCGTTCCATCTCGGCTTCTGCGATCGCTGCCTCATCCAATTCTCCCCGTTCTCGTAACTGCCGCAAATGCTCTTTAGGAATTTCGTAGACCTGGGGCAAAAACTCCTGACACTCCCGCACATTTTGCGGCACGAAAATCTTCCACAGTTTCAGTTCGTTGTAATAAACCCCTGTCGTATCCAACGATTCCAGTTTCAGGTTGCCATACTGTTCCTGCAAGCCTTCCGCATAGCGAGCCAAATCAAACCCTGGAGCAATGCCCACTAATTGCTGTAGACTTTCCGCCGCTGCTGCCTGTGCCTCTGCTGCAAAGATCGGGCGCAACGTATCCGAATTCTGAATGATCGCCTTTACCTTGCGGATGTAAAGCTTGCATACCAGTTCCCAGTCAAAGTCAGGGGGTAAATGAGGCAAATCGAGCGTCTGCCAGGTTTGCGCTAGCGTTTTCGTATCCAGCGATCGACACTCTGACTCAAACGCCCGCCCCACAATTGCAGCGACTTGTGAATCATCAATAAACCGTTTGACGGGCTGAATGTATTGTTTAATTTGAACCTCTTGATAGCCTGCGTTTTCTAGCTCTTGCTGCACCAATTCTAGAAACTCTTTCAGTGCCTTGCCATAGGCTTCTTTCTGCACATCTTTCTCTGGCAACCGAATCAGCTTCTTAAGGCAGTCTTTGAAAAAATCCTTGGCATAGTCTTTGGCTGAGTCTTTTGCCAGGTCTTCCAGGATGGGTCTAGCCAAAATTCCGGTTGCCTCAACGACGCTCCAAACAATTAACCAGTCCACCATGACTCAGCCTTCTAGTCGTTATTGCTTGTTTCTAATATGCCATTTAGCCAAATAAATGTCTTGGTGTGGCGATCGCTACCGATAGATTTTCAACTTTTCGAGGAAGTTGAAGATCTGGGATCGCTTACAAAACGTAAGACTTTAAACCTGATTCAACCTCCACTCTCTCGGTTTGGTGGGCAACCTTAATGTAGAGAGCTAAATGGCTACTCAACCATTGCCTTGCCGAGTGGAGCAAATCTGTATGCAGAAATTTTCCTGGGATGAGTCTTTAAGCACTGGCGTACCAATGATTGATACGCATCATAAAGAGTTAATTGCAGCGGTGAATGACTTAGCGGAGGCGATCGAGCAGGGTAAAGGAGCAACTTACATTAAGAAGCTTTTGATCTTTTTGAAATACTATGCTGAGTGGCATTTTGGTCATGAAGAGCAGTGTGCTGCAAAACACAAATGTGCGATCGCAGAAACCAATCAGAACGCTCACACACAGTTCATTCAAACTTTTGGCAATCTGCATGATGAGTATCGTCAAAGCGATGCCAATGAAGCGATCGCACAACGAATTTACGATGAATTATCAGATTGGCTAGTTAAACATATTTTGCAAATTGACACACAAATTGGTGTCTGTATACGTCATGCTAAAGCAAATGGATAGTCAGTCCCATCCTTTTGCTAGGCTGTGCTATAACCACCGCTTGAGCAGATCACCCAACTCCTGCAACCGAAATGGTTTGCTGATGTAATCATCCATTCCAGCTTCTAAGCACTTTTCGCGATCGCCTAACATGGCATGAGCCGTGATACCAACAACGACAGTTCGGTGTTGTTGGTCTTCTCGTTGTCGTAAGCGACGGGTTGTTTCATAGCCATCTAAAACAGGCATTTGGCAATCCATCAGCACCAGATCATAAGGACGTTGAGCTAATTTTTCCAGGGCTTCCTGTCCATCGCTGACCAGATCACACTGGTAACCTAGACGCTGTAATACGTGTTTCAATAAAACCTGGTTAACCTTGACATCTTCAGCCACTAAAATTTGAGTGACAGAAGGTGAAGCGTTAGTGGTGGGTGAAGTGTGACGGTCAAAGGATGCTGAGGGCGATCGCACAGATTCAACAAAAACAGTAAACCAGAAGGTTGATCCCTGCCCCAGCACACTCTCGACTCCGATTTCTCCACCCATCAAATGCACAATTTTTCGACAAATAGCAAGCCCTAACCCAGAGCCTTGATAGAGTCGGGCATTGGATGAATCGACCTGAGTGAACGAGTCAAAGATGCGTTCTTGATCGGAAGGGGCAATGCCAATCCCTGTATCTTGTACACTAAATTTGAGTTTGACACCTGAATCATCCTTCGTTTCTACTGAATCAACACGGAGGGTGATTTCTCCAACCGCTGTAAACTTAATAGCATTGCTGATGAGATTCGTGAGAACTTGTTGCAAGCGATCGAAGGAACCAACTAATGTGGCAGGAATGGTAGGAGCTACCACAACCGTAAATACCAGTCCTTTTTGGGCAATTTGAGGCTGAAAGAGCTTGACCAAACCATCAATCAAATCTTGCAAGTTAAAGGGCTTGGTGTTGAGTTTGAGGGTTCCCGCTTCTAATTTAGAGAGATCCAAAATATCGTTAATAATAGCCAGCAAACTGTCGCCACTGCGGCTAATCTGTTCAATGTATTCCTGTTGTTCAGCTGAGAGGTCTGTGTTGGCTAGAATGTCTGCGTAGCCTAATACCGCAGTCATAGGAGTTCGTAATTCATGACTCATATTGGCTAAGAATTCACTCTTAGCTTGATTTGCCACCTCGGCAGCTTCTTTGCTAGCTTGCAATGCAACCGTTTGTTCGCGCAATTCCATCGTCCGTTGTTCGACGAGGTGTTCTAGTTTTTCGTTTAATTCAGTTAACTGTTGGCGATCGCGCTCAACTATCACGGATTGCATCAACCGTTTTAACAACTCACAAATGGCGATTCCACAAATTAACCCTATTAGTAACAGGGATGCTCCTAAATAATGCAGACTTAATTGCCCTTGCTGGTAAATGGTTCGAGCGGTGTCAACGCGCACTATTAGGGCAGGTTGGTTGTATACATCGCGTAACAACATATAACCCGCAACCTGATCTTCAGAGAGGGGATGAATAAACGTCTCGTTGGGATTATCTCGTAAAGCAGAGACTGCCTGCTGCATATCATCAGGCAGAGACGCACTATCCAGTGAATAGAGTGAATAAAATGTTAGTGATACTTGTGTTAAATGTTCCAGTCGTTTGATTGCTGTCTCATTCAGATAACGACCAATCAACAGGGTGCCACGGCTAGGTCCTTCTCCTGTGCTGGTCAAAATGGGACTGGAAGCAGTTAGCAGTGGACCTTCGGGTAACATGAGTAGCCCAGTGCTACCTGTAGTATTCACAAAATATTGACTCAATGCTTCGTCTAGCTGACCTGCATTATTAATTGTTGTGGGAAAAACTGTATCTTGTTGAGTTTGTAAATTAAAACTTCTCTTAAACAAAACTTGAGAAGATACATCAGTCAGAAGAATGATGTTTAATCGCAGATTTTTAAGGGCAGCATCAGACCAATTAATAACGGCGTAATCTTTATCCTGTTCTGCTACAAAGTTGTAAGTGTCATCCCACTTGGCGTAATCATAAACTTCAGTTTGTAACGCATTTAAATCATGGTTAATCGTACCCTGTACCCGTTGAAGATCGCGTTGGATGAGTTGGCGTTCTGCTTGAGAAAAGTTATGTAGGAGAATTTTTGCGGCAACTAGATATAAAACACCTGTAATACCAAAAACAGCAAGTAGAGCTATGAGGGGTATTCGCAAGGAACTTAGTTTGACCATGTAACGAGTCATTTGTTAACAAAAAAATCGCGAATATAGCAATAGCAGCATCATCCAGGATGAGGTGTAGGGGATTCATCCTGGTTCTACGATTCCGAGCAGCAGTAATAACTATACGGAGCTTATATGTGCATTTAATTTTACAAGCTTCACCTTCTATTTTACTTAAATTTTTAATCTAATCTCTCCTAAGGTTTTATGAAGAAGTCCTTTAAATTGAGCAAATCATGAAATGTCATGGCTTTGCTGCCCTTGGGAGTGAATGAGTTGTGAGCAGGATGCTCGCACTGGCTGAAACGATCTGCCTGATGGAAGTGTGAGTGTCTCGCTCACGTCCATGTCAGGACAATCATCCCTCTATTCAGCAACGCCGATGTCATCCGTGGGTTATCCCTTTCTCAAGAGATTGCTTAACTCTATCGCTCAGGAAGACGCATATCCCCCGAAGCACCGGAGATATTGATGATTGCGGGTAATGTGCCGTACCCATTCTCAAACCTACCGCTACAACAACAGTTTTCTAAATTTACGTCCCTATGAACCGCTTCCTTACCCGTGCGATCGCCGCTTTGAGTCTGACACTTCCGTTGAACGCTGCAATGCCAACGGCTCAAGCGATCGCCCAACCCATCCCCTGGCAGTTTGATGAGCAAACCCTTCAACCCACTTTTCCAGTCAATCGGGAACAGCGTAGCCTTTATCTGGGGTGTTTTATACAGCAGGCGCAACTGGATGCCGACGGCAGATTGCCTGCCTATCGTCGCTCTGAAGTGGTGTTTGAGTTGCTCTATCTTGCCGTTGGATTTCAGCAACAAGGTCAACCCACCCAAGCCAAACAGGCACTCGATCAAGCCGCATCTCTCCTTTTAACAGAGGATTTGTATTGGTCAGAGATTCTGATCTTAGAGAAGATTGCGGGAGAATACATTCAACAAGGCTTTTTAGAGGAGGGGCGATCGCGGCTTGAGCAGACGTTGATAGCCGCTCGACAACCCAACGTCGTAGAGAGTACGGTGACCGAGGGCTTGTTTGCCAGGATAGCGGGGCATTATCGCTTATCCGATCGGCTTGAGCAAAGTAGAGCCGTTTTGGCTGAAGCCCGCCAAATCGCCCAACGTGAGGGGTATCGATTTAGCTCCGAAGGCTTGGGGTTAATGGCAGTGGAATATATCAAATTAGGCGACTATGACTCGGCGGACGCAATGGTTGCAGATGCAAGACAAACCTTACCCGACACATTAACGGGGTTCCACCGTTGGTTGACCGTGCAACCCATGATTCGGCAATACATCAACGTTGGAGCCGACGATCGCGCCCAACGTCTCATCGCTCAGGAGCCAAGAGCCGAGCAACTACAATTGCTGCAAGTGATGGCAGAGCAGTACGCATCCATCGGTCAAGCAGAACCAGGGTTAGCGGCGTTAGATCAGGCCGTAGCGATCGCCAAAACGACCTCCTACGAAGACATGCAGTATGCGATGCTCGACCCTCACCGATTGTGGTTAGAGTTAGTCGAGCAATACATTCAGTTGGGGCAGCCAGAACGGGCTCTGCATGCGATCGCAGGCGTAGAACAGTGGTCTGATCCACGCACTCCCGAATACCTCAAACTGTATATCACCGCTGCCATGGGCAGAACCGATGCTACGTTTGAGACGTTAGAATCCTCCATTAACGAGTATGGCAACTGGCGAGACATAGAAGTCGTTTGGGATATGACCCTGAGTCGGATCATTAAGCTCTATACCGAACGGAACCAACTCGACCATCTAGAACGTCTCTATGCCCTCGCTCCTTTTCAAAAAGGCGCAACTGATATTTTTCCGTGGCAACACCCTACTCGCTTTGAGTTGGCTTTGACGCTGGGACACAGTTACCTCACAACCGGACAAACCGCCGCCGCTCAATCCATCTTTGCAAGCGTGTTAGAAGACCTGTCCAACCCAGAAGTGCGTTCAACCTTAAATTACGAACTTATGATTCGTGATCTATTGGCGTGGCAGATCAAATATGGTCAATACGAAGCTGCCGTGCAACTGGTGGAGCAGTTTCCGTCGGAGTTGAATGGCGATTACTGGCGACCTCGGCTCGCCTGCGCAATGCAGTAATTCACCGAAATTCAATCAGTGGCAATACGGCGATCGCGCTCGATTCTTCGGGGTTGTTTACTGTCTCGTGGCTCCTCCGTGTCAACCGTTGAAGATTCATCGGTTGCTATGTGCTCTGAATGATCTGCATTGGGCACAGACACGGTTTCATCGGATTGGGGTGTGGCCTCCAGTTCGTCTTGGGGAAGTTGTTCCACACCCAGTGATTCATCGTGTTGCTCGTCAGGCATTCCATTCACCCTCATCTCGACATCCTCCAGCTTAGAAAAGAGCTACAAAAGTCACCTCTCACCCAGAGGTATCTATTGAGGGAATAGGAGTCTATCCGATGATGGATTATGATAAGTAAAGAAATATGTAGAAACGTAAAGAAAATTTAGAATGGCTGTATTTGAGGGAATTGAGTCTGTTAATGCACTGATTGTCGGGGCAAATCGAGGCATTGGTTTAGGGTTTGTACAACAGTTGCTGGAGCACAAGCAAATTGGAAGGCTCTACGCGACCTACCGCAACGAGGCTTCCTCAGAATTATTGGCTCTTGCTGACCAATATCCCCAGCAACTCCATCTGATACGAATGGATATTACGGATGAATCCCAGATTGCTGAAGGGGTCGCTCAAATCAAGACTCAAACCCCTCAACTGCATCTCGTGATGTACTGCGTTGGGGTTTTGCATGAGGGTGAAATGCAACCCGAAAAGGGGTTGCAGCAGATTCAAGCCGAGAATCTATTGCGCTATTTCCAGGTCAACAGCATTGGGGCGGTGCTGTTGGCAAAACATCTGGTGCCGCTCCTTAAGCATGGCGATCGCAGCGTGTTAGCGAGCATTTCGGCAAAAGTCGGCAGCATTGGCGACAACCAGTTGGGCGGTTGGTATGGCTATCGAGCCTCTAAAGCCGCGTTGAATATGTTGATGCGCAATGTGGCGATCGAATATAGCCGTAAGAGCCCTAAAACACTTGTAGTTCTAATGCATCCCGGTACAACCGATACCCAGTTATCCAAGCCCTTCCAACGGAACGTTCCCCCAGAAAAGCTGTTCTCGGTCGATCGCACAGTCACTCAACTGCTAAAAGTGATTGACCAGTTGCAACCCGATGACAACGGACAATTTTTCTCCTGGGATGGAAGCCGTTTACCGTGGTAATCAACAGCACAGACGCGATTATAGAAATTAAGAAAATAATTTGACAATTCTGTAATGCGGACATCTTGCCCGCGAGCGAGACGCTCGCACTTCTTTTACCGGATCAATTCTTTAACCGTTATAATCGCGTCTCTTTCAGCAAGACTCAGATTCAATGTTCCATGTTGAATTGTCCATAGCTATACTTGGGAACCTGTCATTTCAGAGTGAAATCATTACTCTAGAAGTACGGATTGTTTACACGCTAAGTTCTTTATGACTTCTCACACTTGTTGGATCACAACCCTGGCGATCGCCACGTTGGCTCAGTTAATGGGTGGTGTCGCACTGGCACAAACTAGCTCCCCTGCACCCGCTTCTAACTCAACCGATGGTATCCCTGTGCAGGTGACTCCCGCCACTCCCGCAACGACTATTCCATCCGATCCAAATACGCGATCGCCCCAAGCTCAACCACTTCAGACTCAACCTTCCCCCTCCGCTCAAGAGCCTGTGGCAACCTGTCCCCCAGGACAGTTTCTCTCCGTGTTTTCAGATGTGCGCCCCGACCACTGGGCCTATGAAGCGGTGAACCGCATTGCCAGTGGCGAACCTCGTTGTTTTCCGTTGGATTCTTAAGAGCGCAACGTTTGTGGGCATTGATTTCGTGCGTCGCTTCAACCTGTAGCGACAAAAAGTTAATAGGGTATACCCATCCCTAAACGTAGAACGATGGATAAGGTAGGGGCGGTTCGCGAACCGCCCTGACAGATACATAGATAGATAGCCCAAATTTATAGAAATGGTGTTAGAGATGGGCTGAGATGCCACAATAGGCAGTTGTTCCCTACTGCTGCACCTCCATGTGGAATCAGATTGCTACCCATATTTCTCAGGCGACTCAGCAAGACTTTCAAATTAAGCACTCTCGTCCAGTGGGAGGGGGCAGCATTAACCAGGCGTATGCGGTTGTGGATGGCGACACAGCCTATTTCGTCAAACTCAATCAGGCAAGCCGTGTGGCAATGTTTGAGACAGAGGCGATCGCCCTACGGCAAATGCTGGAAACGCGCACCATCCGAGTTCCCAAACCGATTGTTTGGGGCACGGCAGACAGTTCCTCTTATTTGGTGATGGAGTGGCTCGATCTGGGTTACGGCACGCATCAGTCCTGGCATGACATGGGTACGCAGTTAGCGGCCATGCATCGAGTGACGAGTGCGCGTGGGTTTGGCTGGGATCAGGACAACGTCATTGGAGCTACTCCCCAACCTAACCCCTGGACAGCAGACTGGGTGGAATTTTTCACAGAGCACCGAATTCGTCATCAATTGCAACTGGCACGACGACGCGGCGGACACTTTCCTAAACAAGACCAACTCCTTGCCGCGATTCCCAGACTTTTGGCAGACCACCACCCCCAACCGTCTCTCGTCCATGGTGATTTGTGGTCAGGCAACGCAGTGGTGACAAAACTGGGGGAACCTGTGATTGTTGATCCGGCGGCTTACTTTGGCGATCGCGAAGTTGACCTGGCGATGACTGAGCTATTTGGCAGCTTTCCCAATGACTTTTACCGAGCTTACAACGATGCCTTTCCGCTTGAACCGGGGTATCAACAGCGCAAAATTCTCTATAACCTGTATCACATCCTCAACCACTTCAACCTCTTTGGCGGTGGCTATGAATCTCAAGCCAATCGAATGATTGAGTCATTGCTCTAAAGGAAGGAGAGATGCGATTAATCACGTCTCTCCTTCTTCTTGTCCATTCCGTGTTATGCTGAAAGCTGACTCGGACCTACGCGATTACAACGCCCAAATCTTGTCAGGACCGGAAGGTAGCAGCAATACGGGATGCTTGTAATAGGCGTGGACTCCGGGTCTCTTTTTTTGGTAGGCAATCGGATAGATTTACTCCTATGCTAGAGCTATGACTCTACCGCCAACCGTACTAAGGAGTGGTTTTAGTAATGCCTGGTTTTGGAGATTTAGTGCAAAAAGCCTTTTACCTCGGAGTCGGCATCGCTTCCTATGCGGGTGAAAAAGCAAGCACCACCTTAGCAGAATTGCGATCGCAAGCTCAAAAGTTAGCCGATGAGATGGTAGCTCGTGGTGAAATCACCGCCGAAGAGGCAAAACGGATGGTGGATGAGATGGTGAGCCGAGCGCAGCAACCCCCCACCAGCACTCCTCCGCCTACAACTGAAAAGTCAGAGCCTCGTCGCATTGAGATTCTCTCGGATGATGAGCCTGCTCCTGAAGCTAAACCTGAAACGAAAGCTGACGGCAAACCTGAAGCGGTCGATGACTTGCGGCAACAGGTGCTTAAACTGCAAGAGGAATTACGGCGACTCAGGCAAGACTAATCCAGAAATTTGATTCAGACGGTCTATTGTGGCTTGGGTGGGGTACTCGATGCCCCACCCACTATTATGGAAGATTGAACACTACAGCACTCTGAGCAGGCAGAGCGAGAAGGGGCGGATATGGAGGATTGGCAACGGGAGTTTTACAAGATGCTGGACGAAATGACCGAAACGGTGGATGAGTTTGTTCAGAGCATTATTCGAGATGTCGGAAAAGCTGCTGATGAATTTGTTGATTTCTCAGAGGGCATTGCCGAACAGATTGAGCAAGCGATCGCCTCAGAAATCGACAAATTTGATGAGCAGTTAGATGACTGGGTTGAACCCATGTTGCAAGCCATTGCGATGCTCGAATCGGCGTTGGGGCACACAACCGAACCGGTCAGCCAAACCATTGAACCCATTCTCAACGAACATGCCGTTTGTATTGGTTGCCGTCATTATCACGGTCAGAGTTACAACGGAGTGATGTTTGTCTGTGCCATGCATCCCTATGGCGTAGCCGATGGAGATGAAACCTGCCCCGACAAAGAAACCCATCCCTGGATTCCCAAAAACAACGACTTCTTTGACGAGAATTAATACGGCAATTGCGCCCATAGCTAAGGGTGAAACCCCTGCACCCGGTCTAAGCAACCTGCTTATCTGACAACTCATTCAGAATAATGTGGCTGTGACTGTAACTGCGGCGATCGCCACTGAAGAGTTGGCATATTTAATGAATGGTTTGTTAAGGCATCTCTAAATCTTGAACGTGTGTTACTGTCTGTCTTTCAGCTTGAGGACTTAGTACTTCACTATATCAACAACTGGTTAAAGTTATACCAAAATGACAGGATGAAAAGTTCTTTAAAAACACTCATTTTCCTGTTCTTCAGGTTCAAGATTTATAGTTTGTTTTGGACTGTAGTTAAAACTCTAAAGTGATACTGATTTAATGTTTGATTGTGGCAGATCACTGGGTAGGGGCGTTTCGCGAAACGCCCCTACGGAATCATTTGCAGCGAAGCCAATTCAAATTGGTATGACAATTGTCTCTCTCTAGTGCAACACATTGAGCGTGATGCAATCACAAATTCTGAGAGATAAAGTTTCAGATCAGACTCTACAAGTAATTGATTGAGCCATGTGTCAGAGCCAAACTCAAGTCCACAACTCTGAATCACTCTTCAAGTATGTATTCATACAACAGAGGTTGTTCTGCTACAGGCCCTAAGGCGGCAGATTGCAACAGCGATCGCCAATCATTCAAGATCTCCAAATCATCTGGAGCATTCTGTCGTGCTTGAGCGAGTGTGGCGATCGCTTCAACCCAAATTCCAGCATTAGCGTAATGCGTAGCGCGTTCGTGAGGAGTTGCCTGCTCCCCCAATGCCTCAATGTCTGCGGGAAAAGCCACACGCCGAACGATTCCGTAAACGCCAGTCCGATACTCTTCGTCACAATTGAGGTTAAACCCCCACTCATAATCCTTGTCTATGTCTAACCCTGGCAAATCGGCAGGCAACCGGAGTCTTAGAACCGTTGCTTGTTCAGGCATCGGTAATCGAATGAAATAAATCAGGTGTTGCGTATCGGCATGACTCACCCAAAACTCTCCCCAAACTTCTGCCTTAGGGGGATGGCTGATTTCTGAAGCAGCAGGAACCGAGATAAAGAACTCAGGGTGGGTTGAGACGGTCAATGCGGGGGTACTTTCAGGAATAAGAGCCATCAGACGCGGTCGATTGCACCCACAGGGGCATCCCGCATAGTTGGGTTCCTGTCGTCGTTGTCGATATTCCTCTGGTAACCGTGCCTGCGGATCGGCTCTAAACTCAATCTGTGCCTGGGCTGGAGTCGCAAGCAGTGAGGCAATCAACGACCCAACGACAACCAGTGAAGAACACACGTTGTGGAGTAAGGGCATGGTGAGCGGTCAGGGCTGAAGATGAGATAAGTACACCATTCTTCACAAAAAAGCCGTCCAATTCCGGGTGATTGATAAATTCTTCATATCTATCAACTCAGTTTTTCTGGTGGAATGATATTTCCATCCATTTCTACAACAAAAGGTTGAATGCCTTCATACTCAAGGCATACACCATTTAGGGCACTCAGGCTCATGAAAGGCAGTAGTTTAAGGGATTTTGCGTAGCGATTGCCTAAACCTTATAAGCCATTAGCATTGGGTAAGTTGTAAAGAACTGCAACGACCGATAAGCATTCCTTTACCTTTTGCATAGCAAGTTTATATGCAACACCCCATTGCTTTTTCACGGTTAAACGTTAAACTTTTTTTCAAGATAGATTTTTAACTATCAAAGAACGTTCATCTATAGATTTTTATAGATGCTTTTCCAAAGCATTCAGAGTGTTTCACGTTCCACCGTGGTTCACGTCCTTATAGATGAAGGTTCTCGTGATTTCCATAAAACTAAGGCTGTTGCACATCGATTGAGATAACTGATTCAGAGTTATCTTAAATCAGATTCTCCAACAGCCCAAAGTTTGCAGCGACTGTTTGTTTTGATTACAACCCTTGCTGGGCTGTTAGGAGGTTTCTATGTCTAATTTCTCACACTTGACTCGCCGTAAGTTTTTGGCTACTGCTGGGGCGTCTGCTGCTGGAGCCGTTTTCTTAAAGGGCTGTGTTGGCAACCCTCCGGCTTCTATGGTTGGAGCGGTTGATACAACGACGGCTGCACCCGCCGCTCCGGTGGCAGAAGGTGAAGCACCTGAAACAACGGCTATTAAATTGGGCTACATCCCCATTGTGGAATCGGCTCCCTTAATTGTTGCTCAAGTGAAAGGTTTCTTTGCAAAATACGGCATGACACAAGTTGAAGTGTCGAAGCAAGCCAGTTGGGCGGCTGCACGAGACAACGTCACCATCGGCTCTCAAGGGGGCGGTATTGATGGTGGTCAATGGCAGATGCCCATGCCCCACTTGATTACTGAGGGGATTATTACCAACGGCAACAAGATACCGATGTATGTGTTGGCTCAGTTGAATACTCAAGGAAACGGGATTGCGATCGCCGGAACCCACACAGGCAAAGGTCTAGGTCTCAACCTATCCAATGCAGCGGATTACGTAAAGGGATTCCAGGCGACCAGTGGTCGTAAGTTCAAAGCGGCGTATACCTTCCCCAATGCCAACCAGGACTTCTGGATTCGCTACTGGTTTGCCGCAGGTGGCGTTGACCCAGATCAGGATATTGATTTGCTCGCGGTTCCTTCGGCTGAAACCGTACAGGGGATGCGGAATGGCACGATGGATGCCTTCAGCACAGGTGACCCCTGGCCCTACCGGATTGTGGCAGATGGCATCGGCTTTTTGGCAACGTTGACCTCTGAGATGTGGAAGTTTCACCCCGAAGAATATCTCGCTATTCGGGCAGATTGGGTGGATGCTAACCCCAAAGCTACGAAAGCGTTGCTCAAAGCCATCATGGAAGCGCAGCAATGGTGCGACAAGCCTGAAAACCGCGCAGAACTGGTGCAAATCGTCGCAGGACGCAATTTCTTCAATATCCCTAAAGAAATTTTAGAAGCTCCCTATAACGGCAAATACACCATGGGTGACGGCAAGCCTGAGGTCAACGACATCAAGCAGGGACCGCTGTACTGGACAGATGATTTGGGTAGTGTCTCCTATCCCTATAAGAGCCATGATCTGTGGTTCCTGACTGAAACGATGCGCTGGGGCTTCCACAATGGGGCGATCGCTGACATCGACACCGCAAAGCAAATCATCGACCGGGTAAACCGTGAAGACCTCTGGCGTGAAGCGGCTCAGGAAGCTGGATTCTCCGACATCCCCAGCGGCACTTCTAGAGGGGTTGAAACCTTCTTTGATGGCATCAAGTTTGACCCCGAAAACCCAGAAGCTTATTTGAGCAGCTTGCAGATTAAGCGGGTGTAAGGACTGTCAACGGTTATTAGTCAATGGTCAATAGTTGATGGTCAATGGTCAACGGTCAATGGTCAATGGTCAATGGTCAATAGTTGATGGTCAATAGCTAGTGGTCAATAGCTAGTGGTCAATGGTCAATAGCTAATGGTCAGTAGTCAACACTTGCATCTAACAACGAACATTTGACGATTGACCATTGACCCTCTCTTTTTTCCTTTTCCACTCTTCCTTTTTTATTCTTCTTTTTTTCATTCACGGAGTAACTATGGTCGCAACCTCTAAGGCTCGGACTGGCAATAACGAACTAATGACTAACTTCCAAACCTTCTGGAAGAAAAACTCTGAAAATATCGTGCTACCTGCCATCGGTATTTTAGTGTTTCTCGCGGTTTGGCAACTGTTGTCATCCACAGGTATCACCAAGCTCCCCGGACCCTTGAGCCTTTGGACTGATGAGCGGACTCGCACGCTGCTGTTGTATCCCTTCTATGATTTTGGTGGATTAGACAAAGGGTTGTTTTGGCAGACCTTAGCCAGCTTAGGGCGGGTTGCTCAAGGTTACTCCGCAGCGGCGATCGTTGGTATTTCTTTAGGAGTGCTTGTCGGGACAAATCGCATCATCAACAAAGCCCTCGACCCCATCTTCCAGTTCTTGCGGATGGTTGCTCCATTGGCGTGGGTACCGATCGCCCTGGTTGCCCTGCAACAAAACCAGCCCGCCGCTATCTTCGTGATTTTCATTACGGCTCTGTGGCCTATTTTGATCAACACTGCTGAGGGTGTGCGTCAGGTTCCCCAAGACTACATCAACGTTGCTCGTGTATTGCGGATTTCTCGCTGGAAGTACTTCTCCAAAGTTCTCATGCCCTCCGCACTGCCTTACATTTTCACTGGTTTGAGAATTGCGATCGGTTTGGCATGGTTGGCGATTATTGCGGCTGAAATCGTGATGTCTGGTATCGTCGGCATCGGCTTCTTTATCTGGGATGCTTACCAGCAAAACTACGTTAGCGAAATTATTCTCGCTGTGGTTTACATCGGTGCAGTAGGTCTGTTGCTAGACAAGTTGGTGGTCTTCATTCAAAAGCTCATCCTGCCTCAAGGTTAGTCATGTGGTCAGTGGTTAGTGGTTGATGGTCATGAGTCAGTGGTCAATGGTCATGAGTCAGTGGTCAATGGTCATGAGTCAGTGGTCAATGGTCATGAGTCAGTGGTCAATGGTCAATGGTCATGAGTCAGTGGTCAATGGTCAATGGTCAATGGTCAATGGTCATTAGTAACTGATTAACAATTCACCAATGACGATTGACTATTGACCTTCACTCTTCTTTTTCTCTCTTCATTCTTCTCTCTTCTTTTTCCTTACCTATGTCTACCTTTGTTGCTGTTGATCAAATTGAAAAGGTCTTCCCCCTGACTGGGGGCGGTCAGTATATCGCTCTCAAAGGCATTGATCTAGAAATCAAAAAAGGCGAATTTATCTCCTTAATCGGTCACTCAGGTTGTGGCAAATCGACGCTGCTCAACATGATTGCCGGACTCGATCTGCCAACGGACGGTTTGGTGACCCTAGAAGGCAAACGCATTGATAGCCCTGGTCCCGATCGCATGGTGGTGTTTCAAAACTACTCCTTGCTGCCCTGGATGACCGTACGCGAAAACATCTCCCTGGCTGTAGATGAAGTTTGCAGAGATTTGCCAAAAGGGGAACGTCGCCAAATCGTTGAGGAGCATATTGATCTGGTCGGCTTGCGTCACGCGGCGGATCGCCAACCGGCTCACCTCTCCGGTGGTATGAAACAACGGGTGGCGATCGCTCGTGCCCTGGCTACTCGTCCCAAATTGTTGTTGTTGGATGAACCCTTTGGTGCGTTAGATGCCTTAACTCGCGGTAATCTGCAAGAGCAACTCATGCGGATTTGCGAACAAAATAATGTAACGGCTGTCATGGTGACTCACGATGTGGATGAAGCGGTATTGCTCTCCGATCGCATTGTGATGTTGACCAATGGACCCGCCTCCAAGATTGGCGGCATTTTAGAGGTTGATATTCCCCGTCCGCGCAAGCGCATGGAGGTAGTTAGCCACCCCAGCTATTACAGCTTGCGGTCAGAGTTGATCTACTTCTTGAACCAACAAAAGCGCATCAAGAAACTGCAAGCCCGCAAACAAGTGGCGATCGCCCACCATGGCTTAGAAAAAGTCAACCTCGAAATTGGCTTTGTGCCCCTAACGGCATGTGCTCCAGTGGTGATTGCCAAAGAGAAAGGCTTCTTCACGAAGCACGGGTTAGACGATGTGCATCTCGTGCGGGAAACGAGCTGGCGCGGAATTGTCGATGGTATTACGGGCAAGTATCTGGATGCGGCTCAAATGCCTGCGGGAATGCCTGTTTGGCTCTCTACTGGAGGACACCAAGAGACCCCAGTGCCCGTGGTCAGTGCTCTGACCATGACCCGCAACGGCAACGCCATTACCCTCGATCGCAAGTTCTACGATCAGGGCATTTATTCCGCCAAAGATGTCAAGCGCATGTTGCTGGAGTCCGTAGATCAGCAGCACACCTTCGGCATCGTCCACCCCTCCTCGATGCACAATCTATTGTTGCGCTATTGGTTAGCGGCGGGCGGCATTGACCCTGATAAGGATGTCAGTCTCAAGAACCTGCCTCCAGCGCAGATGATTGTCGATCTCAAAGCGGGTAGCATCGATGGCTACTGCGTTGGCGAACCCTGGAACCTGCGTGCTGCCATGGAGGGCATTGGCTTTACTGTGGCAACCGACCTGGAAATTTGGGACGGACATCCCGGTAAGGTATTGGGCGTTCGGGAAGAGTGGGCAAACCAATATCCCAACACTCATATTGCGCTGGTCAAAGCTCTATTAGAAGCGTGCCGCTATTGCGCCGATGAAGCCAACGCGCAGGAAATTCGTGAAATCCTGGCGCGACGGGAATACATCGGCACCAGCGTCGATTACATCCATTTGGGCAACCCCAACCAGATGACTTGCAATTTGGAAAGCCCCATGCGGGAATATGCTCACCACCTGTTCTATGGGCAGGGTGTCAACCGCCCTAGCCGTTCAGAACACTTGTGGATGATGACCCAGATGGCGCGTTGGGGTGACATTCCCTTCCCCCGCAACTGGCTGGAAGTGTTAGAGCGGGTTTGTCGCGTTGATGTGTTTAGCACCGCCGCACGGGAGATTGGCATTCTGGATGTGAAATATCATCGTGGACCCATCCAACTTTTTGATGGCATTCCCTTTGATGCTGATGAACCGATCGCCTATCTCAATAGCCTCGCTATCAAGCGTGATTTCAGCGTGGCAGAAGTGGCGATTGGCTCTCGCCGAATTGCGGCTTAAATTCTCGACATCCGCCTGAGGAGATTCAGGTATTGCTCATCTGCCTGAATCTCTGGCGTTGCTCATGCACTGTCGTTCATTCATCAATTCAAGCCTATGTTGTCGTCTAATCCTATTACCCAAATGTCTACGGCTACCATTCCGCAATCTGTTCCAGACCAACCGAAAGCTGGTAATGCGTTTCTCACCTTAAACAACGTCACCAAGATCTATCCAACGGCATCGGGTCCGAACGTTGTTATTAAAGACATCAACCTGACTGTGCGGGAAGGTGAATTTATCTGCGTCATTGGTCACTCTGGATGCGGTAAGTCTACCCTGCTCAACACCATCTCCGGCTTTGCCACACCCGATCAGGGTGAGGTGTTGTTACGGGGTAAGAAAGTGACTCAACCCGGCCCCGATCGCATGGTGGTATTTCAGAACTACGCCCTGTTGCCCTGGTTGACTGCCTTCGAGAATGTCTATATCGCAGTTGACTCAGTGCATCCTCGCAAACTCGAAGCCGAAAAGCGGGCGATCGCACGAGACAACCTGGCAATGGTGGGTTTAGCCGATGCAATGGATAAGAAACCCCCACAACTATCAGGGGGTATGAAACAACGGGTGGCGATCGCACGGGCATTAGCGATTCAACCTGAAGTGCTGATCCTGGACGAACCCTTTGGCGCATTGGATGCCATCACCAAGGAAGAACTGCAAGAGGAACTCTTGAAGATCTGGCAAGAGCACCGTTGCACCGTGTTAATGATCACCCACGACATTGATGAGGCGTTGTTCCTTGCCGATCGCCTGGTGATGATGACCAATGGCCCTGCGGCTGGGATTGGTGAAATTCTCGATATTTCCTTCCCACGTCCTCGCGATCGTGCCCAAATTATGGAAGACCCGTACTACTATGATTTGCGGAACCACGCCCTCGACTTCCTCTACAACCGCTTTGCCCACGATGAGGATGCGGCGTAGGTTAGCAACCAAACCCGTTTCAAATCCCCGGTTTCTTAGTACTGTGATTCACAGATAGGGTTTGGAAATAAAACCAGGGGGGTATGGGGGCTTCGCCCCCTGTCAGGGGTGGAACCCCTGCACCCCGAATTCCCACCCCTATTTACGACGAGTTGTACTCAGGATCGTGAATTAAATAACCTGAAAAACGGTAACCTCCTGTACGGGCGCGGCATTCGGCAGAGGGTTCTGAAACGATGGCAAAGGCGTTTGACCGAATGCCACCCCCCTACGCCAGGAATTACACCTTAATAAATTCGCGATCCTTAGGAGCTGATCGGGCTTGTCTGATCACGTTACTAGAAGCCGGGGATCTGTCGCGGCAATTGATCCTCAATTCAATCATCTGAATTAGGGCGTAGCATTCGGTAATATAGGGATTGGTCAATTATCACCCTATGATTTAACCGAATGCTGTGCCCCTACAGGCATTGAACAATTTCCTTCCATCCCTTATCCTTCCTCTTTCTTCTTTTTTCCTTCTTCTTTCTTCTTTTTTCCTTCTTCTTTCTTCTTTTCCCTATGTCTTCTTTGTTTCACGGGCGAGTCGGAGTCATTGCCACAATGCACCACAAAGAGTCCGTCATGGCTCCCCTGTTAGAACAAGCCTTAGGGATTCGTACGATCGTTCCAAGTCACTTCAACACCGATACGTTTGGAACCTTTACACGGGATGTGAAACGTCCGGGCGATCAACTGCAAACCGCTCGTCTCAAAGCTCAGGACGCAATGGCATCAACTGAATTAACCCTTGGCTTTGCCAGTGAAGGCAGCTTTGGCCCCCACCCAGCGATGCCGTTTGTGGGATGCGATCGCGAAATTGTCATGTTAGTCGATCGCGATCAGGCGTTAGAAATTGTCGGGCAGGCACTCTCAACGGATACCAACTACAACCAAACCCAGGTAAAAACTGTAGATGCTGCCTTCAAGTTTGCCGCTCAAGTTGGCTTTCCACAGCATGGCTTGATTGTCATGCCTGATCCTCATACGTCACAACCCTCCGCGATCGTCAAAGGTATTACGACTGAGACTCAACTGGAAGAGGTGGTTACTCAGTTACTGAGGCAAGTTGGGCAGGCACACCTCGAAACGGATATGCGAGCCATGTTTAACCCGACTCGTATGAAGGTGATTGCCCAGGCAACTCAAGACTTATTACGTAAGATCAGCCAGACCTGCCCCCAGTGCGGCACTCCGGGGTTTGACGTTGTAGATCACAAACCTGGGCTTCCCTGTGGGCTGTGTGGCTTCCCAACCGGGTTAACTCTAGCTGACATTCAACAGTGCTCAAAGTGCGGTTTCACAAACACCGTGTACTTTCCCAGGGGTCAAGAAACGGCTGATCCTGCCCAGTGTAACTATTGCAACCCTTAAGAAACGTCCGCCAAAATCCTTGCTCCAAACTCAAGTTAAGAAAGCCGTTGCCGTTGAGTGGCTAAATGGGCGATCGCCCCAACTAATGCCTGTTGATCAATCGGCTTTGCTAAAAAGAATTGATAGCCCGCTAGCATGGCTCGCTGTCCACTTTCTTCATCAACCATCGCAGTGATGGCGATCGCCGTTAGGGCTCCCCCACGATCTAAACCATTGCTTTTAATCTGGTGCATCAACCGATAGCCGTCGGTTTCGGGCATAGCAATGTCACTCAGCAAGACATCCGGTTGTTGACGCTCTAAAATCTCTAGAGCTTCAGTGGCGGATGCGACGGATGTCACGTTTGCCCCTTCCTGTTCAAGGATGTAAGTCAGAAGAAAACGACTATCAAAGTCATCATCTACGATCAGCAATGAAAGTTTGTCTAAAACGGTCATCCACTTCCCCCATTCACTGGAGCTTCACTTTTGCCTACAACTTATCTATTTCTAAAAAGTTGTTTTTTCAAAGCCGTCAACAGGGTTAGCTTAATTAACGTTAATTCGGATTAAGTCCTAGGGGATGAGTTCGCGACTATCAAAACGAAGTCTGCCGACGCGGACTACCGAAAATCCCAGATCTGCTCAACCGACGCAGGTCAGTTTTGCTCCGATAGCTGCGGTTTCAACCGCCAAAATCCTTATCCCGAACTCAGGTTAATTAAATGCAAACTACACACTGTTCAAAGATACTGCAATTTGACATGAAATCTTTAATGTTTTTTTAACAAACTGCCTTAAGACAGAGTTTGCGATCGCATTGCCAATGGTGACGGGCTGACGTGGTTATAGCTTTGGTCAGAAAACTTAGAACAAAGGAAATGGCTTATGCTCTATGTGATTTGGACAAATCATCCTAAAAATCGGTCATAGCTACCCCATTGACCGCATTAACCCTGCTATCTAAACGTCTTATTTAGAAAAGCCCCCTCAATTCCTTGAAGTGGATCTTCAAGGAACCAACATCTAAATAGTCATCCTTCCACAGTTCACTCGTAGGAAAGCCCCATAATCATGACTGCATCATTCGCTTCCGAACAACCCGTCCCCCAGTGGTTTCGCTATTGCTTATACCTCTCAGCTGCCATTAGTTTTTTGGGAGCCGTTTTCTTCTCTCCGCCCATCTATTTCACCCGTGGCATCAAGATTGGATTACCTGCTGATGCCGCTCCGTTTTGCCTGTGGATCATTACTGCCTGGATTTTTATTTTGGGCGTGGGTTATGCCTATGTTGCCTGGACTAATCAACTCCAAAAATTCTTTATTGCAGTGTCAGCTGCATTTAAGTTGTCGATTGGTGTGATCTTGCTGGTGTACTGGTTCAATGGAACGTTGCCCTGGATCTCCGCTTTAGTGGGTTTCAGTGATGTATTTTTTGGTCTTGTTTTTATCATTGTGTTGTTGCAAGCTTCTAGCAGTCGCCAATCACAACCCAGTGTGACATGATCATTCGCGTGTTTGAGCCAGCGGATGAGTCGGCGGTCATTGCGTTATGGCAGCAGTGCGGTTTGACTCGTCCCTGGAACGACCCTCACAAAGATATTCGTCGCAAACTTCAGATACAACCCCAACTCTTTTTGGTTGGTGTCATTGAGCAGGCGATCGCTGCAACGGTGATGGCAGGCTATGAAGGGCATCGGGGTTGGATTAATTATCTGGCGGTGGCTCCCCAGCATCAGCGACAGGGACTTGGCAAAGCAATCATGGCAGAAGCCGAGCGACGGTTACGCGAAATGGGTTGCCCTAAAATTAGCCTGTTGGTGCGATCGAGCAATCGCGAGGTGATTGAGTTTTATCAGCAGTTGGGGTTCACAATTGACGATGCGGTGAGCCTCGGCAAACGGTTGGAACACGACGATCGCTAACTAATCGATGGTTCTCAAAACTCGACAGGGATTACCCACTGCAACCACATTGGCGGGAATATCTTTGGTAACGACGCTACCTGCCCCAATCACAGTATTATCGCCAATGGTGACTCCAGGACAGACGATCGCACCCCCTCCAATCCAGACATGGTTGCCGATGTGAATCGGAGCAGCGAGTTCTTTGCCGCTCGCCCGAATGGTTGGATCGATGGGGTGATATGCCGTGTAAAGTTGCACATTGGGTGCCATCAGCACATGGTTACCCAGATGCACTTCGTTGCAATCTAAAATGACGCAGTTGAAGTTCATATACACGTCATCTCCAGCATAAATATTGCTGCCGTAGTCGCAATAAAACGGGGGAGTGATGTAAATGTTTTGTCCCACTCGACCAAACAATCCTGTGATTAACTCTGTGCGTTTGTCCAGTTCATCTTCTGTTGTGCTGTTATAAAGCCGTATGAATTGGGTTGCGCGTCGTCGATCTGCGACGAGTTCATCATCAAACGAAAGATACAACTCACCTGCCAACATTTTTTGCTTTTCAGTCTTGGATTGGTCTGTCATGGGTGGTTCTCTCAATAAATGCTCTGTTAATCAGCAGCTTGATATCTGCCCAACCATAGGCAACCTCAACGAGGTCTTTGCCACCAATATTAATAGATTGTTGCTTGATGGGTTGTCCCCCTAATTGTTCGTAAAATCGGCACGCCGGATTGTTGATTAATGCCCACACTAGCATTGATGAAAAACCAGATTGTTCTAGTTGTGTGGCGATCGCCCCTACAAGACCCCGCCCATATCCCTGACGTTGATAGGCTTGCAGAATATAGATGGCATACAACTCACCCCCAAAGGTTGGATGTTTAGTGCGTTCTGCCCCACCGTTGGCAAAACCAATCACCTCATCTGATGCGTTGAGAGCCACAACAATGTGATGGAAGTTGGCTGTAATCGTGAACCATTGCTGCCAGCGAGCCTCAGACTTTTTGTAAGACATCTCCTCAAGGTAGCGATCGGGCACAATGCCCCGATAGGTCGTGCGCCACGCATCCACATGGACACGGGCGATCGCTGCGATATCATCAGGCGTAGCAGGGCGAATCATCGATTGCATCAAGACACTTTTGCTCCAACATGAATCGCAACGGCTTCCATTGGCAATGCCGTAATTGTCGCTTGTCCCTGTGCATTCACTGCGATGGCTTGAGTGCGATCGCCACAGGTACGTCTATTCCTCTCCACCTCACTCTTGAGAATGTTGCAGTAGGTTCCTTGAGGCAGATCAGTTTGAAAGGTGTGGGTTAAAACAGTATCTTCCCGGTTGATCACCACAAACCCTTTGTCACCGCGACCAAAGGCAATTTGATTATTGCCGTTACTCCACCAGTGAGTCACTGCGGTATCTGTCGTGATGTTACGAAACTGAATCATAGGGGCGATCGCCGTATAACGGTGCTCACACACCCATTCCCCAAAGCAAAATGCCTGGTCGCCTCGATACACCGGATGAGTCTTGCCGTTGGCATCGGCGGGGGGACCCTGATCGCTGTTAGTAAAACGGTAGCTCGACATCACCTGTGGATAGCCGTAGGGAAACGCCAACATAAATACATTCGCCAGATCATACAACTCTGGATCTTGGTGCGTCAGATAGGTGCCACCGCCACCATGTCCCCGTTGTTTGTCGTGGTTATCAATAAACACGATCGCCTTATTACTGGGCATCAATCCCCAACTTTCACCCAACGTCTCTAACTGGGCGATCGTTTGCCCCTCAATGCCCATAAATTTGGCACCGACCTTTTTGCCATACTCAAACTCAATCACATCTCCATTAGGGTAATACTCTGTCTTTTTAATCGCTTCATTGCCGGGGTCAATAACTTCTTGATAGATGTAAGGCTCCTTAGTTGTTTGGCGATCGAGCAATGCCAGAATTGCGGCAATATCCTGACTTTCCATGTGTTTTGCCGCATCGATACGAAATCCATCGACTCCTAAATTCAGCAGGCTAATCAAATACTCCACAATACGTTGTTGCACCTTTGGTGAACTGGTTTTGAGATCGGGCAATCCCACCAATTGACAGTTCATCACCTCATCGCGGTTGGTATAGTCCCTAATGTTGCGATCGCAGCTATGGAAGTCAGAGGGTTGATACAGATCGGCATAATGATAACGAATAAACGGGGTGCCCGCACTCCCAACGCCTGACTCCTGGGCTGTCATGTGGTTGATCACTGCATCGGCATACACCTTGACTCCAGCTTGATGGCATCGCTGAATCATGTTTGCAAGCTGGGTGCGATCGCCACTGCGGCTCTGCAACTTGTAACTCACGGGTTGATAGCGTTGCCACCAGGGAAACCCCTGCTCCGCAACCACAGCATGTTCGTTTGGAGGCGAAATCTGCACGGCAGCGAATCCCTGCGGACCTAAAAACGTCTCACATTCCCTGGCGATGTCATCCCATTGCCACTCAAACAAATGAACAAAGGCAGTTCGAGGTAGCGTTTTCGACTCACCCGATATCATGTCACTCCGTAACGAGAACCCAATGATGAGTACTGTCATTAACGAAAGAATAAACACCACCCAGAAGAAGCGATTGCCCATAAGTTCAGGAACTCAAAAACTATTTGATCATAGTTTCTTGCAACAAATTAAAGGGTGAAAATTCGGGAAAGATGGATGGTTAATGGTCAGTGGTTAATGGTTAATGGTCAATGGTTAATGGTTAATGGTCAGTGGTCAATGGTTAATGGTCAGTGGTTAATGGTCAATGGTCAATGGTCAGTGGTTAATGGTCAATGGTCAGTGGTTATTAGTCAATAAGTATTAACCAGTGAGTATTAGCCAATGGATATTGTGGTCAAATGTTGAGATGCTATTAACGATGCCATTAACGGCTAACGGCGATGCCATTAACAAGGTCTGTTCACGATTCATGATCAACTCATGATTCACAAGTCGCCTTTCACTCGTTTTTCCCTTCTTTTTTCAGTCTTCCCCTTCCCACTTCCCACTTCCCATGGCAAATTGATTAAAGTCATGAGGAACACATTGTGTATCTGTTAATTCCAGCCGCAGGATCAGGACGACGCATGGGGAGCAACCGCAACAAATTGCTCCTACCTCTTTTAGATCGCCCTTTGCTGGCTTGGACATTGTTAGCTGCAAAGCAATCCCAACACATTCATTGGATTGGCATTATCGGTCAACCTGATGATTGGCAAGATTTCAAGGAAATTGTCACCAGTTTGGAATTAACGAAAATGGTGCATCTGATCCCCGGAGGGTCAACCCGGCAGGAGTCGGTCTATCGCGGCTTACAGGGGCTTCCGGCGATCGCTGAGCGGGTGTTGATCCACGATGGGGCACGTTGTCTCGCTACACCAGAGCTATTCGATCGCTGTTCTGAGGCGGTGATGAACTGTTCAGGCTTAATTGCGGCGATCCCTGTGAAGGACACGATCAAGGTTGTCTCCCCAGGCAGTCGGTTGATCGAAGACACGCCCGATCGCAGTCGCTTATGGGCAGCCCAGACTCCGCAAGGGTTTGGGGTAGAGCAACTGTTGCGCTGTCACGCAGAGGGTGTGCGCCAGAACTGGGAAGTTACCGATGATGCGGCGTTGTTTGAGCAATGTGGGTTGCCCGTTCAGATTGTGGAAGGGGAAGAAACGAATCTTAAGGTCACGACCCCGGTAGACTTGGCGATCGCTGAGTTTATTCTCCGGCAACGTTTTCAGACTTCGGCATAACCCACGGTTGACTGGGTAGAAAGCGAATTGGACTCCCCTCGACCAGTCTCGCGATCTCGGCTTTGATCACCTCATCCGAGAGAAAAGGACTGGCAGTTAGCAAAAATTGCAGAATTTGAAAGGAGCGGGTCTGCGTCTGAAAGTATCCCCCATGAATATCGAGGCGATTAATACCTGTGGTTGATCCCAACGCAAACCAGGCAATATTCAGCGCATCAATCAACAATCCATTGATGCCATTCAGCTTGAAGGGAACGCTATTCACCCCACCATCTTTACCAGAACCTCCCATCTCAGAGCAGTCCAGATAGTTAAACTTGCGAAACAACTCATACGAGGAGGTCGGTTGCACGGCCTTTTCCGAGTGCAACATGATGCGAATGTAGGGCAGATACTCCGGCACAGTGGGTTTCTCAACACGGATGTCTTGCCTGGTCGGAGCGTTGGATTTGAACTGTTTTCTAGATTTGGCTTTGGGGGCTTCGCGCAGATACACATTCCCTAAGCGCAATCCTGCCATTTGAATGCTCGGTTCAATGAACCAATTCGCCAGGGTTGAAAGATAGCGCAACACAAAATCGCGATCGCTCGACATCAGATAGATCCGCCGACATCGCCGCATGGCAGACCGCACATAGTTGTTGCGTCCCTCCCGCAAAAACTCTAAGGGAATGTCTGGCGATGCCAGGATCAGTTTGTCAAGTTCCAGATGTTCCCCAATATCATCGGTTTCATCTTCGTTGAAGTTCAGATCTGAGTCAGGTTTGAGAGTGCCGTGATCGTCCTTACCAAATCGTTCTGACAGGGTTCGCAGCATGTTAACCACCACCAATGCCCCCATACTGTGTCCCAACAAATTCACCTTGATGCGGCGATTGCGATCCGATTTGCCGTTTTGGCTCGATCGCACTGCCCAGTTTTCAGGCTTGTTTAGGGCTTTGTCGAGTCGCCAGAAAAACTCTGCCAGATCGGGTGCGCCATAGTGAATTGCCCGGTAGCGATCGCGCTGGTAAACCACAATCCGCAACAGCAAAAACAGCAGCAACCACAACATAAAAATAGTGGGAATGAGCCAGTGCAATTGCACGGCATAGTCCGCTACCAGGCGAATACGGCTCCATTCTAAAAGCGGAACCAGTGGTGGAACCCGTTCCAGCAAGGTCAATAGAGGAATGCCCAGAAGCCGCAGAAACAGATAAAGCAGCGTGCCAAAAATAGCAGACAGCACACTTAACACCAGCAAAAACTTCAGCACAATGCCCGGTGCTCTGCGATAGTCATTCCACAAGCCCGGACTGGTAACGGGCTGTTCGCTGGGCCAGTGATATCCAATAAAGAAGTGGTCGGGGGTGAAGGGTGGAGTCCCGGTTTCAGTGTCGGGGGTGTTGAATCCCTTCGCCTCATCCTGAAAGATGTGATAAAAGCTCTCGGCATGGTTGGAATAACCATGGGTTCGTAATGTCAGTCGATTGACATCGTGAGCGTGAACCAGTTTGGCGAGTTCGTCTACATTAAACAACGGACGAAAGCGATCGCTTGGGGGCAACACACGATCGACCTCCAGCGATACGGGCGCAGTGCTGACCACCAAAAACGTATTGGGATGAATGCGATCGGCGTAAATATCAAAGTTGCGGCTGATGGATTGCGCAAATCGCTGAGATTTCCAGGCGTTGAGGGTGTTGATGACAAAGTCTTCTGTGACCTGCTTGTCAAAATCAGGGTGTTGAGCCGGATCGACACCCTCTCGCAAGAGTTGAACAATCTCTGTTTCGTTTAACCCGGCGTAGATGCGTTTGCCCGCTGTTTTTGCCACCCCTCCCTCCGCTGGAACGGGATACGCCAGTTGGACGATCCGCGCCTTAGTCCACCAATCCGACAGGGGTGCCGCATTACGAGTAATGGATTCCAGCCAGTTGCGATCGTTCTGGATAGTTTGAGCCGATTTTTCATCCCACGAAAAGGGAGCGCGATCGTAAAGGCGTTTAATACCCATTGGTTGCCTGGAGGAATGTGAACTGACGATGCTAATCCTAACCTTTAGAGGGTATACCAATTCTCAAAAGGAGAACGACAGATGCGTTAGGGGCAGTTCGCGAACCGCCCTTACAGATATAGCGATTACCACTTTATTGAGGGCAGAGGGGGTGTGGGGGCTGCGCCCCGCAGCCAGGGGTTCTATCCCTGCACCCCGTCCTAACCCAAGTGGCTACGGCTATACATGCCTTACAGATGTATAGATCTATAACTCAAATTTATAGAAATGGTATTAGATTAGCGATCTGTTGATCAGCATTGTCAATCCCGTCCGTTCAGTCAATCCCATCCACACAGAAATTAAAGTTAGGCAGGACACTCCAGCAAAAAATGGGCATGGAGCAAGCTTAGGATCGCGAATTTATGAAGGTGTAATTCCTGGCGTAGGGGCGCAGCATTCGGTCAAAAGCCCTTGCCATTGTTCCAGAACCCTCTGCCGAATGCCACGCCCGTACAGGAGGTTGGCATTTTCAGGTTATTTAATTCACGATCCTTAGGCAGATTTTGTTCTGGTAGCGTTCGGCTGAGGCTCACGCCGAAGTCTGCGGTTTTAACCGCCACTCCCCTAACCGTCAGATGCACGCCTTAAAGTTCTCGCAGCACTGCCTCAACCGTGTCCACACCTTCACTGTTGCCCTGTTGTTGGTACAGGTTACGGGCTGTTTCCAGAGCGGCGATCGCCTCTTGATTGCGTTGTCGTCCTTGCAGAGCCAACCCCAGGTGATAGTGCCCATTTGGGTTGTCGGGGGCTAACTCAACCACGCGACGATAGGTGACGATCGCCCGCAGGTAATCTTGCTGCTCTAGCAACAATTCGCCCATCAACTCGTGGGCTTGCACTGAACTGGCATCGGCGGCGATCGCCTGTTGATAGTATTCGAGGGCGCGATCGACGTTGCCCTGTGACCGCAAAATGTTGCCGACTTGCAGGTGAATTTGCACGTTGCGCGGCTCTAACTCTGCTGCCCGTTTGAGTGCCAGCAAGCCGTCATTGACGTTTCCCAGACTTAATAGGGCAACCCCCAAATTGACCTGAATACTGCCACGACGGGGTGCCAGATCGGATGCTCGCTTCAGGATATCTGCTGCCTCTTGAAACCGCCCCTGCTGAATGTAGACGGCTCCCATGAATTCATACACTTGAGTATTGTTAGGACGCAGGGAGATTACCCGCTGGTATGCCCGAAGTGCGCCATCGTAGTCACTCTGGCGGGTCAGCACAACCCCCAATCCTAAAAACGCCTCAACATTGTCGGTGTCTAGCTCGGTTGCCCGACGGTAGGCAGTCGCTGCTGCCCCATAATCACCTGCATTTGCCAAACTAAAGCCAAGCGCGTAGTGAAAATTGGCATTTCGGTCGTCGAGAGCGATCGCCCGTTGATAAGCATCCACCGCTTCTGCAAAGTTTTCCTCACGGGCATAGCAAAAGCCGATCGCCGAGAAAATTCTGGCATTGTCTGGGTCTAACGCCGCTGCTTCACGATACGTGGCGATCGCCCCTGCACAATCATTAGCTTCTACCAACTCACGCCCCCGCCGCAGCAGTGCGTTGATGCGTTGAGCACTATTCTGAGCGACGCTTTCCTCCAGGAGGGTTGGACTTGCCGTTGGGGTTTGGGCGAGCGCAACCTGTGGAATGAACGGTGCCACTCCACCCAGTAATACAAGGCTCGCCATTAGTAGAAATCTATTCACGGTTAACCGTCCTATTCACTCCGCTATCCTTTGTGATGTTTTCTGAAATAGGTCAGATTGTCAATGCACTACACAAAATTGCATTTGAAATCAGGGAAATTATTGAAATTTATTATTTTTATCAATCGTCCATCCCCAATTGCAGCGTGAATTGACCAAATTTCATGAGATTGTTAGGGGTGCAGGCATTGCAATTCCTGCTCAGTGTTCCCAATTGTCGGAGGAGTCAAGGCATGATTTTAGCAACAACCGATGTCATTCAGGGTGCGATCGTCGAATCCTACTTAGGGGTCGTCACGGCCGAGGTGGTTTATGGTAGCAACGCCCTGCGTGACTTTTTTGCTGGCATTCGCGATATCGTCGGTGGACGCACTGCCAGTTATGAGCATGTGTTTGAGCGGGGGCAACAAGAAGCCCTGGAGGAATTAGCCCATCGTGCTAATCGCTTGGGTGCCAATGCTGTTATTGGGATCGAAGTAGACACGGGTACCATCAACATCGATCAGGCAGGAGTGCTCTTGCTGATCACCGCGACGGGCACCGCCGTGAAATTGCAAGGAAATTATTAGGAACCCGGGGAGTAGGGAATGGGGATTGGAGAGTAGAGGAAAGAAGCGGTGAAGAGGTAAAAGGGTAAAGGGAATAAGGAACATTCCCTATTCCCCACTCCCTATTCCCTGCATCAACTCTTGCGCTCAGGGGGTTTATTTGAGATGGGTGGGCGATTTGCCGTAGTGTTGGATGTTGTCCTTGGTTGGGGCGCAGATTCAAGCTGAAGTTGTTGGCGGCCATTGCGAATCACCCGCAGCATCTCCGCCAATTGTTGCTCCATATCCCGCAATACACTGTCAGCGTAAGCATCTGCCCCGGCTTGAATCTCTTCAGCTTCGGCGATCGCCCGTCGTCGAATTTCCTCTAAATCTTGCTGAGCCTGTCGCCGCATCCGCTCGATCTCAGCCATTGTTTGTTCCTGGGCTGCTTCACATTCCTGCTTCATCTGCTGGCGAATCTGATTCACCTCTAACTCTGCCTGCCGCACCAGATTGGTTTCATCGAGAATTTGAGCGGCTCGCCGCTCAGCGGTTTCAATAATTTCCTGGGCATACTGCTCTGCCTCTAACAAAATTTCTTCCTTTTGTCGGACGATCTCCACCGCCTCTTGAAACGCAGGCGGCAGGTTGATCCGGATCAGATCAAGCTGATCTAAAAACTGCTCCTCATCCACCAACGTCCGCCGACTGAGGGGAATGCGAGGGCTGTCCAGAATCATCTCTTCCAGCTTATTGAGTTCACGCGCAATATCTACACCCCCGACTCGTGTTGCCTCTCCATAGGCAGCGGCGTTGGAGGATGCTCCTGAAGTGGGGTTGGCTCCACTGCGATCGGGGGTGATACTGGGGGATTCTTGGCGTAGCATCGGTGAATATCCAGAGCAACAGGTTGAGGAACGAGGTGATCGACAGGACCACCAAACTTAGCAATTTCCTTAACAAGACTACTGCTAAGGAAACTGTACTCGTTTGAGGTCGCCAAAAAAACGGTTTCGATATCGTCAGACAGGGTTTTGTTCGTGTGCGCCATCTGGAGTTCCTTCTCAAAATCGGAGAGAACTCGCAAGCCCCGCAACAAAACCCCCGCTTTTCGCATTCTCGCATAGGTTACAGTCAAGCCGTCAAAGCTGTCTACTTCCACATTGGGTAGATGGCTGGTTGACAGGCGGATCTGCTCTAGTCGCTTTTGAATCGTAAACAGAGGAGTTTTGCTCACGTTTCGTGAAACGACGACAATCACGGTGTCATAGAGGCGACAGGCACGCTCAATGACATCTAAATGTCCCAAGGTAATTGGGTCAAAGCTACCAGGGTAGACTGCAATCACAGCAATTTATCACATCGATGTGAGTATAGGTTTTTAGTAACAGTCACGGCGGTTAGACACAGCAGCTCGAACGGCGGGCAGGAACATTGCCCCACCCCCTCCGATGCCAGTGTCTTAAGCCATTGGGGTACAGCGATAACTGGCTGAAGCGAACATTATACCGAAAGCCTGACCCTCGTTCCGGAAGGTGTCAGGTCATTATACAGGGAAGCCTCTAAATTTCTTGCACCGTTTTTGGGTTAAACCTCAAGGGCAAGCTCCTGCGTCACGGGGATCGCTCGATTGACAAGGGTTAAAAGCGGACCATTTTGTTCTTGCCCGTTGGTTGCCAGGTCACTATGGCATAGGTAGAGGCGGTGATTTCCAGGGGAGAAATGCTTTACATCGCTCACCCGTCCCAGCAAGTCGAGCAATTGCCGCTGTAACCGTTGCTGATCAAATGCCAGAGCATCTGCTGCCGTCCATGCCCGTCCAGACCAGCTTTGCAGGAATAATGGTGCACCAAACAACGCCCCTCCTCCGGTCAACCAGAGCGATGATCCTGCATCCAACCAAAACTGCCAGCGGTGAGCACGTCGATTCGAGCGATATTGAAAGATCGTTGCCAGGGTCACCGCTTGACTCGTGCCTCCTACCGGACGAGCCGGATAGGGGTCTGCGGTAATCGTGCCGTTTTGCAAAAGCTGGATGAATTGTCCTACTGTCGCACCGATGGGCATCTCCGATCGCGCTTGAGTCGGGGCTAGTTGGGTGTCACTCTGCCGCAGTCGCTTGTCCACATCCCAATAGTGCTGTGCCGTTTCCATCAGTTCGCGCAGGGCAGCCAACTGGTCATAGGGTAGGTGACTACCCCCATAAAAAAAGTGCTGAATGGCGCGATCGAGTAGCGTCACTGGGCTGGGGATCAGACGTTGTTGCTGTTGCAAAATCTGCGCCTCTAGCCATTGCAGAATGGCTGTGTAGGACTGGGTCGCTCGAAATCCCAGGCGATCCCAGCGCGGAAAGTGGGTGGCGGGCAACAGGTGGGGGCGATCGAGATCAGAGACAAAGCAATGGTCGGTGAGCAGCCCTGCCCGGACGGGATCAATCGCCGCTAACTCCAACCCGGTTTGTCCCTCAAACACCGCAGGCTGACTGAGAACAACCAGCATCTCAGCCACCGCATCTGAGGTTAACCGATGCCCCAAGCCAGGGTAGACGAGGGCTAACAGTGTCAACAGCGATCGCACCAGTGAGGAACTGATCAGCGGTTGTTGGTCACTTAAGGACTCAACCGCAATGCCCCGATTCATCAGAATTTCTTTTAGAGTGTAGCGAGCGATCGCATCCAAACCAGGACCAATGACCGCAACCTCCTGCGGTTCTACCTGACGGGAGTGAATCGCCTGGGCGATCGTCTCTGCCGTCTGTCGCAACAGTTGCGCCCTGGAGGTCGTTTGAATACCTTGAATCGCTGCTGGCAACTCCGGCAGTAAGAATGGTTCATCAACCCAACCGACGATCGCTGCTCCCCACTCTGCCCCCAGAGAAGCATCAACGGGTTGGGTGCAAGGCTCAACCTGACAGCGATCTGCCAGGTTCACCAAACACTCTGGGTCAGCCCCTAAGCCCAACCGCAGAGAGCCATTGGGGTTAAAGGTAAAACAACCTGGAATGCCGTGATCAAGCAAGGTGGTAAAGAGGGTCTGGGCGATCGCTGGATACTCATCGACATCATCCGCAAACAGGCGGTTATAACGTCGAAACAAGTGCTGTTGGTAGGTCGCATCGGGCAACAAATGCCGCCCATACAACTCCGTGAGAATGCCATAGGTCAACAACCCCCGCTCCAGGCACCACTCCCGCCATTGCAACAACACCTCGCCGATACACTCCCACAGCGCATCAGACCCACCTTCCTGCCCTGCAAAGCCGTTTTTCAGCATCGTAGCAATATCTTCGGTGGGCACCTCCGCTAAAGCGGCTAACTGCAACAAGTCGAGCGATCGCCGCACCATGTAGTAATCCGGCACCCCTTCCTGACGCAATCTGCCACTCTCTAGCGGCTCAGACCACAGTTGAGTCGCCAATTCCTGCTCCGTTTCCGGGCGCAGCCGCAGGGGAAATTGGGCGGGTAACCCTAGCTTTTCCACCAGCAGGGGGTAAAACAAAATCACTTCATCTTGAAAAAAACCTAAAGGGGTAGTGGAGTCAAACGGCACCTGTCCCTGCGTTGCCTCTGCTAGACGATCGGCGAGTTCAAGACGGTTGTCACCGTTTGCGGCAAACACCAGGGCGATCGCCGCAGAGACAGATTGAGGGGCGATCGGGGTAGGCTGCGACCAGGCGCAAAAGCGATCGATCAACCGGGTTGTCTTACCACTACGAGCGGAGCCGCTCATCCAAATAGAATCAGGAGACACCAATTTCACTTTGATACACTTGTTATGATCCTAACCACTCCACTCTTAAAATTTGGTGAGTGACTTCACTATTTGTCGTTTTTGAAGGCATAACTTTAGAAACGTTCCTGTTCCATTTATGCTTAAAAACGTGTTTTAAAACACATCAAATGCCGCTTAGTTACCTATGAGAAGTCCCATTTTTTCGACTCTGAGGGAGTATTTTCGAACTGCTAATCAATGGTTTTTTAAGACACCTGAACGGGCTTTAGATGAAGCCTATGAAGCTGCCTTAATGATTAAGGCGATTGAGGACGCTCATTTTGGTGGCGGTAGAATATCGCCTGATTTTGGCAACTACAGTCAAAGCGAACGTGCCGTTTTTCAAGAAGACCTTAAAACAAATTTAAGTATTGTCAAATTGAGATTGGCGGAGTTTAGATTCAGTCGTTTAATCATGCGCATCTCTAACCGCCCAATCACCGAAGTCGAAGTTGAGGATGAAGAGAGCGAAGGCGTGATTGTCAACGTCATCGACAAGCAAGCCGTCATCCTGAGAAAGCTGCGCATCATTGATGAAGTGATTGCCCGTTATGAAAACGTCCCCTCCAGTTCATCATTGATTGTCGTTCCAGAATCTAGCCAGCTTGAGCTTAACGGGCAAACTCCTCGTAGCCCCCGAACTCAGTCCAATCTGGTCAGAGCACAATCCGGGGGCGAGGATGTGGCATCCATTGTGGATAAAACGGGAGTTTTACCACGCTCCATTCTTAAAACGGTCGATCGCATTAAGCGAGAATTAGACCCGAACGCTGAAGAAGAAGTTGTTGAAAATTTTCGCAACTCTAAAGCCAGAACTGTTATTTCTCTAAGGCTTGTTTTACTGCTGATCATCGTTCCTCTCTTGACCCAACAATTAACTAAAAACTTTATTGTTGGTCCCATCGTTGATCGCTTCAGAAGTAACGAAGAAGCAGAAGTTTTTTTGAATCCTGAAATGGAGGAAGAAGCCCTGACAAAATTGCACCACTTTGAGGAGCAGTTGAGGTTCAGAGCACTTGTTGGTCAGGCTCCAGCACTCAATGATGAGGAAATTGAAACTCAAGTCAGGGAGAAGGCGATCGAGCTTCAGGAAGAGTTTCGTTATCAGAGTAATGACGCCGTTAAAAACGTCTTTGCCGATATTTTCTCGATTGCTGCTTTTGCAGGAATTATTATCACCAGTCAGCGAGAAATTGCGGTCTTAAAGTCATTTATTGACGAATTGGTATATGGCTTAAGCGATAGTGCAAAAGCTTTTATTATCATCTTGTTTACGGATACATTTGTTGGGTTTCACTCTCCCCACGGCTGGGAGGTGCTGTTGGAGGGCATCGCCAAACATCTTGGTTTGCCCGCAAATCGCAGTTTTATCTTCCTTTTCATTGCGACTTTCCCGGTTATTTTGGACACAATTTTCAAATATTGGATTTTCAGATATTTGAACCGGATTTCTCCATCGGCGGTTGCTACTTATAGAAACATGAATGAATAATTAAGGTATGGGTCAGTGGCGATCGCCCATTGTTCCCATATTCCTATTGGCGTGTAGTTTAAGACGATTGACAACAACCATCCCAATTGGGATAGGAACGGGATGCAAGGATGAAACCCTTGGCTGAGGGCACCGCCCCTTATCCCCCCATGTTCACAAATCGTTTGTGGACACTGTAACGGCTGTCGATCCGCTCAGAACCGCTCATTATTTTGAGGCACTTCAAGTTAGGATAGAAATATGGTCAAAACCGTTGATGTCCTTGGGGTTCCTCACGCTTACGAACTGACCCCGGCAACCGACTCTCCAGTGACATTGGTATTTATTCACGGCTGGTTGCTGAGCCGTGAATATTGGCAACCCGTGATTCAGCAGTTAAGCCCTGCCTATCAGTGCTTATCCTATGACCTGCGCGGATTTGGAGACTCACAGCCCGTAGAGAAATATGGTTTATCACGACAACGTCTAAGCCAAGCTGCCATTGCAACTACCAACAGTCTTATCGCCACGGAAGTCTCCAGCGCAACGGCGATCGCCTCTCCGTCAGCAGACTATTCCCCAGCCGCTTACGCCAATGACCTTGCCTATCTGCTCAAAGCCCTTGGGTTAACTAATGTCTGGCTAATTGGGCATTCCCTGGGGGGCAGTATTGCGCTTTGGGCAGCCGATATGTTGCCAGACATTGTTAAAGGGGTTGTCTGTGTTAACTCTGGCGGTGGTATTTACTTAAAAGAAGAATTTGAACGGTTCCGCTCCGCAGGGGAGCAATTGGTTAAGCTGCGCCCACGTTGGCTTTGCTATTTGCCGCTGGTCGATCTGGTGATGACTCGCATGAATGTCGTGCGTCCACTGGCGCGTCAGTGGGGACGACAGCGACTCTTAGACCTGGTTGCAGCCCACCCAGAAGCTGCGTTAGGGACGTTATTAGACTCCACCACCGAAGAAGAAGTGCATCAACTCCCACAGGTTGTCTCTCGTCTCAAGCAACCTGTGTATTTTATTGCTGGGGCAGATGACACGATTATGGAATCTCAGTATGTGCGTCATCTTGCCAGTTTTCACCATTCGTTCCAGTTTTGTGCTGACAATGTGGTTGAAATCTCGGATTGTGGTCACCTAGCTATGGTAGAGCAACCAGAACGGGTGGCGGCTGAGATTGACACGCTGCTGCATAAGCACTGATGTATCAGTAAGACTTCAGCTGGGTTCTCAATTTCCCTACCTTCTATGGTTAATTCCCAGTTGCCCGGTTCTGGTCGAACCTATCACGATCCATTACATGGGGCGATCGCCCTGGATCGACACGACCCAATCGAGGCATTGTTGATTCAACTGATCGACACTCCGGCATTTCAGCGATTGCGGCGGATTCGTCAACTCGGACCTGCCAGTCTCACGTTTCATGGAGCAGAGGGGTCACGCTTTACCCATTCTCTGGGGGTGATGGCGATCGCTCGACGTGCCTTTGACCGCATTGCCCACCGTTATCCGCAACTCAAACCCCATCGGGCTACCGTTTTGTGTGCGGCGTTGTTGCACGACATCGGGCACGGTCCCTTTAGCCATACTTGCGAAGAAATTTTTGGCAGCCACCACGAACACTGGACAATCCGCATTCTTAGAGAGTCAAAACCTGTGCGATCGCGGTTGGATGCCTTTAGCCCCACGTTGCTCGACGAGATCGAACAGGTCTATCACAAACAACATCCCATTCCTCTGGTATGGCAGTTGGTGTCAAGCCAGTTGGATTGCGATCGCCTCGATTATTTGATGCGAGACAGCTATTTTACTGGGGCTTCCTACGGCAAGCTCGATCTCGATCGCATCATTCTGGCACTCGACTACGACCCCGTCAGCCAACAATTGGTGGTCGCCCGCAAAGGCATGGCTGCGATCGAGCACTACCTGATCGTGCGCTACTTCATGTATGCCCAAATCTACAATCACCCCAAAAATATTGCCGCTTCATGGTTGCTGGAGCAGGCATTTCAACGGGCACGAGAACTATTAGCCGAGGGCAGGTTAGTGGCGGACGACACCATGACGACCTGGCTGAAGGATGATTGTAATCTCCTCGATTTGACCGATTATCTCAATGCCGATGATGGGGTGTTTCTCTACCATCTGCAACGGTGGCAGCAACACGATGACCCACTGTTGGCGGATCTCTGTCGTCGTCTGGTCGATCGCGACCTGCTCAAAGCCCTGGATGTCACCCATCTGTCACCAGAGCAGCAACAAGACCTATTGCAGAAGGTTCAGCAGAGGTTTAGTCACAGCCCGAACCCCACCCACCCTTCTGACGCTGGCGATCGTTACGTTGGGTTGCGAACAACCTGGAGTCGGGGCTACACGCTTTATCATCGCGGTATCAAATTAAAAACGGAGACTGATCTGCGAGAAATTAGCGAATTGTCTCCTCTGGTGCAAACCTTAACCCAACCCTGGCAACGAACGTGGTTGCTGTATCCGCGTGATGTTGATCCGCTTCAGTTTGTAACGACTGGTTCAAACTCCGAGTAGGGATGGGAAACCTGACATCATCAAAACTGTATCTAAATCGGCTCTGTGCTATTTCGCCCTCAAGTACACATCCGTCTTCTGGAAATCGCCCCAAACTAAACGTTGTTTGTTCATTGCCAGAGCCCATGACAGCGAGAGAAGCATTCATTCAAGCCTCCCTCCTCAACCGAATGACCAATCGAATTCGGCAATCCCTTGAACTGACGGAAATTTTGTCAGCGACAGTGGCAGAGGTTCGCTCCTTTTTGCAGACCGATCGCATCAAGGTTTATCGATTTCAATCCGATGGCACCGGGCAAGTCATCGCCGAGTCGGTTCACGACCATCGGTTGCCTTCACTGTTGGGGTTGCACTTTCCAGCAACCGACATTCCCCCAGCGGCACGGGAACTGTTTATCAAAGCGCGACAGCGATCGATTGTCAGTGTACCCGATCAAATGATCACGCTAAACCGCTTGCCGGATGTGAAAACCACAGGGAGTCTTACCCTGGAAACGCTCCAACAGCATTCTTTGGCTGAGGTTCTGCAACGTCCAGTTGACCCCTGTCATGTTGAATATCTAACTGCGATGGGTGTGCAGTCCTCGTTAGTGGTGCCAATTTTGCACGGTCAGACCCTATGGGGTTTACTCGTCTCACACCACGCCCAACCCAAAACGTTTTCAGAAGCAGAATTACAAACGATGCAACTCCTGGCAGATCAGGTGTCAGTGGCGATCGCCCAATCCGACATCTTGAGCCAAACTCGCCACAGAGCCTATCGAGAGGGTCTGATTAATCAAGTGTCAACCCTGCTTCACATGCCGCTGCGGATACAGGATGTTTTGCAGATGGTGTTAGAGCGAATTGTACAGGCATCCCAGGCAGCAGGCGGGAGGCTCTATCTTAAGCTGAATGAAGCCGAAACCGAACATGAATTGTATACCTACGGCTCACAGCCCCAGTTACCGGATCAAGGCTTGCTCCTCGAAGAATATCCGCTTTGGCATGACATCATCACCTCTGAGCGACTCCCCTTTCAGACGATGGATGAGGTGGACACCTGGATAGATATGATGGTTGCGGACAGAAACAACTTAACTCTGCTGCACAATAGTCCTCATGCGGTGGAGGCGATCGCCGACCTCTATCAAGATCAGCGGTTGTATGATGTTGTGCCGCTGTTCCGTCCAACGACCATCCGCAGCATTCTCCTGATGCCCCTCCAACATAGGCACTTTTCGTTGGGATGCCTGACCATCTTTCGCAACGAAGTGGACACGAATATTGTCTGGGCAGGTCAACAGGATAGAGACTATCGAAGCGATCGGGTGCGGCTCTCGTTTGACGCTTGGTGTGAACTCAAGCGAGGTCAGCCCCAGGAATGGACAGCCGATGACATCGAACTGGTGCGATCGCTCGGCACTCACCTCACCCTGGCAGTCATGCAGAGACGGTTGTATCAGTGTGAACGCGAGCAACGGTTACTCGTTGAAATGCGCAATCAGGAGCTTCATAACGCCCGTGCCACTGCTGAGGAGGCAAGTCGCCTCAAGTCCAATTTCCTCTCGTCTACCAGCCATGAGTTACGTACACCTCTGGCATCCATGCTCAACTATTTGAAGCTGTTGAATGAGGGATTTTACAACGATGAGGAAGAACTCAAGGAATACATTCACATTGCCCATCGCTCAGCCGAAAATCTCGTCGCACTGATCAACGATGTGTTGGATATTGCCAAAGTCGAAGCTGGACGGATGCCTGTCACCATAGAGTCCGTTTCTCTACCCGATCTGTTGGCAGAGCAAGATATGCTATTTCGGGCGGAGAGCCGTCGTACGGGGATTTCTCTCGTGATCGAGTGTGAGGTGGGCAACATCTCCAGCGACCCCATCAAATTGCGACAAATTCTCACCAACCTGCTGTCTAACGCTTTCAAATTTACAGAACAGGGAGAGGTGCGGGTACGAGCAATTCAGAGCAACACCCCCTTAGAAACAAGCCAAAACCGCTCAGCGAATGGGGCGATCGCCCAACAACAGGTCATTAAAATCTCGGTCACTGACACAGGTATCGGAATCAACACCCAAAAACAGGAATCGCTCTTTGAGCCATTTGTTCAGGCAGATGGCTCAATTAAACGGCGTTATGGTGGTACAGGTTTGGGGCTAACTATTTGTAAGCGGTTAGTCGAGTTAATGGGTGGGCAAATCTGGTTAGACAGCCCCGGCAAAGGACAGGGCACCACAATTACGTTTACCTTACCAACCATTCCATTAATTTAATAGAACGGCTAACGGGCTAGCTGCTATTTCACCGCTTTGTTTCGGTAGAGTAAGTAAGATGTACTTCCCGACTGTCTGACTGAGCTATGGTAGTGATTCTTTTAACATGAGTCATTCTTAGTACAACTCTTCGTCAATAAGGGTGGGAATTTGGGGTGCAGGGGTAGAACCCCTGACTGGGGGCACAGCCCCCTGGTTTTATTTTCAAACCCTATCTGGGAACAGCAGTACTTAGCTTGAACTGTCAGTGATTCGACAGATAACACCGTTTAATGAAAACAAATCACTAATCCTCCTTCAAAGTAATCTACAGAGGCTTGGAACTTCAAGTGAAATCGCAACTGAATATCCTTCTTGTAGACGACGATTATTTATTAGCAAAAGGAACTGCCAAACTGATTCAACGGTTGGGTGGTCATCAGGTCGATATTGCAGATGAACCAGCCGAAATTTTTAAGTATTGTCAGGCTGGAAAGGTCGATCTTGTACTGATGGATGTCAATTTACCAGGAGCAGAATGGGAAAATCATGAAGTGAGTGGAGCAGATCTAGCCCGATTCTTAAAAAGTGACCCCAAAACAGCCCATATTCCTATTATTTTGATCACTGCTTATGCCATGCTTGCAGAACGAGAAACACTCTTATCAACGTCTCAAGCGGATGATTTTTTTGCAAAACCCATAACAGATTATCAAAAGCTTTTGGATGCGATCGCCCGGTTACACAATCGCAATCAAATGTCTTGATTTTTTACTATTAGGAAAAAGGCAAATAATGTGTATAAAGTTGCAGTCGTTGATGACGACGAAAATTGGTGTTTATCTATTCAGCGATTTCTCAAACAAGAATTTGATATCACGATTTTCACCACCGTTTCTGAGTTATTAGACCATCACCAAACTTACGACTTAGTCCTGATTGACTTTACGATCTTACCCTCTAGTGAATATGAAACTGTGATGAATGGTTGTGAGCTGATTCATCACTTAAAAACAACAAGACAACCCCCACCTCTGGCAATTTTAGTCTCAGGGTTTATCAGTCGCCGCGACCTGGGAGAAGGAATGCAACTCTGCCCCAATGCAGATGCATTTTTAGCAAAAGATGCTGGATTGGAGACAACTCTCCAACTCGTCAAACGGCTTTTGTTGAGTCAATAGAATTGATAGTAAGTAGCTTGGCGTAATTAAACGTCAGATAGAGGAGGGGGATATATCCCCCTTCTTGGGGGCAACGCCCCAACCCCCCTTTCCTACACTTATTTACAACCACCTACTTAATTTTCATTGTGGCTGTAGCTAAATTCGACAGGGCGGAGGCGAGTCGCAAGAGTGACCGAAGAGGGTTACAAATACTCATGGCTGACAAAGGGCAGAGAGACTAACTCTCCCTGACTCGATCCAATCTGCACTTTGAGGTCAGGAGCAACCGCTTTGGTACGAATGTAAGCCAGTCCGATGATTCCCTGGTCGGTGTTAGTACAACTCGTTAAAACGCCCACTTTTTCATCACCTGCCATGATTGCGCTGCCAGTTTCGGCAGGAGCACTGAGGCGAACCCCCCACAATTGTTGTTTGACTCCACGATAGGTATGCAAACGGGCGATCGTCTCTTGCCCGATATAACAGCCTTTGCTCAATGAAATGGTATGCCACAGCCCCGCTTCCAACGGGTTAAAGTCCTCGGTTAGCTCATGGTCAGGCAATGGACGACCCTGTTCAATCCGGAGTTGCTCCCAGAGGGTGTTGCTCATGGGCACAACTCCCATTTCCGTCAGCACCTGCCACAAAGCTGGGGCATCCGTTGCTGATGTTAAAAGCGTGTAGCCCGGTGTTGTCAATCCACTGCCAACCGCCACACGAGCCTCAATGCCGTTGATCGAGTAGATGGCATGACTGGCGTAAGGTTTACCGACCATGTCCCCTGCCCCCAGCTTTTCTAAGAGCGCATCGCTTCTAGTTCCCAACAGACTGAAGGTTGCGGTGCTGTCGGTGAGGTCTTTGATTGCCACCTTATCGGCAAAGAAAATGAACCGATCCATCCACTCCATTAAGTAGGTGCGGCGGTTGGGTGAGACGAGCAGCAAGACCGCATTATCTGTAACGTAAGCCGTGACGAGGTCGATCGTGCGCCCAGTGGAGGTGACAAAAACGGTGTCACACCCCTGCCCCGGTTGCAAACTGTTGAAGTTGTTGGTGGTTTGATTGTGCAGATAGCGCAACCGATCAGCATCAGAGACTTGCAGCCGTCCCCAGTGGGAGCGATCGCCCACTGCCACCCCCGATCGCACTGCCTCGCGTGCTGCTGTGTCATTCGTTGCCGTCACTCCGTTGGCACCCCCATCAACCATACCCATCGCTCCAATTCCTGGTGTAAAACTGTTTACCTGATAGTTTCATCATCGCTTGATTTAGGTCGGCTCGACCCGCTGAGCCGAGTTATCGATCGCATTTGGAAAAATGTAGTGAACCATCACAGGAGCATCTAGCCCCTTGAGCAATAGATCGCGGCGTTGCCAGGTGCAGTCTCTTAAGGTGTCGGCGACCGATCGATCATTGACCAGGGCATCGGTGATGGCGATCGCATTGCCTGTACTGGTCGCCTGTACCCGTGCGGCTGTGTTAACCGTGATCCCAAAATAATCGGGGCGATCGTTTAGCGTCACACAAATGCACGGACCCACATCAATTCCCACTTTGAGAATTAGATGATCTTCGGGGGGCAATGCCAGGTCTTGGTTGAGGATGGCGAGTTTGCGGTGCATGGCGATCGCCGCCTGTAACGCATCAGCAGGGTTTGTAAAAGCCCCCATGACCGCATCACCAATGGTTTTGACCACGACCCCATTGTTCTCATCTACCAGTTGGAACAGTAAATTAAAGTGTTGGCGCACTAAATCAAAGGCACGCGCATCTCCTCGACGACTGTAGAGGGCTGTAGACCCAGTCAAATCAGTAAACAAAATGGCGACTCGGCGAATCTGTAGGCTCTCACTGGGGGGCAGTGTCTCGCGTGGGAACAAATCTCGAAAGGTTTGCAGCGTTAACATTCGATGCCCCGACACCACACCGTACCGCCGATCCATCCGGGCTCGAAAGTCTGGATCATCCGTATTGGGTTCCAGCTTTCGTAGTCGCTCATCCAGGCTAAAGGTGATGCGCACCTGCTCATCAGCGTCGGTTGTGTGGATGCTGTGGCAAACCGGGCAGGTGTGCAACGTCTGCAAGTCGTGGAGGTGTTTGGGGCGAAAGTCGATCGACTGGCAGATAGGGCACTGAATCTCCCAATTCAAGGTGAAGATACCCTCTTTTAAGCCCATCACCAAAATCCCCAGCATCTCGCGCTCAGGGAGTTGCAAGTGAGTTGCCATCAGTCGGGGATTAAAGCGATAGAGTTCGCGCCCATCATGCTCATCCAAAATGGTGACCAGCCTCTCCCGAACCAAGGAACTCACCCCGTAGGGTTCGAGTGCGGCTACAGCTTCGGTAATGTGTCGGCGTTGTCTATACAGTTTCAGCACTGCCTGTTGCTCCCCCATGTGAATTGACTCTGGTAGCGCACCCCGATCCAAAAGGGTCAATTCTTAAAAGGCGGTTAGGAAGGGCTTGATATTTTACGTTTTGCTCCAATTCAATCCCTTACCTGTGGCTTTCCTCCTTAAGTTAAAGAAAGTCGAAGACTTTCAGCCAGCTACTTAAACCCAAGGGTTTAACCCAAAAGTAATTCCATTATTCTATAGCAACCGTTATAGCCAGACCGAGACAGGTTTTCGCCTGCGATGTCTGTTGCAATTCTCAATTATTCCTTATGGTTTTGCTGAATCCATAAGCAGATACACTTCAACATGTAGACCCTGGTGGAGTTGATGAAGCAACCATGAGTAGAACGGTTGAGGTCTTGCCCGATCTGGGAGCACTCGTGCAACGATCGCTCTCGATTGTGTTGGAGCAAATGCAACAGGCAGTCGCCGAACGCGACATCTTTACCATTGCCCTGGCGGGTGGCAACACGCCAAAACCGTTATACGAGGCGATCGCTCAAGAGAATTTGCCGTGGGATAAAATCCATGTGTTTTGGGGCGATGAGCGGTACGTACCCCCCGACCACCCCGACAGCAATCAGGGCATGGCGCGTCGAGCCTGGTTAGATCGCGTCCCCATCCCAGCCAGCAACATTCACCCCATCGCGACGGATGCCGCTGATCCGGCGATCGCCGCTCAAACCCACGAACAACTGCTGCAAGATTTCTTCCCCAGTCAGGTGAGTGAGTTTCCTTCTCTAGATGTGGTGCTGCTGGGGATTGGCGACGATGGGCACACCGCCTCTCTTTTTCCCCATACGGAAGCCTTGCAAGTGAGCGATCGCCTGGTTACGGTGGGCAACAAGTCAGGAGAACCTCGCATTACCTTTACCGCCCCTTTTATTAACCACGCTCGTTGTGTCATCTTTATGGTCACTGGGGCAAACAAGCAAATAGCCCTGAGCCATATTCTGGCTCCGACTGGGGATTCATCTACCTATCCAGCCCGCTTGATCCAACCCCAAGGTCAGCTGTGGTGGTTGTTAGACCAGGCAGCAGGCGAACAAATCAATGATTTCGTCCCTTAATTGGCTATGATTGAGCGATAGAAGGGATTACGGCGTTACAAGAGAGAAAGGCATGATTGTCTGTCCTAATTGCACTCACCAAAACCCAGATGGGGCAGTTCAGTGTGAAGCATGTTATACACCCCTGCCCGCAATGATCAACTGTCCGAATTGCAATGCTGCGGTTCAGGCAGACGCGAGTTTCTGTGGTCAATGCGGCTTTAACCTCCAGGCGGCGGCTAGTAAATCGGCATACGAAGAGGCGTCGGCTCCAGCCGCAACGATCGCCCCTGATTTTGATATTCCTGACCTGTTACCTCCTGAGCCCCTGATTGCCCCTGATCCATTGGTGGCTGAGGTCAGTCCAACCAAACCAGTCGGTGAGGCAACTCCACCTGAGATGCCACCTGAGCCAGCGGCTCCACCCCCAGCCCCAATTCCCAATGTGCCTCCACCCGTGCCGCCAACCATTGCCCAACCTGCTCCTCCCATGGCGGTTCCCCCGGCAGAAGTCACTCCCAGATACAGTGCGACTCAAATTCAAGTTCAGACGGCTCGACTGCTACACGTTCAAACGAATACGATGATCGAGCTTCCTCCCAATCTACCTGTCATCCACATTGGCAAGCCCAACGATCGCATTCCTCCCGATATTGATGTGTCTGGGTTCCCCAACTCTGAGATTGTTTCTCGGATTCATGCCGATATTCGCGCCGATGCGGATGCATTTTATGTTGAGGATGTAGGTAGCTCAAATGGCACCTATATCAACAACATTCCATTGCCAATGGGCAATCGTCATCGTCTGCGACCGGGCGATCGCATCGCGCTTGGCAAAGGAGATAAAGTAACATTTCTATTTCAACTGTCTTAGGTGCGATCGGCGCAAGATAGTGAAGTAGATCAGGTGCTGACTCGATCGAGTTGAGGACTAAGGTAATGCACAAAGTTTTCAATGCGATTTGAGAAAAGCAGCATAGGATATATAAGAGCTTGATATATCCAGATCTTTGCTCGAATAACTCTGGACTCCATTTCCTACAGCTTCAGTGTGATTACTCTGTCACTTCTGCATCCTATTAAACAGATCCCAGTTCAGGTTTGGACGTTTCCAAACGAGACAACCATTCGTATTGGTCGTTCCACCGACAATCAAGTCATTCTCTACAGTGCAGTGGTGTCTCGACATCACGTTGAGCTGCGACGGGTAGGAGCCAACTGGGAAATCGTCAATCTCGGCACCAACGGCACCTATTTGGATGGCAAGCGGATTACCCAAGTCCCGGTCAAAGATGGCTCCATTATTCGGTTGGCGCGATCGGGTCCAAACATTCAGATCCGCATCGGCGAAGAGGCACTCAAAGATTCTTCCAAACAGTTGGAAAGTGAGCGCACTCTGAGCCAGGGACCCAATTACCCCATTACCTCCACTGAAATCATGGAGCGTAATTTGGAAGACGACGTGATTGAGCCTGACTCCGACAGTGATGGCGATACCTCCATTCCAACAGGCATCCCAGCGGGCACAATTCCAGTTCCGCCCCATCTACAATTGCCAACCCATAACACGACGGGCATTCCAGATAGCCCCAGCCCAGATCCAACCCCTATTGCCCTTGCCGTAAAACCTAATCCCGCTCCCAGGACGGCTCCTCTATCAATTGCGACAACCTGTAGCCATCCTCGCGGTGGCTATTTATTTTGTGTGGATTGTGGACAACCACTCCAGGTGTTACAGGTCGTTGAAAATTATCAGATCCTACAAGTGCTGGGACAGGGAGATATCGGCATCACCTACCAGGCTTGGCGTGGCGGACAAAACCTGGCGTTGAAAACCTTAAACACCGATTGGGTCAATAATGTAAAGGCACGAGAAGCCTTGGAATGTGAGGCAGACATTCTACGGGGCTTAAACCATCCCAAAATTCCCCATGTGGTTGATTTTTTTGTCTCTGCCAATCAACCCTATTGTGTCATGGAACTGATGCCGGGGCAGAGTCTCGCCCAAACGGTGACTGTAGAAGGGGCCATTACCCAGGAGCAAGCGATCGCCTGGATGATTGAGCTGTGTAAAATCCTGGACTATTTGCACAGCTTTACTCCACCAATTCTGCACCGAGGCATCAAACCCAACGCCCTGATTCGCCAGAGTTTGCCCCATGCTCCAGATGCGATCGCTCTGGTTGACTTTGGAGCCATCAAAACGCTCGCTTTAGGAAACGACCCCCGCGCTGGGTTTACGGGCTATACCGCTCCTGAACAACTGGATATGAACGCCACTCCCGCTACTGACCTCTACGCCATCGGTCCGTTGCTGGCTTATCTTTTGACTGGACAAAACCCAATTACGTTTTACGGCGATCGCGATCAGGGATACCGCCTCTACGCTGACACCATCCCCAACATTTCGCCCCAGCTTGCCGAGATTATTCAAACTCTGACCCATCCGCAACCAGACGAACGCTACCCTTCCGCAAAAGTACTCGTTGACGCATTGCACCAGGTTTAATCTGTCAATGGTTAATGGTTAATGGTCAATGGTTGATGGTTAATGGTCAATGGTTGATGGTTAATGGTTGATGGTTGATGGTCGATCCAGGCTAAATGACTACTAGCCACTGACTACTGACTACTAACTATTGACCCCTGACTATTGACTATTGACTATTGACTACTAGCCACTGACTACTGACTACTAACTATTGACCCCTGACTATTGACTATTGACTACTAACTATTGACCCCTGACTATTGACTATTGACTATTGACTATTGACTACTAACTATTGACCCCTGACTACAGGCATCAATCCCCTTCATTAGCTCCCTCCTCATTCCCCACTCCCACCTATGGCACGCGGTGATCAAATTTATGTCATGCGCCCTTTTCTTGGGTTGAATGGTGTCTACGAACACCATGGCATCGACTGTGGAGATGGTACAGTAATCCATTACAGTAAAGCCGAAGATATTGCAACCGTCCGGCGGACGTCCTATTCCGCTTTTTCGATGGGCAATCCGGTTTATATCAAGCGTTACGCCACTCACGCGATCGCCGATGTGGTGATACAACGGGCCGAAAGCCGGGTCGGAGAACAGCAATATAATCTGGTTTCAAACAACTGTGAACACTTCGCAACGTGGTGCAAAACGGGCATTAACAGGAGTGAGCAAGTGGAAGCCTACGGTCTCAGCAGTCTTGGTATCGATGTGTTTGATTCCAATCAGTTGGTAGAGGAAGCCGCTCGGACAGGGCGAGTTGATCAGGCGATCGCCCTGTTTCAACAAGCACACCAAAACATTACAACCGCCGAGGCACAACTCCTGGTGCAATACAATCGGGCACAGACCGAGGTGAATAACTGGCACCGAGTAGCCCTCGCAGCCATGAAGCGACGGGAAGAGCACCTGGCGCGATCGGCTCTTGAGCGCAAAGTAAAATTCAAACGCAAGGCCGCTGAACTCAAGACTCGGTTGGATGAACTGGCGACGATGCGCGAAAACCTTAACCGCAACAATACGATCTTAGAACAGCGGCAAAAGGGATATTTGTAGAAGAGTCAATGGTCAATGGTCAATGGTCAACAGTCAATAGCTAATCGTCAGTAGTCTATTGTGAGAAGCATTAGACTATTGACGATTAACCATTAACTATTGACTACCAACCCTTTCTAGGCTGTTACCAACTCAGGTTGAGGACGCTTGCTATTACGGATACCCGCGATCGCCTCTGCATAATCTTTGGCTTTGAACACTGCTGAGCCTGCAACCACTGCATTAGCACCCGCCTCAAGTACTTGCCAGGTGTTGTTGCCTTTCAGGCCACCATCGACCTCGATCCAGGGATCCAATCCTCGTTCGTCGCAGATCTGACGGAGCTTTTGGATCTTGGGCAACACCGCAGGAATAAAGCTTTGACCTCCAAAACCGGGGTTGACACTCATGATCAACACCAGGTCGCAGACTTCCAGAACATATTCAATCAGTTCCAACGGGGTGGAGGGGTTCAACACAACACCTGCCTGCTTACCTAACTCTTTGATTTGACAGAGAGTGCGGTGCAGATGGGGGGACGCATTGTGCTCTGCGTGAACGGAGATGATATCTGCTCCGGCTTTCGCAAAGTCTTCTACATACTTTTCAGGTTCGACGATCATCAAGTGGACGTCGAGTGGTTTTTGAGTAACAGGACGAATCGCTTCGACAATCAGGGGACCAATCGTTATATTGGGTACAAATCGACCATCCATAACATCCACATGGATCCAATCTGCACCAGCTTGATCAACCGCCCTGATCTCTTCCCCCAGGCGACTAAAATCTGCTGATAGGATGGATGGGGCAACAACGGTTTGTTTTCGAGATGCGGTAGTGATCATATAACTTAAAGTCCTTCCTGCTGCGTCCGGTCACGTAACTTAGTTTAACAAAACTTGTTACCTGCCCCTCGGTTTGATCCCCGATAACCCAGAAATTTATCAGAAATTTATCTGACTCTCAGTTTGGAGATTACCTTCATGGCTCAATGGCGAACGGCAAAACGGTTAGCATGGTTCGTTGGAGGAATCGCTGCCTCCCTGGCAAGTGCCCCAGTCTTGGCTTCTGTCTCATCGATCGGAGAAGGAGGCATTGATGCCCTTAGACTCCGCGCTGCTCCTTTTAACTTGACGGGTGCCAAAATCGCGATTGGTCAAGTCGAAATTGGTCGTCCTGCCCAATTTGGTTTAGACAAGGCAGGAGCAACCAATTTAGATGTTGTCGTCGGACGGCTGTTTCACCAAGATGCTTTAGCACGCGCCAATGATTTTGTAGACGGTCATGCGGCTAACGTTGCCAGTGTCATGATCAGCCAGGACAAAGAGGTGTCAGGCGTTGCACCCAGTGCTCGGCTCTATTCCTCAGCGGTTGGGTTTATTCGTCGTAGTGGTCAACCGCAGGAGTGCCTCGCGTCTCAAACGGTTGCTCTGCAAAATGGGGGCGATGTCCGGGCAACCAACTTTAGTTTTGGCGAATCGCTGCTGCAAGATCCTCGTCCCGATGCGGTTTTGGATGGCAATGCGCTGTTGACGCAGTGTGTAGACTGGTCAGCCCAGATTCATGATGTGCTGTATGTGATTGCTGGTAACCAGGGTAGAGGCGGTATTCCTATCCCCACAGACAACTTCAATGGTATTACCGTCGCAAACTCGACTCAGGTCGATGGAGTATTTCGCAAAGTTGATTTCTCCAACTTGGGCAGTGAACCTACTATTGTTGTGGGGCGATCGCCCGATTCCGAGAGTAATGTAGGTCCACGCCGCTCCGTGAGCCTGGTTGCCCCCGGCACTAATATTGAAATGTTGAACCCCGATGGCAGTCCGACTCGCGCCACAGGCACCAGTTTCTCAGCTCCCCATGTCACAGCAACCGTGGCATTGATTCAGGAGTATGGCGATCGCCAGATTCGGGAACGCCAACCTCGCTGGGGACTGGATGCCCGTCGCCATCAGGTGACAAAAGTAGTGTTAATGAACTCGGCAGATAAGATTCAAGACCGGGGTGACGGATTACTGCTGGGTATGAGCCGGACACTGGTCGATCAAGCCAATACCAACTGGTTAGAGTCAGATGCCTATCGTGATCCCAAGATTCCGCTCCATGCTGAGTTAGGGACGGGTCACCTCAATGCCTATCGGGCTATTCAGCAGTTTAGCCCTGGGCAGTGGAGTTCCGATGCCCCTGTACCCGCGATCGGTTGGGACTACAGCTCTGTCTCGGAAGGTGATGGCGCGACCTCTTACCGTGATTACGTTATCGAGCAACCCTTGCAGGGAGAGAGTTTTGTATCGGTTACACTGGCGTGGAATCGTCCAGTTGAGCTACAGGATGCCAATGGAAATGGTCAATACGACATTGGCGAAACCTTCACCGAGCAAGGGCTCAATAACCTCGACATTTACTTGATGCGAGCCGAAGACACGGACGTTGCAGATAGTATCTGGTCGTCGGTAAGTGAGGTCGATAGCGTTGAGCATATCTTCCGGCAGGTGCCTGAAACAGGACGCTATAAGATCCGGGTGGTGTATCGCGATCGCGTGAATGACGCAACCCAAAACTATGCCATTGCCTGGTGGGCGATGCCTGCTCGGTAATGGTGGCAAAGGCAGAAGCGGGCGGAGGAAGGGGTTTCTTTTCCCATCTGCTTCTGCCGCTCTATTTCCAATCCTTTATATTTCGCCTCCTGATCTAGAGATGTAGCAATGGAAACCCTTAAACTAAAGTGCGTTGTGGAACACATCTATGGGTCAGGCTATTTTTGCCAAGGTTGTTTTAATCAAAGTTAGTCGGATTGTTGTACTGACGATCGCGGTATTGAGTTCACTGGCAGGTGTGCCTGTAGAAGCGACTGAAACCAGAGGCGATCGCCCCGCAGTCCGACCATTGCCAGAGCAACCCCAACGGCTCGCCCAGTACTCCTATCCTATGGTTGACTCTGACCTGATAGATGCAAACACCCGCTTCAGCTTCAAGCTGTTTTCAGAACTGATTCGGCAAAATGGCGTTGGGAACGTGACTGTTTCACCCAGCAGTGTGGCGATCGCCCTGAGCATGACCTACAACGGGGCAAACGCAGAGACACAGCGGGCAATGGCACAAACCCTGGAGTTTCGGGGGATGAGCTTGCAGGAGGTCAATCGAGCCAATGCGGCTCTGCGACAAAGCCTGGATTCAGCTGACCCTGACGTACAACTGGCGATCGCCAATTCCCTATGGTGTCGCGAGGGGATCACGTTTAACGCCGACTTTTTACGCTACAACCGGGAGTCTTATCAGGCAGAAGTTACCAGTCTCAACTTTGCCAGTCCCAGTGCCCTCTCAACAATCAACAGTTGGGTCAATCGCAACACTCAGGGCAGAATTCCTGAAATTTTGAGCCGCATCGATCGCGATGCACTATTATTTCTGATTAACGCTATTTACTTTAAGGGTAATTGGACAAGAGCATTCGATCGCAGTGCGACGGTTGATCGTCCCTTCTATCTGTCCAATGGCACCACAAAACCACATCCCCTGATGAGCCAGCGAGGCTCCTACCTTTACCTGGAGACGGCTCAGTTTCAAGCCATTAGCCTGCCCTATGGCAATGAACGGTTTAGCATGTATGTGTTTTTGCCCCGCAGTAGCTCAACCCTCACGGCTTTTGTGCAAACCCTCACCGCCGACAACTGGACAGAGTGGAATTATCAATTTGCGAGCCAGAATGGTTCTCTTCAGTTGCCTCGCTTTAAGCTGAACTATGGCATCGAGTTAAGTGATGTGCTTAAAGCGATCGGCATGGCAAATGCCTTCGATCCCTCCAGAGCCGACTTTTCGGGGATCAGTAACCAGCGCACGGCGATTAGCTTTGTGCAACACAAAACCTTTATCGAAGTCAATGAGGAAGGCACTGAAGCAGCCGCATCGACAGCCGTTGGCATTTCCCGCTCCGCTGCTCCAACCCGTCCTCCGTTTGAGATGATTGTCGATCGCCCCTTCTTCTACGCCATTCAGGACAACGAAACGGGGCAGATCTTGTTCATGGGAACCGTTGTTGATCCCCAGGCTTGATTTTAGAGAGGCAGAGGGTTACAGGGCAGAGACGCCATTAATCGTGTTTCTGCTTTATTCATTAACACTCTGCACACAAAGTCATCGATGGCACAAGTCGCTCAATAATTTGTTTGAGCACCATGGCGGTCCAGTCGATATCCGCCTCAGTCGTGTGTCGTCCCAGGGTTAGCCGAATGCCACTTTTAGCGGCGCGATCGCCATATCCCATTGCCGTCAAAATGGGGCTAGGGGACAATTTGCCGCTATGACAGGCAGACCCGGCACTGATGGCAATACCTGCCAGATTCATCTGGCGCACCAGGGTTTTGCCACTAAGGCGATCGCCATCTGCACAGCGCAACACAAAGCTGACATGATGAGGCAAACGATGCAGGCGATCGCCCGTCACACTCAGATCAGACACATCGGCTAACTGGTCAAATAAGCGATCGCGCAGTTGGATTAGGCGGGGTGTTTCGGTTGCCATTTCTTGTAGGGCGAGAGAGGCAGCGACCCCAAATCCGGCGATCGCAGGAAGTGCCTGTGTACCCGATCGCAATTTGAATTCCTGTCCACCACCACCCAGTAATGGCACCAATTCAACACCAGGACGAACATAGAGCGCGCCTGCACCTTGGGGTCCATAAATTTTGTGGCTGGATAGGGAGAGCAGATCCACAGGCAACTGCTGCACATCGATCGACACTCGACCCGCCACCTGCACCGCATCGGTATGAAAGAGGGCACCGTGATGACGCACCACCTGCCCCAGTGCCTCAACTGGTTGTAACGTTCCTACCTCGCTCTGTCCGTAAATCACAGACACTAACACCGTATTGGGGCGCAAAGCCGCTTGCAGATCAGCGGGATCGACCCGTCCCTGAGCGTTCACGGGCAGGCGGGTGATGTGCCATCCCCACTGTTCTAACAAACGGGCTGGCTCTGACACAGCGGAATGCTCAACACTAGAAATGATCAAATGTTGTGGCGTGCGATAGCGTTGAGCCACTCCCAAAATTGCCAAATTATCGGCTTCGGTGCCTCCAGCCGTAAAAACCATCGACTCTGGAACAGCGTTAATTAGCCCTGCCACCTGGACACGAGCCTGCTCCAACACTGTGGCAGCTCGATTGCCCCACTGATGCAAACTCGACGGATTACCCCACTGCTCAGTCAGCACCTGCTGCATCACAGCGATCGCCTCTGGGCGAGGGGGGGTTGTAGCACTGTAGTCCAGATAAATCTGCATAATACCAAGCTCGGTTTGTCACCAGGATTTCTGCAATGTCGGCAGATTATCCCGTCTCGTTTCCTGTTCCCAGCATATAGCCCTACTTCCATAGAAACTACTGAGCTAAGGTTAAAAAATCTCCACCAGTCGAGCGATTAATCAAGCGTTAGCATTTTCCTCTCGTCGGGCACAACTAAAAGCGACCACTTTGGAGTACTTGACTGTGCGTCTACCGTCTTCTGGGTTGCGATGGGGAACGTTGTTTGTGGTGGGCGTCTTGCTGTTTTTAGGGGTGAATACCTGGAGGCATAGCGTTGCCCTGACCCCAACTTTGCGACCCCTGCCACAATCCCCCGATATACAAGTCTATTTCAACCATTCTCAAGCAGCGGTTTACACCGAACCTTATCGCCAGCGATCGCGGCTGGGGGATGATCTCGAACAAATCATCATTGACACCATTCAATCGGCTCAGTCTTCAATTGACCTGGCCGTGCAGGAATTGCATCTGCCGCGCGTCGCTAAAGCATTGCGCGATCGCCATCAGGCAGGGATTCAGGTGCGGATTATTGTCGAGCATGGCTATAACCACCTGTGGAGCGAAGTTACACCCCAATCTGCCAGTGAACTGGATGAGCGCGATCGCAATAAATATGAGGAATTTATCCAACTGGGCGATCGCAACCAGGATAGTCAGGTCGATCAAGCCGAAGCAGAACAGGCTGACTCTATTCTCATTTTACGACAGGCTCAGATTCCGCTGATCGATGACACAGCGGATGGTTCTCAGGGATCAGCCCTGATGCACCACAAGTTTATGGTCGTGGATCAAACGCTGGTGCTAACGGGTTCTGTGAACTATTCAATCTCGGAGGTGCATGGCGATTTTCTCAAGCCAGACAGTGTTGGCAATACCAATCACCTGCTTAAAATCAACAGCCCTGCTGTGGCAAAAGTTTTTACAGAGGAGTTTTCGCTGATGTGGGGCGACGGTCCTGGTGGTCAAGCAGACAGCGTCTTTGGGTTGCAAAAGCCCTATCGGTTGCCACAGACGATCGCGCTGCCATCGGGTGCATCGATCGCCGTGCAGTTTTCGCCCACGTCCGCTTCACAACCCTGGGAATACAGCACCAACGGCTTGATTGGCAGAGTCTTGAATACGGCGACTCGAAGCATCGATATGGCACTGTTTGTGTTGTCCGATCAAGCTTTGAGCAACGTGCTAGAGGGAGTGCATCAACGGGGAGCCGCCATTCGGGCTTTGATTGATCCCCAATTTGCCTACCGCAACTACAGTGAGGCGTTGGACATGATGGGTGTCACGTTAGTCGATGATGCCTGTCGAGTGGAAGCCGGGAATAAACCCTGGAGTGGGGCGATCGCTACAGTTGGCGTTCCCCAATTACCGGAGGGCGATTTGCTCCATCACAAATTTGGCGTCGTCGATGGGCAGTTGGTGATTACTGGTTCTCACAATTGGACAGCTGCCGCTAACAACAATAATGATGAAAATCTGCTGGTGATCAGCGATCGCACCGTTGCGGCTCATTTTCAACGCGAATTTGAACGGCTATACGCCGATGCTATTCTGGGTGTTCCCCCTAGCTTGCAGGATAAGATTCATCAGCAACAATCCCGCTGTCCCTAAAATAACGACCCTTCATCCCACATCTAATTTAGGACCATTAAATGTAATGTTTTCTTATAATTGCGGCACAATCACGTTAGCCATCCATTATTTTTGCCAGGATAGCTGTAGCCTGTGATGCCTAGTCGTTACCATCAGCATAATGTTTAATGAAGCCTTGGGTATCTGGTCTATTTCAGATATTCAGGTAAGCTCCAGAGTAGGGAACCGATAGTTTTTCAAATATGAGTTCAACAAAAGCACTTGGTAGTCGTCAAATCTCCCCCACCGTCTCCCGCGCCCTGAAAACGGCTGGTGTAGTGATTATCCTTCTGGCATTGCTAGACATCGTCGTTTTGCCCATTCCCTTTCAGGTGCATGAACGGGTCTGGCAAATTAACTTTGCCACTCAAGTCGTTGATCGCGGTATCGTCCCTCTGGTGGGAATCGCCCTGCTGCTGATGGGGTCTTGGGTAGACAGCATCTCTGGGTTACGATCGGGCGATCGCAAATCTCCAATCGATTTAGGATTTTTAGGATTGATTCTAGCCAGCATCCTGGGGCTCTTTTTTATCCTCGTTTTCTTCCTCCACCTCAACAATGTCCGCATTAACAATGAGCAGGTTTTAGCGCGGATCAATGAAGAAGCGACTCAAGCCGAAACTCAACTCGACGGTCGTCTACAACTTGAGGTAGGTCAACAGCGACAACAACTTGAGCAATTGCTAGCCAATCCAGAGCAGCTAGATCAGGTCTTGGCAAGCGGTCAATTGCCGGAAGACCAGGCAACCCAGTTGCGCGAATTTCGGCAGAACCCTCAAGCTCTCGACCAGTTTGTAGAGCGACGAGTCGGAGAACTACGGCAACAGTTTCAAACTGAAATTGGGCTGCGACGAGAACAAGCCACCAACACCGCTAAAGCAGAATCGCTGAAATCGGGCTTACGAATTGGGTTGGGTAGCCTGTTGTTGGCGATCGGCTACATCATCGTGGGCTGGCTGGGCTTAAGAAACTGGAAGAATGCTTAATCCACTCAGTTTCCGGTTCACTGGTGTGCGATCGCGGCTGGGTGCGTTCTACAGGATTGACATGACTTAAACCCTTACCGCTATGTTCTCGATTTACATCCTCACCTATAACGAAGAGCTGGATATCGGTGCCTGTATTGAATCTGCCCTGCTATCAGATGATGTGGTGGTGGTTGATTCCAACAGCAGCGATCGCACCGTCGAAATTGCTCGTCATTATCCCATTCGGGTTGTCCAACATGCTTTTGAGAGCCACGGACGACAACGCACCTGGATGTTAGAGTCTGTGCCTCCGAAGCATGATTGGGTTTATATTCTCGAAGCCGATGAGCGCATGACTCCAGAGTTGTTTCAAGAATGTCTTGAGGCGATTAAGAGTGACCAGCATGTGGGGTATTACGTCGCAGAGCGGGTCATGTTCATGGGAACCTGGATTCGTCGCAGCACGCAATACCCGCGATACCAGTTGCGGCTGTTGCGTCGGGGTAAGGTCTGGTATGACGACTACGGTCATACCGAGCGGGAAGTGTGTGAGGGTTCCACCGGATTTCTGCAAGAGACTTACCCCCACTACACCTGTAGTAAGGGCTTCAGCCGCTGGCTTGAAAAACATAATCGCTATTCTACAGATGAGGCGATCGAAACCATTCGCCAACTGGAAACGGGTCGGGTGGACTGGTGGAAAATCGGTTTCGGGCAAACAGAAGTCGAGCGGCGTCGAGCACTCAAAGATCTCTCCCAGCGAGTGCCCTTCCGCCCACTGGTGCGATTTCTGTATATGTACATCTTCCTGGGAGGCTTCCTTGACGGACGGGCGGGCTTTGCCTGGTGCATATTGCAGGCTTTCTACGAATACCTGATTTTGTTAAAAGTCTGGGAAATACAACACATGCCAGTGCCGACGGTTACTCTGCCTAACCCGTCTCCGCTGCATGGCAATCCCAGCGATACATCTACCGATAACCCAACTCCAATCGAATCCTCTGCAAATCTAACTTCTGCCTAATTCTTTTTAGCCTTAAAATTCAAGGTACTCTGTAGGGCGTTTGGCAAAGCACCCTCTACTCAATGTATTACCCAACCACTCCGTATGTTGACTCAGAAGCGTCCAAGGCATTTGTTAGCTGGCATTCTTGTGGCGATCGGCACACTGACGGCTTGCTCGCCTGCCTACAAAGCCTTCTACATTCCGTCAGAGTCAATGACTCCTACACTACAGGTGAACGATCGCATTGTTGCCCATCTCAATGCCTACCAATCTGAACTGCCTCAACGAGGAGATATCATCATCTTCAAGCCGACAGACGATATTGTGCAGTTAGCACCCAACCTTGATCCGGAGACTGTTTTAGTCAAGCGAGTCGTTGCCTTACCGGGAGAGACGATCGAGGTGAAGGATGGTGCCGTTCATATCAACAATCAACCCCTCCAGGAAAGTTACATCGTTGAGCCGCCAGAGTATACCTGGGGTCCAATTATGGTTCCTGCTAATTCCTACGTGGTTTTTGGAGATAACCGCAACAACGCTTTTGATAGCCACTATTGGGGGTTTGTCCCACAAGAGAATATCGTTGGAAAAGTGACTCGGCGGTTTTGGCCTCCCAGTCGTATGGGCGCGATCAAGTAGTATGTGAGTTTGGCTTACCCATTATTGGCTTAACCCATCATTAGACAAGCCGCAGTCCCGGTTTTCAACCCTGCCATCGGGCATTGTCGTGTTACAGAAGGTTACTCCGTCCAGGTTTGTTGCGCTTAAGTTGGCTCCGGTCAGGTTTGCTCCGCTCAGGTTTGCCTGGCTTAAATCCGCTCTACGCAGGTTGGCTCCAGTCAGATTGGCGTTAGTCAAGTTTGCGTTGATTAGGCTTGCCCTCAACAAATTGGCTCGCAGCAGGTTTGCACCATTCAGGCTTGCCTCTTCTAAGCTGGCACCTCTCAAATCAGCCTCTCCCAGATTGACTCGGCGCAGGTTGGCTTGCCGCAGGTTAGCTCTGGGAAGATTACTCCGTGACAGATTTGCCCCTGGCAGACGAGCACCACTCAAGTTGGTATCCCCCAGATATGCCATCCGCAGGTCTGCCCCTCGTAGTGTGGCTTCACTCAAGTCTGCTTCTCCTAAATTGGCTCCACCCAGGTTGGCTTCGTTAAGATTGGCTTGATTGAGCAAAGCTCGGCTGAAGATGGTGTCTCCCAGGTGAGCACTGCTCAGATTGGCGGTGTTGAGGGCAGCATCTCCCAGATAAGCTCCTCGCAAGTTTGCTCGTCTGAGATTTGCCCGGTTCAAAATCACAGAACTGAGTAGGGCATCCGCCAGGTAAATGTCTTGTAGGTTCGCTTCAGTCAGGTCTGCTTCATTTAGAATGACGCTGTTGAGGTTGGCTCTGCTTAAGTTGGCTCGCTGAAAATCAGCCCCTCTCAGATTGGCAGATTCTAAATTGACATCTTCCAGATCTGCATTTCTCAGGTCAACATCCTCCAGATCGCAAGCAGAGCAGGTTCTCGTCTCCAAAAGTTGGTTGGCGCGATCGACCTTGGCTGCACGAGCGAGTTTGACAAAACCTGCCACAATCAAAATAGAAGTTACAAAGATGGCGATCGTGAGAAAAGCTCTCACATCTCTTGCGTCCATTCTCTTGCGTCCATAACTAGGGCGAGCAATGTATGTCTCTTACTGGTTATACCTCACCACACACCCTTCAGCCGCAACGAACTTTATGGCAAGACGTGTGGCGTAGATTTTGCCAGGATCAGATGGCGATCGCCAGTCTCGTGATATTGGCTTTGATCATCGGCAGTGTGCTGATTGGACCCTGGATTTACCCAGTATCTGCTGAGCAGATTGATTTTGCCAGAGCCGCATCACCTCCCAGTTGGACACATCCCTTTGGCACCAATGACCTGGGGCAAGACCAACTGGCACGAATGCTGGTGGGTGGACGCATCTCCCTAGCCGTTGGGGTCGTAGCTATGATCGTTTCTGTCTCGGTGGGGACATTAGTCGGGGCGATCGCTGGCTTTTATGGTGGGGTATTAGATGCCATGCTGATGCGGCTCACCGATCTATTTCTGTCGCTGCCAGAGCTTCCTCTGTTGTTGTTGGTGATTTACCTGTTTCGAGATACGGCACGGGCGATCGCTGGACCTGAGCTGGGAATTTTTATCCTGGTCGTGTTGATCATCGGTGGCTTGAAGTGGATGTCAGTAGCGCGACTGGTGCGAGCCGGATTTCTCAGTGTACGCGAACGCGATTTTGTCACTGCTGCACGGGCATTGGGGGCAAGTCCTATCACCCTGATCTGGCGTCACATTTTGCCCAACGTCATTAGCCCTGTGATTGTGGCAGCGACCCTTGCAATCGGCAACGCCATCCTGGCGGAGTCAACCCTCAGTTTTTTGGGATTGGGGTTTTCGCCTGATGTGCCGACCTGGGGACGCATGTTGTTTGATGCTTACAATCGGCTGGAATCGGCTCCCTATCTAGCCATCTTTCCGGGATTGGCAATCTTTTTGACCGTCCTTAGCATTCACTACATTGGCGATGGCTTGCGAGATGCTCTTGATCCAAAAACCCTTCGTTAACAGGCGCGATCGCCCCATATCGGGCAACCCATTGCCTATCAGGATGGTGTTGCTGAGTTAACCACATCCACATTTGATCGCCCCAGGAAAAGTGCCACCATTCGTTGGGATGTTGTAAAAAGCCTGCCGACGTCATCGCATCTCGTAAAATCTGGCGATTTTGATGAAAGGTGACATTGGGGCGTCCCGGTAAATCTGCCGAAATTTCACCAGCAGTGGGTGGTTCAAAAGTCGGTGAAAAGTAGTCAGGGTAAGACCGCAGCGACATCTCATCGATGGGCGAACCCATGTCAATGGGGGAGTTATGTTCATCCACCAGCGTCACGTCCACCGCGGCTCCGGTGCTGTGGGGCGGTGGCGTAGCGGGGTCAGCACTGGGAATCGCCCAGAACTGATAGACCTGCTGTAACAGGGCTTGCCGCTCTGGTTCACTTAACTGGTTGGCATTCAGACCTCGCGATCGCACCATTTCCTCAAAGGTGTGATCAACCATGAACTGTTGTACTGCCAGAGGGCGGTAAGCATCAAAAATTTGAATGCGCCAACCGGGATAGTCCTGTTGTAATCGAGTTTGAGCGGCGATCAGTTGTTCTAAAACGGTTTGTCGCAGATAGTAGGGGGATTTGTCATGATAAGGTGCGCCCAGCTTGACATAGGGATGTGGGTCCTCCAGGGCAAACCAACCCTTTGGGACAGGCACTAATGGCTCATGACATTCCACAATGGGGATCTGATGGTGAGGCTTCATGCAATATCCAATGGGAACTGAACTCTAGCTTAAGCATTATTACTCAGGAATAATTGTCATCCGTAATCCTGTCATTTATATTAAGAAAAGTAACAATTTTGATGGCAAGACTGACATTAATCGTTACTTACTTTTACTGATTGGTACTGATCTACCCAAAACTTTTCGAGGACTACACTTTGGTGATACCTTCTCCTATCCTGAACTCCACAACTGGCGAGTCTCTGATTACCGAGTTCTTCAAAAAATCAGAAGGACAATGGCGATCGGAACGCCGCTACTACACCCTGCCAGAGGGAGAAACGAAGGAGATGGTCAGTTTCATTACCGTCCGGTTTTTAGAACAGGGTTCAGAACCCTTGCGGCAGTTGGCTCGGCTCCATAACATCACCGATGAGACGGCAATGGTCTGTGGCACCGAAATCATCTGGAATAGCACTGAGGCGGTGTCTGGACGCAAGCAGTCTCAGGGAACAACACTGTTTGGCGCACTGGGCAATGTCCTGTATCGCGATCGCGGTTTTGCCACCCCAAACCCGGTCACGGCTGAGTTTTACTTCATTAACCCAGACACCCTGTGCCTGCGAACGGAGTACGGCAACTCCGTCTTTGAAGAAGAACTGAAGCTCGTGGGTCGTCACTATCGCACTCGACAAACCATCATCTCGCGGGCAGGAGAGCAACAGATGATCGGGCAATATCTGGAAAAACGCCTCGCCTAGTCAGCGGTTTGGCTGATTATCAAAAATCAATTTACCCAATGGGTATTTTTACAGACCAGCTTAACCGTAAGATGGAGTTTGTTCTTCACTGTTGGTTGCTCTGCTCGTGAAACTATTTGTATTTCATACTCCTGAACTGGTGCCAGCGAATCAAGCATCCGAATGTGCGATCGCCATTGATGTTTTGCGAGCTACTAGCACAATCGCTACAGCTTTAAATGCTGGAGCCGAGGCAGTGCAAGTGTTCAGCAACATTGATAAGCTGATGCAGGTCAGCGAACAGTGGGCACCCGACAAACGATTGCGGGCAGGAGAGCGAGGCGGTGGAACCGTTGCAGGGTGCGATTTGGGTAACTCTCCGCTTGACTGTACCCCCGATCGCGTTGGAGGTAAACGGCTCTTTATCAGCACCACCAATGGGACGCGCTGTTTAGAACGAGTCCGAGATGCCAAAACAGTGATTACTGCTGCGCTCATTAACCGAAAAGCAGCCGTCGATTTTGTATTAGAGCAACAACCTGAAACCGTTTGGATTGCCGGATCGGGTTGGGAAGGCTCGTTTTCTCTAGAAGACACCGTCTGTGCCGGAGCGATCGCTCACAGCCTGTTAACCCGCACAGGCACACCCCTTAGTGAACTGGCAGGCAACGACGAAGTCATCGCGGCGATCGCTCTTTTTGCCCAATGGCAAGACAATCTGTTGGGCTTACTGCACCATGCTAGTCACGGTCAGCGATTATTGCGCCTCGACTGCCATGAAGATCTGAAATATTGCGCTGAGTTAGACAGCCTGGATGTATTGCCGATTCAAAAGGAGCCAGGGTTGCTGGTGAAACGGTAGCAGATAGGGCGACCATAAGGTAACAGATAGGAGAGTGTCAACTTTTTTGTGTAAGACACTGACTAACAGTGAGGAAAGCGACCCCTTGCGGGTATCGCGAAGCGCACGGGGAACTCAATGGCAAAACGCATGAGTGCAGCTTTCCAATCACGAATCGGCATCGTCCACTTTTTGGCAATGTTGTTGAGCGCCAAGTAAAGCAGCTTGTAGACCGATTCTTCATTGGGGAAACACCCCTTTGTCTTGAGCACCTTACGCAACGAACGATTGAGCGACTCAATGGCATTGGTGGTGTAAATCACCTCGCGAATGTCTGGCGGGTAGTCGAAGAAGGGGATGATGTTGTCCCAGTGACGCAACCAGATCTGGGAAATCGTCGGATAGAGCTGATCCCACTTATCAGCGAAGTTTTCGAGGGCGGTCTCAGCCTCCTCCACCGTTGCAGCTTGATAAATCGGCTTGAGGTCGGCAATCACTTCGGCTTGGCTGCCCCAAGGCACATAGCGTAAAGAGTTGCGAATCAGATGCACGATACACAACTGCACTCGTGTTTTGGGAAAGACGGCGGCAATCGCCTCTGGAAATCCTTTGAGTCCATCAACACAGGCAATAAAAATGTCTTCCATGCCGCGATTTTTGAGGTCTGTCAGTACTTTGAGCCAAAACTTCGCTCCTTCATTGGCAGACATCCACAGCCCTAAGACTTCCTTGATCCCATCGAGCGTTACGCCCAGGACAACGTAAACAGCATGATTGCTCACCCGCCCGTCTTCTCGTACATGAACGTGAATCGCATCGAGATGAACAATCGGGTAAAGCTTGGCAAGGGGGCGGCTTTACCACTGACGCACCTCGTCACTGACCGCATCGGTGACTTGGCTAATCAACGTGGGAGAAACCTCCACCCCGTAGAGTTCCTCTAGTTGCTCTTGAATATCGCGGGTGCTTAACCCCCTGGCGTACATTGCCAGGATCTTGTCATCTAATCCGCTCAAGCGTCGCTCCCCTTTGGGTACCAGAATCGGCTCAAAGGTGCTGTCACGGTCGCGGGGAATCGAGAGTGCCAATTCTCCACAATCTGCTTTGACGGTTTTAGAGGAGTATCCGTTACGACTATTGCGACGCTTGTTGGAATGGGTTTCTTCAGCAGGTGGGGACTGAGCTTCAGTCTCTAAATGATGGCTTAATTCTGCTTGCAGTGCTCGTTCTACCAGTCTTTTGGTGAGTTGTTTGAGCAGTCCTTGTTCTCCCAGAATTTGCTCTGGGGTGGAGTAGTCGGCAAGCAACTCATCGAGCAGGTGGTCTACTTTATCTTCCAGGCGACGACGGCGAGGCATGGGCGGTCTCCTGATATTTGAACTAATTTTGACCGCTTACACAAAATAATTTACAGTCTCAAAGTACCTCTTCATCCTTTATCTCTCTTCTCTCTTCGCTCTTCCTTTTTCATCCTTCATCCTTCATCCTTCTCTCTTCTCTCTTCGCTCTTCTTTTTTCATCCTTCATCCTTCATCCTTTATCCTTCTCTCTTCGCTCTTCCTTTTTCATCCTTCATCCTTCATCCTTTATCCTTCTTCTCTCTTCGCTCTTCTTTTTTCATCCTTCATCCTTGCTCCCCACTCCCCACTCCCTGCTCCCCGTTCCCTTATCTCCTATAATTGCTGGTGAATTGGGCTAATTATTGAAGTGGTTGAGGATAGGCAGAGTGGACACGTTGCAAACCATCATTGGTACACCCGTTGAAGATATTTTGGCGATCGCCCGGTCGTTGGGGTGGGGTGCTGCCAAAATCCTGCGGTCATATTATCGGGGTGAACCGTGGCAAAACACAGCCCAAGCCGAGGTTGAAGGGCAAGACAAAAAAGATGGTCCTGTAACAGCGGCTGATCTGGCGGTCAATCGCTATATCCTCGACAAACTGCACACCACGTTTGGGGATGCCTTTGGCTATCTCAGCGAGGAAACCTATAAAGCCAAGTCTGCGGCGATCGCCAATGAGTGGGTGTGGATTCTCGACCCGCTTGATGGCACTCGCGACTTCATTGACAAAACCGGAGAATACGCCTTTCACCTGGCACTCACGCATCTGGGTCGCCCCGTACTCACGGTGGTCGCTTGCCCAGAGCTAGACAAGCTATATTACGCCACGTTGGGGGGCGGTGCTTTTGTAGAAACGCCAGATGGAATGTCAAAACGAATCCATGTGTCCGATCGCAGCCATCCTCAAGACCTGACCGTTGTCGTGAGCCGCACCCACCGGGACGATCGCTTCAATGCCCTGTTGAAACAACTCCCCTGTCAGAACCAACTGTTTGTCGGTAGTGTGGGTGGCAAAATCGCAGCGATCGTCGATCAACGTGCTGATGTGTATATCTCCCTTTCGGGTAAGTCAGCCCCCAAAGATTGGGATATGGCCGCCCCAGAACTCATCTTGACCGAGGCAGGTGGAGCGTTCACCCACGCCGATGGTTCTCCGTTGAGATATAACACAGGCGACGTCAACCAGTGGGGATGCCTGATCGCCAGCAATGGGACGTATCATCGGGAATTGTGTGATACGGCTAACCAAATCTTGGCTGAATTGGGGTGAGTGGAAGGGTTAATAGTCAATAGTCAGTTGTCCATCGTCAATGGTTAATCGCCAATGGTTAAGGGTTAGTAGTCAATGGTTAAGGGTTAAAGGTCAGTAGTTAGGGGTTGATGAAGAGTCGCGCGTGAGATTACATAGCCAATGGTCAATGAACAATGACTGACCACCGACCACTGACACTGACCATCGACCACTGACCATCGACCACTGACCATTGACCATTGACCACTGACCATTAACCACTGACCATCAACGCATTGTAGTAATGCTTAACAAATCATGGGATCAAATACGTTTTTATTTGTGGATGATCAACCCATCCCAATTGCAAAAGTCCTGCAATACCTGCAAATCACAGGGAAAATGGATGGCTTTATTGGTGTTATCCTGCGGCAATACGTGGTGGAGCAGGAGCTCCAAAATAACACCGATCTAAATGTGACGACTGCAACGATTGAGCAAGTCGCAGCAGAGTTTCGACTGCAAAACCAACTTGCAACACCTGACCAGTTTCGGGAGTGGCTCGCGGAGCAGGGCATCGATGAAACCCAATTTCGTCAGCGGGTTCAGCAGGATCTCCGCCTGGGGCAGTTAAGAACTCAAGTGACCCAACCCCGATTGCAGGAATACTTTATCGAACGTAAGCTATACCTCGATCAGGTGGTTTTGTCGCGCATCGTGGTGGCGTCGCCAGAATTAGCCGAGGAGTTGAAACAGCAGATTGAAGAGGGAGCCAGCTTTGAACAACTTGCCAGCGAATATTCTACAGCGGAGGATGGCATCTTTAACGGCATGATGGGGTTGGTGAGTCGAGGCGAGTTGCCGGATAACTTGCGATCGGCGATCGACTTGGCAACACCGGGTGATTTGCTGGGACCTTTGGAACTGGATGGAACCTGGAGCGTGTTTCGTTATGAGCGATCGCTGCCTGCCTCTCTGGACAATCCTCAAATTCAACAAATGCTGCAAAACGAACTCTTTGACCAATGGGCAGTAGAGAAGCTCCAGCGCATGAAGATCGAAGTCCGCATTGAGGAGTAGCTGGTAGAGCACCCAAAGGGTTGGTCAGGACGCCGCCCTTACACCCCCTCGTTTCACCTATCTCAACGGTTGCTATAGATAGCCACGAATTTATTCACTACGTGCTTAACCCAAACTGACAGTAGATTTATCAGAGAACCGTCAGGGCTAAAGGCTATTTGCCAAACGGCAGCACTATGACCTTCCAGGGTTTTGACAAGGGTTCCATCTGCTGTCCACAGTGTCACAGTTTTATCATTACTGGTAGACGCTAACCGTTGACCATCAAGGCTAAATTTAATGTCCCAGACAGGGGCGGTATGTGCCTTGATAGTTTTCAGCAGGGTTCCGTCTATGTTCCATATCCAGATCGTGCCATTGGCACCGCTAGCGGCGATCTTCTGACCACTGGGATGCCATGATACTGAGACGAGAGCAACTTTGGCATCATCAAAGACTCGTAATATAGCGATCGCCAAAACCATTAGGACATGCATTGGAGTCCTGCTGCGAGAGACGCGATTAATCCCGTCTGTCCTGTTGAGTGCCTTGTCTTAACTGGGGTGACTACGACTATAGTTTGCCATCCAGAGTCCACAGTTTCAGCGTGGCATCTTCGCTCACGGATGCCAACGTTTTGCCGTCGGGGCTGAGGTCAATTCTGCCTGTCGATGCTTCGTGAGCGTTGATGGTGCGGGGGGGAGTGCCATCTAACGGCCAAAGCTGAATGCTTTTGTCGTTTCCAGCCGTTGCGATGACGCTACCATCCTGGGTAAATAGCAACTTCAGGATGAGAGCGGTCAGACCGTGAATGGTTCTCCGGAATTCACTCTCCGTTTTCCAGAGAATGGTTACATTTTCGGCTCCAGCAGAGGCAAGCACTCGACTGTCGGGGCTAAATGCCACATCCCAAATAGCCGCGTCGTGCCCTTGCAAGGAATTGAGTAGCGTGCCAGTTGCAAGCTGACGATCGCCGTACGAAAGCCGCGTTCTTCGGCTTGTTTGACCCCTTGAGCCACAAGCGACGTCTTGCCAAACTGTCGAGGGGCGCGAATCCGAACCAGAGAACCGGGTTGAAAGATTTCCCGAAGGAACAGATTTTCAGCAGGGGGTCGATAGATGTAAAACGGGGAACTGAGCGGCAGTTGTCCCTTGAGGGGAGCTTGCAGCAACCCAGTCAAAAGCACATTTGATGTCTCACTGTCGGAGTCATGGCTGATATAATCATCTGCCACCAGTGATAAGCCAAAGGCTGCAAAGTAGGAGGCAAGACTGGGTTGGTCAACGGGGCTTTGTCGTCGTCGCACCTTGGTCAGGGTTTTGGAGCTTAGCCCAGTGCGATCGCTCAATTCTTCTAAGGTGTAGGGGTTACCACCATTATTTCTTACAGCCGACAAATACTCTGCGGCTTGCAACCGTTGCCATCCTTGCGAACTGAGGACAACACCTCGCTTTCGCTTTTGCGGTAGGGGCTGTTCTGAAATCGGATCAAGAGAAGTCACACGCTGTTACGAGATTCAATTCAAGAGCAAGGACACCGTTTCCAAGGGGTCTTATACCGGATTTAAAGAGCTGATAAGACTGACATGTACGGGAGTTGCATGGAGAAACCGTGATGGGAATAATCTACATCAGGTGAGGTGAGCTTGTTTGTTCACGTTCTACTCTCTAAACAAAGAGTCTCATCAATATCAGGATGCCACATCTGAATTCAGTCACTCCAAATTAACCGGGTCATATCCATTCATGCCTATCAAACGAGTAAAGTTCCCTCCCGAACGGCTAAATTACCGACTTAAAGTACGATCATGGATGGCAAATTTTTGTACTCAATGCAAAACTTGAGTCAGTGTAAAATTTGAAACAAAGGTTTATCAACCTTTCACGACTCGACGACATAATGTGCATCTGATTCCTGTAGTCTTGTTACTTTAAGGTATTCAAGACAAAATTTCTAAGGTAGCATCTAGCCAAAGGGCTAACGTAAGATTTGCTCACTATTTTGTATATCCCTGAGTAGGAGCTTGAGCCCCTACTCATCTTTGCAGTTGACTCTCTGCTACCTCAGAAAAGCCTACCTCCGCAGGTCGCAGTGCGCGACCAATCGGCATCGAGTTATAGCTTCAAATTCATACACAGGGTTGTTCACCATCCAATACGCTTAAGTTCATTCACCATAAACGAGCTCAAACGCCATTGTTATAGCGGTAGCTCTAGCTTTAGAACAAGGGGTGTGGGGCTTTGCCCCAGCCCAGGGGTTCCACTCCTTTACCCCGTTCTAAATCGAAGTGCATACGGCTATATGTGGTTATGTAGGGCAGGTTGATCTGATGCTGTTCTCACTTAGGTGCCAAAACAACTAACACTGATTTTGACTCCTGCACCACCCATGTTTAAGCTGCTGCAATCACTCGTGTCATTCCTGTCTTACATCCCCCACGGGCATTGTTATCTCTGGCAACCTCCGCTTGTAACCCTCCATCTGGTCAGCGACGCTCTAATTGCGATCGCCTATTTCTCGATTCCGGCGATGCTCATCTATTTCGCGTCACGTCGAAAGGATGCGCCTTTCTCGAACGTCTTCGGCTTGTTTGGAGTGTTTATCATTCTGTGCGGGGTCGGGCACCTGCTGGATATTTGGACTTTGTGGCATCCTGACTACTGGGTGAGTGGGGTTGAGCGGGCTGCAACTGCCTTTATATCTATGTATACAGCGTTCCGATTGGCAGAACTGTTGCCCCAGTTTTTGGCAATGCAGTCGCCAGAGCAACTGGAAGCCGTCAACCAAACGCTGCAAGCTCAGATCCTGGAACGCCAGCAAACAGAAGAAACGCTGCAAACCATCGTCGCTGGAACTGCCTCTGTAACCGGGCAGGATTTCTTTCCGGTGTTGGTTCAAAGTCTGGCAACTGCCCTCAACGTCTCCTATGCCATCATCACTGAACGAATTAGTGACTCATCCCCTCAGGCATTCCGTACGTTAGCGTTTTGGTCAGTTGACCATTTAGCAGACAACTTTGAGTATGAGATAGCCGGGACAGCCTGTGAACAGGTAATCGAAGCGAAGGCATTGTTTAATTGCCCAGATCAGCTTCAGCAGCGATTTTCAGATGCTCTCTTGTTTCAAGCGATTAACGCTCAGAGCTATGTGGGAGTGCCACTGCTGGATAGCCATCAAGCCGTTATTGGGACACTTTGCATTCTGGATATCAAGCCCTTTGAGTCAAATACCCGCACTAAAACTCTGATGAATGTATTTGCGTCGCGGGCGGCTACAGAGTTGCAACGCAAATGGGCAGAGGATGAAAAACATCAAACCTATGAGCAACTCGAATTTCGGGTAGAAGAACGCACGGCTGCACTGGTTGAAACTAATGCCACGCTGCAAGTTGAAATTCGCGAGCGCATTGCTGCTGAAGCGGCTCTGAGACTGATGGCAGAGCGAGAACAGGCTATTAACCGTGTTGTCTTACGAATGCGCCAAACCCTGGATCTGAACTCGATTTTCCAGGCGACGACGGCTGAATTGCGACAGGCAATAGGGTGCGATCGCGTCCTGATTTATCGATTCAAACCTGATTGGAGCGGCGAAATTATTGCTGAGTCAGTAGCAGAGGGTTGGAAACAGACGATCCTGGAGCAAATGAGCAACCCCACACTCACGCAAGTGGCGATCGATCAACCCAATTGTCTTACGACTCAACTCAGTAGCTCAGATGTCCTGATCAAGGACACTTACTTGCAGGAACATCAGGGAGGCATTTATCGCCACAAAAATAGTTACTGCTGCGTTACAGATATCTATGAAGCCGGGTTCGATCGCTGTTACCTGAACTTATTGGAGCAGTTGCAAGCCCGTGCCTATGTGATTGCACCGATCTTTCGGGGCAACCAATTGTGGGGTTTGTTAGCCAGCTACCAAAACAACATGCCGCGATCGTGGCAGGACACTGAGATTCAAGTCGTTACTCAGATTGGCAATCAATTGGGCGTAGCCGTCCAACAAGCCGAATTATTAGCACAAACTCAGCAGCAAGCCGAAGAACTCAAGCAAGCCAAGGAAGTCGCTGATGCAGCGAATCAGGCTAAGAGCGAATTTCTCGCCAATATGAGCCACGAGCTTCGTACCCCGCTCAACGCGATTCTGGGCTTTACCCAACTGATGCAACAAGATACAGATCTGGCTGCAAGCCACCGACAATACATCGAGATTATTAATCAAAGTGGAGAGCACTTGCTTGGTTTGATCAACGATGTTTTGGAACTCTCTAAGATTGAAGCAGGGCAATCAGAACTTCAGGAAACTGAGTTTGATCTGCACAATTTGCTGCATAACCTGGAGTCGATGCTGCAACTCAAAGCTCACTCCAAGGGCTTAAGCTTAAACTTCAACTACACCGCCAACGTGCCGCAGTACATCCGAACAGATGAAAACAAGCTGCGTCAAGTGTTGATTAACCTGTTGGGGAATGCGATTAAATTTACAGAACAGGGCAGTGTGACATTACAAGTCAATGTCCAACACCGAGAAGGGTTGTTTTCTGCCAACGGCTATGGGTCATCTCATCCGTATAAGTTGACCTTTGAAATCGATGATACGGGTCCTGGCATTGCACCGGATGAACTCAAGGATTTATTTAAGGCGTTTCAACAAACCCAAACGGGGCAGAAGTCCAAAGAAGGAACGGGGTTGGGACTGCGAATTAGCCAGGGGTTTGTGCAGTTAATGGGGGGCGAAATCACCGTCCGCAGCACACCAGGGCAGGGAAGTACTTTTTGCTTCTCGATTCAGGTGGGGTTGGTACAATCCCCATCTGCGGCTACGACAGCATCCATGGAACGAGTTGTGGGGGTTGCTCCTAACGATACTCGCTATCGCATTTTGATTGCAGAAGATAATATTGATAACCGCCTGGTATTGAACAAACTCCTGAGCTATTTGGGTCTGGAAGTTCAAGAAGTCACGAATGGGCAAGCGGCGATCGCCCTGTGGGAGCAGTGGCAACCCCATCTCATCTTCATGGACATGCATATGCCTATTATTGATGGCTATGAGGCAACCCGCCAGATTCGCGCACGAGAGGCGATCGCCCAACATGCTCTTTTATCAACGAGCCCCAGTGCCACCAGACACGTCACTAAAATAGTTGCTTTGACTGCCAGTGTCTTTGCAGAACAGCGACAAGATAGCTTAACAGCAGGATGTGATGCTTTTATCAGCAAACCATTTCGTCGAGAGGCAATCTTCAAAACACTGTCTGAGCAATTAGGTGTACAGTTCGTTTATCAGCCTCTGACCCTGAATGAGTCGGCTGCCCCAAAACCGCCTACCATTGCTCTCAGTGCAGATGCACTGGCATTTATGCCCCCTTCCTGGATCAATCAATTTCATCTAGCGGTGGCTCAAGGAAGTGATGTCCTGAGCCTGAAACTGATTGCTCAAATTCCCCGTGAGCATGTTAGCTTAATTGCCACCCTCACCCAATTGGTAGAAAACTATCAGTTTGACCAACTCATAACCCTCACTCAGTCACATGTGTCTTGAGTCAAAACCCTAGGTTTTAAGTTTGATGATATGGATATGTGCCTTGACCATGACACAGCTACAGCAGATATTCTCATCGTTGATGACAAACTTGAGAATATCCGTTTTTTGTCTGACTTCTTATCAAAACAAAACTATCAAGTTCGCAAAGCTGTAAACGGTCAAGCGGCTCTCATGGCTGCAAAAGTTTTACCACCCGATTTGATCTTACTGGATGTTAATATGCCAGGAATGGGGGGCTATGAGGTTTGTGAAAACCTCAAAAATAACCCTGAAACAGCTTCAATTCCGGTTATTTTTCTGAGTGCGGGAAATAATGTCGCCGATAAAGTTCGGGCATTTCAAGTTGGGGGGATCGATTACATTACAAAACCCTTCCAATTAGAGGAAGTGTTAGCCAGGGTGCAAACTCAATTGACCCTACAAAATTTGCAGAAAGAGTTAAAAAACCGCAATGACCAACTGCAAAATATGCTGTTGGCTCTTCAAAATACGCAAGCTGAGTTAGTCCAAAAAGAAAAACTAGTCAACGCTAATCGGATTGCAGCGGGAATTTTTCATGAAATTAACAATCCTCTGAGTTTTATCCTGGGCAACCTGCCACCTGCGGCTGATTACAGCCAAAAATTGATCACGCTAATTCAGCTTTATCAAAAAAGCTATCCAGATGCATCTCCAGAAATCAAAGAATTCATAGAGGATATTGACCTGGATTTTTTGGTTCCAGATTTTCTCAAATTGCTGCAATCGATTAATACAGGCGCAGAGCGAATTCGTTCAGTAGTAAATGCTTTACGCATTTTCTCCCGCATGGATGAATCAGGCATCAAACCTATTGATGTGTGCGCGAGTATTGATAGCGTTTTGACCATTTTGCATTATCAATTGAAGTTAAAAGATGAGTCAATTGAGATTGCAGTGTCGAAAAGCTATCAGGAGATTCCACCCTTTTTAGGTCACGCCAATCTATTTAATCAAGCTCTACTGAACTTATTGCAGAATGCGATCGACGCATTGTTACTAAAAATTGATCGAGGGACACAAGAGCCATTTCAACCTACCATTTGGATTGATGTACGGGTAACAGATGAACAGGAGATTCAACTGTGTATTAAAGATAATGGTATTGGTGTTTCTCAAGCAGATGAAATTCATCTCTTTGAACCCTTTTTCACGACAAAACCGATTGGACAAGGGGTTGGTTTAGGGCTATTCACCAGCCATCAAATAATTGCCAGACTGCATAAAGGACACTTGAGTTACCAGGCTTGTCCGACAGGGGGCGCAGAATTTATTATCCATGTTCCAATTAATCGGGATGCTAAACAATTAGCATGATTTGTATAGCAATCTCAAATGGGTTGTGTGACGCCCCCGACGGAGTGTACTTCTCACAAGCCTCTTATATTAAGTAGCTTGGTGTAATTAAACATCAGATAGAGGAGGGGGTGGAGGGGGATGTATCCCCCTTCTTGGGGGCAACGCCTCCAAACCCCCTTTCCTACACTTATTTACAACCACCTACTTACAACTCATTTAAAACTGAAAAAAACAGACACCTATAAAAGATGTCTGTTTTCAGGTTATGTCTTGCGATCGCCTAGTTCACGCTAATAGTTGGGAATCCCGGCATTAATTCGGGTAGATTGGGTGCAGGGTTAGTCGGACCAGTTGATGTAGTGATTGTTGGATAGGCGTAGATGGCTTGAGGCGATGCCAAAGCAACAATCAAACTCATCAAACCTGGAAACATCAAACGGGTTGTCATAGCACCTCCTTTGTTTGCACTTGTATAGTATCTATGCAAACAATCGACGAAAAAATGAACTCAAACGATTTGACTAACGATGTAACTATTTAGCGTTTGGGCGAATCACTTCACTGGTGTCTACTGTAGGGTTGCGAAGATCACTGGGGTTAGAGTCACCAGAAACCGGGCGGGCTTTCAGGGTTGTGTTAGGTCTGATAACTTCGCTGGTATCTACTGTAGGGTTACGAAGGTCACTGGGGTTAGAGTCACCAGAAACCGGGCGTGCCTTGAGCGCATTCGGGCGAATGATTTCGCTGGTATCTACTGTAGGGTTACGAAGGTCACTGGGGTTAGAGTCGCCAGAAACCGGGCGGGCTTTCAGGGTTGTGTTAGGTCTGATAACTTCGCTGGTATCTACTGTAGGGTTGCGAAGGTCACTGGGATTAGAATCGCCAGAAACCGGGCGGGCTTTCAGGGTTGTGTTAGGTCTGATAACTTCGCTGGTATCTACTGTAGGGTTACGAAGGTCACTGGGATTAGAATCGCCAGATGGAGGAGTTGCAGCGTTAGCCGTTCCAGCATAGGTGCTTAAAACCAGAGCAGACAAACTAGCAAGCATTAGGCGTTTCATTGTGGATCTCCTTTCAGGTTTTTGTGAATTGTTTGAGCCGGACTGTTTGAAGAGATTCAATTTAGAGTTGAATTGTTTTAGTCCAAACAATCTTGTTATTTATAAGTTAACAAGCCATTGTTTAAATGTCAACTGTTTGAGTAAAAACTTTTTTCGTTTAGACTATGTAGCTTTGGTCAGAAAGCTTAAGGCAAAGGCCATGCCTCAAATCCGGATGCTGGAAAAGCTTCCTGACTTGCCTCCGCCCATGAATGTGGCTACAGCTATAGCAGCTAAAAGGTTAGTTCAGAGGGGTGCAGGGGTGGAACCCTTGGCTGGGGTGCAGACCCACACCCCCCTGCCTCAACTGTCTCGATCGCACAACCGATGGGTATCACTTCCCCAATTCACCGACCCCCATCTCCTGCTTTTCGGTGAGGCACATGGCAATCCCCTTTTCGTAATAAGCTGCTTCGTTGATGAAGATGGGATAGACCGTTGAGGGCTCCTGATAGGGAATGATGCTGCCATCAAAGGACAAGAACATTGGATCGCCACACTGAAGAGGCTGATAGTCCTGAAACTGAAGTTGCGGATGAATCATGGCTTGAATTTCACCCGACGGATCTCTGGGATAGTCGATCGCCCTGATGTAGCGATAGAGCGTTAGCGGTTGATCTATGACTGGCGGTTCTCCCTGATTGACTTGGTTGAGGTAGTCCAGGATGGAGTAGATCAGGGCTTCTGTTCTGAAAAAAAGATCTGCCAGCAGAATTCCTTGAGCGATCGCCCCTACCTCAATGCCCAACCCAAATCTGGCGAGCGATCGCAACGAGTCGTGACCACGCCCAGAGTGAGCGGAATGATAGACCCGAATGGATGAGTCCATCGCACTTAGATAGGCTGCTAACTGAAGCAAAAAGGTATCGTCACGATCAATGATCAGGGTCAACCCCATATTGGAGGTGGTGCTGTGCAAGTCCAGAATGACATCAACGGGAGCCTTGCCCTGCGGGCCAAACACCTGTTCGATTTCCCTGGCGCGCAAGTCCTCGTAGGCAGTTAACTCATGGGCTGGACAGGGGCGATTAAAACTGCGATTCAAATCTGTGTCAATGTATCTCACCCGTGCAGCGAGGGCTTTTGGGTTAACCAACAACGTTTGCGTTTCAAAACTGGAGCGGGTGATCAAGTGGGGCGATCGCTCAAACTTGTGAATTAAAAATGCACCTATCAGCTCATTCCCGTGAGTTGCCCCTGCAATCAATACTCGGCTGAGTTGCTTTTGTTGCATGGTTTCTGCCTCCGGGAAGAGAAATGTAGCGGGACGAATTGAGATGAGAACGAGGTACAGGCTTCGATACGTTTGGTGAGCCCAGCAGAACCGTAATCGGCTCAGGGCTTGTGTGAGCAGTTCGGTCGAACCTCCCGAAACCTCACGGCTCATGCGAGCTTTGCCAAACACAGAATGGAGGAACCGCTATGGGTACATGCATGACCCGATCCGACCCGCCTCCAATTTCCTAATCCGCTATCTCTATTCCTGGCTCAATTCCACGTTGCTATATAACTCTAACGCGGTGCGCCAGACCAAATACCCTTGAGCATTCAGGTGTAAGCCATCGGTGCTGAGGTCGATTCTCAAATTGCCCTGAGCGTTGGCAAAAAGTGGATAAAGGTCGAGAAAGTAAACACCCTCTTCACGGGCGATCGCCGCCAGTTCTTCGTTCAACCGTTGAATCCGCTGATTGGGCACCCGCAAAAGGCGATCGCGTCCTTCCCAGGTGGCTAGACTAGCCGCATGAGGCAGAATGGACTGCACAACGATTTGACTCCGGGGGTGGGTGGCATTGAGGTGACGAATAATCTGCTGGTAGTTGTCGAGAATCTGCTGGTCATCAAAGCCCCGAATCAAGTCATTGATGCCAATCATGACGAAGACGGTTTCCGGGCGAGTCTCATCAAATACGGTTAATCGCTTGAGCAACCCCGCAGAGGTTTCGCCAGAGATACCCTGATTCAGCCAGGTGCGATCGCTCGACAACAACTGATTGGGAAACCACAGGCTGAGGGAGTCACCCGCCAAAATCGTGAGTCGGGGGGGTTGGGTCGTTGCTACAACTCTGGCTTCTTGTGCCAGCAACTCAACCCACTGATCATAAGTCAACTGATGCCTCGGTCCCAGTTGCGTCACTAACAACTCTGGCTCAATCGAATGCCGAGGTTGCGCAGCCGAGGCAGTGGCAGGTTTCGTCAATGAGAGACTATAAATTCTCAACACCGACAACATCACTAATGCCAGCAAAAACCCGTTCGCGGTCAGCGATAAAAAGACCCAGCCCGGCAAGACCCGCAAATGGGGAAACTGTGACCGAGATTTTGCGAGACTGACAAACAATCTGGAATGGCGATCGCCCATCAGATTTACCCAATGTTTGGTAAACAACCTAGCAGGAAGAGCACTGCTCAAACAAGTAGGCAATCATGAAAAAAGCGTAGCTCATCTGAGCCACGCTTCATCACTCAACTCAAGCGAATCGCTAACGCAACTCTGCCGAGGGTCCAGTCATATCTGGTGGAGCACCGATCAGACCAACTCCAGCTGCAATCTGCTCACTGTAAGCCTCTTCACCATGCTCAAAGACATCCAGTCCTTGATTCTCAACCTCAGGAGCAACTCGTAACCCAACGGTGACATCCAGAATTTTGAGAATGATAAAGGTGGCGATCGCCGCAAATACATAGGCGATCAGCACCGCCAGGATTTGAATCACCAACTGCCCAGGATTGCCAAACAGCAACCCATCCTTGCCAAATTCGTTGACAGTTGTGGTTGCAAAAATCCCCGTTAAGATGGCACCCGTCGTTCCGCCTACCCCATGAACCGGGAAAACATCCAGCGAGTCATCAAAGCCCAATTTTGCTTTGAGGCTAACGGCATAAAAACAACAAACGGCAGCAATACTTCCGATTAACAGCGCACCAATGGGATTGACAAACCCTGCGGCAGGCGTGACTGCCACCAACCCCACAACAGCACCCGTCGCCGCACCAACTGCCGTCGGTTTACCACGTAGCACCTGCTCCAAAATCAGCCAGGTTAAAACAGCCGCTGCCGCCGCAGTATTCGTCGAAACAAACGCCACCGTTGCCAGCGGCCCTGCTGCTAATGCACTGCCTGCGTTGAAGCCAAACCAACCAAACCAGAGCAGCCCAGCACCTAACAGAATAAAGGGAACATTGTGGGGTGCCGACGGTTGGTTAGGATAGCTGCGACGTGGACCCAGCACCATAACCGCCACGACCCCAGAAACCGCAGAAATAATGTGGACGACCGTTCCTCCGGCAAAATCGAGGGCACCCATCCCTCCATACAAGCCAAGGAACCCACCTTTACTCCAGACCATGTGCGCCATGGGGGCGTATACAAAGGTTGACCACAGCAGGACAAAAAGCACATAAGCCCGGAAGTTCATCCGCTCAACGATCGCCCCTGAAATCAGAGCAGGCGTAATAATGGCAAACATCGCCTGATAGATCATGAACGCCTGATGGGGAATGGTAGTCGCATAAGAAACCACCTCTTCGGGGGCGGAACCCACCAGATAATCGGTTGTCTCATACCCAACCCCATTTAAAAACAGCCATTGCAAGCCACCGATAAACGAAGTACCCGGTGCAAAGGCGAGGCTATAACCCCACAAAACCCAGGTAACCCCGACAATGCCCATGAGCACAAAGCTCATCATCATGGTGTTGAGCACATTGCGCGATCGCACAAACCCACCATAGAAAAAAGCCAGCCCTGGTGTCATTAATAACACCAACGCAGCGCAGACCAGCATAAAAGCGGTATCACCTGTGTCAGGAGCGGGAGGCTCTGCTGCATCTTGGGCAAAGGCATTGCCCATCAGGGGACCACTGAGTAGCCAAAGGGCGATCGCCCCAATTATCAAAGCTTTTCTTAACACGTATGTTTCCCTTCCACAATTAAAACCTGTTAAATCAACAGGATTAGATTTGAATTGCACCAATTTTACCGGGGCTATTCTGTAGTAAAAGTTACGTTTTACAGGTTGTGACTAAACCGTAATCAGCTCTATGAAGGGATACTAAAAATAGTATCGAAACATATCTATTACTTACGCAATTTTACGTAGAAGCTTTATAGCCGTAGCCACATTCGATGGGGCAGAGGCGAGTCAGCAAGCTTTCCCAGCATCAGGGCTTGAGCTATTACCTTTGCCTTAAGCTTTCTGACCAAAGCTATGGAGAAAAATCATTCAGCTTCAATGCGAAATTTTAGTCATCAGATGGGCAACAAAACATCTATTGACCTGTAATAATTTTGTAATCAAAAATACAGTTTGATTTTCAAAACCCGACTCAAAGCCATGAAAAAAATAGAAGCCATCATTCAACCCTTCAAACTAGACGCGGTTAAAAATGCATTAGTCAGCATCGGCATCGGAGGAATGACCGTCACAGAAGTCAAAGGATTTGGCAAACAACGAGGACAAACCCAAATCTATCGGGGGGCTACTTTTCAAACCGAGTTTCTTACCAAGACCAGAATCGAGATTATTGTCGAAGACAACCAGGTCGATAACGTGATTGAGCAGATTATTGCTGCGGCTCAAACTGGCAATATTGGAGATGGCAGAATCTTTGTCTCATCCGTCGATCAGGCAATTCGTATTCGCACTCGAGAAGGCAGCTTTCAAGCCCTTTCTTAAAGCGATTTATAGCTTTGGTCAGAAAGCTTAGTACTGCTATTCACAGATAGGGTTTGGAAATAAAACCAGGGCGGTGTGGGGCGGTGCCCCCAGCCAGGGATTCCACCCTTATTTACGATGAGTTGTACTTAGGACAACGATAGTGGCGCAAATCCTGATGCTGGGGAGGCTTTCTGCCTCACCTTCGCCCCATCACACCACCTGAAAACGAAAAGGCATCTGCGCACTTGTTGCAGATGCCTTTCAGACTTATTTAGAAATCATTTCAGGTTGAATGAAACCTGCAAGCGATCGCCCTTACAGGGTGCTGCTGCTGGTTACACCACCAGAGGAAGTACCAGACGTAGGAACCCCAACAGGTGCTCCAGTCGCATCTTTCGCCATACCAGCATAGGCTTCCATGCCGTGTTCGCCGATATCCAAGCCCAACAGTTCTTCTTCTGCGGTCACTCGGATACCCAGAGTGGACTTCAGAATGATCCAGAAGATGCTGGAAAGCAGAACGATCATTCCACCAACTGAGATGGTACCAACGAACTGAATCCAGAGTTGACCAGGGTTACCAAAAAACAGACCAACAGGACCACCTGCATAGAAGGCATCACCCTGAGCAAACAGACCCACTGCCAGAGTTCCCCAAACACCGTTAACGAGGTGAACGGAGATTGCACCGACAGGGTCATCAATCTTGAGTTTGTCAAAGAAACCAACCGCGAAGACCACCAAAATTCCACCGATCGCCCCAATGATGGCTGAAGATGGAACACTCACATAGGCACAGGGAGCAGTCACCGCTACCAGACCTGCCAGAATACCGTTGATGATCATCGACAGGTCAGGCTTGCCTAATGCAACCCAAGCCGTAATGGTTGCCGCAACACCGCCAAATGCAGCCGCAGTATTGGTCGTCAATGCGATGTGAGAAATGGCAACAGGATCAGCCGCCATTGTGGAACCGGGGTTAAATCCAAACCAACCCAACCAGAGAATCAACGCACCCAGCGTAGCGATACTCATGTTGTGACCGGGCAACGCATTGGCAGTGCCATTGTCGTTGTATTTGCCCAAACGAGGGCCAAGGAAAGCCGCACCCATCAGGGCAGCCCAACCGCCAACCGCGTGAACCACGGTAGAACCTGCAAAATCCCAGAAGCCGAAGCCATAAAGCCAGCCACCACCCCAGATCCAGTGTCCGGTAATGGGGTAAGCAATGCCAACCAGCAACAAGCTGAAGATCAAGAAGTCAACGAATTTAATCCGCTCTGCAACTGCACCCGACACGATAGTTGCCGCAGTTCCAGCAAACACTAACTGGAAGAAGAACTTGGCAGCCAGAGGTACACCCGTCCAGTTGAGGGAGCTAAAGATGCCCTGATAGTCATCACCTGTAGCAGGGCTATTGTCGGCTCCAGTCAGGAAAAATCCACCTGTACCAACAAAGGGATTACCGTCAGCAAACATCAAACCGAAACCAATCGCCCAGAATGCAATGGTAGACAGAGCAAACACGATCAGGTTCTTCGAGAGAACGTTAACCGCGTTCTTTTGGCGACAGAAACCAGTTTCTAACATGCCGAATCCGGCGTTCATGAAGAACACCAAAAACGCAGCAATCATGACCCACATGGTATCCATACCAACCTTCAGCCCTGCTGCAACTTCCTCAATGGTAGGAGGAGCATCTTGAGCATAGGCAGCCGAGAAGGTAGTAATAACGACAACAAAAGCCGTTAGAGGAATACACGCTTGCCAGGTGGGAGACAAGAATTTAACCGCTTTGAGCTTACCCAATAAGCCCGCATCTGAATTATTGAGGCGAGCTTGCAAGCCCCTATTTCTTTTCTTTTTGCGAAGTAGAAGGTTAGACATCGTCAGTAGTCGTTGTGGCTAGTTTTTCTTTATCCAGGGGAATATTGGTTCGTGAGCACGAAGCTCCCCGTAGAAAAGTTGATACTTAGAATTAAGGAATGATAAAGATGATTCAATTCTTAGGGTTGTTATTCTGTATCTGAAAATACATTTAGGTGTCTTCTGGACACAAGAATGTGTAACAGGATTAACTAAATTTCCTTCCATAGATAGCTTATTGAGAGATGGATAGAGTGGTATTCATGCAGGATTGACCGTTATTCAACAGCCCAATGAGTCCTAACCCTCAGGAATACACCGTTTCATCTTCCTTGCGCCACGCTGGATCGACGATACAGATAAAGACCAGCGGTTCTGTACCGCAATTGTGGATGAACTGTTTGGCATTGGGGGGAATGTAAATTGCATCCCCCACTTCAACCCGTCGCGTTTCCCCATCAATGTGCATTTCGCCAACGCCACTGAGAATGTAATAAACCTCCGAGGTAGTTAGGGAATGAGCAGTGGAGGTATCTCCTGGCAAGACGATCGCGTGGGCAAGGCTATAGCGCAACTCCAACGGTTGCTTATCGGGATGCAATAGCTCTCGCAACAGGGTGTTATCACCCGCAATAAACTCTTCACACTCATTTAGTTTGCGTACCAACATAAACCTAACTACTGCTTTACTTGCTCAGAGTATTCTGCAACAGACGGTGCAACGCTGGGTAATCAATTTTAGCGTTGTGACGTTTATCTACCGGGATTTTGGGATAGAGCTTGTAAGTGTGAATCTGTGCCCAGACAAGGGTGGTTTTGAGCGCATCCAACGTATTCACAGGAGCATTGGGAGCCAGTTCGATCGCCAGAACCCGTTTCCCTTCAAAGGCAGTCATAGCGGTACGGCGAACCCCGGTCACATAACTCGCGGCTGTCTCCACCGCAAAGGGATACAGTTCCCCGCAAGCATCTTGAATCCGGGCACTACATCGCCCCATCAACCAGAGACGGTTCTGCTGATCCAGATAGCCCGCATCGCCAGTTCGGTGCCAGGGCATTCCGTCTACTTGAAACTTGGTTTCCTCGTTGCCTTTGCCATGCAGATAACTCGCCAACACATGCTCCCCACTGACTACAATCTCACCGATCGCCCCAATGGGTAGACAAAGCGCGTCAAACTCAGTGTTGGTGAAGTGCCCCAACGGCGTTCCCCACTGGTTTGGCAGAATTCGTAACTGCACCTCTGGCACGGGAACTCCGACCAGCAAACCTCGTCCATTTAACATGAAGGTGACATCGTCGGTTTGGAGTTCCTGAAAATCAACGTGGGCGATCGGCTCTGCTTCGGTAGAGCCATAGACAGCAGATACTTGAGCGTCAGGGGCGATCGCCTGTAACTGCTCCAGCAACCGAGGAAAGACAGGGGCACCCCCGCTAAAAATGCGTTGAAAGCTGGGTAGTGTTAGCCCCCGTTGCTGACAATAATCGGTTAATCGCCCCAGCAATGCCGGAGAAGCCGCTGTGCTAATCGGTTGATAGCGTTGAATCTGTGCTATTAGACGGGTTGGGTTGACCCGACCCGGAAACCGCAGATCCACAGCAGGAATCAGGCTAGTGACCCCGGAAGCGAGATTTGCCAATACAAAAATCGGTAGTGTGGTCAGATCAACCGTATCGGGTGTCAGACTTAAACTGTGAGCCAATGCTTTGTGTTGCGCTAAGAGAAACCCATGCGTTCTCAACGCTGCTTTGGGCTGTCCGGTGCTGCCACTCGTAAAGGTCACCAGAGCAGGTGTATCGGCTTCGCAAGGGGAAATTTTCTTGAGCAGGGGGACTTGTTTAATCCGTGACCAGGAAATGGCTCCCGGCACAGGGAAGCCCACCCCAAACTTAATTGGAATCTGACGTAAAGCAAGCGATCGCAACCGCAGCAAATGCGCTTTGTCCGTTGCAATTAGAGCCTTGGGCGGCAGGAGTGCACAACAGCGTTCCAGATGCTCTCGTCCAGCGGAGGGGTCAACAAACATCGCCACCATCCCCAGTCGAAACACCGCCATCAACGCCACATAAAGTTGGGCTGACATCGGCACAAAAATCAATATCGCATCACCCGATCGCAACCCCGATCGCTCCAGTAAGGCTGCGGCACGACTCGATAACTCCTCCAACGCCGCAAAGCTGAGGCTCTGACCAGAACGGAGATCATGAATGGCGATCGCCCCTGGTCTAACCTCAGCTTGCGTTTGCAGAATCGTTGCAATGTTAATCACAAAGGATAAACGATGAAGGATAAAAAGTAGAAGAGGTACTGGTTAGTTAGTCATTCGTCATTTGTCATTTGTCAATCGTTGATCATGTTTCAGGACTGACCATTAACCATTGACCACTGACCATTGACCATCAACCACTGACCATTGACCATTGACCATTGACCATTGACCACCTTCTCCCACTCCACCTATCATCCTTTATCCTTCTCAAACTACACCAACTGCAACGTCTGATAGGGACTGGTGAGCTTCGACAACTGTTGCACTAACAGGCTGAGGAACAAGCCCACGTCAGTCACAACGCCGACGGACTCTACAGAGCCGCGATCGCTCAGTTTGGTGACAACGGCGGGGTTGATGTCAACGCACACCAGCTTAACGCCTGCCGGAGTCATGTTACCGACGCCGATGGAGTGCAACATCGAGGAGAGCATCAAAATCATGTCGGCTCCCTCAATCAGCTTGGCATACTCGGCTTGCGCCTCCAGCAAATCCATCCGGGTGTCGGGCAAAGGTCCATCATCGCGAATGGAGCCTGCCAGCGAGAAGGGAACGCCCTTCTTCACACACTCATAGAAGATGCCACTGGTGAGCACACCCTGTTCCACGGCGTTGGCGATGCTGCCACAACGACGGATAGTATTGATCGCCTTGAGGTGATGACGGTGCCCACCGCGCACAGACACGCCTCGCTTCATATCCATGCCGAGGGAGGTGCCCATTAACGCCTGCTCGATATCGTGAACGGCGATCGCATTACCTCCTAGTAGAGCCTGCACATAGCCCTCGCGAATCAAGCTTGACAGATGCTCGCCACCACCCGTGTGAATCACCACAGGTCCAGCCACAACCGCGACTTTACCCCCCTGATCCCGGATGCGGCGCAATTCCCAGGCGATTTGCTCGACCACCAGTTCGACTCGGCGTTCGCTGGACACACCCGAACCCATAAAGCTGAACTCTTGGGCACCTCGTTGATCGCGAGCTTCGGTCTTGCGGACGGTGCGAATACCTTCTACCCCGACCACGACGCGATCGCCCACTCGCAAATCACGCAACAACTTACAATGTGCTACAGGTCCACTGGGGCTACGCGAAACGACGATCGCCCCATCCATCCGTTGATCTTGCACACGCACCCACTGACACTCGACCCGCACCTCAGTTGGGTAGATCGTGGTTACGTAGAAGTCATCGGGAGCCACTCCGTCCTGTGTCACAACTTCGAGTGGGTTATCGCAGACCTCCTGTGGCAATGCCACTGCCCCAATGTCGATCAGTTGGGACATGATTTTTTCCATCACATCATGGGATGGAGCCGTCACGCGAATCTCAGCCGTTGATGTGCTTTGCCGCTGTTCACCCAGCTTGAAATTGAGAATCTGGAAGCTGCCACCGCCTTCCACAACGGCATCTAATGCCCGGTTCATCGTGCCGGAGTCGATCAAATGCCCCTCTAGCTGAATCGTGCGGCTCTCAACTGCGGCGATCGCGTGTACCTCTGGCTGAATTGGCTCTGTCACCCGCAGAGTCAGGCACTTCGCCGCACCCCCGGCTTTGATAAACTCATTCAACGGCGTTTGAATCACCTTAAAGCCCACGGCATCCAGGCGACGTTTCAGATCCTCACCCGTCTGATTCATGATCACGGTGCGATCAACATTGACCGCATTGCAGGCAAAATTCATCGCATCCGGTTCTTCCACCACAATGCGTTTGTGCTCTGGCACGCGCATCTCAATCAACCGATTGGAGTAGGCATCAAATGCAGGTGGGTAGTAGAGCAAATAGCCATCCGTCAACGGACAAAAACAGGTGTCGAGGTGATAGAACCGTTCGTCCATCAGCCGCAGCGACAGCACTTCAATATCCAACCACTTGGCTAAATAGGGGTGCGAATCCAGTTCTGAGCGGAAGCCATATCCTGCCCACAACCACCGTCCCTCGCGATCGAGCAATGCATCTCCTGCCCCCTCAAACGGCAGATCCTTCGGTAGCTCATGCACCGTGTAACCCTGACTCAAAAACCACTCCTTAAAGAACGGCTCTTCACCCTGACGTTCCTTATGGTAGAAGCGGCTGAGCACCACACTATCGCCGAGTACTAATCCAGCATTGGCAGTAAACACCATATCCGGCACCCCTTTTTGCGGGGTGATCAGGTCAACCAGAGCCTGATCTTTGAGGATGTGGTAGAGCGATCGCCACTGGTCTACGGCGCGATCGCGAGAGGACTTGTGAATGTTTCCCTCCATCCACGGATTAATCACGTAATCCACGTCGTAATGGTCGGGAGCACACATCAGAAAACGGATTGAAGCACTCATAAAAATTAGCACCTGTAGCAGAGAGGTCGTGTAGATGCGACATTGGGCAGCCTGAGTCTCTAGCTTGAGCCTTAAACGGGGAGTTCAACCCCTTGCCCACAGACAACTTACACCATGACCAAGGAACATAGAGACCCAAAAAAGTCAAGATTCTATCTTATTACGGCATTGGGGACGTATCACAGTTACAATCATCACTGCAAATTGATCCCATATCCTTTAGCCAGTGAAACTCTACCTCCATCCTCGCTTAGAGAATGCCAAGTCGTGGTTAACCTGACCTTTCTGCAATTTTTCGTGACAAATCGAAGAAAGAATGAAGAAAGAAAAGAGAAAAAAGAATGATCAATCATTTCTTATCCTTGCTTACCCTCCCTCTTCCCTCTTTCTCTTAGGAATAGAAATTAAATTAGATGATATTTTGTACGGGCGCGGCATTTGGGTAGAAATCTCTGCCGAAGTTGCCAGATTGTTTGCCAAATGCCACGCCCCTAACAACAATTTGGCGATTTTATCCGACTCACGATCCTTAGCCTTCTTCCTTCTTTTTCCCTCTTCTTTTTTCCCTCTTCCCTCTTAGCCTTTATCCTTTAGCCTTCATCCTTCATTTTTCCTCTTCTTTTTTCTTTTTTCTTTTTTCCCTTATGACTACCTGGCAGGCTGACTTTTATCGACGTCCCGTTCAAGATGAGGCAGGTAATCCGCTTTGGGAGCTGGTCGTGTGCGATGCAGGGCAGTTCTCCCAAGCGAGCAATTTCCCCTTTGCCGAGTTTGCCTGGTGTCCTCAATCGCAGGCAAATGCCACCTGGCTGACCCACCAGTTGCAACAATGGATCAGCACAACCAAGACCCCCCCCACTCGATTGCAGGTCTTTCGTCCACAGGCGTTGAGCCTGCTTGAAACTGCCGCTCAGCCTCTGGGGATCGTCGTAGAGCCAACTCGCCACACCACAGCCCTCAAACAACTGCTACAGGAACGGGCAGACCACTACCGCACCTTGCCCCACTACACCGGGCAACCTTATGAGCCAGTCAAGCTAGAGCAACCCCCACCCCTACCCCTACCAGAACAATTGTGGGGAGAACAATGGCGATTTGCGGCGATCGCCGCTGGAGATCTAGAACTTGCTTTTGCCGACAAACCCATTCCCATCCGCTCTATGCCGACTGACCTGCTGCCGATGTCGCTGCAACTTGCCTCGAACCTGCCCATTCCGGGTGTGGTGATTGATGGGGGACGGCAATCCATGCGCCTAGCTCGCTGGCTGCAAGAGGTTAACCCCGTAGCACTGCAATACATTCCCGGTGCTCCCGATGGGCTGATCCTGGAGGCAGGGTTAGTCGATCGCTGGGTTATAGCTACTTTTGAGGACAAAGAGGCGATCGCGGCTGCTCAGACCTTTCGGCAACGGCAAGAAGCAACTCAAGGAATGCACTTTTTACTCGTGCAACCCGACAATTCGGGGATGACCTACAGTGGCTTGTGGTTATTAAGAAACACGGCATAGGAGAGACGCCATGCATGGCGTCTCTCCTATGTCTCTCCTAAGCCCTAAACCAACAGTCGTTCCAGCGCGTGCATATCGGGAATCCGCAAAATCTCGCGATCGCGCACGATTAGCCCTTTGCGTTCTAGCTTACTGAGCACTCGCGTTACCGTCTCCCGTGCCAGTCCGCTCAAACTACTCAACTCTCGGTGCGGCAGGTTTGGGATTTCAATTCCTTCAGCACTCTTCTTGCCCTGCCCTTCTGCCAAAAACAACAGAATATCTGCCACACGAGACATACTGTCAGATTCTCGCAAGCGCAAGCGACGATTGACCTGCCTCAGCCGTCGTGCCATGAATTGAGCCAGTCGAATTCCAGCTTGCGGCTCGGTGTTAATCAACTGCACAAAGTCTTGGGCTGGCATATTACCGATGATCGTCGGAGCCAGCGTAATCACGTCAGTAGAGCGAGGCACCTCATCCAGAGGAGCCATCTCACCAAAAACCTCACCCTTACCCAGAATATTAAGGGTGACTTCCTTGCCGTCTAAGTTGTAAGTCCGAATCTTGACCCACCCCTCCAAAATGAAGTAAACGGAACTTCCCCAGTCATTTTCAAGCAAAATGACCTGGTTAGGAGGGTGGCTGCGAGTGACAACGTGAGAAGTCGCCTTCTCCACAACCGTCTCAGGCAACCCTTCAAAGAAGGGAGCTGAGCGAATTAGAGAGTTGTCTCTATTGTCTCGTGGGTTGTACCGATCTTGCATGGAGTCATCGCGTCGAACTCTGAGTCAATGAGAAGGTGCCCGGTCGGATCGAGAGTAGCTAACGTTACTTTAGCTGCCCAATAGCTCACTCAGAGTAGATAGGCTACGACCTCGCTGGCGAAAAACTAAGACTATCACAATGCTAAAAACAGTGACTTCAGGATCTCCACCTTACTGTTTAGATTATCGCACTAACTTTGCTTTTGATGAAAAAGCTAGGAGAACTACGGATACGGCAAGGTTAACTTCGTAACGTTGTCCATCCTGCGAAAACTCACTGAAGAACTTAGCATTGCTATAACCTCAAGTTTACCCAAGGCTAGGTCAAAATATTAAACCATATTTAACAATACAGACGCTAATCAGACTCTTTTGCAATCAATTTGCTTTGGGAATCACCCACACGATGTAGTGCAGGTTCTCAAAACGAGAATCATCGCCTCCCAATTGATTTCTAATGATGACTACCGATTACTATCGGTTCTTGAGGTTTCAGGAGGAATGACTTCTGGATTCGCGATCGCCCCTTCTCGTTGAGTCGTGGGGGAAGCGGTTCCTGAAACAGCCCCACCGACCGGAGTGACTGATTGCACAGCTTCTGGAATGGGCTGTGGCTGCATATCCGGCACGACAGGGGTACTCAACGATGTTGAACCTGTTTCATTAGACATCCAGGCTAACCCACCTAACGCACCCGCCATCAAAGCAGCGTAACTGAGGTAAAGGTGTACCGGACGGAGTGTAGGCGGTTCGGGCGATCGCTGTTGCCATGATGGCACGATGGTCTTTGGCTGTTCGAGCACCATCAAAGAATTTGCCATGCTTGCCCCATCTAAACCCAGAGCATCTGCAATGCGACGAATAAAGCCACGGACATAGATGTCTTCAGGCAAGTGATCGACATCCCCCGATTCCAGTGCCCGGATCAGATGAATCGGCACCCAGGTCTGGGTATGCAAGCGATCGAGCGATATTCCCTTTTGTTGGCGCATATGCCCCAGTTCTAATCCGATTTGCCGCAAAACAGTCGCTCGTTTTTGCGCCGCAGGACTGGGGGCAGCTTCCACCCGTCCTGTCTTTTTCGTTTGAGACACAATCACACGCGGTTCGACCCGCGCCAAATGAGCCCTTGTGGGTTGAACCGTTTCTTTGATGGGCTGATTTGCCACCACAGCAGTCGCCATAACCCGATGATTGTCGGTTATCAACGCGGAGGGTTGGGCTGAAGCCTCAGGCTGAGTCGTTGACTCTACGGTGCGTCTGGTGACTTCCCCATCGGGGGAGTTGCTCCGCATGGCTGGTGTAGCCGTCTCTAAAGCACTGGCTGAGTGGGTGGAATAGTGCTTTGCCAGATAGCGTAAGGCTAACCGAATGGCTTCTCTACCAACAATTTTGAGTGCCTGAGAACCATTCAATACATCTGTACCCTCGTGTTGCAAGTTGCTCAATGCGGCTTGGTATGCCTCACTGCGATGAAGCTCTGCTTCAACTTGACTCAATAGCGATCGCAATCCCTCCTGCGAGATTGCCAGTTTCATGCTTCCAACACCATCTAATACAGATGGAGATGCTGCTACCACCATTTCACATCCTCCCTACAAGCTCTAGTGAGCGGTTTGCTTCGACCTGGGCTGCGTGGAAGCATCACTCTAAAAGACCTTCACACCGATATAAACTCGCCTGCTGTAAATAGCTAATTTAATGAAGCCCAGTTTGTCTATGTAAATTCTTCTAGGGCTTAAGATTAGCTCCGGAAGCGATTGTAGGAATTCCAAGATTTTTCTCAAGAATCAGGATTGAGTGATTTATGGTGTTCGTTTTATATCGTTTGTTTTGTCTAAGGCTATGTGTGCCGAGGGTTTGGGATGGCAAACCGCATCACCCAAAATCCTTACCCACTCAGGTCTACCTGGTTTTTCAACGAAGGATAGTGGCAGTTATAGATTCATTTAAACGAGTCATCAATATAACTTGTTGAATCCCGAAATTCACGAATAACGCTAACATTTCAGGTGTAATAAATTACCTGTGGCAACTGAGAGGTTGGTTAGGATGGGGTGCAGGGGTGGAATCCCACGCAGGCGACAGTGCCCCTTTGCAGTACCTGTACTGAATCAACGTACACATGGCTGTGCGCGTTGTGACCACTCCATTTCAGACAGTCGCTTAACAACACAAAAGGCACATCGATCGGAAAAAATCCATCTCTCTGTGCCTCAAATATTAAATATTATTGATGAGTTGCGATCGCAACTAATGATTGCAATTTATTCCATAACGTCTTCAACGATCGACATCAGGTCGAGTCTCTAGAAGCGGCTTGCTATCCCTATACCAAGTGAGTACTCTAAATCTCTATTACCCTATTTGTTTTAAGATTTAGAGTTAATACACAATTTTACTTCTGCAAAGGAAGCTCACATCAAACCTTGACCTGTATCATAGAAGTGCGATCGCTTAACTACGGTGATGCTCTTCCGGTCGATACACTTTAGACCAGCAGCGTTCTAAATGTCTCACTTTAAAGGTAGACCAAAACTTGTAAGGATTTAGAACCAGTGGTGAATTTTTGCACCCAATCGGTTGATTTAGAAATTGCCAAAGGGGAAAGGCAAAGCCGTTGTAGTTTGAGTTCATGGTGAGTAGGAGCTAGGAAGGACTGGGCAGTGACCCTCAGCATCTACCAAAAGGTAGAACTTAAAGGCTCTTCTATACAATGCCCAAATCTACACTCTGATTTTCCATATCGGGCAACTCCATATTGAAGTTTTATGTCAGACTTCACAGAACGATTGGATGTCGCAGCCGAAAGTTAATCATCTCAGCGAGATGATTTGTTTACAGTTTTGTCATCAACGTGAAAACAGGGTGCCGAGGTGAACCTCTGGTTGGGACATCGCCCCAAGTCTTCTGTCCTCACTGAGATGGCGATCGCGAGAGAGTAGATTTGGGCAGCAAAGAACGACTTACTGCTGATCGTTTTCTTTCAATTGCCACAGCTCTAAACCCGAACATTCCCAAAAAAATTTCCATTAAAAGTGGGTTTGTTATGAAATTTAGAGATTCTGTTACCGTCTCTGTCTCTCGTCTGTCACTCTCGCTGCAAACAAATCTCCCACAAACCTCTCCAAGCTCCTGCTGACCATTAATCTCTGACCTGGAAAACGATCTTGCCGCGTGTGCGTCCGCTCTGGCTCAGCTTGTGCGCCTCAGCCGCTTGACTGAGCGGGAGCACTGTCTCAACGATTGGCTTTATGGTTCCTGCATCGATGAGTTGTGCCATTTCGGTCAACCAGTCGGCTCTGGGCTGAATAAACACATAGGCACTGCGACACTGATGAGCCGCAACTTTTTCCTCTGGTGGCGGAGACACAATCGAGACTAAAATTCCTCCTGGTTTAACCACCTGCCACGAACGCTCTTGCACATCTCCACCCATCGTGTCAAACACCATATCCACAGGCGCGATCGCCTCTTCAAAGGGAGTTGTCTGGTAATCAATGACCTCATTGGCTCCCAACTCCATTAGAAAATCGCGATTGCGGGCTGACGCAGTGCCAATGACATACGCCCCTTTCCAACGAGCCAATTGAACGGCGTAGCTACCAACACCCCCTGCGGCTGCATGGATCAAAACCCGTTGTCCAGCGGTCAAATTGGCAGATTCAAACAAGCAGTGCCATGCTGTGATACCTGCCAGTGGCACAGCTGCCGCATGAATGTGGTCGATCGCCTTTGGTTTGAAGGCAACCTCTGAGGCTTTGACAGCAATGTATTCTGCGTAAGCCCCATCCCGTTTGATATCGGGGCGAGCATAGACCTCATCGCCTGGTTTAAAATCAGTTACCTCAGCACCGATCGCCTCTATCACGCCAGACACATCCCACCCCAACGTTAAGGGCAGGTCGTAATCAATAAACCCTTGCAAATACCCTTCCCGAATTTTCCAATCGACGGGGTTTACGGCTGTCGCATGGACTCGAATCAACACATCATCCTGGGCGATCGCAGGTAAAGGAACCTCTTCGTAAGTTAGGGTTTCTAACCCTCCGTAAGCGTGAATTCGGACTGCCTTCATTGTTGCCATCGCACTTCGTTACAGAGACGTTAGTCTTGATTGTAAAGAAGCTTGAGCAGAAGATGATGGAGAGAGCCACAAAAATTCTGTAATCACGCTGACCCCAATTAGGTGCAACATTTACTGGTATTTACCCGATATCCTGAGCCTGGAAAGACCAAAACCAGGCTAATTCCAGCATTAGGCGCAGAGGCAGCCGCCGACCTACAGCGACAAATGACGGAACATGCGATCGCCCAGATCCGCATTTTACAAACCACTCATCCCACCCTGACGGTCACGGTTTGGTTTGCGGGGGGTGATGCAGACCGTGAAGCCGACTATCGATCGCTCCTTCAGGATTGGCTGGGGTCTGACCTGGATTATCGTCCCCAGAGCAAGGGGGATTTGGGCGCAAGGCTGAGTTGGGCATCCCAAACGGCGTTTGCAGCAGGGGCAACAGAAATCGTTATCATTGGCACCGACTGCCCCGGAGTGGATGCAGAGCGACTGGCACAGGCATTCGCCGCACTCTGCATCAGTGATGGGGTGTTGGGTCCGGCGACCGACGGAGGATATTACCTGATTGGCTTGCGGGTTGCTGACGCTCCCCCTGACCAGAGTCGGGAGGATCGATTCAGCCGACTGATCCCGGCACTATTTTCAGATGTTGCCTGGGGAACCAGTGACGTGTTTCGACAAACCGTGGCGATCGCCCAAGCCCTCAACCTCACGCTTGCCTATCTGCAACCCCTCACAGATATCGATCGCCCCGAAGATGTAGCGGTGTGGGAGGCAATTCGCGATGGAAAGCCAGCCCAGGTAACGCCGCACGACCGAATTTCGGTGATCATTCCTGTGCTCAACGAAGCCGATAAGATTGCCAAAACATTACAGCATCTTAAGGCAGTGCCCCAGGTGGAGGCGATCGTCGTCGATGGCGGTAGTCAGGATGATACGGTTGCTGTGGCTCAAGCCTATGGAGCCATCGTCCTCCAGACCCCACCCGGACGCGCCCACCAGATGAATACGGGAGCTACTGTCGCCACAGGCAGTGTGTTGCTCTTTTTGCATGCTGACAGCCAGTTGCCTCAAAGATTTGTCGAACAGATACACCAAACTCTGGCTCAACCTAACGTTGTTCTGGGAGCCTTTAACCTGGCTATCGATAGCTCGATCCCTGGGTTGCGTTTAGTGGAATGGGGGGTGAAGTGGCGATCGCTCCTGTTGCAGTTGCCCTACGGCGATCAAGCTCTGTTTCTTAAAGCCACTCAGTTTCAACAGGTGGGAGGCTTTGCCGAGCTACCGATTATGGAGGACTTTGATTTTGTTCGGCGGTTACAACACCTGGGACGAGTGGCGATCGCTCCTGCCTCAGTTGTCACCTCAGCCCGCCGCTGGGAAAAATTGGGTGTGCTGCGAACAACCTTGATTAATCAGTTCATCATCATGACTTACTTTTTGGGAGTCAGACGCGATCGCATTGCCCGGTGGTATCGATCGGGGATGAAGAAGAAAGGATAAAGGATAAGGGATAAAGGATAAGGGATGAAGGATGAAGGATAAGGGATAAAGGATGAGGGATGAAGGATAAAGGATGAAGGATAAGGGATGAAGGATAAAGGATGAGGGATAAAGGATGAGGGTTAGATCTGAAGGGAGTTTCAGAAAACTTTCATACTTATACCAATTGAAATAGAAAACATGACACATGATGGCTTGAAGCCTTCGACGTACAAGGCTCCAGCCATCCAAAATTGCAAATCCAAAATCTAAGATGGCATTAGATGCTGGGTATAGTCATTTGGGATTGAGACGTTCCTAAAAAATTCCCCTCTCCCCTCTGCTTTTTGCCTTTTGCCCCTCTTCACTTAAAGCTGTATTGCGATAATGAATGATTCTCAAGGAAGTGAGTTAGGTTGATGGGTAAAGACAGAAAACGCTGAGCTAAGACAAAGGAGAAAGTCATGGGGTTTCAAAGGATTTTGGCGGCGATCGATTATTCTCCCTTAAGTCAAGAAGTCTTTACTCAAGCCCTCGACCTTGCCCGGTCAAATAACGCCAAATTAATGCTGTTTCACTGCGTTTCTGAAGAAACCATGACAGGTAGCAGTCCCTTTTCGGGTGAGTTGGGCTTGTTGCCACGCATCGTCAACCAGGCCTATCAAGCTCAGCAGATTTATTTGGAACAGCGGATGCAGGACATTCAATCCCTGTTACGAGGTTACTGCGAAACCGCTGCACAACAGGGAGTTGTTGCTGAATCTAGCTATCAGATCGCCGATGCCGGACAGGGTCTTTGTCAGGCAGCGCAATCGTGGCAGGCAGATTTAATCGTGTTGGGGCGACGGGGACGACGGGGGTTAACCGAGGTGCTATTGGGCAGTGTGAGCAACTACGTGTTACACCACGCTGATTGTACGGTTTTAATTGTTCAGTCGAGCCGATCGCACCCAACCTCCAACCCTGCATCCAGTGCTTCCGATGTCGCTCACCCATCCCTGAAAGTGGATCATCATCTGACTAGCCACTGAGGTAACGTAGTGCGGTTTAAGAGCCTGGCAAATGAATTCGCGGATAGGGGAAGGTTCGCCGACACGGACTCTGGAAGAGGCAGGTTTTGATGAACCGACGCAGGTCGGTTTTGCTCCTATGGCAGCGGGTTTAACCGTCAAAATCCTGATCCCGAATTCACGTTAGGAGATTTCCAGGAAACAAAATACCTGTAAGGGCGTTTCGTGAAACGTCCCTACCAGAAACCGACTGGTACATTCTTTCTCAGAAATCTCCTTAAAGCGGTTAAGAGGCAGGCTCGGCAATACGAATCGATCGCCCTGTGCGATCGCTGTGAATGACATAGTTGCCCTGGGGTGTGCTAAACGTGGCTTGATAGCCTGGAGTGATCACTTGAGCACATACCTCATCTGGTCGAGGCAACCCCAAGCAAGCATCGCCCCATTCCATTGGGGTTGACGTTTGCAGCTGAATTTGATCGGGTGATAATCCTAGCTGTTCAGCCAGGGTTGTTTGAGCTTGCTGAATCCAGGTGGCTGAGGGTTCACTTGAAGCAGACCCCGTGGTGCTGGGTGACATGACGGTTGTCGGAGAAGGACTGACAGGTGTGATGGATACGGTCGATGGGCTACAGGCGATCGCCAACATCAACACCACCACCAGACAACCCAGCTTCAAAACCTTCACAGTGCTCATAACTCATCTCATGCCCTGTTAGTCGCGATCGAAATAAGCTTTGTAGATTTCGTGGGCGATGGGCAAGGCTGCCACCCCACCATAGCCCCCATTCTCTACAATAACGGCGATCGCAATCTGGGGATCGCTCGCCGGCCCATATCCAACAAATAGAGCATGGGGCTTACGTCCTACCACTTCAGCGGTGCCCGTTTTACCAGCGGTCAGAGGAATAGAGCCATCATTCAGACGACGGGCGGTGCCCTCTTGAACAGCAGCCGTCATGCCGGAACGAATGGCATTGATGGTGCCGGGTTTGATCCCTGTGGCTTCAGGCTGCATCGCGGGGGTATTTGTCTCGCTAGCCAGCAGATGAGGATGCACGCGCTGACCACCATTGGCGATCGTCGATGCCATGACTGCCAGTTCCAGCGGAGTCACCTGCACAACCCCCTGACCAATTGACATACTCACCGTATCGCCGCCATACCAGGGTTCGCCATACAGTTCCTCCTTATCCTGCGGAGTCGGCAACAGCCCGTGACTACCGCCATCTAAGCCCATGTTAGAGGTGGTGCCGATCCCCAAAAGGCGTCCCCATTTGGAGATTGCCTCTGGCCCTACCCGTAGCCCGATTTGATAGAAGAAAGTATTGCTGCTGACCGCCAGAGCTTTGCGAAAGCCAATCGCCCCATAACCGTGTTTGCTGTGTTCCCAAAACTGGATACCCCCCAAACTGATAAACGCAGAAGTACCAATGGTGGAATTTGGGGAAAAGTGACCCGATTCCATCCCCGCTGTCGCTGTGACGACCTTAAACGTGCTTCCCGGTGGATAGGTTTGCAATGCCCGATTGAGGAACGGTTGATCTCCCTCCTGCAAGCGTTGCCATTCGGCTTGGGTCACCCGCCGAGTAAAGATGCTGGGATCAAAGCTAGGGCCGCTTGCCAGAACTAAAACGGCTCCCGTCTTAACATCCAACGCGACGACTGCACCGCGCCGACCATTTAAGGCTCGTTCTGCGGCTTGTTGTAGCTCCAGATCCAGCGTCAGTTGAATGGGGTTGCCTCCCACAGTCGGATTCGACCCCAAAATGCGAGACTCTCGTCCTCTGGCATCTACTTCTACCAGACGACTGCCCCATACCCCCTCTAGCTGAGCATTGGCGATGCGCTCGATCCCCATCTGCCCAACAATCATGCCATTGGGATAGTCAGGGTTAGCCGCCATGTCTGCCTCACTCGCCTCGCCAATGTAGCCCAGCACGTGGGATGCCAGACTGCGATGGGGATAGTAGCGCACCGACCCCGCTACAATCTCTACGCCCGGAAGCTGAGCTGATTGCTCCGCGATCGCCACAAACGCTGTCTGATCGAGTTGTTGACTGATGCGTACGGGCAACGGCGAATCAAACCCAGATTGCTCTAACCGACCCATGATCTCAGCCGCAGGAATGTCTAAAATCGCCTCCAGACGAGCAGCCGTAGCTTGCCACTGTTCACGAGTTTGCTGTCGCGGCCACAGATACACCGCACGCGAGAGTTGATTGGAAGCCAATAACCTACCGTGGCGATCGGTAATGTTGCCGCGATCGGCAGGAATAGGCACCAGACGCACCCGATTTTGCTCGGCGAGTTGTCGATTATACGCCCCTTCAACTAACTGCAATTGCGTTAGGCGAAAGAGGTGCGCACTCATAAACGCCGTTATGAAAAACATAAAAATTAACGCCCGTCGAGTTAGGTTGTCTCGACTCACAGCGTTTTGCATCAACGATGCGTTTGTGCGTCTTCCTGAGGAAGGATAGATTCCACCAGCCATCTTGACCTCGGTTTCAGCGATCTAATTGGGTTGACACAATTGAATGGGGTCTAACGTGATATGAAATCCGATTAGTCCAAATTAAAGAGTTCAGATTTGTAGGGGCAGATTGCCATTCAAACCCTGCTTTGTAAAGGTTCTGTTAACTCAACTCACCCATCCCTACTATCAGTTTTCAAGCCATCAGTTTTCAAACCGATCAAGTCTTAGGAAAATTTGGTAGCTTTACTGATCTTCCTGATCGAATGGGCTACTTGCTTCATTACCTATAGGAGTGGGTTACCATCCGGACGGTTACGACAATTCAGCTCATCTACTGAGGGATCAACCTGCTGCTGGCGATGCGAAGCCATTTTCCTGAGGGCAGTGCAACGTTCCCTGTTGGAGTTAATCGCTCAGTAGGGCGAGGATCAATATCAGCAACCACTCGAATAAGCAATCACTAATGCCGACATCGTTCTAGTGATTTCCCTGAATCAGGGATTAGCTTTAATAATTAGGTTCAGTAGAAACTTGAAAAATCGGTCGGCACCTGTGTTGATTCTTAACGGTAGAACAGATTAGAACCAACTGGAGTGAGTCAATTGAGCTAACTAAACTTCAGCTAACTAATAAAGCTAACTTAATCGTGAGCTAAGTTAGGAACTTTTATCACTTATGGAGAAAAAATAGTAACGTCATGATCCCTATGTCTCTGTATTTTTTTGTACTTGCGTAATTTTTCGTTAAAAACTTTAGAACTAAACAGAGTTTTAACACTACCAGTCCATTGATGTCTGTAATTTTGGTTAAATTTCATCTTGCCCTAACACTCATTTAAATTCGCTATAATGGTTGAGCTAAGTTGAGTTAAGTCAAGCAAGGGGCTGTAACGGTTTCGACGTTTTGGCGAACGCTACTTTGTGATGCAGGTCGAGAGTGAGTCGTCTCTCGAAAATCAAAGGCTCAAAAGAATAGATGCAAACAACATCGTTCCTTTTGCTCGTAAGGCAGCTGCTGTTGCTTAAACACCTCTTATAGGTTCGAGCGTCTACAGTTTGACTCCGTTAAGGGCTGTGGACAAAATTCAACGGATGCTCTAATTGTGTGCCTCTGGTCGCACATTAGCTAAGACTTCACCAGAGCATCCCACCGTCCGGGATAAGGGACGGTTCCCGCTTTGAGGATCAGAAAAGCTAAACCTGTGAATGAGTGAAGTACTAATACCCAGGGCGGACACGGGTTCGACTCCCGTCAGCTCCATTGAATGTCATTCCATCTAAAGGTTGGAGCTATATCTGACGTCAATTCGGGTTGAGCACCTGGCGAATCAATTCGCGGCTATCAAAGCGAAGTCCGCCGACGCGGACTACCGGAAATCAAAGGTTTACTCAATCAACGCAGATCGGTTTTGTTTGTATAGCCGCAGCCACATGCGATAAGCGAAGGCGAGTCAGGAAGTTTTCCCAACACTAGGGTTTGAGCCACTGCCTTTGCCTTAAGCTTTCTGACCAAAGCTTATAATTCCCATTCCTAAGAAGAGTTGGCATCTCACCACTCATTTTGCCCCTTCAACATAGAGCGATTCATAATGTCGTTCTTCTAGATCAATCGAGGAGTCAAACTCTCGTAATTTGACATCTCGAAATCCGGCTTTTTGTATGACTGCAACTAAATTATTAGCATCAAATAGATGGCAGTGTTGTCCTGCCATATAGGCGATGTAATTAACATAATCAATAGGTGAATGATAGTGAAGTGCAGGCTTAAATAAACAGTAGCGATCGGGATCAAACTGGTCAGGGTTGAGATACCCATTGATGTAAATTGAGGCGTCAGGAACAGCAGCTCTAAAGCGTCCTCCTGGCTTTAAGACACGGTAGGATTCTGCTAATAAAAAACCTAACTCATAAGGATAGTAGAAGTGTTCTAAGACATGAGACGAATAAATCTGGGTGACTGACTCATCGGGAAAGGGTAATGGCTGCGTCAGGTCGAGTACCAAATCAGAGTTTCCCCCCATGTCGATCGACGTCCATCCCGGAAGGGTTCGCCCACCTGCCCCTAGCTCTAACTGAATGGGGTCTTCACCGTCTAACAAAGTTTGAATAACAACTTGATTTTGTTCTGCCACTTGTTGAGCTTGCACAGCATTCTCGTCAAATCTCACGGCGACATCTGACAGAATTTTGATAGCCGTTGGGTTTTTAATTAACTCAGGTTGTTCATCAGTTGAAGCTGCTTTGGGGTGACAATCCCAACTCAAAATCTGAATATTTCCCCAGGGTTTAGTCCAATCTTTGGCTGAGAAATCTAACAGCAGTTGGCACTCAGGGTGAGATGCGACGAAATCTTGCGTTGCCTGATTTGTTGTGTTTAGATCAGTCCCTCCCATCATGATTAATGCTCGCTCAGCTAACGCAGGCTTCGCTAATAGCAACGCCATCAAATGGGAGCGGTAATCATGCAAACCGTCATACACCAAAATACCGATCTTTTCCGAGATTTCTAGAGTCCGTAATTCCAGTAAGAAATCTTCAAAGTCTTGGTTATATAGAAAAACTTGATCTTCAAGTCCAAACCTAGCCAGAGTGCTTGCTAAAGTTTCAAAATCGTCTTCTGGCGCATCACCATCAGCCGGAATGACATTATAAATCACCTGTCGAGTTGGATGATTTAACAGCGCAGCTACAAGGTTAGGAGCTTGTTGAGTCCCAATGAAACAAATCAGTTCATCTGGCTCTAAAGCACTGGTTGCGATGTTTAACAATTGCAACAGATAAGCTGTTGTTTTGCCCTTAGTTTCTATCAGAATGGTTTGAAATTCATCTGACTTTAAACTCACGGAGGGAGAACCCCAATTCTCGTAGTGATGGGGTAGTTTGTGCATGAATGAGTTGTAATCCAAGGTCTACCTCTCAGTAAATCAGGAGAATCAGGGATTGCAGCCAATTACAATCTCGCTTTGCTTAAGGTTACTGATAAGTTTGGGTGATTGTCGAGGTAACCCCTGAAAAGGCTAGATAACGCCGATGCGATTGTAACGTTAACCTGAGGTCTTGGCGGTTGAAACCGCAGCTACAAGAGCAAAACCGACCTGCGTCGGTTCGGCAAACCTTGATTTTCCGTAGTCTGCGTCGGCAGACTTGGTTCTGATAGCCGCGAATTAATTCGTCAGGTGGTCAACCCAAATTGATGTTAACGCTATTCCTGATTATTCCAACGGTTGCTTGACCCGAATCAACTCATAGGCACCCGATCGCTGAAGGGTTGTGAATTCCCCCGGTTTCAGATTTAACTCCTGCAACTTGCGGGGCAGACCCAAAACCATGACTGACGTTGGGGCATTGCGGCGAAATCGGAAGGGACGACGCAACCAAGGGGCTAAATCTTCGGTGTGAACGACATAGGTAATCGGCAACTGGGTATAAAACACAAGGCTGGGCTTGGGGAAGCCAACCATAATCAGTTGCTCAGTGGGCTGTTGCTGTTGCAAGGCAGTTGCCGCTAGTTGCCGCAGGGGTAGCTGACGTTGCGCGTCAATCAGGGTCATAAAGGGCATGGCGGTGAACAGGATGAACACGCCGATCGCCACGGTGTGAATTAGCCAACCCCAACGCCCCTGCCGCAATAGCAACGCAACGAGTTGTAGCAGAGCCGCGATCGCCACAATCACCGCACCCCCCGTGAGAATACCCGATTGCTGCACGATTTCGGGGAAGTTGGGCATTGCCGGATCGCCCGACAACCAGCGAGGACTGATCGCGATCACAACTGCCAATATCGCCAGAAACCCAACACTGAACAGGCTGCTGATCCATACGCCTCGACTCAGGCGCGATCGCTCCACCTCTTCACTCCACAACACCGCCACCAGCATCGCCGCTGCCGGAATTAGTGGGAGCACATAACTCGGCAGCTTGGTTTCAGCGATTGTAAAAAAGCCAAACACCGCCACGAACCAACTCAAAGCAAACACACTCAAATGCGCCGTGCGGGGTTGGTTGCGCCAGAGGGCAGGTCGCCAAAACCGCAAACGGGCGATCGCACTGGGCAAATAGAGCGACCAGGGCGCAAACCCCACCAACACCACCCCAAAGTAGAAGAACCACGGGGCTGTGTGGTTGTTGACCGCGCGGGTAAACCGCTGAAAGTTGTGATAGCCAAAGAAAGAATCGATAAAGGCATCCCCATTTGCCAACGTCACGAGGATATACCACGGTAAGGTCAACCCCAGGAAAATCAACGCTCCCTGCCAGAGCCGCAGTTCTCGCAGCACTGCCCGAAACTGACCGACGTAGAGCAAGAACAGGGCGATCGCCAACCCCGGCAACACCACACCAATGGGGCCTTTAGTTAACACCGCCAACGCCAGCAGCACATAGCACGCCAGATACCATCGCGGTTTTGCGGGTGAGTCAGTCGGTTCAGTGTAGCCCCAGAAGAATGCCAGCATTGCCGTCCCGATACAGCCACTCAAGAGCATATCGGACACTCCCGTCCTCGCCCAGAGAATGGTTTGCAGATTAAACGCCATCAGGACTGCCCCAATCCAGGCGGCAAGCCATCGCTGGTGATGGGGTTGCAGTCGAGACATCCCACCCTCATTAGAGGACTGTGGCAGAACGGCAAACCGTTGGAGCGTCAACCATCCAAACACGGTCAGGGCGATCGCGGAGAGTGCCGAGGGCAACCGCACTGCCCATTCATTCACCCCGATGATGTGGTAGGCGATCGCCATGAACCAATAGACCAGTGGAGGCTTATCAAAGCGCGTCGCATTGTTGAAGTAGGGCGTGATCCAGTCTCCAGTAACCGTCATCTGTCGCGCCGCTTCGGCAAACAGCGGTTCCGTCTCATCCACCAACCCAGTACTGCCCAATCGCCACAAGAAGGCGATGCCACACACTAACCCCACCCAACCCACTGAGAACAGCCACAACCGAGACGGTCGCTTTTCAAAGGATCGCAGGAGGGAATCGAAGAGATGTGTGGGAGATTTCATCAAACGGTCAGTCCAGAAGCCACAGAGAGAATCCAGACCCTACTTTACTTCAAGACCGAAGATGGAGGAAGAGTAGGGAAAAGGATAAGGGATGAAGGATAAAAAGAGAAGAAGAAAAGAAATAACCCTACTCTCCACTCCCCATTCCCTACTCCCTGTCCCTAAAGGAAATCTGTGAGATCAGCAGTACCTCTTTTTTTGGGTTTATTATGACGTTCCTACCACCCCTCTAAGAGTTACGGGCATGACTAGACAAGCAGGTTATTATCGGTTCCCCACGATTCATGGCGATCGCGTTGTTTTTGTCTGTGAGGACGATCTGTGGAGTGTTCCTGCTGCGGGGGGTGTGGCAAGTCGGTTAACAGCCAACCTGGGTGAGGTCAGTCGTCCCTATTTGTCCCCAGATGGGAGTCAGTTGGCATTTATTGGGCGAGAAGAAGGGCACGCCGAGGTGTATTGTCTGCCTGCCGAAGGGGGTGTGGCTCAGCGATTAACCTTTTTGGGAGCGCAAACGTCCGTGGTGGGTTGGAGTCGCGATGGACAGTCCATCTTGTTTTCCAGCAATTCAGCGCAACCGTTTCGGCGCATCTTCAATCTCTATGCCATTGACCCGCAAGGAGGCTTACCAGAGCGATTGCCCTATGGTCTGGCGCATCACATTGCCCTGGGAGCCAATGGTGGGGTCGTGCTGGGCAGAAACACAGGTGATCCAGCCCGGTGGAAACGCTATCGCGGCGGTACGGCAGGCGTCCTGTGGATAGACCCGGAGGGTAGTGGCACATTCCACAAACTCTTAGACTTAAATGGCAACCTGACTGCGCCCATGTGGGTGGGCGATCGCATCTACTTCATCTCCGACCATGAGGGCATTGGCAACCTCTATTCCTGCACGCCCCAGGGTGAGGATGTGCAGCGACACACCGATCACTCGGAATACTATGCCCGTAACGCTTCAACCGATGGTTCCCGCATTGTCTATCATGCCGGAGCAGAGCTGTTTTGCTTTGATCCAGCGATCGCTTCGACTCAGAAAATTGAGGTAGAGTTTCACAGTCCACAGGTGCAGCGGCAACGCAAGTTTGTTGAAGCCGGTCGCTACTTAGAGGACTACAACCTGCATCCCGAAAGCCATTCAACCCTGATCACCACACGGGGCAAAAGCTTTCACTTCGGCAACTGGGAAGGAGCCGTGCTGCAACTGGGGCAACCTGATGAGGGACGCTATCGCCTGACGCGCTGGCTCAACGACCAAAAACGCTTTGTTACCATCACCGATCGCGCAGGGATAGAGGCACTGGAGATCTTCAACACTGACACTGACTTTCCCTCTGAGCGGTTAGATGGGCTAGATCTGGGGCGATCGATCGATTTGGAGGTGTCGCCTGTGGCGGATCAGGTGGTGTTATCGAACCATCGCTATGAGCTAATCTGGGTTGACTTAGAAACTCGCCAGAGCCGCGTGCTCGATCGCAGCCCGTATTACCGCATCGCTGGATTTTGCTGGTCGCCCGATGGTCAGTGGGTGGCTTACAGTTGTGCAGAAACGCCGCAGACCTTCTCCATCAAGCTATGCCATGTGCAGGATGGCACGGTGCATCGCCTCACGCCTCCCCGTTTCCGCGATATCGAACCCAACTTTGATCCAGAAGGTAAGTTTCTCTACTTCCTCTCGGTGCGCGAGTTTAACCCCGTCTACGACAGCATTTACTTTGATCTGGGGTTCCCCCTGGGGATGCGTCCTTTTCTGATTACGCTGCAAAAGGATACGCCATCTCCGTTTATTCCGGTTCCAAAGCCATTCCGGGCGAACGGCAAAAACGGCTCTAACGGCAAATCTGAGGCTGCAAAGTCTGAAGATAGCGATGCCTCGACGGATGTACCGCCGGAAGAAACGGGATCTGATCAACCCGCTCCTAAAACAGTCACCATTGACCTGGATGGTATCGAGCACCGCATCGTCGGCTTTCCGGTGCCAGAGGGACGTTATCACCAAATCATTGGGGTCAAAGGCAAGGTGCTGTTCAGTTCTGTGCCCATTCAGGGAAGCCTCGATCGCCGGGGTTGGACAAGCTCAGAGCCAGAAGCCAAAGCTGTTATTGATATGTACGATTTCAGCGAACAAAAGCAAGACCGGGTTGCCAATGATGTCACTAGCTTTAAAGTCTCCAAAGACGGCACGCTGATCTACCGTTCTGGCAATCGCTTGAGAGTGTGTGCGATCGCCCCCCTCAATGGCAACGGTAAAGGCAAAGAGGATCACAAACCCAGTCGCAAAACAGGTTGGCTCGACCTCAAGCGAATTCGCTCTGCTGTCGTGCCTCAGCAAGAGTGGCGGCAGATGTTTCGCGAGATCTGGCGATTGCAACGCGAGCAGTTTTGGACAGCAGATATGTCTGGCGTCGATTGGGATCACGTCTACGATCGCTACACTCCTTGGTTAGAAAAAGTGACCACTCGCTCCGAATTTTCTGACCTGATCTGGGAGATGCAGGGCGAATTGGGCACCTCTCATGCTTACGAAATGGGCGGTGACTACCGCAAAGAACCCGACTATCGACTGGGCTTTTTAGGAGCCGATTTTGTCTACGATGCAGAGCAAGACGTTTACCGCATCGAACACATTGTGCGCGGTGATGGCTGGAGCGATGAGTCAGACTCACCCCTCAATCAAGTCGGGCTGAACTTGCAGGAAGGCGATGTGTTGTTAGCCGTTGCTGGACGCCGTGTGAATCGCCACCGTTGCCCCCAAGAACTGCTCGTGCATCAGGCTCATTGTGAAGTCACTCTAACCTTTGCCAGTGCTGAATCAGACGCCTCCCACACGCTGACCGTGAAGACGTTAGGAGACGAAACGCAAGCCCGTTATCGGGAATGGGTTGAGCACAATCATCGTGTCGTCACCGAGGCTACTGACGGCAGAATTGGCTACGTCCACATCCCTGACATGGGCCCCAAAGGCTATGCCGAGTTTCACCGTTACTATCTGGCGGAAGTCCACAAACCGGGATTAATCGTAGATGTACGCTACAACGGCGGTGGTCACGTCTCGCAACTCATTCTTGAAAAACTGGCACGACAACGCATCGGTTACGACATCTCACGCTGGGGACAACCCGAACCTTATCCCGCTGATTCAGTGTTGGGGCCAATGGTGGCGATCGCCAACGAACACGCAGGCTCTGACGGGGATATCTTTAGCCACTGCTTCAAACTGATGGGCGTTGGTACGCTCATCGGCAAACGCACCTGGGGTGGTGTGATTGGTATCTTCCCGCGACACACCCTGGTCGATCACAGCGTCGTCACTCAACCCGAATATTCCTTCTGGTTCCAGGATGTCGGTTGGGGTGTTGAGAACTACGGCACTGACCCCGACATCGAAATCGACATCGCTCCTCACGAGTGGGCACAGGGCAAAGACCCGCAACTCGACAAAGCCATTCAACTCGTTTTGGAGCAGTTGGAGAAGAATCCTGTAGCGTTACCTGACTTTAGCGATCGCCCTCGACTGCCATTGCCGTAAGGAAGAGAGAAGAAGGAAAAAAGAAGAGAGAAGAGAGAAGAGAGAAAAAGGCTGAAGGATAAAGGATGAGGGATAAAACAGATTTGTCCCTCTATAGCCGTAGCTACATTCGATGGGACGGAGGCGAGTCAGGAAGCTTTCCCAGCATCCAGGTTTGAGCTATTGCCTCTGCCTTAAGCTTTCTGACCAAAGCTATAAAGGGGATTGGATTAAAGTGCGATCGCCATGGGAGAATAAGTCTTTCATGAGACTTATTTATGCCTGCTGCTTACATCCAAAATGAAGCCGAGTTTGATGCCTTACTGAATTCAGAGTCCTTGTTTGTGGTCGATTGCACTGCATCCTGGTGTGGTCCCTGCAAACTCATTGCTCCGCTGATCGATCAACTCGCCGATACATACGGCGATCGCGTCAAGGTTCTCAAGTTAGACTTAGATTCTAATAAAGAAGTCGCTAAGCGATATGGCATTCGCAGTATTCCCGCTGTGATGTTCTTTACTCAGGGTGATGTGGCAGAAACCCTGGTTGGTGCGAAAAAGTATGACGAATATGATGCTGCTTTAAGCAAGTATCTAGAAGCGTAGATCGGGTTGTGTGGGGGGCGATCGCGAGTTCCTTTGGGTAGGAATGCGATCGCCCCTGACTGGACAATCGAAATTCTATCGCCGGATCAAAGCCAAACAAAAGTCACCAAAACCATTCTCCATAGTTTGAATCATGGCACTCAAATGGGTTGGCTGATTGATCCGGATGAGCAAACGATTTTTGTGAATATTCCAAAGCAACAAACCAAAGTATTTGATGAGCTAGAACAGCAGCTTCCAGTTCCCTCATTTGCGAATGAATTGAATTTGAATGTTGGGTCGGTGTTTGGCTGGTTATTGGAGTAGGGGCGATCGTTCTTTTGTTGTCGTCACTCCCAACCCAACCCACATCCCACATAGATGAGGTCTATTTCAAATTCTTCAACTTTACATATGGCTCGATCATTCTTTCAATTACTTCATCAACCTGTTCAATCGAGGTTGGTTTAGTTTCTGCATCATACTCATAGAGTATGCTTCGATATGACATATCTGAGAACATGCCCTCAACAAGTGCAAAGCGTCCATCTGTTAGGAAGAAGGTCGAATTTATATCTTGGTGAACAACATCAGCAAACCAGTTAGCTGCTTTTGTTGCCTCACGAACAAGCTCATTCCAAGCTTTTTCCCATGCATCAAATTGGTTTAGCAATCTGTGATACTTGGCAGGGTCATAAGAGCGAATTCGGTAAAAATAATCAACAGTGAGGTAGTCACCACATCGCTCAGAGTGTTCACGGAACAGATTGAAAGCGGCTGCTATAAATTTGACGAACACCTGCATTGATAGTTCAAGCTCTAGTAGAGTACCTGGCCAGATAGCTAACTGCATACGCTGCTGAAGAACAAATAGGCGACTACTAATGTCACGGGGCCACTGCGAGTTGGAGCTAACAGCATTACTTGCCCACCTATTCCACTCAACTAAGTTAGCCAAAACAACTACTTCGTCAATCAGGTGGGAGTAAATAAGCTGTGACGGATCTTCCGAGTCATAGTTAGTGAGGCATTCATCTACCCATAACTCATGTTCTGTTTTATATCGATGAAGCTCCTCGATAGGATAATCGCTTGGAGCTTTATCAATTTTGGTGTGGCAAGTTGGGCATAACAAAATGAGGTTAGGGTAGGAGTTCCGTTGCTCTGAAGTTAAGATACTTTCACCTCGAGGACCAGAATTCTCCTCGGCAACTATGTGCGCTTGCTCTCCAATCGGAAAAGTATTTGACGTAGAAGAACTATCATAAGCGAGTTTAGTTCGACAGATAGAGCAACGATTAGCTGCTTTCCCCCAAAGTAATTTCAGATCCTTTTGCTTAATACCCATCACAACTTGCGTCCGTCTAATTAAGTTATGAAATTAGCTCTCTCCATTATTCCTTGACGAATCGCATCATCTAGTTCATCTAAGCTCTTTGGGTTTCCCTGATATCTCAAGCATCCTGCGACTTGTGCCAAGGTTGTCTCTGCAAAAGGCTTTTTAGGCTTTTGCAGAATACCATCTCCAACATCGATCGCGACTAGTTCTTGCCCTGCCTCCCAACGATGAGCAGTCCGTAATGTTTCTGGGATGGTTACTTGTCCCTCATCTGATAAACGGGTTATTTCCATTGAACTTAGGGAAGCAACAAAAAAGCTTAATTTTAGCATTAGCACTTGGAATCGATCTTGACGATCGCCCAATTCATGCACTAACCACAATCGCTGACTAGCTACCATAATAAAAGGCAAATACCAGCCTTAAAATAAGGTTTCTGTTGTGTTGTCGTCCTGCGCTATGGGTAGATATTGGGATTTTCAATCAATAGCCCCTGATGAGCAGCGGCTGAATTTAATTCGTTGTCTGCCGATACAAGAATAATGGGCGACAAACCATTATCAATACAGAGCTTATTAACTGCACATCCTGCCGCCAACTGAATTGCATCATAACCACGTAGCCCTTGTGCCTCAGCCAGTGCCATTCCAGAGTTAATAATCTGTTCTGTGATTTCAATAACTTGATAGTCGGTTTGCAAATCGCTCCTCAACTGATTACAAACCAATTTTGCATCTGTGACAGCAATACTACCGTTGCGTACCCTTCGCGTGACTGCTGCAATAATCTCAACCCCTGTAATTGCTGCAACAAAAAATTCATTACCTAACGCAGCATCGAATAACCCTACAACCCAACTTGAACCAGTTTCACCAACATATCGCTTTACAAGCGCACTACTATCTAGAAAGTAGATTGCCATCTATCGACGTTCCCCAACAATCGTTTGAGAAACAGGCTCACCCTGAACCTGGATAAGATGTTGGTGCATCCTGTGTTCAAAAGTTGGGTTCTTAATCTGTCGAACCAAACCAGTCTCTACCAATGCTTGATGGAACGCAGTTCGCTTAGTGGTTGCTTCACCATCTCTCAAATAGTTTTGAATGACTTGACTGAGTTGTTGTAATTCAGACAGTTCCAGTGCCTGTAACTGACTAAGTATTTGATTCAGAATGGCTTGTGGCATTGTTTGCGGATTGCGGGCTAACTTTGCTTCCTATTCTACAAAACTCTAAGCTAAGCATCTCATTTAATACGGCGATCGCCCCATTTCACGCACCAATTGCAATCGCTCCCTACATTAAATCCGATCCATCAACGTTAAGAGCTTCATTACATTCAGAGCGATCGCCCCATTGCGCCACCCATAATTGGGTAGTAGGCAATCCGATCGGTTATGAACTGGAACTGGGGACATCGAATCTGGCGTAAGCTCAACCGTTGGCAACGGGGAGGAGTGCGGCTTCTCCTGGTGGTTCTGCTGTTGGGGTTGATGGTGCGATCGCTCCCTTATTTGGCTCCCATTCCTGCAACCGATATCGCGCAGGATGACCAGGCAGTGACCTTTCGCGATCGCCACGGTGCGTTGTTGGGAACGTTGCTCACCCGTGACCAGGAGCATACTGCTGTTGTGCCTCTGGAGCAGGTTTCACCCCATTTTCTCCATGCCATCATTGCCGCTGAGGACAAGCGGTTTTATCAACATGGAGCAGTGGATCTGTGGGCTGTGGGACGGGCGATCGCAGAGGCAATTCAGGCGCGTCATATTGTTAGCGGTGCTTCGACCATCACCATGCAACTGGCACGAATGCTAGAACCCACTCCTGTAACGCTGTGGGGCAAAGCACAAGAAATTTGGCTGGCGTGGCGACTCGCGGCGGGTATGAGCAAGGATGAGATCTTGCAGGCGTATGTCAACCGTTTGCCCATGGGCGGCAATGTGTATGGTGTGGAAGCCGCGTCACGAGTGTATTTTGGCGTGCCTGCACGAGATTTGACGATCGCCCAGGCGAGTTTGCTAGCGGGTTTGCCCAATGATCCCAATAATCTCAATCCCTACACGCGGTTAATTCCTCTGCAACGCCGACAGGGATACGTGTTGGCGCGGATGGTGGAGGATGGTTACATCACCCAAGCTCAAGCCGATCGTGCCACAACTGGAGGAATCGCGGTGCGATCGCGAGAACAGGGCATTGTTGCGGCTCCCCACTATCTGTTTTGGTTAGCAGATCAGCTACCACCCGATCATCTACCCGACATTCGGACAACGATTGACTTGCCGCTGCAACAGTTTGTCGAAGCGCAAGTGAAGCAGGTGATTCAGTCGTTGGCAACGAACAACGTCCATCAGGCAGCAGCGATCGTGTTGGACAACCATTCTGGGGAGGTGCTGGCGTATGTCGGTTCTACCGATTATTTTTCGGATGCTCAGATGGGGCGCAATGATGGTGTGCAAGCCTTACGACAACCGGGTTCTACTTTGAAGCCATTTCTGTATGAACTGGCTCTCGAAAAGCGGACGATCCGCCCTAACACGATTCTGGCAGATGTGCCCACCTACTATGCCATTCCCGGTGCGAAGCTCTATAGCCCGACAGATTATAGTGAGACGTTTCAGGGACCCGTGCGGGTGCGAGTTGCCCTCGCCAATTCGTTGAATGTACCTGCGGTACGGGTTCTCGAAAAAGTAGGCGTACCTTCCTTTCTGGAACGGCTACATGAATTGGGGTTTCGCCACCTCACAGAAACTCCCGAACACTATGGTTTGGGACTGACGCTGGGAAGTGGCGAAGTCAATTTGTGGGAGTTGGCACAGGCGTATCGGATGATGGCATGTCAGGGTGGAAGAGGCACGATTAATCGCGTCTGTACTAAAACAGGAGAGAGCTTATCCCGCTACACAGAACACGCTGAGGCAACCTGGGCACTGATTACAGATATGCTGAGCGATCGCCATGCACGGGCGCGATCGTTTGGGGTGGATTCGGTGTTGAGTCTGCCGTTTCCGGTAGCGGTGAAAACGGGGACTTCCTCGGATTTTCGGGATACCTGGACGGTTGGGTTTACGACTGATTACACCGTCGCAACCTGGGTTGGCAATTTTGATGGTTCACCGATGCATCAAGTTTCGGGAGTGACGGGAGCCGCACCGCTATGGAGCCGCATTCTGTTGCATCTGCACGAACAGCAGGAACCGAGTGCATTCCTCCCTCCTAGCGGATTGGTGCAGCGTCCCATATGTGCGATATCGGGGGCACGTCCCACTCCTGCTTGCCCAACGGTGGTGCAAGAATATCTTTATCCGGAAGACCTCTACGCCTATGAGCATGAGCCTGACCCGTTTTATGGGGCTGTTGCTACAGGAAATAGTTCCTCTCAACTGCGGTTGCCCCCGGAATACAACGAGTGGTTGGCAACGCAACAACAACCCACGCTCAACCCTGACCAACTCCGTATTCTGACTCCTCGCAACGGCGATTATTTCTTAGCTGCCAATGCCTCATCGGAGAGTAATTCCCGTCTAGAGTTCAAAGTGACAGGACGACAAAACCAACCCGTGGAATGGTGGCTAAATGGAGAGAAACTTGCCACGCAATCAGCGGATTCCTTATTTTGGGCATTACGTCCTGGGGATTGGAGGTTGCAGGTTAAAAGCGGTGAAATGACAGATCAGGTGATGTTTGAGGTGCGAGTGGCTGAGCCGAGCAATAACCCACAACGAGGATTTTCGGTGGTAGGACAATAAGAGGCAACGGGCAGAAGGTAAAAGACTGGTCTAGGCTCAAGTGGAAAAGTTTTTATTGGATGTGCGATTGCTTTTGATGAGAGTAGAAGTGTTTCTGTTTGAAGTTGGAGTATTTCTGTTGAAAGGGCGATCGCTCCTATTTCAAATTTGATGATTCTAGCTATTAATGAAATAGCTGCAATTTAAACGATACAGACTATATTCTCAACTCCTCTAGCAGAACATTAAGTGGCTTCAATACTTGGATCAAGAAATCACAAATCTATTAAAAAGTCACGGATGAGGGATTCTTAAGTTTTAGGTAGATTCACACCCAACTCGCTTAAAGGCATACCCACTACCATTATCTTTCTTACAAACCTCTACCAGAACTCCAATATCTAAACCATCAATTTTTTTGCGATCGCCTTTCTCATCAAATTGGACGGTGCCTTCTCCTAACACTCCATCTGCCTTAAAATTTTGAATGTCTGATAAAGCATTGCGAAGCTTTTCTCGAAGACATTTGGATTTAGCTTGACGATCCCAAAATTGTAGGGATGAAAATCTGCAAGATATTGAGGCTCTAGCTAGCCCCTCGGATATTGCTTTTGTTGCATCATAAGCCATCGCTGTTCGCCAATTGACCTCGAAAGGTTGTCTGTTATCACCCTCTCCATAACCAAATCGATCTGTCGCCTTCTTCTCAAATAATGATGTTGATGTATCAGGGCGATGCCAAGGGACTGCAACCACCATGCCTTCAGTTGCCTTCGTGAGGAATGTTTTGTCATACATGCTATCTGCGCCAAGCAAGCTTAGAAAAAATTGCTGTTCCGACCCCTTGTTTTGCTCATCCTTAATTTCCAAGATCTCACGTAGTTTACCTGAACTTGCATTAGGAGGTACAAGCAGCAATGCCTTCAAGCCCGGCTCATTCTTCAGAAGGTTTGAGCAATCTTCTGAATTTTGTTGAACATTTGTTGGAGCAAGATTGCATTGATTGTCTGCACTGGTAAACATCACTCCCTTAACATTGTTCCCTGTGTAATCCTTTGTAAATGCATCCCTGAAAGACTCACTATATCTGGAGCCGCTTTCATAAATAACGGCCATTTTACGAAAGTCTTGTTTACGGTTTAAGATCTCAGCTTTCAAACTTTGAATAGCGATTGAGTCATCTGTAGCCGTACGAAATACGTAGTTTGCACCTTCTGTACCTTGTTGACTTTGCCCGAAGAGAAAGTCAATACCATCAACATTATTAGTAGTTTTCCTAATGGCAGTACTTGTTGGAGAAATACTAACAAGTTTGTGATGTCCATAAATTTGAGAAGCTGCTTGAGTCGTATCACTTGTAAAATGACCAATGACTCCTAAAACATCCTGATTTTGTACTACAAATTTAGCTGCTTCTTCAGCTACTCTGCGCTCATAATCTATTTTTGATTCGCCTGATGGCTTATTCTCTCCAATAGGTCCGTCATCAACAATGCCAACTACCAACTTCCTCTTCCTTGAACCAATTTCTGAACTGTTATCTGCATTGTTTTCATCCTGTGCTAACGCAACTCCTCTTAGAATTTCTAAGGAAACAGAAGTACCATCTCCTTTCTCATCCTCATATTTTCTGCTTATAGGAACGCTCACAACAACCCTTAAAAAATCCTTCTCTTTTTCAGCTTTTGCATTATTCAAATAAATCAGTGTTTCAGGATCATTAGGACAATTTTCCGGAAGCAAAAAAGTTGTAAAGTTACTAATAGCTTTATCAAGTTGCTCTTCACGTGAATTGACATTAATGTCACTAGTTGAATGACTATCTTTATACGACAAAACACCATTGATTTTCCAATCCCATGCACCCTCACATCTCTTTTTCCAAGAAGTAGGTGGGTCTCCAACTTCAACTGTAAAAGCAGGATCTTTATCTATAAGAATGTTCTCCCCCCAGCTAAAGCAGTCTTGACCAGTTCTAGGGTTACATATGTACTCGCTTATTTGAGTAGCAAAAACAGGTTCAAATACCTCCGAAATTAGAAGAGTTAGAGTAGCAGTAATTAGACCAAACAAACAGTAGCGAACCCAATGAGATTGCATCCAGTTGAGCCTTGATCTATTTCGACCAATGCTAACTTGCTGTTGTGATCGTTTCCTCAATTCAAAGAGAAGACTAGTAACAAAGAGGACCGCTATCCCACCCCAAAAAACTTCTTTTGCGGGCGATTGCTCAACTTTCTGCTTCAGACCTCCGATATCGAAGTTGAAGCACAATATCAAAACAGCCATGACTAGCAAGGTTAATTTTGCAGCATCTCTTGATTGAATAGCTGAAATAAATAATTCGAGAATCCCTTGCAGTATGCTAAGTATCAACTGCAAGGGATTATTTGGGGGCTGATTACTCATAGAATAGTAAATGTATATGTCAATCTAATAGTGCTTGCATTAGAAATGAAGCCGCAACAATCATTATCCTAAAATCACACTAATATGTGAAGTAACTTTCAGTACCAAACTTGGCTTGCCACTACACACTCTAATCGAGCAAAAGCTATATTTTACGATAGAATATTAAATTTTATCTCCAAGGAAGTTAAAATTCAAGCTCTCGTTTAGTTATCCAACTTTTCCAATGAGAGATCTTCAATATATTTAAAGGAGGAGTTGGAATCATTTTAATACTCTTCTCAATCTACTGGGGATCTTCTCCTAAGGTAGTCACTCGATCAATACTGTCACAGAGATGACTATTTTGAAATTGCCACCAGTCTCAACAATCTGGCATTACTCTACGACTCACAGGGACGCTACAGTGAGGCAGAACCCTTCTTTGTGCGATGTTTACAAGTTTGAGTGAAAACCTTGCCAGAAAACCACCCTTACATTCAGGCAGGATTCAATTTTGTATTTGGTGCAGCAGGCGATTAAGGCAGGGCAGGCTGAGGAATTGTCAGATGATCCCATCACTCAGGCGGTGTTAAAGGAGATTGTGGAGGGACGCGATTAATCGTGTGTGCATGAGGATAGGGAGTATGGGAGTAGGGAGTAAAGAGTGGAATTTAGGGCAAAGATTCCCGGTTTTTTAGCATAGGGGTTCTACTGACCAAAAGGGTTAGGTCAAAAGCTGGGGATCTGTGGGCGATCGCTCTTTACAACTCATCTGGGTCAATATTGAGTTCTCGCAGTTTTGCTGCCAAACGCTCAGCTCGTTGTTCGGCTTGTTCTCGTTCTTGTTGGGCAGCGATCGCCACTTCTTGTGGAGAGGGCACCAAGTCGCCATCCGGGGTGAAGTAGCGCAACTGGTTTTCGTAGATGCCCAAGAACAGTTCGAGCTGTTCGCTCCAGAGATATCCGTCACTGCTGGGTTCAAGTGGTTCGTAGTGTCCATTGACGAGGTGAAATCCGGCAAACTCCAGCGTTTCTGGGTCAAACCAGAAGTAATCGTAGACCTTGAGGACATCTTGATAAAGCTGTTTCTTTAAGCCGCGATCAACCTCTGCCGTACTTTCAGATAAAACCTCAACAATAACGTTTGGCGTTTTGCCATCTTCTGCCCACACCACCCAGCTTTTGCGGGGTCTGCGCTCAACGCCCAACACCACAAAGAAATCGGGTCCGCGAAAGTCACGCGACTTCAGCTGTTTTTCGCTGAAATAAATAGTGGAGTTAGCACTGGCATAAAAGTCGGTGCGATTGCGCCAGAGCCAGTTCAAACATTCCAACAGCAGAATGATTTGTTGTAGATGCAGATCGGTTTCCAAGGGCGGTTCATCACTAAATAAATCGCAGGGGGGCAAAACAACGTGGCTGGGCAGATCAGCAATCACCTCAACGGGTTGAGTGGCAGTTGAATCAGCAGTAATAGACTCAGTAGTGACAGACATGGTTAACTCCTGATTGACAGGGGTTGATGACTTTACAGTAACAGACGATGCCCTCACCCAACAGCACGTACTTTCTCGCTGATTGAGTAAAGATTAATATCGTTAAAACCCTTACAGATTAAGAATTATAGGTATCTCTCCACGCAGCCATAATGCGTCGGCTATGACAGAAATGAACTTCTTGCGTGAATTGGTGTGCGTCAAACCGCGCATCAATCCACACTTTCAAAAACCAATTCTGCAAGGGTTAAATGTGTTGGTGAGGGGAATGGGTATGTCTGTTCGCATGGGGAGATTTTGGCGAAACTTTGTTTTGGGGTTGGCACTGGTGTTTGGCATTGCCAGTTGTGATATCGCTGCGTTTCGATCGAGTCAGCCGCTGGCCTCCGTCGATCCGTTGCCGTTACCACAACTCCCGGAGTGGATTGAGCAGATTAGCCCACTGGATCAGGCAGATCCGCTGGCACAGATTCGGGTGCGCTTCAAAGACCCGCTGATTCCGGTGGAGAGTCTGGATAGCCCCGATCAGCAAGACCAACTGAGCAAGTTTGAGGTAATTCCGCCGATTCCTGGGCGGTTTCGATTTTTAACCCCTCGCATGGTGGGCTTCCAGGCAGATCAAGCTCTACCCAAAGCAACCCGATTTCGGGTGACGCTAAAAGCAGGATTGGCGGATCTCAACAATCACCAGCTAGAGCAGGATCTAGCGTGGACGTTTAATACAGAAGCGATCGCCCTCACGAACCTGCCGGGGGCTACTCCAGAATCGGGCAGTACACCAGAGCCGTTTGATCTCAAGCCTGTGTTTCAAGTCACCTCCAACGTGGAGTTGGATTTGAATTCAGTGAAGGAACGAGCCAAGCTGATTCCCGATGGTACTAACGAATCGGTGCCGCTGAAGATGGAGTTGCAGGAAGACACTAACGAGAGTGACACAGGCGAAACCTACAACCAACCGCAAGAGACGTTTGATCCGTCGCAACGCCCCTGGATTTATACCCTGACGCCAGAGCGAGAACTGGCAAAAGCCACTCGTTACAAGCTGGAATTTGCACCGGGATTACGTCCCACACAGGGCAATTTAGTCAGTGAAATGCCCTTTAATAGTCAGCTTGAAACCTACTCACCGCTCACCTTTCGGGGTGTGCAATACGTCGGTCAACCGGATGCGGGAGGAGTCTACGGACGGTTCACGAAGGGCAGTCCGCAATTGAGTTTCAACAATGGCTTGGATGCGGCCTCTGTCCAAGAAAATATCACCATTCAACCTGCCCCTCAAGAAGTGGGGCGATCGCTCCAGGCATACGATGGCGATACATTGGTGGGTCTTAACCCCTGGACATTGGAGCCTGCCACTCGCTACACGATTACGCTGGGGGCTAACCTCAAAGACAAGTTTGGGCAAACACTGGGGCAACCCGTCACGGTGGATTACGAAACCGGGGATGTAGCTCCGGAGTTGTGGGCACCGTCGGGACTGCACATCTTCCCCAATACAAAAGATCTGCAACTGAATATCTCAACGGTCAACCTGCCGCAAAATCAATACAAAGCGACATACCGCGTCGTGCAGCCAACAGATCTGGTGTATACCGATTCTGCCTATCCGTCAGGTGAGGGGAATGATCTGTTGCCCCAACCTACCGCGTGGCAGTCTTTCCCAATTCAAGGAACGAAGAATCAGTCTACTGAAGTCGCAGTGCCCCTGAGAGAAAGGTTGGGCGGCTCCACTGGGTTGTTAGCCTATGGCGTGCAGGCGCGAGCCAACCAGTATCAGCAGGAGGGGCAAACCTTTTGGCGGGAACCGACTTACTACGGATTGGTGCAATTGACAAACCTAGGCGTGTTTGCTCAGTGGTTCCCAGAGTCGGGTTTAGTGCGAGTTCATCACTTAGCGGATGGCTCCCCTGTAAATGGAGCGCAGGTAGAGATCTATCAGTCGAAGTTAGGGGAGAAGAACCGACCAACGCCGACTCCCTGTGCCACGGGTAGAACAGATGCAACGGGAGCACTGCTGCTCAATTTAGAAGCGATACAACGCTGCATTCCTAATGCAGGAACGGGATTCACGGATGCGCCAAACTTGTTGGCGATCGCTCGTGAAGGTCAGGATTGGGCATTTATCCGGGTGCAGGAGTGGAGCGGAGCCTATGGCTATGACGTGAATACCGGATGGGCAGGCAACCGTTCCGAAACACGGGGGGCGATCGTCTCGGATCGGCAGTTGTATCAACCGGGAGAGACGGCCTGGTTCACCGGGTTTATGTATTACCTGCAAAATGGAGAACTGCGTCAAGGCAAGAATGCGACCTACAGTGTCAGTCTGCGCCAACCCGATGGCAGTGAGACGAGTCTGGGAAAGCAACCTACGAATGAGTTTGGCACATTCTCGTTGGAGGTTCCCTTAGCCACGACGCAACCGCTCGGCTTCTACACCATTGTGGCTAAGAGTGGCGATCTGGAGATTTCTGGCGAGTTTCGCGTAGCGGAGTTCAAGCCACCCAACTTTAAGGTCGATTTGTCCCTCGACAAGTCGTTTGCGGTAGTGGGCGAGACGGTCAAAGCCGAGGCACAGAGCAGCTACCTGTTTGGTGCTCCGGTGGAGGAGGGTCAGGCAGAATATTACGTCACTCGCGATCGCGCCGAGTTTGTACCTCCCGGTTGGGAAGACTTTTCGATTGGGCGACAGTGGTTCTGGCCGGAAGAGGAACCCAGCGTTTCGGCAGATGTGCTGCAAGCGGCAGCTTTGTTGGATGAACAGGGAAAGGGCAGCGAGACGATCACAGTGGCGGATGATTTGCCCTATCCCATGACCTATCAAGTCGATGTGCAGGTGTCGGATGTGTCGAATCTGTCGGTTGGCAATTCTCAGACGTTCACCGCATTACCCAGCGATCGCCTGATTGCCCTCAAGAGTGACTTTGTTGCCGAAGCAGGGCAACCCTTTGAGGTGACAGTAGGCGTGCTCAACCCGCAGGGGGAAACCCAGGCGAATGAGCGGGTGCGAGTGGAACTGCAACAAATGATTTACAGCAATGTGACGCAAGTGATCGAGGGGAGTCGCACCAACCGCGATCAGGTGGAATACAAAACCGTAGCGCAGGTGGAAACCCGCTCCGGTAAGACACCTGAACCCGTTTCGCTAACTGCGACCGAAGCAGGAGCCTATCGGATTCGTGCCAACTTCACCAACGCTCGCAATGAAGCGACTGCCACCGATGTCCAAATCTGGATCACCGGGGCAAACGAAGTGAATTGGGGCGATCGCTACACCGATGAGCGCATCGACATCCAACTCGATCAGGAAACGTATCAGGTTGGAGAGACAGCCCGTGCTTTGATTCAGTCGCCTTACCAGGATGCGGAACTCTACTTTGCGGTGGTGCGCCACGACACGCTGTACAAGAGTGTGACCAAAGTGAAAGGAGGGGCACCCCAAATTCAGTTCCAGGTGACACCAGAGATGTTGCCCAATGCGGCTGTGGAGGTGGTGTTGGTGCGACAGGGAGCACCCCTGGAGCAGGTAGAACCTGACAGCCTGGAAGATTTAGTGCGAATTGGATTTGCCCCATTTAAGGTGAATCTGGCAGAGCAATATCTGACAGTGACGGCAACGCCACAATCAGAGTCAGTAGCCCCCAGCACTTCCCAAACCGTACAATTAACGGTCAAAGATCCGCAAGGGCAACCCGTTCAGGGACAAGTCACTGTGATGGTAGTGAATGAGGCGGTGTTGCAACTGACGGGCTATCGTCCTCCCGATTTGGTGGAGACGGTCTACGCCGAGCAACCCATCTCGACTCGCTTTGCCGACAACCGCCCGGATGTGGTGCTGCAACCGCTGACCTCCCCAATTGATAAGGGATGGGGCTTTGGTGGGGGCTATTCCACGGGGGCAGGTAACACGCGGATTCGGACAAACTTTCAGCCGATCGCCTACTACAACGGGTCTGTCCTCACTGATGCGAATGGTCAGGCAAGCGTGACCTTTACCGTGCCGGATAACCTGACTACCTGGCGGGTGATGGCGATCGCCACCGATGGGCAACTTCACTTTGGCAACGGGGAAGCCACCTTCATCACCACACAGCCGTTGATTACGAACGCCATCCTGCCGCAGTTTGCCCGTCCGGGCGATCGCTTAGAAGCGGGTCTATCCGTCACGAACACGACGAATCAGCAGGGAACCGTGGCGATCGAAGGTGCTCTCGACGGTGGATTGCAAGCAGACGATACGTCAATGTCTCAGCAGGGTCAAATCCAGTCGGGTACAACGGCTTACCGCTTCCCGGTGGTGGCGACCACGGCAGGCGAGGCCAGTATTCAATTCTCCACGAAGCTCAACAATGAATCGGATGCCTTCCGGGAAACGCTAGAAATCAAGCCTCTAGCCGTGACCGAACAGGTCGTGGAGTCGGGTACAACGGAAACGCAGGTGCAGATTCCCTTAAAGGTAGATGCCAACGTTCTGCGCGATCTCGGTGGATTGGATCTGTCGCTAGCGAGCACACTGGTTGCCGACATTCAGGTGCCTGCCCGTCAGATTCTCCAGGAAGAGCAACTACCCTTTTTAGAACCTGTGGCTAGTCAGTTGGCGATCGCGGCGAATCTTCAGTTCCTCGCCCTCACCTACGGACAGACGGACGCTCAGTTCATTCCGGTGGCACAAGCGAATGCCGCTTTAGACAAGTTAGTTGCACTGCAACAAGGCGATGGTGGATTTGCGGCTTATCCCGGAGGGCAACAGTCTGATCCCTTTGTTACGCCCTATGCTGCACGGGCGATCGCCACGGCTCGAACGACGTTTGAGGGAGTGACTGCTCCGGCTAATCTGCAACTGAAGCAGGACATGGTGACTCGGTTAGTAGGCTACCTCCAACGGATTCTGGCAGACCCCGGTCAGTACGACTTTTGCAAAGAGCAACCCTGCAAAGACCGGGTTCGTCTGGAGATGTTGTTGGCGTTAGATGAGTTGGGCACCACCCGAACAGACTATCTCGCGGATTTGTACGAGCGGCGTGCTCAATTTGATCCGCTAATGCAGATCAAGTTGGCTCGATATCTGTCGAAGTTCCCTGATTGGCGGGCAGAAGCAACTGACCTGACTAGCCAGGTACAAGAGGCGATCGCTGAAACGGGACGCACTGCTACAGTGAACCTGCCGAATACCTGGCGTTGGCTCAGTTCCCCTACGGTGGCTCAATCTGAGGCACTGCGGTTGTTTGTCACTCGTCAGAGCGATCGCGCTGTAGTCGATCGCCTGGTGCAGGGATTACTCTCGCAGCGGCGCAACGGCACCTGGGGCAATACCTACGACACGGCTGAAGCCCTCACGGCTCTGGTAGATTACAGCCAACTGCAACCGGAGCCACCCAACTTCACAGCCACCGCTCAACTGGCAGGCAAAACCCTGACTTCTACCCAGTTTCGAGGCTACGAAGACTCCAGCGAAAGCCTAACCGTGCCAATGGCGGATTTACCTCAAGGCGAGAACACTCTGACGCTGCAAAAGTCAGGTCAGGGGACGCTGCACTACCTGGCGGCCTATCGCTATCGCTTGCAGGGCAATCCACCGGGACGATTTAACGGCTTGCGGGTGACTCGCACCCTGCGTCCAGCCAACAAACCCGACGTGTTGAAACGATACGGATTGTTTGACGACGAGAAACCACTAACCGTCAAACCAGGACAGGTGATCGACGTGGGCTTAGAAGTGATCAGCGATCGCCCTGTTGATCACGTCCTCATCACCGACCCCCTCCCTGCCGGATTTGAAGCCGTTGATACCAGCTTCCAGACCGCAACGCCTTACTTCCAATCACGCGGCGATAGCTGGCAGATCGGCTATCAGACCATTTACCGCGATCGCGTCGTTGCCTATGGCGACCACCTGGAACCCGGTGTCTACACCCTGCATTACCTCGTCCGCTCCGTCACCCCCGGCACTTTTTCCTACCCCGGTGCCGAGGCTCACCTGCAATATGCTCCTGAGGAATTTGGGCGATCGACTTCGGCTACTCTAGAGGTGACGGAGTGATTGGGAAGGTGGTTCGTCCCTACGAATTGCTGATCTATCCGTCACTCCTACCCCAATCGGAGAATGGTTGAAGTGTCTGATCACACCCCGGTCACAGCCTCGCTTCAGGCATGGCAGTCCTTTCTGACTACCCCTCTGGAAACTACCCTACAACGCCATCGTCAGGTCAATCCTGAGACGGCTTTGTTGGCCATGTTTCAGCAGGTTGCGGCTACCGTTCCTGCCTACCAACGCTTCTTAAAAACTCAGGGCATCGATCCAGCCACGATCCAAACCTGGAAAGACTTTCAGCAGATTCCTTTAACGACTAAAGACAATTATCTGCGGCAACATTCTTTGGCGCAGTTGTGTCGTCAGGGTCAACTGGAGCAGTGTGACATGATTGCGGTGTCTTCGGGTTCCACCGGACAACCCAGCTTTTGGGCGCGATCGCTCCCTGACGAATTGCAAATCGCTACCCGATTTGAGCAAATTTTTCACGATAGTTTTCAAGCCGATCGCCACCGTACCTTGGCTGTGATCTGCTTTGCCCTGGGCACCTGGGTTGGAGGCATGTATACCACCAACTGCTGTCGTTACCTGGCGAGTAAGGGCTACCCCATCACCGTGATCACTCCCGGCAACAACCCGACCGAAATCTTTCGTGTGATTCAAGCCCTTGCGCCACAGTTTGAGCAAGTCGTTTTGCTGGGATATCCTCCCTTTTTGAAGGATGTAATCGATCGCGGCATGGCTCAAGGTATTGACTGGTCTGCCTACAACGTCAAACTGGTGATGGCTGGGGAAGTCTTTAGTGAAGAGTGGCGATCGCTGGTGAGTCAACGGTTAGGAGCCTCAGAGGTGTGTTATTCCTCCGCATCTCTCTATGGCACTGCCGATGCCGGAGTGTTAGGGAATGAAACGCCCTTGAGTATTGTGATTCGCCGTTGGTTAGCCGATCATCCAGATGCGGCGCGATCGCTGTTTGGGGAATCGCGTCTGCCAACCTTAGTGCAGTACGATCCCTTGAACCGCTACTTTGAAGTCCAGGATGGCACGCTGCTGTTCTCCGGAGACAATGGCATTCCCCTAATCCGCTACCACATTTCCGATCAGGGCGGTTTGATCGCTTACGACGACATGCTGAAATTCCTGGCTGAGTGGGGCTTTGATCCCATTAGCTCTCTCACCAGCGAACGAGGCAATCACGCCTTGCCCTTTGTCTATGTCTTTGGGCGATCGCACTTCACGGTGTCCTACTTTGGAGCCAATATCTACCCTGAAAATGTCACCGTTGGGTTGGAGCAATCTCCCATTTGTGACTGGGTAACGGGCAAGTTTGTCTTGCAAGTGCAGCAGGACGAGGATTTGAACGAGTTTTTGGCGATCGCCGTAGAACTTGCCCCCGGAGTCGAACCCGACGACACGAAACAGCAACAGATTGCCACGTCAATTCATTCCCAACTTCAGCGATTGAATAGCGAATTTGCCAACTATGTTCCGACTGCCTACCAGATGCCCGTTGTGACACTACACAACACGGGTGATCCAGACTATTTCCCGATCGGGATTAAGCACCGCTATACCCGCCCAAATCGGTGAGTTCAACCGAATGCTTCACCCCTACTGCAAAATTGTTTTGGACACAATTCGAGTCTTCTTGCGATCGCTCTCTGACAACTCTTCCCCCGATTGCAATACCGTTGCGCTCTTTTGCAACACCGTTGCCGCATTTTGATCGCCCATTTGCAGAGCTGTTTTTGCCGCCGATTGCAGCATGGTTGCGGCTCCAGCGCGATCGCCCTGTTGTAGTTTGACCTCCGCAATTTGAGTCTGGCGATATTTAGCGAGGGCTAACACATGCTGCTGTACCTGAGCATTAGGGTCTGATTGAAACTGGCTCAACACATTGGCATCCACAATAATCGTGTCAGACAGCAATCCCTCGCGATTCTGGGCTGGATCGTCATAGCGCACCTGAAGATGAGCGATCGCCTGTTTGCCTTCCGGTAGCTGACTGGCGTATAGATTAGCTAACACAACACGAGGCGTATCAATCATGAGATCGCCCAATCTCACCATAAATTGATGCCCTTCCTTCATCAGGGGTAGCTCAATCGTGTCGGGTACAACCTGGGCGATCGGCTTAAGTTCTGCCAGTCTCACGTAAGGAGCCAATGAGATCAACAGGTGTGCATTGGTTAATCCCACCGATTGAATCCGGCTAAACAAACGGCTAAACTCACTCACGGCTTCTTCCGGTTGTTGAATGTAGGACAGCGTCCCACCACCCGCATCTGCAATCTTCTCCAGAATGTCCTGGTTCCAGTGGTCGCCAAATCCAAAGGTATTGATGGTGAGGTTATAGCCTGCGGCAAGTTCCGCCAGTTTCAGGCAGCGATCGTTATCGCCATGCTCATTTTCGCCATCGGTCAAAAGGAACGCTTGCGAAATCGTGTCGCGTTTGCCCTTTGCCATCTCTTCGACACCCAATCGCATTCCTTCGTCGATCGCCGTACCCCCACTGGCTTTGAGCTTGTTGATCTCGACCTTAATACCAGCAGGGTTTTCAATCACCTGATTGGGAACGAGTACTTTTGCTTTGTGGTCAAACACCACAATCGAGATGCGATCGCCCGGAGACAAGCTATCTACAATTCGGTGGGCGGCTTGCTTGACCGTCTCCAACGGTCGCCCATTCATCGAACCGCTGTGATCGAGAATCAAGCAGAGATTGAGGGAAGCCGTACGACCCACCGAATCTGCGATCGCTGAAATGGAGACTGCCATCTGCCGTTGGCTACTCGCCTGGGCAGCGTCCAAATTGGCATCGTTCAGTGCCGCTTGCAGTCCCACCTTCATAGCTTCATGCTCCTAATCAAAAACCGATACGAATAATTTCACAGTAGCGTGATTTCATTTCGGAAGGATAGCAAAAGAGTGGGGAGTTGGCAGTCTAATGGGTAGTGTTTCAGATCTGTTCTTTCGTTTCCAGGCTCTGCCTGGAAATGCCGTTTTAGAGGCTCTGCCTCCGCCTTTTTCTCTTCTAAAGCTCTAGAAACACAATCGGCAAAAGCCCCTTCTGCTCGTGGTAGTCCCGGTAGCTAGAATAACGCCAATGCCCTGGATCATCCACATACCCTCTACAGACGGGATTATGATGCACATACTCTAATTTCTGCTGAAACATCTCTACCGTTAATAGGGCTTGCGGATGTGAACCCTCTTGCCAAACCTGGTAATCTTGCTCTAGTTTGTGCGCTTTTTTATAAAACGCGAGTTGAGTCAGCCAATGTGTCTTATTATTTGCCTGAAGCCAATCCACGATCGAACGGGCTGTAAATGATTTAAATGTCCTTATTTCTTTTGACAATTTGTTAGACGATGCAATCAGATGGAGATGGTTTTCCATAACGACATAGCCGTGTAGGGCGATGCGTTGGTGAGTGTGTAGAAAAATGAGGGAATCGAAAAGGATTTGAACCAGTTCCGGATTACTTAATAGGGGAAGCCAATTGACAACAGTGCAGGTTAAGAAATGAGGATGTTGGTCTAGGAAGCGGTAACGGCTACGTCCCATAGCGGTTTTGTTGGTTGAGGAGGAGGTAGAGTCTCACGATTAGCATTCCCAGACGTAGCCGCTACCTCAAACCGACAGCCTTTTCAGGCTCTACCTGAAAACGAGGGAGAAACAACTGCTCGTTCCTCAGGCTCTGCCTGGGAACATGATTTTGAGGCTCTGCCTCTTCTGAAATCAAGCGGCAGAGCCGCTACTTGAGCATTCCCAGGCGGAGCCTGGGAACGAGGGGAAAGAGTATAAAGTTTAAAGAGCCCTCGGAATAGAACAAACAACCCGAAAACCGATGAAGTTGAGACGAGAGTCGCGCGCGAACCAGTTGCGATTAGCGGAGCGGCAGTTCCTCGGATTGCTGCGCCACGAACCACCGCGCAGGAGGCGGTAATTTTTATTGTCGGTTGGTGCTATTCCCGTAATTTCCTCCGTCCAGGCGATCGCCCCATTCTGCTTTAGTTGCTCTGGTTTATTGGCATAGCTGTCATACCACTGATCGGCACACCACTCCCAGACATTGCCGTGCATATCGTATAGCCCAAAGGCATTAGCGGGAAAGCTACCGACCTCTGTTGTTTGCGATCGATACTCGCCTCCGGGAGCATTGCCGTAGGGGTAATTGCCATTGCAGTTCACTAGCTCGGTGGTTACGGTGTCTCCAAAATGGAAAGGAGTGGTGGTTCCAGCGCGACAGGCATATTCCCATTCGGCTTCGGTGGGCAGGCGATAGGTTCTGCCTGTTTTTTTAGAAAGGCGAGCTTCTACGAAGCCGTTGAGACGATCGCAAAACTCCACTGCTTCATCCCACGATACTTGCTCGGCCGGACGCTTTGCCCCTTTAAAGTTGGATGGATCGGGATTGAGATCAAACTTAACTTTGGGTAACTCTGCAACCTGCTTCCACTGAGCTTGAGTGACGGCAAACTTACCCAGCCAAAATTCAGGCACAGTTACGCGATGCTGAGGTATTTCCCAAGATATCCATCGCTCTACATCCTCCTGTTTTGCTCCATGCCGTGTGTATTCTTGAATAATAGTAGCGCGATCGCCATCTGCCGTCCCTATCAAAAACTCCCCTGCCGGAATCCTGGCCATGTCTAGCGTTATGCCATTGCCCAGGTCTTCGGCAAAAAAATCAGCCTGTTTGCGATCGCGTGGAGGGGAGGTGGGCTGGCTTATTTGTCCTGTCTCAGCCTGCTTGGCAGCAAGAATAGGAGCTTCGATCGCTTCAATATCCTCATCTCGCAGACTAAGAAGCTGTTGTAGCCGCTGTAACCCAGCGCGATCGCGTGGCGTTAACGGAAATCGATGGGCGATCGCACCAGCAAACACTGCTCGATAGCGATCGACTTTGGCTTGACGTTGGCGAAAGGGTTCTAGCTCCTCATTTTCAATGGCGGTCGCAACTTCTATCGACAAGCCCAAGCTACGCTGCAATTCAAACAAATATTCACGATTGATAAAAGAGAAATTACCTTCATCTTCTTCGGCTAACTGTTTGACTTGTTTGCGATATTTCAATTGCGGATCATCTTTAGGCGACTTTGCCAGCAGGATTTTGTAACCCTCCTTCACTGGATAAAACTCTGGTGTCATGGCAGGAGCTGCTTCCCTAACCTTACTGCTGGCATAGGTATGCAGTTCGTCTGCCGCAATCCAACCATCGTCATCCTGGTCTGCCCCACCTGTGCGAATGCCCTCCACCAAATAGTGAGTGTAGACTGACAGCTCCAGTCCTTCTTGCGTTAGGGCATATTGGGTCGAGGTTGAAGCGGTGAGAATGGCTCTGCCTTTGCCGCCCAATAATTGTTCCAGGTTAACGCTGCCACTGTCTTTCGCTTTAACGCCTTTGGCAAAGGCTCCACTAAAGCAACTGTCGAGAATGATTACCTGCCGCTGCGATCGACTTTGCTCCATCCAACCTTGTACTGATCGCGCCGCCACTGCTGTTGGAGGCACCAATTTTCCCTGATCTTTTCTCGTTGAGCGGCTAGCAAAGTAAAACTCGCTGCTATCGTCCAGCACACCATGCCCAGAAAAGTACAACAACACTAGATCGTCTTTTTGACGATTAGCAAACAAGGTATAGATTGCCGTTTCCATTGTTTGCCTATCAGGGTTTTGTAGCACAGTAATATCTGCTGCATTAAACTCACCCATCTCTGGATGGGCTAACACCTCTTGCAGAGCCACCACATCCTTAACCGCAGATGGCAACGGCTCTAGCACTGGTTCATACTCGCTGACCCCAATCAGTAACGCGATCTTGCTCATGTCATCTAGCCATCAATAAACTCTTTGTCAGCTTGGATGGCAGCAGTTAACTCTTCACGGCTACTGGCTTTCACAGACAGCTTCTTACCGTTACCTTCTACTGATAGCTCAATCGGTTTATTGCCCAGGCGATCGCCCAGAAACCCCAGTAATTTTGCGGCATTTGCAGGATTCACCTCGGTGGTCAAAATACCCATCAAAAAACTGGCGATCGCTTTATTGCCTTCCGGTGGATTGGGATCAGGCACGCGATCGACCGTATTAATTTCATCCAATTCCTTCAATTCAGCGATGAAGCGTTGCGTCTGCTCCTCGCGTTCGTCCAAATCGAGGTCAGGGTCAATAAAGGCGATCGTCAGCTTGATGTTACCAGAGGACATGGTAGTTAATCAGGGTGTTAGAAGCTTTTTAATCCAATTATCCTCAGATCAGCAGAAAATAACCAATACCCAGGAGAAATTGATAAACGAGATCGAGTCAAATTTGTTGAGCAGCTAATAAACTCCATGTGTGACTTTCTCCTAGCTCCCTGGTCTCTGTAATAGAAAATCCAACCCCTTTTTAGGATGCTCAACAAGAGACCGGGGAGATCAACCTTTTATTCGGACAGACGCGATAAATCGCGCCTCTTCTCTTTTTTATCCTTCATCCTTTATCCTTTCTTCTCTTTTATCCTTCATCCTTCATCCTTTATCCTTCCTCCTCCTCCCTCTGTTCGGATACCCCTAACTGCCCAAATCCAAAAGCGACTCTAGGTTCACGCTACTATGTTAGAAATAATGCCATTGTTTCAGGCAACTGCCCAGGCGGTTTGAATCTATGAGTTCAATTAAGGCTGTTCAATCGAATTACTATGGTGGGGATGCCTACTACCGGACTCCCCCACCTGATCTCCCTTCGCTGCTTTTGAAGGAGCGTATTGTTTACCTGGGGTTGCCCCTCGTCTCGTCCGATGACTACAAGCGTCAGATGGGGGTCGATGTCACCAAGCTGATTATTGCTCAGTTGTTGTACCTGCAATTTGACGATCCTGAGAAGCCCATCTTCTTCTACATCAACTCCACAGGCACTTCCTGGTATGGCGGAGAGGCGATCGGCTACGAAACAGAAGCTTTTGCCATTTGTGACACGATTAACTACATCAAGCCGCCCGTCCATACGATTTGCATCGGTCAAGCCATGGGCACAGCTGCCATGATCCTGTCGGCTGGGACCAAAGGCTTTCGCGCCAGCTTGCCCCACGCCACAATCGTGCTCAATCAACCCAAGACAGGATTTGGACGCAGTCAGGCCAGCGATGTTCAAATTCGGGCGAAAGAAGTTTTGGCGAACCGAGCCGCAACCCTTGATATCTTCTCCAAAAATACGGGTCAGTCCCCCGAAAAACTTGCTAAAGACACCGATCGCATGTTTTACCTGACCCCACAGGAGGCAAAGGAATACGGGCTGATCGATCGCGTTTTAGAAGGGGTTAAAGATCTGCCGACTCCCGTTCCTTCATTGATCTAACCTGTTTGAGAGCATTGCTATGCCTGTTGATGATATTTTGCGAGTCCCGTACAACATTCCCGGTAGCCCCTACTGGCAATGGATCAACATCTATACACGGCTGAGCCAGGAGCGTATCCTGTTTCTCAATCAGCCCCTGACCGATGGCGTGGCGAACTCACTCATTTCTGGAATGTTATATCTGGAGTCGCAAGACCAGAGTAAGCCCATTTACCTCTATATCAATTCTCTGGGCGACCCGATCGCCGCAGGCATGGCATCGGTAACTGCCGGAATGATTTCGATCACGGCTGGACTGGCGGTGTATGACACGATCCAACACATTAAGTCAGAGGTGTTGACCATCTGCTTAGGGCAAGCAGTCGGGATGGCAGCTCTCATCCTGGCATCGGGTTCCAAAGGAAAACGTGCCAGTCTCCCCCATTCCCTGATTGCTTTGGAAACACCCAAACTCGGCACTCAGGGGCAAGCTACGGATATTCAGGTCAATGCTGCTGAGATGCTGGAGAAGAAGGCGTTAATTTTGGATATCTTCTCCCAGAAGACAGGGCAATCGGTTGATAAAATTCTCAAGGATACCGATCGCACCTTTTATATGTCTCCTCAAGAAGCGAAGGAATATGGCTTGATTGACCGGGTTTTAGAGAGCACCAAAGAGCTACCCAAGCTCGCCAGTACCCTGTCTTGAGACAACGGCTACTCCTTCCTATTCACTACACTCCTTACCCTCCTTAGAACTATGCCTATCGGTATCCCCAGTGTTCCCTATCGCCTTCCAGGTAGCTCCTATGAGCAGTGGATCAGCATTTATGAACGGCTCTTTCGGGAGCGCATTATCTTCCTAGCAGAAGAAGTCGATGATGGCATTGCCAATGCGATCGTCGCCTATATGCTCTATCTCGATTCCGATGACTCCAGCAAGCCCATCTACCTCTACATCAACTCACCCGGTGGCTCTGTCACCGCAGGGATGGCAATCTACGACACGATGCAGCACATCAAATCCGAAGTGGTGACGATCTGTGTTGGTCTAGCGGCTTCGATGGGTGCGTTTCTGCTCGCAGCAGGTAGCCGTGGTAAGCGGTTAGCTCTACCCCACTCACGCATCATGATTCACCAACCGCTGGGCGGTGCACGGGGTCAGGCGACTGACATCGAAATCGAAGCTCGGCAAATTTTGCGGATGCGGAGCGAACTCAACGAAATGTTGGCGCACCACACGGGCAAAACCATTGAACAGATTCAGAAAGACACCGATCGCGACTATTTCATGTCGGCTGACGAAGCCAAAGAATACGGACTGATCGATCGCGTAGTCGAACAGACTCCCTAAAGATCAGTTTCAGAGTGACATATTTACTGTTCGAGCTGTTAATTTTACGTAGGAGATGGCAGAATTTGGAATGATTCTGCCATTTTTTCTCAGCAAATGAACCTGGCGGACTGTTATCGATTATTAGGGTTGAGGACTGGCGCGTCTTATGATGAGATTAAAGCGTCTTATCGGCGTTTGGCACGGCAATATCACCCGGATGTCAATCCTGATAATCAGCAGCAGGCAAAAGAAAAATTTATTCAACTGAGCGAAGCCTACCGAATCTTGATGGAGGCGGTTCAACCCAAGCAAACTTCTGATGAGAAGGGGAGTAAGGCAAAACCGAAATCCACCCCATCGGCTGCCTCATCATCAACCTCTTCCAAGACGCGATCGCCTTCCCCCTCCACAGCTAAATCTGCGGCATCTAAATCACCAGCACAGGTCAAAATCACGCGCAAAGCTCCGCCGATTGAGCGCAACCCTGAGATCTCGCAAACGGACTATGACCTCAAACAAAATTCCTATGAGCAGTTGCAACGGTTGTTACGAGCACAGCGTTATCCTAGAGCGATCGCCCTGGTAGAGGGGTTAGCGCAACGCTTGCCCAACGACACCGAAGTGCGGCAGTGGCAAGCCATCACCTATCAACGCTTTGGGCGACATCTGGTAGACGCCAAGCAATCGGAGAAAGCCCGGATTTACCTCAAAAAGGCTTTGCGCACCGATCCCCACAACAAAGCCCTGTGGTATGAGGTCGAGCGAGATTTCCGCCGCATCGAGCAGATCGAAATTTATTAGGAAGTGCTGAGGGCTGAGGGAACCACCTCTTGTCCAATACCTACGCCTGTTCTAACGGAGCCATCGTCAACCCGGCACGGCTCAACTGCATGTGATAAAGCTCTGCTGGCTCTTGAGGACCGACCCAAACCGTCGCCTGCCCCTCAAAGTGAACCTGATTCGTTAGGTCCCAGGCGCGATCGCTTGTCATACAGGGAATATATTTCATCAAACACGCAGCAACGTGCTCAAAGGTATTGAAATCATCATTTAACACGATGACTTTGTAGTTGGGATAAGGCTTGCGAGTCACTTGGCTAGACTTATCGGGAGCCACCGTGGGCGCAGTTGCCATTGCATAGGTTGCTACTTTTACCGTCGTCATAAGCAATTGATCTAAAAGCGACTTAACAAAAATACATCAATACTCCACCTTATCAGTCTAACTTGAAGTGAGGAGTGAGGGAGTAGGGGAGGGAATTGCAACCCATCACTCCATCACCCCATCACTCCCCATTCCTTTTATCCCTTCTTCTTTTTTCCCTTCCCGCTTCTACTGCCACCCTTCCCACGACTCATTAAACACAGATGTATTGGGGAATGCTGTGGGGTTGCCTTGCTGCTGGAGTCGTTGCTGCAATACCTCCAGTTGAGGCTCTCGTGATGGCAGTTGATCCACCAGTTGGTAGGGCAGGATGCCCTGTTCCAGGGCAAAGGCAGCCGTATTTCCGGCAGCAGATCCCGATGACCACTCAAAGGAGTGAACCCGATAGGCAGCCGCCGCAATATGACTGGTGGCAATGCTCTTGCCTGCAACCAGCAGGTTATCAATCTTTTGGGGAATCATAGCCCGCAGTGGAATCTGGAACGGATAGGCGTTACCTGCTCCGCGCCGTTCACCCGCCCGCTCAGTGTTGCCAGGAGCTTCTGGTGGTGACAGGGTCATGCAGGGGTGAAAGTCGATCGCATAGTGCCCAATACCAACGGAATCGGGATAGATAGTCGATCGCGTCCGTCGAGTTGCCTGCTCAATGGGTCGCGTCCCACCGACAATTGAGGTTGCCTCTAATCCGGCGATCGCTATCAGCAGACTTCGATACGTGTTTGGGGCAAGTGTCTGTTGGTAATAGGGATCCCGATAGTCGCGACGCGAGATGTCAATCTCCCACACCATAAAGCCCTGGGAATAACTGGAGGTCGGACGACCGATAATTCGCCGACCCTCTCGCATGTAGGGATATTTGGATAGCCCGTGAACTGTCCCCATGGGAGAATTCAAGCCACTGAGATAGCGGTTGTTGGGGTGGAGTTGTTTTACCCCTTCACCCAGTTGAGAGTCGGTCGTTCCCGCCACCAACCAGTAGAAGTAACCCAGTGCATGTTCTTCGGCTCTGCGGAGGGTTTCCGTCCGTAACCCACCCGTCCAGCCATTAGGCGAGAGTTGTCCCGTCGCCTGGAGTTGGTCACGGCTGTAGACCAGGTTGTCCTGAGCGGTGCCCGGTCGATAGTCATTGCCCCACGTCCAGTTCTGCATGGAGATGTCGCCCGGATTCACCTCATAGTCCTGAATCGAGCGGCGACCCTCTGGTGGTTCCTCTGCACTGAAGATGCGGCGGTAGGTAAACACCAACTCAAAGTCGGCTAATCGGGGCAACTCGTAGCTGTAGTAGGGCTGATATTGCGGGTAGAAGGAGGGCATGACATGAGTTTGCGGCTGTTCGGTCGCCTCCATCGCAAAGGTGTAGGTGAAGCCCTGGGTGCAGTAGGGATCGTTCGTCGAACTGGAGGACGAGGGTTCCAGGTGCGATCGCGCATCAATGCCCAGACGATAGGGCACATCGGCTAAGGCAATGATTTCACCTGTCTCAGTTGCGTCGATCACATACCACTCGGCGGGTCGTGGCTGTTGCGCCTGATTGCGCGATCGCCTGGGTTGCTGCGGCACAAACCGAATCACGGTCTTCTCAAATTGAGCCGAATCTTCGTAGCGATACCAATCCTCAATGGTTTGCGACAGTGGCAACGTATTGAGCGGAGGCGCACCTGCTGCTGGGCGATGTTGAATGGCGATCGCCCCCTGAATTTGCGAACCGGAGCTATCCAGCGTCTTAATCACCGTCGAGGGAAACCACTTCAGTTCACCTCTGCCCTGTCGCGCTGCATCCCGCAGGATGTCATACAAAATCTCGTGCCCATCCTCTGGCATGAAGCAGGTTTCGCTCACCCAACAATCTCCAGGGTCGGTTTGACGATAGTGACGTTGAATCCGGTTCCGCAATTCGAGATAACCGCGTGGATAAAAGGAGAGCGATCGCTGCGTTGGGCGTTCATCCAGTGCTGAGGTGCCTTGAGATGAAATCTGTCCACCCACCCAATCGGTAATTTCAGTCAGACAAACCGTTCGCCCTGCCAATAGCCCCTCATAGGCAGCAGCAGCTCCCGCCAATCCTCCACCGACTACCAATACTTCACAACTGACTTCTCGATCGGGGATTTGATAGGATTGCGCCAAGACAGGCGATAGAAGGGGGTCTAACAACGCAGCACTAATGCCAATGCTGGTCAGCCAGGTTCTATGACGCCGGAGAAAAAGATTACGGAGATACCGATGCAGCATAAATGGCAGGGGTGTGTGGGCGATCGCTTTTCAGGATGAGTGAATCAGCAAATCTGCCTCAAACGAAGAAAAACGACTACTTAGCTTAAGGCTTCTGATAGGGCTACACTTCATCCCAAAGGATGAGCCAATAAGTCAGAACCTGCCTCACGCTCTATACCAGAGCCACATGAAAAGAGCCAAAAACAGATCAGTTCCTGCGTTCTTTTGAGAAAAAATTCTTGAAAGGGTTGGATAATCTACCGTTTAACCTTCACCTTTGAATCGAAACTGGTGAAAATGATAGTTAATATGGTTAGAGTTGCTGTTATTTGGGCTTAGATGGCAACCCTAAAACCAGGCAGTTTATTAGACAGACGCTACCGTGTGGTTCAAACTCTAGCAAAAGGAGGGTTTGGACAAACCTACATTGCTGAAGACACTCGTCGTCCCGGCAACCCCCGTTGTGTTGTCAAACATCTCAGACCCGCCAGCAGCGACTCCAAGTTCCTCGAAAACGCCAGACGTTTGTTTTCGACTGAAGCCGAGATTTTAGAGAAATTAGGCACCCACGACCAGATTCCTCGCCTGCTTGCCTACTTTGAAGAAGAGCGAGAGTTTTACCTCGTACAAGATCTCATCGAGGGACACACCCTCACCCACGAGCTACAAATGGGGTATCGCTGGTCTGAAGCGCAGGTCTGCCAACTGCTGCGGGATGCCCTCAGTGTTTTGGAATTTGTGCATCAATGCGGGGTAATTCATCGGGATATCAAGCCCGAAAATTTGATTCGACGACAACCCGATCAAAGGCTGGTGCTGGTTGACTTTGGCACTGTTAAACAGATTCGCACACAACGCTCAAACACAGGACAATCCAACATTACGATCGCTGTCGGGACACCGGGCTACATGCCCACCGAACAAAATCACGGCAAACCTCGACCCAACAGCGACCTCTATGCACTGGGCATCATCAGCTTACAAGCAGCAACTGGGCTGTTGCCGGGGCAGTTGCAAGATGATGTCGAGACGGGAGAACTAGTCTGGCAACCCTGGGCACAGCAGATCAGACCCGATCTGGCTGCCATTCTCGATCGCCTGGTGCGCTATCACTTCAAAGATCGCTATCAGTCAGCAACCGAGGTGCTGCAAGCTCTCGATGAGCTATTTACACGCCATCCGGATTTGTTGGCTGAAGTCGAGTCTCACGCTCCACCAGACGTTGCCTCCATGAGTGCGGCTAAAGCTCTCCGGTTGAGCCAACCTCCATCTCCACTGGCTCCCGCGCCCAATGGAGGCGTTACCAACCCAGTCATTGCTACAGACTTAGTCCGTCCATTAGAAACATCCGTCACCAACTTAGCCAACCCATCCCAACCGTTGATGGCAGTAACACAGCTTGAGGAGGTCACGGAGGATACGCCAACTGTAATATCGGGGCAATCAGCGCAATCGGGATCACCGCCATCGGGGCAACCCGCACAACCCGTCCAGTCTGGGTCTGGTGCATGGGTGAATGGAGGTACAACATCACCCCCCTCAGCAGCATCACCACTTGAAGATGCAACCGTTGACCCATTTGAACCACTGCCAGAAGAACAAGTGCCTGAGAAGGTTGTGTCTACGCCCGTGGTCATGCCTCTAGACCGACCTGCCGCTATCTCGCCAGTTACGCACCCCCTTCCCCCGACTCGCATTGACCCTGACCCACTTTCATCCACGTCAAAGACAAAGGGGCGATCGCCCCTCTCCCTGGCTCGCCTGACCCATCAACCGGCCTGGCTCGGTATTGGCGCGGTGGTAGCCCTCATCATCGGCATCCCCGCCCTGTTTAGGGTCTTACCGATTGGGCACCCCTCACTGGTACAGATGACCGGGTTGAGGACGGTCTTCACTCCGGCGCAGCAGTCTTTGTCAAAGGTGTTGTTGCTCAATCTGCCCTGTCAGGCATTTCAGCCCAAAACTCAACTCGTTAATCCGCTGATCTACCCGGATGGCACGCAGTACTTTGGCAGACTACAGGGAAACTTGCCGAGCGATCGCCAGGGAACGTTGCTCTTCCCCAATGGCAGTCGCTATGACGGGGGATTTCAAAACGGCGAATTTAGTGGTTGTGGTCAATACACCTATCCTGCAAACACAAACTACAGCAATTATCTTGGACAATTTCAAAATAATGCTTTTAATGGATTAGGAACCCTCTCATTTGCAGGGGGCGATCGCTATATCGGTGAGTTTCGCAATGGCAGATGCCATGGTCAGGGAACCTTTATTTCCGCCAATGGGGCTCTCAAGCGAAGCAACTGGCAAAACGGCAACTCCGTTGACGGAGACGTTAATTTGAGTTGTATTCGCGACTAGTGCGTTTGTGTAGCTGTAGCCGCATTTGATGAGGCAAAGGCGAGTCAAGAAGCTCTCTCAGAATCAATGTTTGAGCATTGTCCTTGTCCTAAACTGGCTGATCAAAGCGATATACTTCGTGGTGTATCTTCCGCTCGAAATACGTCTCTAGAAACATAGCTCTTAAAATATTTTCAGCGTATTGTTGACAGCATAATTCTGACGCAGCCCTTACCTGAGTGAAGAGGAGTGAGCAAAGTATGAACAAGGAATGGCTTCAAACGGTGAGTGGGGCTTTTGTTGCTGCTGCCACAGTCTTTGGTATTGCGGCTGGCACCCTGCCTCAGTTGACGTGGAGGATTCAACGCTCTGTAGCCCAACCCATTGCACAGGGCACGATTCAAACGCCACCAACCACCACGCCAACCACTGCTCCAACCACTGCACCGACGATCGCTCCAACCACCACACCAACGGCCACTCCCCTGCAAACACCGCCAACTGCCACTCCAACGGCTTCTCCGACAACGGCTCCCTTTCCCTCTCCATCCCCAACGGCAACCGCTACTCCTCTGACGACTCCAACAGCCACCCCAACGGCTTCTCCAACGACCCGCACCCCAGCTGCACCTCTGACGGCTCCCCCGACGGCTGCGCCTAACACAACACCCAATACTGCACCTCCAGCAAATCGTCCGACGGCATCTCCAACGACCCGCCCCAGTGCTGCACCCAACACGACACCAAACCGATTCCCGCCAGCCCGGTGGTAATTGTCCTTAAGCGGCGAGTTTGTAGTGATCAGAGTATTGAGGTAGGTTTCGGTTTTAGAGTGCAATGAGGAGTCGGCAGTTTTATCAGTTGTTATTCACTGGTTTAGTAGGGGCGATCGCCCTGGTTTCGTTTCAGCCCAAGGCACAGGGGCAGGCAGCCTTCGCAGGGTATGTTGACAGTCCTCAAGCCATAGATTCTCAAAGCGTTGGCTTGCAAGACAGTCGCGCTCAATCTGATTTACCCAACAATCCTGCTCAGATTAGCCGCTCCAATTTCGTGCTTCAGCCACAACTGCCTGTGCTGGAGGTGCCACCGCTGCGACCTGACCTGCCAGATCCATCGCGCTATGAGTTACGACTCGTGTTGCGGTTAGGCGAACGGCGTGTCTACGTCTATCGTGGCAATGAACCGCAAATCAGCTATCCGGTTGCTGTGGGCAGAGAAGGATGGGAAACCCCCACCGGAAACTTTCAAGTGATGGAAATGGTTACTAACCCCGGTTGGACAAACCCCCTGACACGAGAGCTAGTTCCCCCCGGTCCCACCAATCCCCTCGGTGAGCGGTGGATTGCCTTCTGGACAGATGGCAAAGATTACATTGGCTTTCACGGCACTCCCAACCGAGAATCTGTCGGGCAGGCTGTCTCCCATGGCTGCATTCGCATGTTAAATGAACATGTCCGTCAACTCTACGATATGGTTACTCCCGGCACTCAAGTGATCGTGATGCCTTAAGCAGAGCTTTACGTCATTCCCATAAGATTTCACTTGAGCAATTTCACTCACAACCCATACTCATGATTGATCTCTACACGTTTACGACTCCCAATGGGCGCAAAGCATCGGTGATGCTCGAAGAGGTGGGGTTGCCCTACCAGACTCATGTCATCGACATTCGTAAAAACGACCAGTTTACGCCAGAGTTCGTTGCGATCAACCCCAATAGCAAAATTCCGGCGATCGTCGATCACGATGCTGACATCACCGTATTTGAATCGGGTGCAATTTTGATTTATTTGGCAGAAAAAACAGGGCAACTTCTGCCTACTGAAGCAAAAGCCCGCTTCAACGTGTTGCAATGGCTGATGTTTCAGATGGGAGGTGTAGGTCCGATGTTTGGACAACTCAACCACTTCAAAAAATTTGCCCCTGAACAGATTCCCTACGCCATCAACCGCTACGAAAAGGAAACGCTGCGCCTTTATGGGGTGCTCGACAAGCAATTGCAAGACCACGAGTACATCTGTGGGGACTACTCGATCGCTGACATAGCGACTTACCCCTGGGTTGCCATCTACAACTTTCAGGGTTTAACGCTTGACGAGCACCCCAACCTCAAACGGTGGGTCGAAACTGTAGCAGCCCGTCCTGCCGTGCAACGCGGGATGAACGTACCACAGCTATAGCGATGAGGGATGGAAGATAAAGGATGAAGGATAAAGGATAAAGGATGAAGGATAAAGGATGAAGGATAGGGGATAAAGGCTAAAGGATGAAGGTCAAAGAACGAAGGAATGAAATCCTTTGAGCAGAGTACTTTTTATCTTTCGTCCCTTATTCTTTATCCTTGATTTTTCCTACATCATTCCCGTCACGATGCCCCAGAAGGAGCGTTCAAAGTTGTCTTCGGTGACGTTTACTGGCATTTTCTTGCCCCAGGAATAGACATCGAAGCTGACCCGACCATCTTTTACCTGGACGTTGCCCAGGAGAGCGACCCAGTGGTTGGGCAATGAGAGGGGCATATCGGCTTCAGTGGTGGATGCGGTGCCGAGTAAGCCCTGAGCCGTAATCAGAGCAAACCCAACTCCCCCCAGCTTGACGATATTGTTGGCATCTCGCAGGGCAAACAAATCGCCCTTACGAAAGGCTGTGCTGTAGTTGATCTGGTTGTAACCCAGAATTTCAGAAGTCCAGCCACTCATCTCCCAGGAAAAGCTCATGCCGCTCAGGTTACGGATGATACTGGGGGCATCGGGGTCAACTGGAAAAATCAGACTTTCGGCCTGTCGCAGGGTCGCCAACACCATCCAATCGACTTGCCCCATCAGCAGATTGCCTTTGCTGGAGTCTCGCAGGCGATCGGGCGCAGGAATGGTCTTGGTCTTGCCTTTCAGGGAACCTTCCTCAAACAAGCTGCGACACATTTCGACATAGCGCAGGGGTTGTTTTCGCACTAACTCAAACAAAACGGAGGTAGGACCACAAAATGGCTGTTGTCCTTGATTGATTTTGAAGGGGTCATTCACCCGCGATCGCATCTCCGCCAAAATCGTTTTTTTGTCGAGGTGTTGCCACACACCCGGTTTAGACGACCCCTCAAATTTGGCGATCGCCTCTAGTGCTTGTTGAGTTGCAGCCGATTTAGATGAACCAGGATTACTAGATGTCGTCATGCGTAGATGGGAAAGAGAGCTAGATTTAAGCGTAACAGGGAGAATTAATAGAACAAGTGAATGCAATGCTTTGCAAAACTCAGTTTCATTACCAAGCTGCGGCTGATAGATGTCACAACACCGCTTGAGGATTCAATTCCATACGGAGCACGGATCACTTTTCTGTGCTCTCTTGACCTTCCGCTCTAAATTCTGTTGTACCGTGGAGTTAAGATTTGTTTTCGATTTCATATCATGACCGTTGCGATCGCGCTGCAAAACGTTCACAAGGTTTACAATAACACCCCTGTTGTTAACGACCTGAGCTTTTCTATTCAACCGGGTGAGGTGTTTGGCTTGTTGGGTCCCAATGGGGCAGGAAAGTCTACCACCATCCGCATGTTGACGACTTTGACCAAGCCAACCCAGGGCGATATTACGATTTCTGGCTATGACGTGGTGCGTCAGCCCTTTCTCGTCAAAAAACAAATTGGGGTGGTGTTGCAACAAACCAGCGTTGATGTAGATCTGTCGGTGTGGGAAAACATGGAGTTTCATGGACGGATGCATCACATCCCCAATCCCCAACGACAGAGGGAGATCGATCGCTGGTTAGAGTATGTCGAGCTAGCCGATCGCCGTAACGATCTGGTGAAGACCCTCTCCGGTGGGATGAAACGTCGCCTGCAAATCGCTAGAGCCTTATTACATCAGCCTCAAATTCTATTTCTCGATGAACCCACCGTTGGGCTAGACCCCCAGACTCGCCGCCGCCTTTGGGAGATTATTAAGGGACTCAACCAGCAGGGTATGACCATCCTCCTGACAACCCACTACATGGAAGAAGTGGAATATCTGTGCGATCGCATCGGCATCATGGACGGTGGCAAGTTGATTGAAATTGGCACCCTGACAGACTTCCGCCAAAAGCACGGCGAGGGGTTGGTGATGAAACAAGCGGGCGATCGCTGGGATTATAAATTCTTCCCCACGATGGACGAAGCCAACACTTACCTGGAGCAGCAGCCCAACAAAGCCGGAATGATGGTGCGCCCCTCCAATCTGGAAGATATCTTTGTAGAACTCACAGGACGAAACTTAGACTAAAAACGCTTGAATCATGACTCTTTGTACGGGCGAATGGCGATTCGCCCTTGTCTGTGATGTAATAACTGATTGCCTCACAGTACGTTACGCTATCGCTAACCGCATCCTACATTCCACCCTTGACCCCTTCACTTTTCTATCCTCTGCCTCCTGCTTTTTCCCTTATGACCCGTCTCGCGAACACGATTGAAGCCATTCTCTATCTCAAAGCCCAACCTCTGCCGATCGCCAAAATTGCCGAGTTTGCCCGGTGCGATCGCAAAGCGGCGGAGGAGGGACTAATTGAGTTGATGAACGACTACGCGCATCGGGAAACCGCGTTAGAGGTGGTTGAGACGCCAGAGGGCTATTGCTTACAGTTGCGTGAGTCGTTTCGCGAGTTGGTCAATTCCCTCGTGCCGTTAGATTTAGGTGTTGGGGCATTAAGAACGTTAGCCGCGATCGCCCTCAAAGGACCCATTACCCAAACCGATTTGGTCGAAATTCGAGGGTCAGGGATTTATCAACATGTCCCAGAATTGGTGGAATTAGGACTCGTTCGGAAACGGCGGAAAGCGGATAGCCGATCATTAGTCCTTCAAGTGACAGATAAATTCTACCAATATTTCCAGGTTGATAAATTGCCTCAACCCTTTGATAGCTCTACATCTTAATCCAGATTGAGTTACTTTTTTTAATGCAAATCAGTCGCCCAAAAGGTAGATCAATCATGTTCTGAGTAAGAACACTGGTCACACTAGCAAATATAAATGTAACAATAGGTCTAATCAGTTAAATATACATAGGGCTTCTATGGTCTTTAACCCTGACAGCGCCGACTTTTTCAGCAACAGCACTGAGAGTACTCAGAGCAACCAACTGTTGAAGTACCTTCAACATCAGTCACCTGAGATTTTAGAGAGAGTTGCTAGGTCTGTTAGCCCAGAAATCAAGCAGATTATTTCTCAAAACGTACAAGGTTTGGTTGGAGTTCTGCCTGCTGAAGATTTTGGAGTGCAGATCACAACCGATCGCGACAACCTGGCTGGTTTGCTGGCTTCCGCAATGATGACAGGTTATTTCCTCCGCCGTATGGAACAGCGGATGGAATTAGAGTCTAGCCTGACAGGCTCAAGTTCCCTCAATCGCGACCCTCAAAGCGACGACTTTGAGGTCTAATCTCTGTCTCTATTGAAATAAAGGTTGACTGGGCTAGGCGATCGCCCAGTTCAACCTTTTGTCTTAATTTGGCAAATTTCACATTAATTGTCTGGATTGGCAGGCAACGTTCCCGGACGCACTTCAAGGGTTTGCGTCTGCCCATTGCGGTTGACCTCCATCGTCAACACCTCACCAATCGTGCTTGACTCAACCTGCTCTTGAACCTCAGAGGCGGTTGTTACTGCTGTTCCGTTTACCTTTAAGATCACATCCCCATTCTGTAGACCTGCCTGAGCCGCAGGCGTGTTGGGGAGCACTTCAATAATCAACACCCCCTCATCCAGGGTGACTTTAAAACCAAACTTGGTGGAGTCCTGGTTAATTTTGTCGCGCAGGTTAGGCGTGAGATCCACCATTTGAATCCCCAGATAGGGATGCTGCACCCGACCATTGGAAAAAAGCTGTTCAGTGATACGCTTAGCGGTTTCAATCGGAATGGCGAACCCTAGCCCCTGGGCGTTGGCACGAATGGCGGTGTTGATGCCGATCACCTCGCCGCGATCGTTGAGGAGTGGACCTCCGGAATTGCCGGGGTTAATGGCTGCATCGGTTTGAATAAAGCGCACGCGGCGATCGGGCACGCCCACCTGAGAGCTAGAGCGACCCGTCGCACTGATGATGCCTGCGGTGACGGTATTGTCTAATCCAAGGGGGTTACCAATGGCGATCGCCCACTGACCTGGAATCAAATTCTCTGAGTTCCCCAGAGTCACCGTTGGCAAGTTAGTTGCCTCAATTTTGATCGCTGCCACATCAGTGACGGGGTCTGTGCCTACAACTTGCCCCTCAAACTCGCGCCCATCCTTGAGTGTGACGATGACCGTATCGGCTCCTTCAACCACATGGGCATTGGTAACAACGTGACCATCCGCTGTGAGAATAAACCCAGACCCTGTTCCCTGTTCAACCCGCTCCTGAGGAGGAATAGGAGCCTCATCCCCAAAAAACCGTCTGAAGAAAGGGTTTTGCAACGGGTCAGGCACTTGTCCGGTCACCGTTCGCTCGGAGTCAATTCGCACCACCGCCGGACCCACTTTTTCAACCGCATCTGCAATAAAGTTGGGGTTGTTTTGCACCACCACTGATGTTGTTGGTAAGGGTTGGGGTGGCTGTGCTGGCGGCTCAAGTGCGGCGGAAAGGACGGTGTCTTGACTAGGGCGGTTTTCAGCGTTGAGATAGTAACCACCTGCTAACCCAGCAGCACCACCGGCCGCTAATACTGCTGCATAAATACCCAGTTGCTTGAAAGACATGCCAATGGTTTCTTTTTTCATAATAAGTCGGGGCAATCGCAGCAATGGTTTCCTACCATGCTAAAAAAAGTCATTCTTTAAAGAAGTGTCTTTACAGACCCCTCTATTTTAATTGACCCCATGGAAACAGTACACAAAAGGGAATGGGGAGTCGGGCAGTGGAGAGTTTTATCTGGAAATCGCTATCTTGGAGTAGATAATTGCTAATCGGCTTCTGCAAATGATGAATGTGTGGCGTTGGTTGTTAGGTAGTTCAGTCCTGGTCTGGTTGCTCTTGAGTGGCAACAGTCAGGCAATGCAACGCAATTCCCCAGATGGGGCGATCGCGTTAAAGCAAACTGATTCACTTTGCCCCCAACCCGCTCTGTCACGGGTGACCCGCCATCGCATTCAACCAGGAGAAACCTTAGTATCGATCGCCCAACGCTTTGATCTAATTCCAGAGACACTCATGGGGATGAATCCTGTTCTGCGGAGTGGTTCTGCCCCTGTAGGAACGGAGATTCTCATTCCGCCTTACAACGGCATTCGGGTGGAGGTGCCCACCGGACGCACCTGGCGTGACATCGCCACAACCTATGGTGTTCGAGCCGATGTGTTGTTTGAAATCAATGGTTGTCAGACGGCTCCGCGAGTGGTGTTTGTGCCGGGGGTCAACTGGTCACCCAACCCGATTCCGGCGAGTGTAGCGGGGCAAACCAGTCGCGTACTGAGGGGTTATCCATTGCCGAGCGTCGTTCCAGTCGTGGTGGGGCATGGCTGGCAGGTTGATCCGAGTTCAGGCGAGGTGGTGTTTCACAGCGGAGTCCGGTTAGCCGCAGCAGCAGGCACACCTGTTCTGGCAACCGGGGATGGGGTCATTGCCTTTGCTGCTAATCAGGGGAACTATGGCAATCTGATCGTGATTAACCACAACGAAGGCTTACAAACCCGTTATGCTCAACTGGCGACGATTGACGTCCAGATAGGACAAGCCGTAAGAGCGGGCGATCGCATCGGTACAGTCGGTGCAACCGGGTCTGCCAGAGAGCCGTATCTGCGATTTGAGGTACGTTCTAACTCTGATTTAGGCTGGGTAGCTCAAGACCCTGGGGCTTACCTTCAAAATTTGCGGGTGGGGCGATGAATTCGGTAGTAACTGTCAAAACCATTGAGACAAGAGGATTTGGAGGGTTGGCTCTCAGTTAGAGGTTCCACCCCTGCATTCCGCCCGAACCAACCCTGCGGTTGCTATACCATTAAAAAATTCAAGCCCAGGATCTATACAGCTGGGGGAAGTGCTATGGTGATGAGGCATGTCACAACAGGGTATTAATACTTATTCTCTGAATGATTATGACTTCAGGTGACCTGGATTATAGTCCTCGTGTGCTTCTCATTGAGGCGGATGAAACGCTGGCTCAGCATGTCAGTGCTGATTTACGAGAGTCAGGGTATGAAACGGCGATCGCCTATGACGCAGCCACAGGTCTTCACCAGGCACAGGAGTTTCAACCCTCGCTGATCGTCATCGACCGGATGTTAGCGGGCGAGTCTGGCTTGGTTTTGGTCGAGCGGTTGCGGACGGGAGGGGCGCGAGTACCCGTTTTGTTGCTCATGGCACGTGATAGCATCGACGACCGTATCGCCTGTTTAGAAGCCGGTGCAGATGATTACTTCTTAAAGCCCTATCGCAGCGAAGAATTTCTCAAACTGGTCAAGCTTTATTTACAACCTGAAGTCACCAGCAACGAACAACTCCGGTTTGCCGATCTGATGCTTGACCTGGCAACCCGTCGGGCTTTCCGCAATGAGCGCATCGTTGACTTGACCATGAAGGAATTTGAACTCCTGAAATACCTGATGGAGCACCCTCGTGAGGTGCTCACTCGTGAGCAGATCCTCGAAAATGTCTGGGGATACGACTTTTTGGGAGAGTCGAACGTGATCGAGGTCTACATTCGCTATCTGCGGCTCAAAATCGAAGACGAAGGAGAGAAACGCTTAATTCAAACGGTGCGTGGAGTGGGTTACGTGCTGCGTGAAAGCTAATGGGATTTTGGCTTGGTCTAAACCCCAATTACTGCAACCCTTATTTAAAATGGTGCTGAAGCAACCCCCGAAGGGACGTGATATGAGTTAGGAATTACGGAACCTTCTGATCCTTCAACCCACCTCTCCTCTGGTTTATCTGATGACCGTTCAACTCCCGCTTTCCCTCACTCGTTCCACCCGTCCCTATCAATTTGGAGTCACCCTGGGGCTTAGCTTGCTATTGCTGGCGTGCTCCTCTCCCAATACGACGGTTAACCCGGATGTCGCTCAAGGGACGGCAACGCCATCTCCCTCTGCTGAATCGGATATCAGTTCAGGACAAATGTTACCCATCACCGCAGAAGCCGAAATCCGAGGACAGCGTATTCAACTGGAGGTAGCACGCACACCAGAACAACAGGCAATGGGGCTGATGTATCGCCGGGAACTCGCAGACGATCGCGGTATGTTGTTTCCGTTTGCGTTTCCCCGTCCGGCTCAATTTTGGATGCGCAATACCTTGATTCCGTTAGATATGCTGTTTCTGCTAAACGGAGAGGTCAAAGCGATCGCCGCCAATGCTGCTCCCTGTACCACACCCACCTGCCCGTTGTATGAGTCAGGTGTTCCTGTCAACCAGGTGATTGAGTTGCGGGGCGGACGAGCGGCAGAGCTAGGGATACAAGTGGGCGATCGCATTACCATTCGCACGTTGCCTGCTCCTAACAATACTCAGTAGGAGGGATAGTGCCCTCTCCTGAGGAATGGGAATTAAATAAGTTCGATATTTGGTAGAGGTGGGTTTTGCCGTCAAATCCATGGCAGAGCAGAGATTAGTCTGCTAAACCCACCCGTACCGTTTGCAGATTTATTAAGTCCACATTAAGTCCACAATCCTAAGTAACGTGAATTCGGGATAAGGATTTCGGCGGTTAAAACCGCCTCTATCAGAGCAAAACCGACCTGCGTCGGTTCGTCAAATCCTGCATTTTCCATAGTCCGCGTCGGCGGATTTCCTCTAATACAGCAAAAAATAAGGTTTGAAAGGGGTGAAGGGGTTTCACCCCTTCTTAGGGGCGAAGCCCCCGAACCCCCTACATTGCAGAACGTTGTGTTCGCAACACTAGTAGCCGCGAATTCATTCGCCGGGCTCTTAAACCGAACTGACGTTAGGTACTGTTATTCACAGGTAGGGTCTGGCAATAAAACCAGTGGGGTGTGGGGGATGTTTCCCCATCCAGGGGTTCCAACCCTGCACCCCAAATTTTCACCCTTATTTACGACCAGTTGTACTAAGTCAAACAGGATATTTTTTACATTTACAAAAGTTATTGGAAACTTCTGTGAATTTATTAGGGAAAGACTATACACAGTCTTGAGGATTTGTTAATCTAACTTTCCGGATGTAACTTAAGAGACAGATTGCCTTTCAGGTTTCTTAAGAATCTCCTGGATTTCACGAGTATTCCCTTAAGCACGATTAAAAAAAGGAGTACTCTCGCGGAAGGTTAAAGTCAGCGTTGGCAGTTTAATGATGCGTAACGCTGTCATTCAATCCCCTCCTTCACCTGGGTTTGACTTGTCAATTAGTTGATTAGTCAAAACAAAAGGGGTTCAGGATTGAACTTAACTATCCTCAGGTACATGACCTAAATCCGAGCGGAAAGGCTGCTTTACAGATAGTCATCTAATCCGTTGTCGTTTGTCTAAATACTGAAACAGCAGATAGATAAATTGCAACGATAACGATTGTCTATTTCACTGGAAAATAGCTCTTTATTGCGGCTGATCTGTTGACTGTCTTTGTTAAGGGCAAGTTCCCTTACTGGCATCATGACAGATCAAAGAGTGGCTCTGATTTCTCATCCGAGAAGTTTGGATACTCCACAATAGGTCAATAGTCAGGTCTGTTTCGATTGCAAAAATTAGTGAACTTCTTTAGGAGGTGAATATTAGGAATGACGCCTGCAAAACACTCTCGATTTCTTCAATTTCTTCAAGACGAATTAGCAATTTCGCCTTCTCAAATCGCGATCGCCCTCCGGCATCTTGAGCAAGATCCAGGACCATTGCCCATGATTTTGTGGCAATACGGCTTGGTTACGTTAGAACAGCTCGATCGTATCTATGATTGGCTAGAGACGGCTTGAAGTCCCCAATTTCCAGGAGTACCCATTGATGTTAAGTCGGCTGCACATTATTGCTGATGTGATACGACAACGAAATAAACGCCTCGGAAAAATAAAATATCTGCAATTTCAAACGCAAACCCAAGCAAAAAGAGAGCGAGTCAATTACGACTCGCTCTTTTGCATTTAAGAGTTGTTATCCGTAGTGGCTCAAACACTGATGCTGGGGAACTTCCTGACTCGCCTCCGCCCCATCGAATGGGGCTATGGCTATACAAGTCAATTCGGGGTAGAAACTTGACAAATCTAGGACGGACTCCGGCATTCGAGAGCTACAGAACCTCAGGGAGTGATCAACCTAACGGGAAGCGGTTTTGCCCTCATAGCGTTTGTCTAAAGACTCACGCTAAGGTCTGCGGTTTAATCACCACAATCCCCAGCCAGAACTCCGATTGCAAGTAGATGTCAGGATTGAGTCAACACTTGAGCCGCTGCCGTTGTGCCAGCCCCCAGAGTGGCATTTTGATATCCCAGTTCTTGCAAAGTAGCTTCGAGTGCGCCGACTGCGGTCAAGATGTCGCGATCGCTAACGAAGCCCAAATGTCCCACCCGGAAGATCTTGCCACTGAGATGGTCTTGTCCACCCGCCAAAGCGATATCAAACCGTTTCCGCATGATGGAGCGAATTTGTTCTGCATCGACATCCACCGGGGCAACGGCTGTGATAGCTGGGCTACCTACTGCGTCAGATGTAAAGAGGGGCAAGCCCAACGCCTTCATCGCTGCACGAGTGGCTCTCATGTGCCGATGATGACGGGCAAAAATAGCATCAAGTCCTTCCTTCTGCATCATTTGCAAGGCTACTTGTAAGCCAAAGAACATATTGACCGGAGGGGTAAAGGGGCTACTGTTTTTAGCGGTTTCCTTGCGATACTTGCCCAAATCCAGGTAGAACCGGGGTGATTTAGCAGTCGCGTAAGCCTCCCATGCTTTTGCACTGACCGCAACAAACCCTAACCCAGGGGGCAACATAAAGCCTTTTTGCGAACCGGAACCGATAACATCCAGTCCCCATTCATCCATTGGTACGCTGGTAGCACCGAGGCTAGTCACGGCATCCACGATCATCAACGCGCCATGAGCATTCACATAACGGCTAATGGTTTGTAGATCGTTGAGAACTCCAGTTGAGGTTTCACTGTGAGTGACAATGACTGCCTTAATTTCTTTGTTAGTGTCTGCTTCTAGTTTGGTGCGAAACTCTTCAGGTTCGAGGGGTTTGCCCCATTCAGCCTTGACTTCCTCAACCGCATAGCTATACGCCTGACATACCTTTGCCCAGCGTTCGCCAAACTTACCGTTGTTACCGACTAAGACGCGATCGCCAGGGCTAAGGAAGTTGATAATGCCCGCTTCCATGGCTCCAGTACCACTGGCAGCCAGGGTCAACACATCGTTTTGGGTCTGGTGCAACCACTTCAGCCCTGCGGTCACTTCAGCAATCACTTTGCCAAAATCGCCACTCCGATGCCCAATCGGATGTTTAGCAAGGGCGCGTAAAACCTGTTCTGGTACTGGTGTTGGACCAGGAATCATGAGCATTAACTTATCGTCCATCTGTCTGTCCTGCCTGTAAAAACTCTACGCATCGCGTGTTACGGTGCTTTCAGTGCGATCGAACCCGGCGATTTAAGCGTGAATGTGTGCAAATTGGAGTAGATCCAGAATGACATAACTTTTCCCCATCATTGCTAAATCGCAAGTTAAATCCAGCAATAACCCTGTTGGTTGAACAAAGCCCAGGGGCGAAACCCTTGACCGATGGTGTTCCAAACCTAAGTTCGCTCCGTTGGGGACTTGTGTACACGGTAGTCTTACCGAGGGGGACGGCAACAGCCGGGGGTCAGTAGCAACAGATCTGACCAAAGCTATAGCAGTATTCACTAAGGTTAGAACGGGGTGCAGGGGTGCAACCCCACCCCCTTATGTCCTAATGCATATGCGTAGGGCTATATATCTTTCAAACCAAAAACCCCCAGTCATGCTGGAGGTTTTTGGGGGAAATGATGATGTCATTGAGGGGGCTTAGCGGTAATCCGCTTTGCCGTAGTAACGCTGCTCAATCCAGACTCGCACTTCCATTTCTGACAACAGACGAGCCGTCTGCTGAGTGGTTGGGTCATACACGTTCCACCAGATGCCACCAGTCTGGTCTTGAGTTTGCCAAACTCGAAGTTCGGAACCTCGTGAGAAGAAATTGAAGAGTTGGTTGCCAAAGGTCTTGAACAGTGACAACACCTTGGAGCTGATAGATGGGAACCATTTTTCGGTTTGAAGCGATGATTCCGGTTTGTGAGTCGGATGAGTGTAGTGCATCCGATGTTCGTAGGTTGCCATTTGAGTGACCTCTTCAGCGATTCAGATTGTGAGCGAATCCTTGATCTACTCACACTCTTAGAATACCCACTGGGACTGATAACTCACTTCACCTGGCTGATTCATCCGGTGGCATGAGAGTAAAGGAACGGGGGGGGTGAGACGGGGAGAAAGGGGAAGGGGGCATGTTAGTCGTTTGAAATCTCCAGCAGGTTGCCATCGGGATCACGGATGTAGAGAGAGGCGATCGCCCCCAATGCTCCGGTGCGAGTAACAATCCCCTCCTCAATCGCAATACCCAATGCCTGAAGATGCTCGACAACTTGCTTCAAAGGAGTTGTCGTAATGAAGCACAAATCCGCTGACCCCGGCGTGGGATGCAGTGCTTTGGGTTCAAACTCTTTGCTGACCTGATGCAGGTTGATTTTTTGCCGCCCAAATTGTAAGGCGGTGCGATTGTCCCCAAAGGTGACCACTTGCAGCCCCAAAACACGAGTGTAGAAGTCGCAGGTTGTCGGGATGTCTTGAACAGTTAACACGAGATGGTCGAGGCGATCGATCTGCATAAAATCTTATGCTGCAAACTCCCACATGACCGGATTGCTATCAAGGTGGTCAGTAACGGTGCGCCCGATCGTGCTGATCTCTGCCAGTTCATCAGGTGAGAGTTGCACATCAGTCGCTTTGGCGTTTTGGAGTGCCTGGTCGGTATTACGTGCCCCGGCGATCGCATTGGTTTGAGGCTGAGCAATCAGCCATGCCAGAGCCAGTTGAGCCAGAGTACACTGATGTCGTTCAGCAATGGGGCGCAGACGATCCAAAGCAGCCTGTGCTCGCTCGTAGTTTTGCCCCTTAAAGAGTTTATTCTTGGCGCGAATGTCGCCTTCTTGAAACTGGTGATCAGGCTTGAATTTTCCCGTCAGCAATCCCTGTGCCAGTGGCGAATAAGCCAGAATGGAAATGTTATTTTCAATGCAATAGGGCATGGCGTCCGTTTCAACGCCCCGCCAGAACAGGTTATAGGGAGGCTGGAGGCTATCAATCTGCCCGTATTGAGCGGCTTCAGCCAGTTGCTTGCCAGAAAAGTTAGAAACCCCGATCGCCCGAATCTTGCCCTGATCTCGCAGCTTAGTCAGAGCTTCCATGGTTTCACCAATTGGCACCACCTCACTGTTAAAGCTGCCAGAGGGCCAGTGAATTTGATAGAGGTCGATGTACTCGGTGTTCAAATTTTGTAGGGAGCGATCGCACGCCTCTAACACCTGGTCGTATTTCATGTGGTTGGCAAACACCTTGGTCGCCAGCACAACCTGATCCCGGACATCACTCAAAGCTTTGGCGACAATCTGTTCTGAATACCCCTTACCATAGACCTCCGCCGTGTCGAAGGTGGTGATTCCGGCATCTAATGCTGCTCTGAGTGCCCGAATCACTTCGTCATCTTCGATGCCAACCCAACCCCGTTTTCCTGCCTGCCAGGTGCCCAGAATAATGGGCGTAATTGCGATTCCCGATCTACCTAAGGTTCGTTTTTCCATAGTGATGCCTGGTTGCCACAGATAAACGGTAACAAATTCAGGAAAAAGGGAAACCTGACGTGGGTAGACATTGAGCAAATTTGCCCCTACAGTTTGCAGCAGTGGGCACGATGAGGAGTTAGTGAGGAATATGCAACCACTAGTTATTGCTCACCGAGGAGCATCCGCCTACGCAAAGGAAAACACCCTGATTTCCTTTGATAAGGCGATCGCCCTTGGTGCTGATATGGTCGAGTTTGATGTTAGACGCACCCGTGATCGAGTGTTAATCATTCATCACGATGCAGAGATTAATCAAAAGCCCATCCGGCAGCTAACCTATGCCCAGGTGCAGGCGTTTGATCCAGATATTCCCAAACTTGAAGAGGCGATCGCCTTATGTCGCGGTCGAGTGCGCCTTGACGTGGAGCTCAAAGAAGCAGGCTACGAAAAACGAGTGCTTGAGCTGTTATCGCGATACTTCTCCAAAGACGAATTTGTTATCACCTCGTTCCACCCGTTTGCCATCAACGCTGTCAAACGTCTCTGCCCCGACATTAAGACGGGGTTTTTATTTGGTTATGGAACGGTCGATTTTTGCCGTTCATTGCGGTTTGGCTCCAAAGCTGTGAGCGATCGCATCCGAGAAATGAGAGCCGATTTTATTGCCCCCCACTGGGAGCTATTAGACACCGATCTGCTCTCTAGGGTCGTTACCGGACGTATGCCTATCTGGGTCTGGACGGTCAACGAAGCCTCTGTCATCGAGCATCTTTTGAACGACAGCCGTATTGAGGGGATCATTACCGACAAACCCGATCTAGGATTGCAACTCCGACAAAGAGCGTTGGCATATCCAGAGTTGGTATAAATTGCCAAAATCCTTATCCCGAATTCACGTTCAAGCGGGATGAACGATAAAGGATGAAAAACGCTTATCCTTCATCGTTTATCCCTTATTCCTCATCCTTTGCCCTCACTCACCACCCGATTTCGTCCCTGAGACTTCGCGGTGAGGAGGTTTTGGTCAGCTCGTCTGAGTAAACTGATGCCTCTCGCATCGTCTTCTGGTAACAGGGAAGCCGTTCCAGCACTAACTGTGATCTGGAGATCGAGGGTTTCATCAATCACAAAGGGTTGATCAGCGATCAAGCAGCAGATCCGGTGAGCGACGAGGTTGGCTTCAGTGCAACCCGTATCACTGAGGATAATGACAAATTCTTCGCCTCCATAGCGAAATGGGGTGTCATAAAATCGCAGGTTGTGGCGCAGGCGGGTGGCAAGCAGTTGCAGAGCGCGATCGCCTACGAGATGCCCATAGGTGTCGTTGATGGTTTTGAAGAAGTCCACATCCAGCATCATCAAACTGATGGGCATGTTGCGATCGCGAGCGTTGTGAATCTGTCGAGGCAACTCCCATTCAAAGGCGCGGCGATTGTTGAGTTCGGTGAGCGGATCCGAGAGAGCGATCGCCGACAACACATCGTTAGCACGCATTAGCTCTCGGTGATTGTGAACGCGCCGCAATCCCACCTGAATGTAAGCCTGCAACAGGCGCATCAATAGATCATCTGGCTCGACTCCAGAGGGTTGCGAGTCAACTTGGGAAGCTCGAATCGACAGATAAGCATCGGCTCCAGATTCGAGTGCTTTGATTTCAGCCTCAAGCGATCGCGGTATCAGGGTTGTTGGGTTCGCATCCGCAACACAATCCTCTAAAACAAGGCAATAGATCCAGGACAAACGACTCTGCTCTTTAATCCGCTGACACAGGTCGAGGCTACCGGATTGATTGGCTTGCAAGATGAGCAAGTCAGGTTGTTGAGCTTGAATCAGCGGCACTGCCTCTGAGGGTTCAGCAGCAACTTCTACAGTTGAATTGGTGACGTCACAAAGGGTCTTAAGGATGGATGCAAGAAAGGTTTCGCATCCAACAACAAGGATAGAAGCATCCATTGATAGTGAAGGAGCTTGCTGTAAAGGTAGATTTTCAAGGAATAGAAGATAGATTGGCGATTTGCCAGGAACCTCAGCGCAACAAACTTAACCACTGTCCAAGCAATTGAAATTGAATTTGACGCAAAGCATTTGTATTCCAAGTTTACCCAGGTCTAGATAGGCTACAGACAGCTTGAGGCGCATTCCTTATTCTGCCCAATCTGACTCTTTTGAGGGATGAAGGATGAGGGATGAAACGGCTTCCCATTACCTACTCCCCATTCCCTTATCAAATCCTCCTAACCTCACCGGATTTTGTCGAATCCTGCGGCATGATTGAAAATAGAATAACTAAGTGCAATTCGTCATAAATAGGGATAGGAATTTGGGGTGCAGGGGTGGAACCCCTGACTGGGGGCACAGCCCCCACACCTCCTGGTTTTATTTCCAAACCCTATCTGTGAATAGCCATACTAAGCAACAAAATAACCCTGCAATTCGGCAACACTCCCATGTCCACTCCCCTTAGCGGCGCACAAATTCGACAAACATTCCTGGATTTCTATGCAGCCAGAGGGCACCAAATCCTGCCCAGTGCCTCATTGGTGCCTGAAGACCCGACCGTGCTGTTGACGATCGCGGGTATGTTGCCGTTTAAGCCCATCTTTTTGGGACAGCGTACCCCCGAATTTAACAGAGCCACCACTTCTCAGAAATGCATTCGCACCAACGATATTGAGAATGTGGGTCGCACAGCGAGACACCAGACCTTCTTTGAAATGTTGGGCAACTTCAGCTTTGGCGACTATTTCAAGGAGAAGGCGATCGCCTGGGCATGGGAGTTGTCCACTGAGGTGTTTAAGCTGCCTGCCGAGCGGTTGGTGGTCAGCGTGTTCCGCGAAGATGACGAAGCCTTTGCCATCTGGCGCGATCAGGTCGGTGTGCCTGTCGCCCGCATCAAGCGCATGGACGAAGCCGATAACTTCTGGGTGTCGGGTCCGACGGGTCCCTGTGGCCCTTGCTCAGAGATCTACTACGACTTTTATCCTGAGCGAGGCGACGAGAATATCGACCTGGAAGACGATACCCGCTTCATCGAGTTCTACAACCTGGTTTTCATGCAATACAACCGGGATGCAGACGGCAACCTAACCCCCCTGCAAGCGCAAAACATTGACACAGGCATGGGGTTAGAGCGCATCGCCCAGATTTTGCAGAAGGTTCCCAACAACTACGAGACGGATCTGATCTTCCCCATCGTCAAAACGGCAGCGAGTCTGGCAGGGATTGACTACTTCAAAGCGGATGATGCCACCAAAGTGTCGCTGAAGGTGATTGGCGACCACACGCGTGCGGTTATGCACATGATTGCCGATGGCATTACTGCATCAAACCTGGGACGGGGCTACGTGCTGCGACGATTGATTCGGCGCACCGTGCGGCATGGCCGTTTGATTGGCATCGATCGCCCCTTTATTACCGAAGTGGCAGAAACGGCGATCGCTCTGAATGAAGACGCCTATCCCAATGTGCGGCAGCGGGAGCCAGCGATTAAGGCTGAACTGCAACTGGAGGAAGCCCGCTTCCTGGAAACCCTCGATCGGGGTGAAAAGTTGCTGGCAGACATTCTGGCAAAAGTGGGCAAAGCGGGGGAAATTTCCGGGCGCGATGCCTTCATTCTCTATGACACCTACGGCTTTCCGCTGGAGTTGACCCAGGAGATCGCTGAGGAGAAGGGCTTAACCGTCGATGTCGAAGGGTTTGAAGTTGAGATGGAGCAACAACGGCAGCGATCGCAAGCGGCACACGAAAGCATCGACCTGACGGTGCAGGGGTCGCTCGATAAGCTGGCGGAGAACCTGCACGAAACCAACTTCCTGGGCTACACGCAGGCATCCAGTCCCGCAGAAGTGCAACTCTTGCTGGTGGCAGGTAAACCCGTTGACCGTGCGGAGGCAGGAACCGCAGTCCAGATTGCCCTGGATCAAACGCCGTTTTATGCCGAGTCTGGTGGACAGATTGGCGATCGCGGCTATCTCTCCGGGGCTGATGTCGTCGTGCGAGTGGAGGATGTCAAAAAAGAAGGAGCCATCTTCGTTCACTTTGGGCGAATTGAGCGGGGTACGTTGAAGGTGGGCGATCGCGTCACGGCCCAGATCGACCTCGCCTGTCGTCGGCGGGCACAGGCAAACCACACAGCAACACACTTGCTGCAAGCCGCACTGAAACAACTGATCGACCCCAACATCAGCCAGCAGGGGTCGCTGGTCGCTTTTGACCGGATGCGGTTTGACTTCAACTTCTCACGGGCACTCACGGCTGAAGAGTTAGAGCAAATCGAGGAGCAGATCAACACCTGGATTGCCGAAGCTCACTCGGCACAAATTGCTGTGATGCCGCTAACGGAGGCAAGAGCCAAAGGAGCCACCGCCATGTTTGGCGAGAAGTATGGTGATGAGGTGCGCGTCATCGACTTTTCGGGTGTGTCCATGGAGTTGTGCGGGGGCACCCACGTCAGCAACACCGCTGAGATCGGCTTGTTCAAAATCATTTCGGAAACCGGCGTTGCCGCAGGCATCCGGCGAATTGAAGGGGTCGCAGGTCCAGCCGTACTGGAATATCTCAACGTGCGCGATCGCGTCGTGCGGGAGTTGAGCGATCGCTTTAAGTCGAAACCCGAAGAGGTGCTCGATCGCGTTACCTCACTGCAAACGGAGTTGAGAACCACTCAGAAACAACTGGAGCAACTCAAATCAGAACTGGCAATCGCCAAGTCTGATCAGTTGCTGGAACAGGCTGAAACGGTAGGTGATTTCAAGATCCTGGTCGCCAATCTGGAAGGGGTCGATGCTGACTCCCTCAAGACGGCAGCAGAACGTCTCCTGCAAAAACTGGGAGACGGTGCGATCGTGTTGGGTTCCGTCCCCGAACCGGAGAAAGTCAGTCTGGTGGCTGCCTTCAGCAAAGGGATCAACGACAAAGGACTGCAAGCGGGTAAATTCATTGGGGCGATCGCCAAGATCTGTGGCGGTGGCGGTGGCGGTCGTCCAAACTTCGCCCAGGCAGGGGGACGCGATGCCAGCAAACTCCCTGAAGCCCTGGAGAAAGCTCACCAAGACCTGATTACGGCTCTAAGTTAAGCCCCTGGCGAATGAATTCGCGGCTGTAGCCCTACGCACATGCATTAAGACATAAGGGGGTGTGGGGGCTGTGCCTCCAGTCAGGGGTTCCACCCCTGCACCCCGTCTTAACCTTAGTGAGTACTGCTATATTAAGGAGATTTCCAGGAAACAAAATACCTGTAAGGGCGTTTCGCGAAACGCCCCTACCCAAAACCGACGGGTAGATTCTTTCTCAGAAATCTCCTTATTTAATTCCCATGCCTAAGATAGCCAGTGTGCCTGCGAATTTTTGAGGGACTTCCACACCTTCCGTAAGCGTTGCAGCAAAGTCTGCCACATAGACTGCCGCTTCACCCCTAAGGCGCGATCGTAGCTGGCATAGGCAGACCGATAATCGCCTAACCGATGCAGAGCAACTCCTCTAAACGTCCATGCTTCGGAGTCTTCAGGCTGAAGGGACAACGCCTGCTCACAGCTATCGAGAGCTTCTTCATATCGTTCCAGGTGAATTAGAATAACTCCTCGAAATACCCAAGCTGCTGCGTAATCAGGGCGAATTTTTATTACCCTCTCGAAGCAATATAAAGCATCAGGATATCTACCTAAATTAGCCAATGCTTCACCCTGGTTATACCAGGCGACACTATCACTTGCATCAGCTACTGAGGAAAGATCGAGATCGGCGAGGGGGTTACTCATAAATTGTTTCAGCAGATCGGTTTAGGAAAGTGACAGGCTACCTCAACCTCTAATATCCATGGGTTGAGATGAGACAAAACAGACGATTTACATCCAGTATTGGTGTTAGCAAAACCCCTGGGGGAGGGGATTGCCTGGTCACTGCCCCTGATCAATAACCAACGCAACGGACTGGTTAAACCAGTAGCCCACAAATCTAACTGAATATTAACCTCTGTCTAGCAGTTCATGATCCAGTCTTTACTTTTTGTAGTTATTTAAAGTACGTATTCTTGCTCATACTGGACTGCGTAAAAACGATTGCTGGATCACGCTGTATGTGTTTTTTACAACTTAACGCAGGATGGAGCATCGCTGCCGGAATTTAATTAACATCAATTCGGAGTTGACACCTACCTGGCGAACAATTCGCGGCTATGGGAGTCAAGTCCACCTGAGCAGACTACGCAATGCGTTGGATGATGCGGAGATGTTGATGCGATGTCCGGTGAAGCCAGAGGGCATTGATCAGATGGTGGAGTTGTTGCGAGAAGCGATTGTGGAGCACGGAATGGGAAGGTAGAGACGCGATTCATCGCGTCATCGCGTCTGTACGGAATGGAGAGTAGGATTAAAGCGATGAATCGCGCCCGGATGAAGTGGGATTAAAGATGCAAGAAGCACCTGGCGAATGAATTCGCGGCTATCAAGATGAAGTTCACCGTCGCAGACTACCAGAAACAAGGATTTGCTCAACCGACGCAGATCAGTTTTGCCCGTATCGCCTTCGACTAAGCTTACGTCGCATGAGATTTATGGTGCAGTTTGTAGCAATCCAGTCTCGCTGAGATGCCCGATTAATCGGGTTTTGGCTAACTCTAAGTGACTTGTCAGTAATTGTTTTGCGGTTTCGCTATCGCGCTGTTTGCAGGCTTCTAAAATAGCTCGATGCTCCGCTTGAGAGCGCGTCTGAGCCTGAGTTAGAGAGATGTGGAGTCGAACATAGCGATCGGAGTTAGTGTAGATCTTTTCCAGAATTGATAGTAAGTGGGGGCGACTGGCAGGCAGGTACAGCACGGAGTGAAACTGCCAGTTTAGCTCTCCCCATTGGGCAATATTGGTTTCCACCTCGGCTGCTTCAATGATTTGCTCCGCTCGAATGAAAGTCTCTGCTGTCAGATTGGGCACGGCAAGCTCGATCGCCCGACATTCCAAAAGTATCCTTAACTCAAACATTTCAACCATTTCAGGTAGCGACATCTCAGAGACAACGGCTCCCCGATTCGCAATAAATTTGACTAATCCCTCTGCTTCCAGTTGGCGCAACGCTTCCCGAATCGGAATTTTGCTTGTCCCCAGTTCAGCGGCGATGGTGTCTTGACGCAGCGGTTCACCTGCTTTGAAGACTCCTGAAACGATCGCCTCTCGCAAAATTTCGACCACTAATTTTGAGGTCGATCCCGATTGTTTCTGCCATACTTCTACAAATTCGCTGAGTTTTACAGAACTGGCACTTGTTGCTTTAGAAGCCATGGAATGTTGGGAATTGGGATTTTCAAGAATCGTATACGATTCTTGACACCAAATCGTATACGATTTAGCATGTCAGAGTTAAATCGTATACGATTTGCGGCTAACGAGCAATGACCGTGTTTCCCATTCACCTGTGGGCTGAAGCAATCATCAGCTCATTCTTTGAGGCAACTTACTGATGCAGACCCTAGCAAAACGGTCGTGGGTTCCGACCGACTCTGAAAACTACATCCAATCCCTGGCAGAGCGATTCGCCGCTCTAGATGCCGATCGCCTGGAAGCCGAACTCGATCGCCTGATTGACGAAAATCGCGCTATCCACGAACGCCTCTGCATTAACCTGAATCCGGCGACCAATGTGATGAACCCCAAAGCGGAGGCGGTGCTATCACGCGGACTCGGCTCCCGACCCTCGTTGGGTTATCCGGGTGATAAGTATGAGATGGGGTTGGAGGCGATCGAGCAGATTGAGGTGATTGCAGCAGAGCTTGCCTGTGAGGTGTTTAACGCCCGCTTTGCCGAGTTTCGGGTGCCATCGGGGGCGATCGCCAACCTTTACGCCTTCATCGCGACCTGCAACCCTGGAAGCCGGATTATTGTTCCCTCGCCTGCGATCGGTGGGCACGTTACCCATCATGAACCGGGTGCGGCGGGGTTGTTTGGTCTGGAGATCCACGCTGCCCCCATTGATGCAGCCCACTACACCGTTGATGTGGAGGCGTTGCGACAGCAGGCTCGCCAGTTGCAACCTGACCTGATCACCATTGGGGGGAGTTTGAATTTGTGCCCTCACCCGATTCGTGAGATTCGCCAGATTGCCGATGAAGTGGGCGCGCTGGTGTTATTTGATGCGGCTCACCTGTCGGGAATGATTACCGGAAAAGCATGGCAGCAACCCCTGGAGGAAGGGGCTCACCTGATGACCATGAGCACTTACAAGAGCTTTGGGGGAGCAGCATCGGGGCTAATTTTGACCAACGAACCGGAACTGGCGCAACGGCTAGACCAGATTGCCTATCCCGGACTCACCGCCAATTTTGATGCGGCAAAGACGGCTGCTCTGGCGATCGCCCTCCTGGACTGGAAGGTGTACGGTCGCAGCTATGCGGCGATGATGGCGGAGACAGCGCAACGGCTCGCTCAAGAACTGGCGATTCAAGGGGTTCCGGTTTTCAAAACAGATCTGGGGTACACGACCTCTCATCAGTTTGCGATCGCGGCTACCACATTTGGTGGCGGGCAACACCTGGCAAAACGGCTGCGTCGAGCCAATCTCTTGACCTCTGGCATTGGTCTACCGATCGCCCCCGTAAACAGTGATATGAACGGTTTGCGATTGGGCACTCCAGAAGTGGTGCGTTGGGGAATGAAGCCCAACGACATGGTTGATCTGGCTACGTTGATCAGTCGGGTATTGGTTAAAGGTGAACAGCCAGAAGCCGTTGCACCGGATGTAATTGAATTTCGTCGCCAGTTTCAACAATTGCATTTCATTCGATAATCCATGACTCCTACTGTTTTACTTGTGCCGGGTTATCTAAATTCGGCTCCAGGACACTGGCAGAGCCTCTGGGAAGAAGAACACCCTGAGTTTCGGCGGGTGATGCAGCGCGACTGGGAAGCTCCCGATCGCCAGGAATGGATTCAAACCCTTGATCAGGCTATTTACACCAGTGCTGCTCCGGTGGTGTTGGCGGGGCATAGCTGTGGTTCCGTGGCGATCGCCCTGTGGGGAGAGCAGTGGAGAGGACGTTGGGGAGAGCAACACAACTCCTGTCCTGTGATCGGAGCATTACTGGTTGCCCCAGCCGACTGCGAAGCTGCCGATGCCATTCCTGCCATTCAACCCCTGGCTCCCATGCCCCGTACCCCGCTTCCGTTTCCCAGCATTGTCGTTGCCAGTTCTAATGACCCCTACATTCGCTTGCCTCGCGCTCAAGCGTTCGCTCAAGCCTGGGGGAGTCGATTGCAGGTGTTACAAGGGGCAGGGCATATCACCACGGACTCTGGTTATGGGGATTGGGCAGAGGGAAAGCAGTGGCTTCAGGAGTTGATGAATGGGAAGTAAGGGAATGGGGAGGAGGGAGGAGACTACCATTTTTGGGGCCTTCTCATAGCGGTTGCTCAAATACTTCAAGAAGCTTAAGACTGGGTAGAAGCCTCGCTGAATATGGGATAGTCATTAATCTGAATGTCTGTTCATCCATGAATTTCAGGAGCGAGGTATGGAGGTCAAAGCAGCCGTTGCTTACGAAGCCGGGAAACCTTTGAGTATTGAAACCGTTCAGCTAGAGGGACCCCAAGAAGGCGAAGTGTTGGTCGAAATCAAAGCTACCGGAGTTTGCCACACTGATGCCTACACCCTCTCTGGGGCTGACCCTGAAGGTTTATTTCCAGCCATCTTGGGGCATGAAGGCGCAGGAGTTGTCGTGGAAGTGGGGGCTGGAGTCAAATCGGTTAAACCGGGCGATCATGTGATTCCCCTCTACACACCAGAGTGCCGCAACTGTGAATACTGTCTCAGCCAGAAAACCAATTTGTGTCAGGCAATTCGCAGCACGCAGGGACGCGGATTGATGCCCAATGGGACTAGCCGTTTCTCCAAAAATGGCACGATGATTCATCACTACATGGGCACCTCCACCTTTGCCAACTACACGGTGTTGCCAGAAATTGCGGTTGCTAAAATCCGTGAGGATGCTCCCTTTGAAAAAGTCTGTTACATCGGCTGTGGTGTGACGACCGGAGTGGGGGCTGTGATCAACACCGCCAAGGTCGAACCGGGATCTAACGTTGTCGTGTTTGGTTTGGGTGGCATCGGCTTAAACGTGATTCAAGGTGCTCGCATGGTGGGTGCCAACATGATTGTCGGTGTAGACCTCAATCCCAAAAAGCGTGCCCTTGCAGAAAAGCTGGGGATGACCCACTTTGTAAATCCCAAAGAAGTGGAAGGCGATCTCGTGCCCTATCTGGTAGAACTGACCAAAGGTGGCGCGGACTATAGCTTTGAGTGCATTGGCAATGTCAATGTGATGCGGCAGGCGTTGGAGTGCTGTCACAAAGGCTGGGGTGTGAGTGTGATTATTGGGGTTGCCGGAGCCGGGCAAGAAATTAGCACCCGTCCATTTCAACTTGTGACAGGTCGTGTCTGGAAGGGCAGTGCCTTTGGTGGAGCAAGGGGGCGCACAGATGTGCCCAAGATTGTGGATTGGTATATGGATGGCAAGATTAACATTGATGATTTGATTACCAATGTGATGCCGATTGATCAGGTGAATGAAGCGTTTGACCTGATGCATCGGGGAGACGCCATTCGGACGGTTTTAACCTTTTAGAAAATTTAGTTCGGAGATAAGGCTGAAGGATGAGGGATAAAAAGAAGCGATCGCTGATGGTTAGTTTTTAATAGTCAGCCCTAACCTCATCCTCTAATCTCTCATCCTTCAGCCTTTTCTTCTCTTTTCTTTCTTCTCTCTTACCTTTTCTCTCTTCTTTTTTCCTTCTTCTTTTTTCTCCTCCTACATGTCTACCTCCCTCAATCTGATCAATCAGCACGTCTGTTTTGGAGGCACGGTTGAGTTCTACAGCCATGCCTCCAGTGCTTGCAATAGCGATATGAGGTTTGCGGTCTACCAACCACCGCAGGCGCGATCGCACCCCGTTCCAGTGCTCTATTTCTTGTCAGGATTAACCTGCACCGAAGAAAACTTTATGGTCAAAGCAGGGGCACAACAATTTGCTGCCAAATATGGCGTGATGTTAGTGGCACCGGATACAAGCCCTCGCGGTCGTGGCATTCCCGGAGAGGATGACGACTGGGATTTTGGCACAGGGGCAGGCTTTTATGTGGATGCTACAGAAGCTCCCTGGAGTCAGTATTACCGCATGTACAGCTATGTCACTCAGGAATTGCCTGCGCTGATGGCAGCAAACTTTCCAATTCAAAACAATCGCCAGGGCATCTTTGGTCACTCGATGGGAGGGCATGGGGCACTGATCTGTGCGCTGAAGAACCCGATGCAGTATCAATCCGTGTCTGCCTTTGCGCCGATCGCCGCACCAATGCAATGTCCCTGGGGACAAAAAGCGTTTAGCCACTACCTGGGCAACCATCAAGAAACGTGGCGTGCCTATGATGCCAGTGAACTGGTGCTCACGACCCAGCGCGATCGCCCCATCCTGATTGATCAAGGCATGGCTGACCCCTTCTTAGAAAATCAACTCATGCCCGAACGATTTGAGGAAGCCTGTGCCAAAGCCGGACAACCCCTCACCCTACGACGACAAGATGGATATGACCACGGTTATTACTTCATCGCCACATTTATTGAAGATCACATTCGCTTTCATGCCGAAGCCTTGAGGGAGTAAGTAGAGAAGTGGGGGAGTGAGGGGAGTAAAGGAGTAGAAGTATTCATTCTTGCTCCTTCCCTTCACCTCTTTACCCTATTCCCCACTCCCTATTCCCCACTCCCCACTCTTCATCTACAGCGTGATCACAAAGTCTGATGCTGACAATGTGCTGACACCTGCGATCGTCGCAAATGCACCACGGAATCCTTCATCTCCAAAGCCGGAACCCGTTCCATTTTGGTTTGAGAACAGGGTATTGCTCTGACGGCTAAAGACAACACGGGCAGCACTGGTAGCAGCAGCAGCATCCGTATCAACGGCATCAAACTCGGCTGCAACGCTGAAACCACTTCCAGCAAGGCTATTGAGAGTAAAGAGAGTGCGGGAGAGAACGATTTTGTCACTGTCACGGCTAAAGTCGGTAATGGTGTCAATGCCATCTGTCCGCACGATGTAAAGGAATTGGTCACTTCCAGTTCCACCTGTCAGGGAGTCGTTGCCATTGCCACCTACCAGTGTGTCGTTACCATCCCCACCATTTAAGATGTCGCTGCCGTCTGCTCCATCCAGGTTGTTCGCCGCAGCATTCCCGGTAATGCTGTTGTCAAGACCGTTGCCAACGGCTCCAATCCCTCTAGTGCCGAGAATTTCCAAATTTTCGATGTTATTTCGCAACGTGTAGCTATCACCAACAAAGCCAGTTGAGAAGACAAATACTTTGTCTGTGCCAGCATTGGCATCTTCAACCACGCTGTCATCGGCTTGATTGATGTAGTAGTTATCGTCGCCCAAACCGCCAACCAGTTGGTCAATGTCTTGAGTCAGGTTAGTGATGTCTGTTCCTGCGGTGCGGATGTCGAGTCCGCCAATCAAGGTGTCGTTGCCTGCGTCACCTGCTAGAGCGTCTTCACCTTCCCCACCGATCAGCGTGTCGTTGCCATTGCCACCCAGGAGTGAGTCAGCACCCTGTCTGCCATTGAGAGTATCATCGCCATCCCGTCCCTGGAGGTCGTTATTACCCAGATTGCCGATGATGGTGTTGTTCAGGTTGTTGCCAAAGCCGTCGATCGCCGCCCGTCCTAATAGTGTCAGGTTTTCGATATTGGCACCAAGCGTCCAGGTAACGGTGGCTTGGACGGTGTCTGTTCCCTGTCCAACGCCTTCGATGGTGCGATCGCCCACACTGTTGACCACGTAAATGTCGTCGCCTCTGCCACCGATCATACGATCGTTGCCCAGACCGCCATTCATCACATCATTGCCGTCTGCACCTCGGAGGTTGTCGTTTCCGGCTAAACCAAACAGAGTGTCATTTCCACCCAAGCCCAAAATGATGTCGCTTTCACGGGTGCCTCTGAGGCGATCGTTGATTGATTTTCCTCGAATAACTGCCATTGATGTCTCCTCATCAAAAAAGATTTAAATAGCGCAGCGTGAACAAAAAGGAGCAACAGATCTCGCAGGGCGCAGGTGCAGATTGCTGTTAATCACTGGGGATGTCGTTTTTGAAGCTGTTGACCGGGCACTGTTGAGGTTGCCAGCGGCTTCATCCAAAACGGTTATCTCTCGTTTTGTTCAATGCACTACTTTGACGCTGATTGCTAGATGTAAGTTTCACAACATTTTGGGGAATCCTGTCCTCGTTTGTGGCGGTTTTCAAACTGGTATGGGTCACGCCACGATTTCAAAGTCGGTCGCAACGACAGTATTGATGTTAAAGAGGATGGCGATCGCCCCACTGGCATCCACCGCTCCAAAGCCGACTGCTGTCCCGTTAGGGTTGTAAAAGAGCTTTTCAGAGTCGCGGCTAAAGACAACCGTTGCTGCACTGGTTTCGGCTAGCGCATCCGTTGCTACATCGGCAAACTCAGCCGCCACACTAAAGCCTGTGCCGATCGCACTGGTGAGGGCTGTGAAGGTAGCTTTTGAGAGCACAATCTTGTCGGTGCCTGTCACAAAGTCGGTGATGGTGTCGATGCCCACAGCAGTTGTCGTGAAAGCACTGGAAGCACTAAAGACAAAGCGATCGCTGCCGTCGTTTCCGGTTAAAAAGTCGTTTCCGGCATTGCCGTTGAGAGTGTTGTTTCCGGCGTTGCCTTTAAGGACGTTGCCAATGGCGTTGCCAAATCCGTCAAAGCTGCGTGTGCCCTGAATCTCTAAATCTTCCAGAGCCTCACTCAAGGTAAATGAAGCTCCATCGTAAACATTGGCAACCAGCAACACGGAATCAATGCCTTCGTTTGCCAGTTCCACAATGACATCAGTGGTGGCGTTGATCACATAGGTGTCATTGCCTGTGCCCCCGGTGAGGCGATCGCTATCTCGAAGGCTTGTGCCTCCGTTGAGGGTGTCATCTCCCTCGCCCCCCGTGAGGGTGTCATCTCCCAGACCACCCAACAATTCATCTCGTCCACCATTGCCATTGAGCAGATCATTCCCGGTGCCGCCATCGATCGTGTCGTCTCCGGCATCGCCAGAGGCCGTGTCATTCCCGTCACCCCCCAATAGGCGATCGTCCCCGGTGCCGCCATTAAGGGTGTCGTTACCCCCACCGCCACCGAGAATGTCGTTGCCCCCTAACCCCTGCAAAAGATTATTGGCACGATTGCCCGACAGGGTGTTGTCGTCCCGGTTGCCAGTGCCGTTGATGGCACGGTTGCCTGATAAAATCAGCCGCTCAACGTGATTGGGTAGGGTAAAGGTAATAAAGGTGCGGATGATATCGATGCCCTGGTTGACGCTTTCAACGATGCGATCGCGCCGATTATCGACAAAGTAGACGTCGTTTCCCCTACCTCCCGACAGGCGATCGCCCCCAGTGCCCCCGTTAAGCAGGTCATTGCCATCGCCACCCCCCAACGTATCGTTTTGTTGAAATCCAAAGAGGCGATCGTTGCCCCCTAACCCCAGCAAAGAATCCCGTTCAGGTGTGCCTCGCAGCACGTTATTAAAGTTGTCTCCGATCAACGTTGCCATGCGTCGCTCTTCCTTTGGTCAACCTTGAGTTGCCTGAATCTACACCAGATTTAGCTTAAAACCTGGCGGTATTCTGAAAATCATGTTCAACGGGGCTGTCAAAACACGATTGCTTGAGTTCTGGAGTAGATCAACACAGATGAAGGCTGAGGCTGTTAGCTAAAGAGCGATCGCCGCTTAGCTGATGTCGTGGCGTCTGTTGTCGGTAGTGAACGAACCAGACGACGCAGTTCTAAAATAAAGCAATCTACCGCAAATTTAGAAATACCCTGCTCAATCATTGAGTTCATTAACCGACTCAACATTGCATCCGTAATGTCATGCACATTGACACTCGATTGGGGGTGGTTGAGCCGCTGCCAATAGTATTGCGCTTCACCCACTGGATTATTCTCAATGCATTGGTTGTAGTAATTGTTGAGCGCACGATCGTAAGCCGCTTTCCAGGAATTCCAGCGATTCGCAATAATTGCGAAGGGGGTATTCAAATGATGAGAAGCTTGAGCCATTTTTAAACCGCAGATAACAATGAAGTTAAAGGAATCTAAAGCTGTGGTTTAGTTTAAAAGACCGTGGGGATCGCGATCGCGTTATCGTTATATTTCTTGTTTATCTTCTGCCATAGGGAAGATGCTGCTCTCTTGAAGACCTGCGGTTTGTCACTCTGTTTCTTCACAGTTGCTTTAAATTCCGCTGGAACTTATACTCAACTCGTTTTGTCATTTCAGGAGGAATACGGTTGATTTAGGCGGCGAGCAGCTTGAATCCCCGGCACTTATCCATTCACCCTGAATAAAAAATCACCTATGAGTAATATGAAACGTCGATTGGGTAGCCACAAACGGTTTACCTGGAAGAAAGCGGCGATCGCTCTGATGACCTCGACCTGTGTTTTGAGTAGCTTTGCTCCATTGGCAATGGCGACTCCTGCTCCATTTCAAATTAGCCAGCGACAAGGTTGGAATGGATCGGTCAATATGTCTCGGTTGGTCAACTCCAGACAGGAAGTGACTGCTCTGGTGTTGCAGCTAAACGTCCTGGACAAACCCGAAACGACCTATGCCAATGCCGTGTATCAAGTGTTTGGCAGAATTAACGGACGGTGGACGGAGATCTACACCAACACCGGGGCTCGTTTGCTGCCCAATGGAGCAGGACGGGTGACAATGCCACCAGAGGTGATTCCGTTAGACGATCTGCGGCTACCGGATGATGTGGATTTAGTAGATTTGGAGCTGAAGGCGGAAGTGCAGTTGCGCTATGACCTGCGTGGGGGACAGCGCAATCAAACAATCGTGCTAGAGCAAACGCAATTCTACACCGCAATCTCCACAGTAACGGCTCAACAAATTGCCAATAATCGACCCGGTAACGGCAACCAACAGCGTCCTAATCAAGGACACTTTAGCCTTGCTATTCGTCAGTCTCAGGTGACGCTGCCAGAGGTCATCGCACGGGTCACATTACAGTCTCGACGCTCAGATACCTATCTGCAAGAACGGTTTGTGGGCGATTTTCGCTATCGCATGAACCAGCGGGCGCAGTTCGTTCAGGGGTTAAATGCAGGCGATCGCGTTGTGGTACGTCTCTTTACGCCACAAAACGTGTTGGTTGGCTACACCGAGTTTGAGCTACTAGAGGATAACGCCGCTGTCACACTAGTGCTGCCCAGCCAAGCAAACCAATACGGCACAGTTCGCACAGTCTATGGTATTGACGCGGATCAAAATGGGGCGATCGACGCTAACACCAGCACCTACGACTACTTCACCCAGATCACCCGATCGAGTCAACTCAGCCAGACCCAGGTTACATTCCTGAGCAGCACCCAAACCATCAACACGCGCCTGTTCCAGGTTCAGGGGTTGCCCACTCCGCCGCGTGAATGTGTCTATAGCGAATCCTTCCGGCGAGGCTCGTTCTCGTTGGTTAGCCGCACATTGTATGTCTTCCGTCGTGGACTTGCGCCTGCCATCACCGCTCTGCCCGGTCGCGTTGTGCAAATCGTCAGCCTCAATAGCAGCCGTGTTGAAATCTACGAAGTTAGCCAACTGATCGTTACCTATCGCGAAGTCGGCTTTACCGAAGGGAGCATCACCAGCATTTGTGACATCCGTTGCGTCGATAGTGGGGACTACGACGATGATGACGATGACGATGATGACGACGATGACGATGATGACGATGACGACGATGATGACGATGACGACGATGACGACGATGACGATGATGACGATGATGACGACGATGACGATGATGACGACGATGATGGTCGTCGCCGTCGCCGTGGTTGCAATCAAGGTATCGGCAATGGGGCTGAGGGATGTGACCCTGGCAACTCTCGTCCTCGCGGCGGCAGCAATGATGAAGGTGGACGCCAACCGGGTGGACGCCGACGCTAAACTGCCTTAGATCTGATACCAATTTGAATTGGCTTCGCTGCACATGATTTCGTAAGGGCGTTTCGCGAAACGCCCCTACCCAGTGATCTGCCACAATCAAACATTAAATCGGTATGAGAAACAAAGGTTGGGGTTCCTTGAGAATCCCAACTTCTTGTTTTTGGCGATCGCTCTCCACGAAATTCTAGAAAAAGAACCTTGAAAGCCCTCCAAACTTGATGGCTAACTTCTGAGAGACTGAAGCAGTTGAGTAGGACGCATTGCTCTCACCGCCTCATATAAATTAGGGCGATGCGTCAACATATGGTGCTCATACTCAAACCAGTGCATTTCCCCTTTCTCTTGATTACAAGGTCTGCAAATCACCCACAAATTCTTGAAGTCCATTGATAGCCAGGGGTATTGCGATCGCGGCAGCTTATGGTCAATCGTTCGACCACCCTTGTCAGAAAAGCGATCGCCACAAATGGGGCAGTGCCAATCTGAATGTTCATTTGCCCAATCTTTACTTTCCTGGGTTGTTCCACACTCATAATCTCCATTGACATATCGCCAATGGTCAAATTTCCGATAATTCTCAAAATCCTGCTGAGTGAGTTTGTGATACCGCTTGTTACCAACCTTGTCTGCTAATGCAAATAGATCTTTGAGATCTTTTCCATCAAAGTTCATATTGGTTCTAACTAACGCTTAGATGGTTTAGCTGTCTTACGAGATGCGTTGGCAGATTGTCTACTAAAATCAACGACTTCTATCTCTGTATCTGGAAATTGCCGATCAATTTCTGCCTCAATCTCACTCACTTCTTTAGCCAGTTGCTGATTAAATGTCTCAATTTCCTCATCCGTTTGATATTTATTCCCAATCCGATCGGCTTCTAAAAAAAGTTCATCAAGACTCGTTTCTTCCAGGTGATACTGTTCTAGAAACTCATCAATCTTTACATAAAGGCTAATTACATGAACCCAGCCAACATTTTTGAAATGATTGGCTTTGAGCCACTTCTGGTCTTCTTTTTGGAGCTTATCTCGTCGATTTGAGTTAGCACGTTGAACCTCGTGATAACTCATCCCATTGAAATTTCTTTTCTTGCTCTTTTGATTGACCATCAACCTAGCTCTTTAGCCCTGAGTGCTCTTAAACCACTTTGCCAAAGCCCGCCGAATCTCGCTGTCTTCATAACGCAGCAAATTCTTCACATCGATCGCAATCTTCAGTTTAATTTGATCAATCAAATTCTTCAGGGCTTTGTTGTCTTTTTTGAGCTGATCATTGACCTCAACCAGTTCCTGCTTTTCAGAAGCAAGCATAATCACTTGCTGCTCTTTGCCCTCAATCTCCTTCGTCTTCTTGGTGACCATCCCCTTTTGAGCAGCTTGAAGACGTTGGCGTTTGATCAATTCAGGTCCAGCAAACAACGACACTACTCTACGAATCGTTAACTCATCAGGACTTTGATTAAAATCTACCCCTTCCAATGCTCGGATGGCATCTGCCCTTGTCCACCCCTCTTGCTCAAGCAGCCTGATCGCATCTGTCCGATTCACACGTTGTTGCAAAAATCATGAATGTCCGCTCGATCCTAACCAGCCCCATCAAGCTCGTCAATAATACAGAACCCATTCATACAAAGTGCCAGACCCTACAAAGAGGTTTCTGGCACTTCGCATTAGTATTCACAGGGATTTATAGTCAGGATTTTTATCTAAGCTGATCCCGTTTCAAGCTTTCTCAGTCTGGCAGTTTTTTTAGCAGTTCTCGATTTTCTCTGGATTTTCTTAAGATTGATCCCCGTACGCAAATTATCTTTAAATATAGAGATTTCATTGATCCTTCTGTTTTGCCTTTTGCTCCAGTCGAAACAGCCAGATCATCAACGCAACGACTCCCACTTGCAGCGCAAAGTTTGGCAAAACCCCAGCGACATCTCGCCCTGCCAGGAGTTGTACTAGAAAAATGAAGGCTCCAATAAACCCAGAAGCACCAAAGGCAATATAGACAAACTGCCGTAGTCCCCGATAGGGTGCTTTTGCCTCCATTCTGAGACGGGCATACTTCTCATTGCTCAACTTGGTAGTAGAACGCACTTGCCCCTTTGGATCAGCCATTACCACAAACCTCGCTTACCGCTTGGATGCACTGTTGCCCAATTGGTGCGCGCCATTGACAGTTGTTCATCCGTTACCTTTGCTCCAGTCAGATCAGCCCCACACAGGTTTGCCCCCCGCAGGTTGGCATTACTGAGGTAAGCGTAACTCAAATCCGCTCCCCGCAAGTCAGCCCCCTGCAAATCAGCATGGCTGAGATAAGCTCTGGCAAGGTTAGCGTTTTTTAACACCGCCTGACTCAGACTGGCTCGACCAAAATCTGCACTAAACAGATTGGCTCCCTGAAAGTTGATTTTGTGTAGTTTGGATTGGTGGAAATTAGCCCCTGACAGAGTTGCCTTTTGCAAGTTCAACAAGCTGAGATCGTGATACGTAAAATCTCGCTTACCCTTTGCATAGCTGTTTAGTACCTCATCTGCTCCCAGTTTGGGGGCTGTCGGAGAGCCACTCGAAGCAGGACCTCGGGTTCGCTCTACAGATGACATAGAAGTTGGCTTCGGTACCGCCATACGGCGACGGGTTCCGGTAGTTTGTAGTCCGGTTGAATCCGTCATCGCAGATTTGGCTTGCCGTGCCCGAATTGCCGCTGCCATACGTGCCGATGGGGACGAGGGAGAAGAGGGTTCGCCCAGATCACCCGAATTCACGGGACCAAAATCGTTGGTTTGGGGACCTCGGCTGGGTTTTGTCACCATGCTTTGAGCCAAACTGTCGAGATATGGCTCTAAATCCAGTGCTCGCAAGACTTCGCCTGCGTTTTGATAGCGGTGGCGAACTGACACTTCCAGCATCTTTTTGAGCACTGAGGCAAAGTGATCAGTGATATGCACTTGCTCTCGCCACAGCATTTCACCCGTTGCCGGGTCATAATCTAAATCTTTTGGAGATTTGCCTGTCAATAAATAGATACAGGTTACGCCCAATGCATAGATGTCGCTGGCATAGACTGGGCGCATCGCCATCTGCTCTGGAGGGGCGTAACCGGGAGTACCGATCGCGTAAGCAGTCAAGGCGGTTTGTTCTGATGCACCTGCCCGCACCGGATTGACTTGATCTTTGACAGCACCAAAGTCGATCAGGACTAATTTTTTGTCTTGAGAACGGCGAATCAGGTTAGCAGGTTTAATATCGCGGTGAATGACTTGCTGTGAGTGGATGTATTGCAGCATGGGTAGCACTTCACTGAGGAACTGCTTTACCCCAGCTTCGCTAAAGGGACCCGATCGCTTCACCTCTTGTTGCAATGTAGAACCGCTAATATATTCCTGAACTAGATAAAATTCTTGATTAAATTCAAAATAGTCAAGCAGGCGAGGCACTTGGGGATGATTGCCGATCTTGCCGAGGGTTTTGGCTTCTCGCTTAAACAGATCTCGCGCCATCTGTAGCACGTGCGATGAAGACGCAGCTGGGCGCAGTTGTTTGATTACACAGTAAGGACCACCGGGAAGGGCTTCATCCTGCGCCAAAAACGTCGCTCCAAAACCACCTTGACCTAATGCCTGAATGATGCGGTAGCGATCGCGCAATAACAATCGAGAACCGCACGCTTGACAGAGTTCGGTATTGGCTAAGTTTTCTGGATTTGGGCAGGCTGGATTTAAGCAGTAGCTCATTCGGCATCGCTCGCTTGGTTGACCGCCAGGTGTCGCTAATTCTAAAAGCTAATTTTAGACTTAACACCTCTATATCATTATCTTTCCAACAAAGGGGGGTTGAAGCACCATTCTCTTTGGAAATCTCTTAAAGAGTTGCTAAAGTTAACCCTATTTTGCTTGAAGCACCCTCAAAAATCTAAAATTTTTCACCTGAGAAACAAAAAAATATCACCCCGACCCCGGCTGATTTACGCAACTCATCACGGCTATCGCATAGGAGAGCGGTAAAATAGGGGAGCCTTCACTGTCATGCAAATGTGAGCCATGCAGGACATGTCCACACAAGACCGTGATACAGGCAATGCTAATACACCCTAACACTCTCTCAATCTCTATTCTCAGGTTGACTCAGCGAAAAAACAAGAAGAAGCAATGCGTATTTCATTGAACTGGCTGCAAGAACTAGTTGATTTCACAATGACTCCGGAGGAGTTGGCAGACACCTTAACAATGGCTGGGTTTGAGGTAGAAGACATCGAAGATCGACGCACTTGGGCAGATGGAGTCGTGGTCGGCAGAGTCTTAGAGTGCCAACCCCATCCCAATGCCGACAAGCTCAACGTATGCCAGGTCGATATTGGGGGAGAGGCTCCCTCCACAATTGTTTGCGGCGCATCTAATGTCAGAGCCGATATCTATGTGCCTGTCGCCACAATTGGCACCTACCTGCCCAAAATCGATCTCACGATTCGTCCGCGCAAGCTGCGAAATGTTGCTTCAGAGGGCATGATCTGTTCCTTGGCGGAGGTGGGTCTGGCGAAGGAATCGGAAGGTATCCACATTTTTGCTCAAGATAGTCTGACTCTGGGCAGCGATGCACGTCCGCTTTTAGGGTTGGATGATGTGATCCTGGATTTGACCTCAACGGCAAACCGGGCAGACGCTCTCAGCATGGTTGGGATCGCCAGAGAAGTTGCGGCTCTCACAGGAGCGCGTCTGAAACTTCCCCAAATTCCTGACTTTAAGATAGAGACGAATCCTGAAGAGTTGGCTCTACGCATTGGTGAGCCGACTGCCTGCCCAATTTATATCGGTACCGTGGTGGAGCAGGTGGCGATCGCCCCTTCGCCCCTGTGGTTGCAACAACGCCTGCAATCGGCTGGAACTCGCCCGATTAATAATGTGGTAGATGTGACCAACTATGTGTTGTTGGAATGGGGGCAGCCGCTACACGCCTTTGATCGCGATCGCCTATTGAGCGTTATCGATGGAGATGCAACCTCAACCCTGACAATCGGGGTTCGCCTTGCGCGTGCAGGTGAGGGTTTGACGACGTTAGACAGCCAGAAACGCACACTAACCGAGCAGACTTTGTTAATCACTGCTAATGACAAACCGGTTGCTTTAGCAGGGGTAATGGGTGGTGAAGAAACAGAGGTTCACGCTGAAACTCAGAACTTGATGCTGGAGGCAGCCCTGTTTGACTCTGGAGCGATTCGTCGCTCGGCACGCGCTCAAGGCATCCGTACAGAAGCTTCTGCCCGCTATGAACGGGGAGTCAATCCGGCAGAGTTGGCGATCGCCTGTAATCGGGCACTACAGCTGATCACCGAAATTGCCGGAGGCACGATCAAGACCCAGGCGATCGCCGATACCCGGTCTGAGCAAACCACTGCTACCCGTACGATTGGGCTGCGGCTTGACCGAATTAATCAGGTGTTAGGACCAATTAATCTCAATTCCGATCCGTCTAACAACGGCTCTAAACCCTTAGCTGAAGATGACATTGGTGAACTGCAAGCGGAAGATGTAGAACGAGTACTTACGGCTTTGGGGTGCCAACTGACAGCAGTTGAGGAAGGCGTGTGGAACGTCAACATTCCGCCTTACCGCTATCGGGACTTGGAGCGTGAAATTGACCTGATTGAAGAAGTAGCTCGGCTTTATGGCTTCAACAGCTTTTCGGACACCCTGCCTAACAAGACCGAAGCGGGTTATCTCTCTATTGAGCAAGCTTTGACCCGCAAGATTCATGCTGCTCTCCGGGCGATCGGGCTGACCGAGGTAATTCACTACTCTCTGGTCAAACCTGGACAAGCTAACCAGATTGTTCTCAGCAATCCCCTTTTTACGGAATACTCTGCGTTGCGCTCTGAGTTACTAACCGGATTGATCGATGCCTTCCAGTACAACCTGGAACAAGGCAATGGTGCACTCAGTGCCTTTGAAATCGGGCGAGTCTTTTGGAGTGATGAGGAGGGCTTGAACGAAACCGACATGATCGCCGGAATTATGGGCGGTGATTCTCGTCGCGGACGGTGGGTGCAGGCAGGGCGTGAAAAGCCGATGACCTGGTTTGAGGCGAAGGGACTCCTCGAAAGCGTATTTGATCGGTTGGGTCTGGTGGTGGAATATCAGCCTGATCGCCGCAATTCTCTGTTACACCCCGAACGAACCGCATCCCTCTGGCTCGGTGGTAAACGCCTGGGCACCTTTGGGCAGTTGCACCCTCAATTACGGCAGGAACGGGGGCTTCCAAATGAGATCTATGCCTTTGAGTTGCATCTGGAAATCATGCTCGACCAGATGGCAACCGAGGAGAGCCTGACCCCAACCTTCAAGCTCTATTCTGCCTATCCTGCGTCTGACCGGGATATTGCCTTCTTTGTTCCTGTTCAATTCTCCGTGGCTGAGATTGAGCGATCGGTCAAACAAGCCGCAGGTTCTTTGCTGGAGTCGGTTGAGCTATTTGATGAATATCGGGGTGAGAATGTCCCAGAGGGCAAGCGCAGTCTCGCGTTTCGTCTGGTGTATCGGGCGGGCGATCGCACCCTCACCGACGAGGACATCGAACCTGTTCACCAGAAAGTACGTGAAACCCTGGAAGAGAAGTTCCAGGTCAGCCTCAGAAGTTAATTCAACTGGTAGACACTATGCCGAAATACATTTTGTGGGGAAGTTACTGTGATGACGTTCTCGAAAAGCGAGCACCCTTTCGTCAAGCGCACCTGGATGGCTTGAAGGAGCAAAAAGAATCTGGGATGTTAATTACAATCGGTCCAACCCAGGATCTAACCAAGGTTTTCGGAATTTATGAAGCGGCAGACGAGGTCACAGTGCGTCAAATCATCGAATCTGACCCTTATTGGAAAAATGGGATTTGGACAGAGTATGACGTGAAGGAGTGGATTCAAGCCATTTAAGTCATGGTTTGAGTGAAGCGTAATGCTATGGGAGGTTGGTATGCCAACCTCCTACTACACAAATTTCACTTTATAGAGTTGAAACAGTTCCCCTGGGAGGGTTTTGACGACTTTGGCACGGGCAGACTGTAGCAGGGTCTGCCATTCTGACAACGACTCCAAAAACACTTCTGCGCCCAGATAAGTCTCTAAAATGGCCCAATTCTCTGCATCCGGAGCCTCTGGGCTTAACACATCAAAAACAAACACCCCATCGGGTTTTAGGACTCGCTTGACCTCTGCTAAGACCAACTGCCAGTAGCTCAAAGGATAGTAACAACTAAACCCTGTGGCAATAACCTGATCAAACTGGTTGACGTCATACTTCAATTCATGTGCCGCCCCTAGTTGAACCCCCTTAAATAGCTTCGAGTTCAACTGAGGACCACGAGCATTTAACGTATCGCGTGCCATTGTGCTGACATCTTGCCCGTAAAAAAAGGCATCCCACTCACGCCAGGGATAGATCAAAAAGCTGACCCCACAGCCCACATCCAGGCAACGTTGCTGTTTTAAGGGTTTAGAGATTTCCCAAAATGGAGAGGCAATCCGGGCTGCCAGTGCCCCCGATGCCCACTCTCGATAGATTGGCATATCTTCAACTTCGGCGGGCAACTCAAAGGGTTCCCGTCGGTACTCCCGGTTAAACCGTTGGGCAACTGTGTTTATTCGTGCTTGCCAATCTTCGGAGCGATCGCCCAAAAAACCAGACAGATTTGCTTGTCGTCCAACCATTGCGATCGCTCCTCAGATCTCTGGGTCTTAACCTTTTAGTGCTCGATTAAAGTTTTGTCGATACGACCGATTGGCGATCAACAAAACAGGCCACATCAGGGACAGATACAGCTTGCCCTGGCTAAAGTTTGTCCGATGAAATCCAGTCCAAAACTTCCAAATTCCACCCGCATAGACTCCTAGAAGAAGTAAACCTAACAAAGTCACAATCGTCTCTCCTAATTCGCCTTACACAATTAATGCGCTTGCATTGTTACTCAAGTGTAGGATAGCCGACGGAAATCTTGCCAAACCTCAAAGTATGTTTAATAACCTGTTCCAAATCCACCTGGATGTCGTTACGATCCTGAAGAGGGATGGGATCGCGCCTGACACGGATACCGAAAGCCGTTGACCACCCAATCCCGTTTAATGCCACTACCTTAAAAGAAGATGGCTAATCGTAAGGAGAATGTATGCGTGCAGTGTTGATGGCTGGAGGCTCAGGCACACGGCTTAGACCGCTCACCTGTGACCTGCCAAAACCAATGGTGCCTATCCTCAATCGCCCCATTGCTGAGCACATTATTAATCTGCTCAAACGGCACCATATCACTGAAATCATCGCAACCCTGCATTATTTGCCCGATGTCATGCGGGATTATTTTCAAGATGGCAACAATTTTGGTGTGCAGATCACCTATGCCGTTGAGGAAGATCAGCCTTTAGGAACAGCAGGGTGTGTCAAAAATGTAGCTGAGTTGCTTGACGAGACATTTTTAGTGATTAGTGGCGACAGCATTACCGATTTTGACCTCAGTGCTGCGATTCGATTTCATAAGCAAAAGCAGTCCAAAGCAACGTTGATTTTAACCCATGTCCCCAATCCGCTGGAGTTTGGGGTTGTAATTACAGATGAAAACTATCGCATTCGTCGCTTTTTAGAGAAACCATCGAGCAGCGAAATTTTCTCCGATACCGTCAATACAGGCACTTATATTCTCGAACCAGAAGTATTAGAGTACTTACCTTTTGATCAAGAATCAGATTTTTCTAAAGATCTATTTCCTCTCTTGTTAGAAAAGAATGAGCCGATGTATGGCTATGTCGCCGATGGGTATTGGTGCGATGTGGGACACCTGGATGCTTACCGGGAGGCACACTACGCCGCGTTGCATCGGCGCGTCAATCTCAATGTGCAATATGAGGAGCGATCGCCCGGTTTATGGGTTGGGCAAAATACCCACATTGACCCCACGGCTCGAATTGAAACTCCGGCGATCATTGGCAACAACTGCCGTGTCGGTGCTCGTGTGGAGATCGAATCGGGTACGGTGATTGGCGATAATGTCACGATTGGAGCAGACGCCGACCTTAAACGCCCGATCATTTGGAATGGCGTGATCATCGGCGAAGAGGTTCACCTGCGGGCCTGTGTTGCCGCTCGTGGCACGCGGGTCGATCGCCGTGCCCATGTACTGGAAGGGGCGATCGTCGGCTCCCTATCGGTGATTGGCGAGGAAGCCCTGATCAATCCCGATGTCCGCATCTGGCCCAGCAAAAAGATTGAACCGGGTGCCATCCTCAATATGAATCTGATCTGGGGACACGCGGCTCATCGCAACCTGTTTGGGCAACGGGGAGTCTCTGGTCTGGCGAATGTTGACATCACCCCAGAGTTTGCAGTGCGGTTGGGAGCCGCTTTTGGTTCAACGTTGAAACCCGGCTCTCATGTGACCGTTTCTCGTGACCAACGCAGCATCTCTCGCATGGTGTCGCGATCGCTCATCGCAGGCTTGATGTCCGTCGGCATCCACATCCACAATCTTGAGGCGGCTTCGATTCCCGTTGCTCGTGCCGTTGTGCCTACATTACCCGTTGTTGGCGGCATTCACGTCCGCATCCACCCAGAGCGATCGGATCACATTCTGATCGAATTCTTCGACCACAAAGGCATCAACCTTTCCAAAGCACGCGAAAAGAAAATTGAAGGGGCTTACTTTAAAGAAGATTTTCGTCGCGCTCAAATCCAAGAAATTGGTAACGTCAACTATGTCTCTCAAGCCACTGACATTTACAGTGCGATTTTTGAACGGCATCTGAGAGTCGATGCGGTACGCAATACCAAATCGAAGGTTGTGATTGACTACGCCTATGCGGTTTCTGGAGCGGTCTTGCCGCTGTTGTTAGCAAAGTTTGGCTGTGATGCGGTTGTCCTCAACGCCAGTCTGAGTCAAACGATTCCCTCTCCCGCCGATCGCGAAGTGTTATTAAACCAGTTGGGGCACGTCGTTGAGGCACTCAAGGCAAGTTTTGGCGTGCAGGTCTCCGCCAATGGTGAGCAGTTGATTCTTGTAGACGAATCAGGGAGTGCCATTCGGGGTGAAATGCTAACGGCGTTGATGACTCACCTCATCTTGACCGAACACCCCAGAGGCACGATTGTCGTTCCGGTAAACACCTCCAATGCGATCGAAAAGATTGCTCATCGCCACGATGGTCGAGTCATTCGCACCAAAGCTAACCCCACAGCTCTGATGGAGGCTTGCCATACCAATAGTGACGTAGTGCTTGGCGGCAGTGGAGATATGGGCTTTATCTTCCCGCAGTTGCATCCCGGATTTGATGCCATGTTTTGCATTGCTAAGTTAATTGAAATGCTGACAGTGCAAAGCTACGACGAGATCGGAAATAATCGCCGTACCCTGGGTCAGATCCGGGCTGAATTGCCGCGCGTCTGCCACAAAACCCTTTCGGTGCGCTGCCCCTGGACGGTCAAAGGCGCATTGATGCGGCGACTGGTTGAAACCCACTCCTCAGAACATCTGGAACTCATTGATGGCGTCAAAATTCTGAATCCGCGTCACGATAGTTGGCTGTTAGTTTTGCCGGATGCCAGCGAACCGATGGTACACCTATTTGCCGATAGCAACGATCGCGGTTGGGTCGATGAAACACTCCGCGAATACCGAGCCTATGTGCAAGAATTTGTCGATCAAGAACAGGAGTATGAAAAGGGTGACATCGATTTAGTCAGAGCTTAGTACTGCTTTCACAGATAGGGTTTGAATGAAAATAGGGGGCTGTGCCCCTAGCCAAAGGGTTCTACCCCTGCACCCTAAATTCCCACCCTGATTTACGACGAGTTGTTCTTAGAACGGGAAGAGTCATTCGTAGAAGTATCTTAGGAATGGGAGTTAGATTAAGTTCGACGTTAAGTAGGGGCGGGTTTTGCTATCACATCCATGGCAGAGTGCAAATTAATTTGCTAAACCCGCCCGTACAGTTTGCGGATTTATTAAATCCACGATCCGTCATGAAATACCAGGTTGTTCTATCGAGTGCTTCACCCCTAGCCCAAAATTAGTGTTTCTTGCCGCCCTGAATCCTGTATTAGCCCTTTCCAGTTGTAAATTTCCCTTGCTAAAATAGTACTTTGGTACTACATCTCTGCGATTTGGTGCTTTGATTCGATACGTTGAAGTGTATATTGAGTGGAATATTAAGAGGTGCTGGAGTTATGAACAGCTTTATTTTAATGGCAGAGATTATTCAAGAACCGCAGTTGCGCTATACATCGGATAACCAAACCCCGATCGCTGAAATGATGGTGCAGTTTGACGGACTCCGCGAAGACTCTCCGCCAGAAACTCTGCGTGTTGTGGGCTGGGGTAACTTAGCACAAGAGATTCAGGAGAAATATCACGAGGGCGATCGCATCGTGATTGAAGGGCGGCTCAACATCAATACGGTCGATCGCCCCGAAGGTTTTAAAGAAAAACGTGCCGAACTCACCGCTCAACGGATTCATAAAATTGGAGCAGGGGCTGCCGTTAGCACCACTTCCGTTAAACCTGCCCCAACTACCGACAGTGCTCCTAAAGCACGCAGTGCAGCTCCTAAAGCCAGCAAGTCAGCTACAGCCAAATCAACCGTCGCAGAACCCTCTACCGCTAAAGCAACCACCTATTCTGCTTCTAGTAGTGACGCAGAATATGACGATATTCCATTCTAAAAATGGGAATCTACACCTATGCCTTCTTGCTTCACTCTGCTGAGCCCCTGGAACTACCCACGGGTATCACAGGCTCATTGCACCTGATTGAGGTAAGACAGCTTTGTGCTCTGGTTGAGCCAGGGTTAGCGTTTGAGGAATTGCAACAAAACGATAGCCAACTCCTGCAAGCCATCATTGCCCACGATCGCGTCTTGCAAGAGGTCTTCCAGCAGGCGGATATCCTGCCGCTGCGGTTTGGCACTCAGTTTGTCTCGGAAGCGGGGTTGCTTCAACATCTAGAGGCAAACCATTCCCTCTATCTGGATAAGTTTTCTCAACTCAAAGGACAGGCAGAGTATGTCCTCAAATTTATTCCCGTTGAGAAAGCCGAACCAGAAATTTCCTCTGACATCAAAGGCAAAGACTACTTCTTAGCCAAAAAACAACGCTACCAGTCTCAGCTAGAGCAGCAACACCAGCGACAGCAGGAGTTAGACGAGGTCAAAGAGGCGATCGCCCAATCCTTTCATCACACCCTTTCTGAATCCAAAGACGGTGTAGAGCGGGTCTACCTGCTAGCCGATCGCACCCATGAAATCACCTTGCAGAACCAGATTCAGCAATGGCAAGACCTCTGTACCCTCTGGAGTATTAGCCTGGGCAACGCTTTACCGCCCTATCATTTCGTTTAACGTGAATTCGGGATAAGGATTTCGGCGGTTAAAACCGCAGCTATCGGAGCAAAACCCACCTGCGTCGGTTCGTTAGATCCGGCATTTTCCGTAGTCCGCGTCGGCGGACTTCGCTCTAGTAGCCGCGAATTCATTCGCCGGACTCTTAAACCGAACTGACGTTCGTTTAAGGCAAGTTCGTTTCGTACCGTACGGCGTTTTGCGAAACGCTCCTCCCGATGCCTTCTCTCAAAACAGGCATTGTGCAGCAGCTTTGATCTGATCCTGAGGGGCGATCGCCACGGGTAACACAGGCAGTCGCACCACGGTTTGATGGGGAAAGCGATCGCTCACGGTCTCTTGGCCTGCCTCAAACCGATTTTGCACCACATACCGTTGGCTAATGCCCATGTCACTCAAAGTTTCGGTCAGGCGAGTCGCCTCTGCCAAGATTGCAGATTGGGCTTGCATCACTCCAATAAATTCGGTGTGCTGGGCATCCTTCAATTTCTTCTGTGCTTGCATCACCCGTTGCCGCAACGTCCGCAATCGCCCCATAAATTCGGTGCGACCCACCACATCCTGATACTTAATCCACAACTTAAAGATCCAGGCGAGCCAATCGCCCAGGGCTGTCGGCATCTCCAAAAAGCGCAACAGATGCCCTGTTGGAGCCGTATCCAACACAATCAGGTCTTGCTCATTCTTCTCCAGCAATTCCATAATCGTCAGCAGCGACAGCATTTCATCAATTCCCGGCAAGGATTGCGAGACAATCTGCCGCCACGCCTCCGGCCCATAGGCAATGCTGAGACTGGTATCCTCCTGATTATCGCCGCTCATCATTTCCGCCAGTTCCCACAGATACTCTTCTCGAAACTGGGTCAGCACCTCTTCGGCATCGATTTCTTGAGCACTCAGGTTAGGCATGAGCCATTGCGGATTGTGTCCCAACGATCGCCCCAGTGCATCGCCCAGCGAATGAGCCGGATCAATGGAAATGACCCGAACGTTGCGATCGCCATGTTGGGTTGCCATACCCCAGGCGATCGCGGCTGCCACAGTGGTTTTCCCCACTCCCCCTTTGCCACCGACCAGCACGAGTCGTCGCCCTGCCTGGATAAAGTCATCGAAAACTGGGGAAATCTTCGCTGGAAACTCAACGGCAATGTTCAGGGTTGGATGCTTCAAGGCATCGCCCGTGACGACGCTAGCTTGCTGCATCAGCCTGTCCAGAGCGATCGCCCCCACAGGTTCCTTCACTTGCTGCGGCACACCAAACACGGGATGAGTTATCGCCAGATCGAGAAACTGTTCCAGCAGTTTTTGCTGTTGGGCATACCGACTCCAGGTTTCATCTGCCTGACTGGAATCTGCTTCAAGCAAGTGGTTCACCCAAATTCCTCCCAACGGAATCTGGAGCGTTTGCAGTGCATCTAAAAAGCGGGTTGTCTCCAACAGGCTCAATGGTTCCGCGATCGCCACCACAAAACACGCTGTTTGCTCAGCATCTTGCAGGAGCAATCGCCCAGACGTCAGATCCGCTTTCATCTCGGTCAAGAATTGATCCGCCTCGTCTTCAATGTAGCGTCCTGTAAAGGTCTGGCTGATCACCCGATGCTTCTCCTGAAATAGATCCAGCGCACCCAAAAAGTTATCTAAAAAATCCATCAACTTAAACAAATTCAGGGTGTGCCCGCTCGGAGCCATATCCACGACGACTCGATCAGCAATGCGATCGCGCAACAACCGCTGAATTTCCAAAACCGCCATCAACTCATCCAACCCCGGAAAACTCAAATCCCACACCGGACTGAGATCTTCGCCTTGCACAAAGCTGCCCCGTTCAACCAGAAGCTCCAACACCTTGCCATACTGCGCCTTAAACTCTCGCAACAAGGATTGAGCATTCAACGCCCGCACTTGCAAATTCGGCAGATCCACCAGCGGATGGGCAGTATCATCCACCGCAACCTGCAACACATCACCCAGGGAATGAGCCGGATCGGTCGAAATCAGCAAAACCCGATCGCCTGGAAACTGCTGTGACCAATGACGCGCAAACCCACAAGAGAGAGTCGTCTTACCCACTCCGCCCTTGCCGCTAAACATGGCTAGATGAAGATGATTGAATGAATGCATGAGTCTGAACAAGACGATGGGAATACTGATGTTGATCTATCCCTCTTCTGGCAGGATCTTGTGGCGATCGCTCCCTATTCTCCGGTTGACAATCCCCAAAGATGAAGAGTCATACATACACAGCCTACCCATTTCACAGGGATAGATACACTTAAACCACAGCGCAACATACAGCAATGAGTGACTTATTTAAGGGATTTGAACAACTCTTAGAACTCGCCAAGACGTTGGAAGAAAAAGCGGAAAAGGGAGAACTCAAAGCCGACATTCAAATTAACTCCCGCCCTCTTAGTAGTATTCCCCGTCGAGGCAACATTCCCGGAGGAATCGGCACAAGTCGCATCCGCACCAACCCATCCGGAGAAGAACCAACCTCAGCGACCGACGATACGGTGATTACCCCACCCCCTCCGCCAGAAGCCTCTCCTACGGCTGCTTTGGGGGACGTTGGGGGACTTTCTGAAGTCTTGCGGGAACTGCGAGAACTGGTCGAGATTCCCTTGAAACGCCCCGATTTGCTGGCCAAAATGGGCTTGGAACCAACTCGTGGGGTCTTAATGGTCGGCCCTCCCGGTACCGGAAAAACCCTCACCGCCCGTGCCCTGGCAGAGGCATTAGGGGTCAACTACATTGCGATCGTCGGTCCCGAAGTCATGGGCAAGTACTACGGAGAAGCGGAAGCCAAGCTCCGGGGAGTATTTGAGAAAGCCACAAAAGCGGCTCCCTGTCTGGTCTTCATTGACGAGATTGACAGCCTTGCCCCCGATCGCTCCAAAGTCGAGGGGGAAGTCGAAAAACGGCTCGTGGCACAACTCCTGGGCTTGATGGATGGTTTTGCTCAAACCAAAGGCGTGGTCGTTCTAGCCGCAACCAACCGTCCCGATCACCTCGACCCGGCCCTACGTCGTCCTGGTCGCTTCGATCGCGAAGTCCATTTTCGAGTGCCCGATCGCGACGGTCGTCTGGAAATTCTCCGTATCCAGACTCGCGCTATGCCACTGGATAATTCTGTAGATTTAGGGGCGATCGCCGATCTCTCGGTTGGCTTTGTCGGTGCAGATCTCAAAGCCCTCTGCCAAAAAGCAGCCTACACAGCCCTGCGGCGACAGCTTCCATCCCTCGACCAACCCATCCCCGATACCATGACCGTAACTCAGACCGATTTCCTGCAAGCCGCAAGGGAAATCAAACCCTCCGTGTTGCGATCGGTTGAGGTCGAGGCTCCCAATGTGCCGTGGGATCAAATCGGTGGATTGGAAACCGTTAAACAAACCTTGCAGGAATCCGTTGAAGGGGCACTGCTCTATCCCGAACTCTATCAACAGACACAAGCAAAAGCCCCCCGTGGCATTCTCCTGTGGGGACCTCCCGGCACAGGCAAGACCCTCCTGGCAAAAGCCGTTGCTTCCCAGGCACGCGCCAACTTTATTGCGGTGAATGGACCTGAACTCCTCAGCAAATGGGTTGGGGCTGCCGAACAAGCCGTTCGAGAACTCTTCACCAAAGCTCGACAAGCCGCTCCCTGTGTAGTGTTTGTCGATGAGATTGATACCCTGGCTCCTGCCCGTGGACGCTTTCAAGGGGATTCAGGCGTGAGCGATCGCGTCGTAGGTCAATTGCTCACCGAACTCGATGGTTTACACGAATGCCTCAATGTCTTACTGATTGGAGCCACCAATCGCCCCGAAACCCTCGACCCAGCCCTCCTTCGAGCCGGACGATTAGACTTACAAATCAAAGTCGATCTTCCCGACCTCAACAGTCGTCTTGCGATTCTGCAAGTCCACAACCAGGATCGTCCCCTCACTAGCGTCAACCTCGAAGATTGGGCAACCCAAACAGAAGACTGGAACGGGGCTGATCTGGCTCTCCTCAGCAATCAAGCTGCCCTGGAAGCCATTCGTCGCTATCGCGCTCAAGGACAAACAGACCCCACTACGATCCGCATCACCAACGCTGACTTTGCTGCTGCCCATCAGCTACTCTGTGAGCAAAAGCTGATGCAATCCGAATAGAATCTCCTCTCGATACACTTATCACGTTGCTCCCAATTTTTCTCCATCCCCCGTACAGACGCGATTAATCGCGTCTCTCCCCATTCCCTATTCCCTACTCCCCATTCCCTACTCCCTTCTTATCTCCTATGCTCTCCGAACAACCCATCGACGTCGTCCGTCAACAAGCTCTTACCGTATTGACTGCTAGCTTTGTCTCGCAAGGACATCCCCCCGAATACGCTACTCACATGGCAACGGCTGCTATCTTTCAAACGGACTTGGAGCTGAGAAACGCTCAACTCTCCCGCTTACTCAGTTGGTTAAAGCAAGACCATGCAGAAATTTATCAAACGGCTTTAACACTAGTTGAATCAACTCGTGCAGAGTTTGAACGGCGAGTCAAAGAATAACCTCCAAAGAATCGGTTATCAAAACTATCCGGATTCAAAGAGTACCTCTAGAAAAGTTCACTAGGCTGTGCTTCTTATATATAGACATCTCAACGAGAGATGAACGGGGTGCAGGGGTGGAACCCCTGGTTGAGGAAGAAGCTCTCGCACTTCCTGGTTCACGAACAATTTGTGAACACACTATATATAAAAGCAATCAATGGAGAAATAGATCTAAACAATGGACTTTTTCTCAATTGAATCAGCCTAGTTTTCCTGTCCTTCTGGAGCGTTTTTGATTTGCACATAATCAGCAACAAAAATAGTTAGGGTTTATCTAAACTTAATTCTTTTTTTGTTCCTGATGTTAGACGTCTCTAAGAAGTGGGAATGCTTTGAATAACTCCAAGATCAGAGCGAAATAGCAAATCGCTAGCCCGATTCAAAAGGCAACTCGCTCTTGAAACTGGAGCAATGTCGCAAACAGAAGTTCCGGCATTCCTGAACAGATTCAGTATTTTTACTAGGTGCATCAATTCGCAAAGCAGATTCTTCAGCATTCATGCTGTAATTTTTGCTGCGTTTGTGTGCCCATCTTGTTCTGAGAATTCAGGTTTCTGTTGTCTCTTCAGTAAGAGAGTAAGACATATTAGTCCCCGCATGTAATTTGTTTTAGGTGATTTATCATGGCTGTTGAAAAAGTAAACTCTTCCTCTAGCTTGGCTGAAGTTGTTGACCGCATCCTCGACAAAGGAATCGTGGTTGATGCTTGGGTTCGTGTTTCCTTAGTTGGTATTGAATTACTGGCTATTGAAGCTCGTGTTGTTATTGCTTCAGTAGAAACCTACCTGAAGTACGCAGAAGCTGTTGGTTTAACCGCTCAAGCAGCAGTACCCTCTGCATAGTGATTTCTGGGGGAGCCAGCCCAATGGCTCCCCTAAACCTTGCATCGTAACCGCTATTCCTAGCCTCGCAGGAGGAAATTCCCGTGACTGCCTTTAAAGATCTGTGGCAAGAGCAGAGACGACTACGCCAAGCAGAAGTATTACTGCGTAAACAAGAAGTGCGAGACATCCTCACCTCATTTGAGCAAGAACGCCAAGAAATGGCATCTCAGCTCCGGGATGACCTCAATCTATTTCAATTAGAACTACAACACGAAACTCAAACATTTCTGGCTAATGCCAGTAAGCAACGTCAAGCTCAAGCTGAGCAATTGACTCAGTTGCTTCGCAACTTTGTGCAAGTATTACAATATCAAACTGCTGAATTTTTAGCTGCCAGTGCTGCCGATCGCTCTCTCATGGCACAGCAGTTGACTCAAGATTTAAGTCGTTTTCATGCCCGTCTGATCACATCAGTTGCGACGCTACGGCAGGTATTGCAGGCAAGAATGCAAGAAATTCAAGCAGAAGTCCAAATACTCCAGGCTGAAACCCAAGATATGCTGGTCGCCAATCGGGAACAGCGGCTTCAGGTAAAAGCACAGCTTGTTGAAGAACTTGCGGCTTTTGTTGAAGAACTGCGTACCGATGTGCAAACCTATCTCTCTGAACTAGAAGTTGTAAGACAAGACCGCGCCCAGCAATTGCAACAAATGCTGCAACAGGATCGGGAACGGCGTATCACGGAAGTGGATACTATGTTCCAGGAACTATCGGAGTTCAGAGCAGAGCTGCGGCAATATTGTGTCAACCTGCGATCGCTGATTTGGGGTGGTGAAGGAGCATCTCAACCCACAGCAACTCCAACCCAACCTAAGGTACAACCCAAAGTACAAGCCAAACCCCAGGCAAAACCTCAGCCACAACCGCAACCAAAGCCACAGCCTAAGCTGCCATCTAGAGGCAGAGTGATTGTAGCAACAAGACCGGCTCCTAAAGTGGTGCAACCTCCAGTGAAATCAGCACCAGCCGTTCAACCCATTGCAGCTAAAACCGCTCCAGCACCCGTTGCCAGCATTCCGACTCCAACCGTTGTCGCATCGCCAGTTGAAGCTCAACCTGTGATTGTGGAGCCTCAACCTGTAGTTGCGGTTGCTGAACCCGTTGCGAGCATTCCTACGCCAGTTGCTGAATCCGTGGTAGCCCAACCTGAAGTTTTAACAGTGGTTAGCACTTCCAGTCCTAAACCTGTGCATTTGGATGCTGCTGAGCTGGAAAAAGAAATTTATAACCACGTCCATCAGGTGCAAGGGGCACGGTTGACTGAGATTGAGTCAGCTCTGGGAATTAACCGATTCCAGGCAGTGGATGCTCTCCGTTCCCTGATTAAAAAAGGTTTGATTACACAACGCGATCGCATTTACCTAATTCAAGAGGAAGCTAGTCTGTGACTACTGTTTTACGAGCCAGCCCCCGTCGTTTCGTCAACACCCCCGCTGTTGAACGAGTTGCAACCCGTGCCCTACGCTATCTTCAATCTGGCTTTTCGGTGCATTTGCGCGGTCCTGCCGGAACAGGCAAAACAACCCTGGCGTTGCATTTAGCCGATTTGTTAAGTCGTCCCATCATGCTGTTGTTTGGTGATGACGAGTTCAAGACTTCTGACCTGATCGGTAATCAGTCCGGCTATACTCGCAAAAAAGTCGTCGATAACTTTATTCACAGTGTGGTTAAAGTTGAAGACGAATTGCGGCAAAATTGGGTTGATTCTCGCCTGACGCTGGCATGTCGAGAAGGCTTTACTCTGGTGTACGACGAGTTCAACCGCTCTCGCCCAGAAGTCAACAATGTCCTGTTGTCGGCACTGGAGGAAAAGCTGTTGGTGTTGCCACCCAGCAACAACCGCACCGAATATATTCGAGTCAATCCTCACTTCCGAGCAATTTTTACCTCAAACCCAGAGGAATATTGTGGAGTTCACGATACTCAGGATGCGTTGATGGATCGTCTAATCACTATCAACATGCCTGAGCCAGATGAATTGACTCAACAGGAAATTGCCGTTCAAAAGACGGGGATTGATCGGGAGAGCGCACTGACAATTGTACGGCTAGTCAAAGGATTTCGGACTCGCACTAACGCGGAGAAGACCTCTGGCTTGCGGTCTTGCTTGATGTTGGCGAAGGTTTGCCATGAGCACGGTATCGTTGCTCTGCCAGAAAACCCAGAGTTTCGCGACATCTGTCAGGATGTATTGCTATCGCGTGCTGGGCTACCGTTGCATGAATCAACTCAGGTTTTATGGCAACTGTTTAACGATTTGATTTGCGACCACGAGAATCAGCCGCAGGTCGCTGTTACAACAGATGTGCCTGCCTTAGAAACGTTGGTTCAACCGAGTGCTGAGCCTGCTTTAGACACAGTAGTTGATTCAGAGCCTGCTATCCAAACACCGACCGAGGAGACACTACCACCCTCAACGGTCGATATGGAGGCAATCCCCCCTACCTTTGTTGAAGATGTGCCTCACGAGCAGGCTGTTTATATCTATTTGCAAGCGTCGCACAATGCTCGTCCTTCAGAAATTGAAGCAGCATTGAACATCAGTCGTTATGAAACGGTTAACGCACTGCGCTCTTTAACAGCGAAAGGATTACTAACGCACAAGGGTACAAACGGTGCGTCCGCCTATCGACTCAGTACCTCCAATGAAGGGTGAGGGCTATGACTGCAACAGTTCAACGAACTCCAACAAATCCAAATCGCACAATTACAACGTCTACTTCAGGGTCTACTCTAGCTGACGTGTTAGAACGGGTTCTTGATAAGGGCATTGTCATTGCAGGAGATATTTCTGTTTCAGTGGGTTCTACAGAACTCCTGAGTATTCGCATCCGTCTCCTGATCTCGTCGGTGGATAAAGCTAAGGAAATTGGCATTAATTGGTGGGAAAGTGACCCCTATTTGAGTGGGCAATCCTATCAATTGCTGGAGGCAAATCGTCAACTCCAATCCCGCATTGAAAGCCTGGAGACAGAGCTAAAAGCTCTCCGGGCAGCATCCTAGATTTAGGGCTGAGGGCTATGAGCCTTTAGCCCTTTTTTAAGGGAAACACAACTATCAGGTTCTACCGTTTTCTACCGTTATTAGGTCTCTTTTAAAGAACTATAGCCATCCCAACTGAGATATGAACGGGGTGCAGGGATTCACAAACAATTTGTGAACACTATAGTTTGCAAGAGATCTATTGTCGTGACATAGCGAGAGATCGAGCATGATCACCATTAAATCGATGAAGCAAATTCCGACGGCTAAGCTAGTTCGGGGATTTCGCTCAGGGGGATCTCGACTGAAGACGCACACTGGTGAGCAGAGCCGCATTCTGGCAGGTTATGCTGAGATCCAGATGCAAGAGTCTCGTCGTCAATGGCTAAAACATAGTTGGTACAACCGGGAGACAAGATGATGCTAACGACAGATCAACCGCTTTATTCCAAAAATCAGCAACCGATTGACTCAGAGCACTATCGCCAACTGCTTGTCCGCGATGGGGAACGGCGATTTCGAGAGTGGCATACTGCCTTTGTCCAATACCAGAAAGAATTTTTGAGACAACTCGAACAGTCTCGTCAGCGTTAAGCTTAATTCATGCCGTCTGATTCACCCATTCAAATTTCCCCTGGCGATTCGTTACAACCCCATCAGGGACCAAACGCCGGACTAGCTCCATTGCTGTTAACAGTAGTGGAGCTTGTGCGTCAATTGATGGAGGCACAGGTGATTCGTCGTATGGAGTCAGGGGAGTTGAGTGATGCTGATCTGGAGCGGGCAGCCGATAGCTTGCGTAAGTTAGAGGAGCAAGTTGTTACGTTGTGTGAGGTATTTGAGATTGATCCGGCTGATTTAAATATTGATTTGGGTGAAATTGGTACTTTACTACCCAAGGGCAGTGGCTACTATCCTGGAGAAACCTCGACAAATCCCTCGATTTTGGAGTTACTGGATCGCCTCTTGAACACCGGGGTGGTTGTGGAGGGTGACGTGGATTTGGGGTTGGCACAGTTGAATTTAATTCATGCAAAACTGCGATTGGTTCTCACGTCTAAGCCAATTTCTTCGGTTCCCCCTCGTGATCCACAAATTTGATTTGAGAAAAGTCTAATGTCCTGACTGGGTGTGAGCAATGCGGTAGGGAGTAGGGAAGTATTAGAGTATGGTGTCCTGCCAGCATTGAGAGGGTGAATTATGGGATATGGGCTTTACTTGTATGGAATTTTTCCGCTGCCGGGTCCTCAAGATCTAGATTTAGAAGGTCTGGACAAACAGCCCGTGGGAGCGCACACCATTGATGAGTTTGTGTTTTTGTATTCAGAGGCTCAACAGGAACGCTATCTCGCCAGTCGTAAGAACTTGCTGGGTCATGAGAGAGTGTTGGAACAGGCAATGGAACAAGGCTATCGAACGCTGCTGCCGTTGCAATTTGGGCTGATTATTGAGAATTGGAATTCGGTGGAGCAGCAGTTAATTACCCCTCAGGGCAACGCTTTGAAGCAGTTGTTTGTGAAGCTGGATGGAAAGCGCGAGGTTGGGGTCAAGGTATTTTGGGATCAAAGTGCCGAATTGGAAACACTGATGCAGGAGGATGAGGAATTACGGATTAAGCGCGATCGCCACGAAGGTAAGCCACTCAGCATGGATCAGGTCGTGCAAATTGGGCAAGCCATTGAGCAGGCTGTGACCACCCGTAAGGAAAGCATTATCAAGGTATTTCAAACCAACCTTAATGCACTGGCAGTTGAAGTTGCCGAGAACGATGTGCTAACCGACACGATGATCTACAACGCCGCATATCTCATCCCCTGGGATGCGGAAGCTGAGTTTGGCGAGCAGGTCGAGCAGCTTGACCTGCAATTCGAGGGTCGCCTCAAGATTCGCTACAACAACTTCACAGCCCCATATAACTTTGCTCAAGTAAAGGATAGGGAATAGCAACCAGAGCCGTTGCCTATTTCCGACTGCTGGTTGATTTGAACCTGATTGGAGGATTTTGGATGTTTCTTGACCTACTCTTAACCCCAGTTACCGCTCCAATTTCAGGCATGAATTGGATCGCTGAAAAGATTTTAGAACGGGCAGATGCCGAACTGGATGATAAAGAAAACTTGAGTAAACGCCTCCTGGCACTGCAACTGGCGTTTGACATGGGAGACATTTCGGAAGAAGACTTTGAAGCGCAAGAAGAAGAGTTGCTCTTGGCGATTCAGGCAGCAGAGGATGCCGCCAGAGCAGCCGCAGAGGAAGATTGATCTCCAGTCTATGCTTCAAGGGATGGAGTAAATTGGTGGACGGCTCGGATGAGATCGTCTGGCGTCCCGATGTCTAAGTACATCCCCTGTTCAAAAATTTCTGCCTCAACGCTTAGCCCAGCGTTAATTCCGGCTTGAATCACGTCGCCGATGGGTAGCTCTCGTTGACCTGGTTGTTGCCAATGTTCTGGGGGAATGGCTGCCAAGTAGTTGTGCATAAAGTGAGTGAAAGTGGGTGTCCAGAGGGCGATCGCCCACATATATTTCAACTCTGTGAACTTAGGTTTCTCAATAATGTGGTGGACGCGACCTGTTGCATCTACATCTACCATTCCTGCTTTTTGATATTGTTCCGTTGGAAACAACCCTAAAACCACATCTGCCTGAGTTGCTGCTTGATGCTTTACCAGATGGACAAAGGCATCCTGTGGCTCAAACAGGATATCGGGAAACCCCAGAGCGACGAACGAAGTCTGAATGAAGGGATAAGCCTGATCTAGTGTGTAAGGAATCCCAAATGGCACATGTATTGTCAGATAACCGAGGCGCATATCCAAGCCCTTCCCGTCACCCAAGTAGCTTGGAATATCCCACTTGCCGGGACGCAGCACCACAAATGCTTTATGAATTCCCGCCAAGCGCATCTTTTCTAGGAGATAATGGCAGACGACCTTGGGACGCAGTTTACCATCTGCTCCAATGGCATGAAACCCGATAGGATATAGCTCCTTACTAACGGGCAGTGGAGAAATCCGAGTTGCCTGTCCCCCAGCGGGAAGAAGCCCAATAATATCAGGATTTGCAAGATGATTGTTTGTCATAGACCAAACCATACGAGAGCCTTCATCCCATTTTTACAAACTCCCTGAAAAGCTCTGCTATTTACTGAGGGATCAGTAGATGAATTCAAAGAATGGATGAAGATCGGTACGATAGCTAGTGATGTTTCGGGGGCATTGATTACCATATAACCGATAGTGGCTCGGTCGCTGCGGGTTTTCTTTCAGCACATACTCTTAGACTGTGACATTATGGTGAGAACAAGACGCAGGCGAACTCAACAGAGTGAACCAGTCATTACTGAAAAGGCTGAGCTTACTCTTAAAGAACGTTTGGCACAAAAGCGTAAAGCCGAACGATTGCGTAAGGAGTTAATTGTCTTTACAGCCCTTGCGCTTCTATTTGCGGCTGTCATCGGTTTTCTGGTAGGTCTCACGAGTGGTGTTAAGCCTGCGATCGGTGTTACGGTCGGGTTACTTTGCACGACCCTCTCCTTTAAATATCCACGCCAAGCATTATGGGCTTTCCTGATCTACTTGCCCTTTGGCGGCACTGTGACTTACTTAATTGGTAATAGCCCATTGCTTCAGCTGGCTAAGGATGGTTTTTACATCCCAGCTTTGTTTGGTGTGGTGCAATATTGTCGTCGAGAGCAACTGCCCTTACTGATTCCCAAAGGGTTAGTGCCACCCCTCATGATTTTGTTAACTTTTTGCCTATTGACATTGACCTTCGTCAATGGGGCAGAGCAACTCAACCCAGCGGAATTTGAAGTGGGTAACGAGTTGGTTCTAGAGAATCCCCTAGGGATGGGCATTCTAGGTCTTAAAGTCTTGATAGGCTACATTCCACTGATCGTCTGTGGCTATTACTTAATTCGCAACCGAAAAGACTTGATGTTTTTGATGCGGTTGACGGTTGTTCTAGTTCTAGTTGCCTGTGGCCTCGCGTTTGTGCAATACCTTTTTCTCAAAACAGGGCGATGTGAAGGGACTCAATTTGCAACCGGGGAAGATTTGTTTAAAGCCAGCTTAGGTGCTCGATGTTTTGTGGGGGGTGCTTTACTATATAGCCCTCAACATGGTCAGATTCGCCTACCGGGAACGTTTGTAGCTCCCTGGCAATGGGGATGGTTTTTGATCTCTAGTGGTTTTTTAGCCTTTGCCCCTGCCTTTAATGACCCTAAACCTTTGTGGCGGACGCTGAGCCTGGTTTCCCTTGGCTCGGTTGTTGTCATGTCTGTTTTATCAGGTCAACGTATTGCTCTAGGAATTGTGCCTGTGGCTCTGGTGTTATTGTTAGTTCTCACAGGTCAGATTATTTACCTCAAGCGATTTTTGCCGACTGCGGTGGTTTTAGGAGGACTTTTAAGCATCATTGCCGTTAATAACCCCGCGATTTTGCAGGAACGGATTGAAAGTTTCCAGGGTCGTTGGGAAGCCTCACCGCCTCATGCTTTTATTGCAAGCCAATTTGGATGGGCGATGGCATCTCAGAATGGTTTTTTAGGCAATGGGTTAGGTAGAGCGACGAATTCAGCGCGATCGCTGGGTAACACTCAACTCGTCGAAACCTACTATCCCAAGTTAATTTACGAGATTGGTCCATTTGGGGCGTTGGCATTTTTAGTAGTCGTGACAACCCTTGTCGTTATTGCATTCAAGGCCTATCGCTCAGTGAAAGATACGAGTTTGCGCCCTTATGGGGCTGCACTGTGGCTGTTCGTCTTGTTCATTAGCTATAACACTTACTACTACCCGTTAGATGTAGACCCGGTAGCTGTGTACTACTGGTTCTTTGCAGGGGTTGTGTTGAGGCTGCCTGAAATCGAGCGAGATGAGAAACGGGAGGCACTAGAACAGGTTCAACCTGTGACCAGGAAAAAGAGCCGCCTCCGACGAAGGCAGGGATTTTCTTAGACTGAGATATCCACGCAAGCGTTTACCTTTGACCGTTGATCCCGTTGGACTTAGGAGATAAATCTGTGGCTTCACCTCCAATTTCTGTCATCATCCCGACTTACCGCCGCGAACAGATCTTGCGGGAAACGTTGGAGAATGTGCTTCAGCAGGACTACCCCAATTATGAGGTGATCGTAGTTGACCAGACTCAAACCCACGAGCCTGAAACTGAGAACTACTTAAATGAGTTGGCTGCCGCCCAAAAAATTCGCCTTTTTAAGGTCACCTGGGCAAGCCTGCCGGGGGCGCGGAATTACGCCGTGCGGCGATCGCAAGGTGAGATTCTCCTCTTTTTAGATGACGACGTGCTGTTGCCCCCAAGGTTCTTAGCTGCCCATGCCAAGAACTTTGTGGAACGCCCAGAGGTAGGAGCAGTTGCTGGACGGGTCTTTGACCGGATGAAGTTGGCGGACTCTGGTGGTGATCTAACCATTGACTACCTGCCACCGGAAGCGATGGACCCAGGGATTGCCTGGTATCACATTGATTTAGTCCACACGGTCAAACCGCAACAAGTGTTGACGGCGCGGGGCTGTAATATGTCTTATCGACGCGACATTTTTGAGAAGCACAACGTCTGGTTTGATGAACGGTTCCGGGGCAGTGCGGTGCGGGAAGAGTCTGACTTTTGTCTGCGAATTCGCAAGACGGGCTATCAGATTTGGTACGATCCCGATGCTAATCTGGTGCATTTGGGCGAAGAGACAGGGGGGTGCCATGACATCACGACGCGATCGCTCAAATACCAGATCACTTTCTATCACAACCATTTCTTGATGGGCTTAAAGAACCTGACAGCTCTGCAAGCTCTGCGGTTGTTTGCCCGCTTGTTTGATTGTCACGTTTTGGGACGACCCCCCTGTCACAAAAGTGGCTCCCCCATCAAGATTGTCACCCGCTTTTTCTTTTACCTGATTGGCTTTGGCAAAGCCTTGCTAACCCTGGTCAAGTCACTGTGGGATGACGGACAAATCTACACGCGACAAGATAAGGAGACGCAGCAACAAGCCTCACCTCGTGTCAGCCCACAATCGGTTGTCAGTAACTAACTGTTGCAATTCACTCGTTGTGACTCACTCACTGTTGCGAGTCGCTTACCAGTTACTGACAAGTCCCTCATGTTGTGAAGCCTGATCTTGATCGAGTTAGCGGTTCACATTCTAATGACCCCTCGTTCATTATTTATTCTCTATGAAAATCCTGGTTGCAAGTCATACCTATATTGTTGATCTGAACTGTGAAAAGCTCAGAGCTATGGCAGCGTTGGAGCCGGGGATTGAAGTCACCGTTGTGGTTCCTCGACGCTGGAGACCGGGAGGAGTCCAAAACAAGATTATAGAAACGCAACTCAAACAAGAGGGTGCATTTCAAATTGTCCCGGTATCGAACTTGAGTGAAAACAATCAGGGGTTACTCACCTTTGGACTGGATTTAGTGTCATTGTTGCGGCAGTTTCGCCCTGACGTGATTCAAGTGGAGCAGGGGTCTAAGGCACTGGGCTATGTTGAATTTATTACCCTCAACCGCTTGTTGGGGCTAAATGCCAAGAACGTATTTTTCACCTGGTGGAATATTCCCTATCAGCTCAAGTTTCCAATCTCGTGGCTAGAAGCTTATAATCTCCGCCACACGGATGGTCTGATTGCCGGAAACCAGGATGGGGTCGAGATTTTACGCCAGCGGGGATATCACGGACCTGCACGAGTATTGCCCCAATTGGGAGTGGATGAGAGTCTGTTTCGTCCGCAACCTCGACCAGAATTAGCGGCTCAGTTGGGTATTCAACCGGGTGAGTTTGTGGTTGGTTTTGTGGGGCGATTTGTAGAAGAGAAGGGGTTGCTCACGCTCAGTAAAGCATTGGCGGGATTGAAGGATCAACGGTGGAAGTGGCTGTTATTAGGTCGTGGTCCCCTGAAAGAGACATTGATGCAACAGGCGATCGCCGATGGGATTCACGATCGCTTGATTTGGGTTGAGAGCGTGCCCCACGATACGGTGCCCCATTACATCAACCTGATGAACACACTAGTCCTGCCTTCGGAAACCACGGATAAGTTTCGGACATTCACCTCAGTGGGCTGGAAGGAGCAGTTTGGACATGTGCTGATCGAAGCGATGGCGTGCCAGGTTCCCGTTGTTGGCTCCGATTCGGGTGAAATTCCTTTTGTGATCGATCAGGCTGGCCTGACCTTCCCTGAAGGCAATGCGGCTGAGTTGCGCGATCGCCTCTTACAACTGATGAGCCAACCCGACCTCTCGGTTGAACTCGCCAAGCGAGGATACGATCGAGCGATGTCGCTATACACCAATAAAGCGATCGCTCAGCAACAGCTTGATTTCTACAAATCCCTCATTGAGAAACGTTAGTCTACTGACTAACACTGACTAACAGCGTCCCTATGCCCCAACCTCTCCGCATTCTCCAAATTGTTCCTTCCATCTCACTGGTCTATGGTGGTCCCAGCCAGATGGTTTTGGGTTTCTCTGGTGCGCTGGCGCGGCAGGGGGCAGAGGTGACCATTCTCACGACGGACTCTAATGGTGATGCAGGTCAGGCTCCTCTAGATGTGCCCCTCGATCGCCCTGTTGATCAAGATGGCTACCAGATCCGCTATTTCCGGTGTTCTCCGTTTCGCCGTTACAAGTTTTCGCTGGGGTTACTTAAATGGTTAGCTGACCACGCTCACACCTTTGATCTGGCGCATATTCACGCCTTGTTCTCTCCCGTGAGTTCCTGCGCGGCTACAGTGGCGCGATCGCAAAAGCTGCCTTATGTGTTGCGTCCACTGGGCACGCTGGATCCGGCTGATTTGCAGAAAAAACGTCGGCTCAAGCAACTGTATGCAGCTGTTTTGGAACGTCCCAATCTAGCTGGAGCAGCAGCCATTCACTTCACGAGCGACCAAGAAGCCAAAGTATCAGAACGGTTTGGCGTGACAACCCGTGATCTCGTTTTACCGCTCGGTGTGAGCTTACCTCCGGTTGAAGGCTCTAAAGCGAGTGCTGATGTTTTGGCAGACCTGGGAATTCCAGGCGATCGCCCCCTCGTGTTGTTTATGTCTCGCATCGACCCCAAAAAGGGACTCGATCTGTTGATTCCGGCTTTAGAAAAGCTCCTAGCGGAGGGATTGCCCTTTCATCTTGTGGTAGCTGGAGGAAACCCCCAAGACCCAACCTATGAATCCCAGATTCATGCCCAAATCAAAGCTTCTCCTCTGGGGCAACATACTACCCTGACCGGATTTGTGACTGGAGCAACGAAAAGTGCTTTACTGCAAACCGCTGATCTGTTTGTCCTACCATCCTATTACGAGAATTTCGGGATTGCCGTCGCAGAAGCGATGACAGCAGGCATTCCTGTTGTCATCTCGGATCAAGTCCACATCTGGGAAGATGTACAAACAGCTAACGCAGGTTGGGTTAGTCGCTGTGATGTGGCATCATTGACCACTCGGCTGAAAACCGCTCTACAGGATGCAGCGGAACGTCAACACCGGGGAGAATTAGCTAAAGCTCATGCGCTGCGCCATTACAGTTGGGATGCGATCGCCCAACAAGCAATTCAAGCCTACGAGGGAATTTTAGAACAGCAGGCAGCAGGGAAGAAGCATCCGGGTTGATTAATCTGAATTCGGAATCAAGACTTTAGTGTCGGATCAGCCTGATTGCCCCGTTTCATGCATTCCAGGGCTTCCTCCATCTCAACCTGATGAAACTCGCCATAAAAGCGGCTAACGCTAAAGAATGACTCAGGGCTGGCTAAGATAATGACGCGATCGCCCCAATGCTCCAACGATTGCACCATGTGCTTAGGGGCAACTGGCGCACAAATCAAGATGCGAGCCGGACGTTTTGCCCGCAACGCACGAGCCGCGACTGCCATCGTCATCCCCGTTGCAATACCGTCATCTACCAAAATGGCGATCGCCCCCTGTGGCTTGACCTGAGGACGGACACTTTCAAACTGAGTTAATTGCTCTTGTGCTTTGGTTTGCGCCTGTTGTAATGCAGATCGCCAGGTGCCGTTGTCTAACTGCATAAAGCACTCCTGACGCGATCGAATCACATGCCCATCCGCCGTAACCGCCCCGATCGCTAGCTCAGGATTTTCGGGACGGGTTACTTTCTTTGCCACTACGACATCTAATGGGCAGTGCAACAATTGCGCTAGTGGTTCAGCGATCGGCAAGCCGCCTTTGGGTAACGCGTAGACAATGGGTTGGGCACTCGCTTGAATTCTTCCCAGACTGGCTAGCTCTGCTAAAACAGCCTGGGCAAGTTGATGACCTGCATCGTGGCGATCGTGAAACAGTGGAAATTCAGCCATAGCTCCCTCCAGCATGAGTGGGGGATCACCTTAATCATGCCTGATTTTTTGAAATTCGCACTGTATCAAATGGTTTATCTCATTTTGTGGAGATTTTTTCCCCTTTTCAAAGAGGCTGCCAATAAAGATCCTGGCTCTAAAATCAATCTGGAATGATGGGTTAATAAAACAGCACAATTTTTCTGTCTTAACGAGGACTTTAGAAATTAGAAATTCGCTCTAAAATAATAGTTCTTAACCTTCATCTGCTTGACATCCTAAGATTTGCAACGCATCTACTGGGGTTTCTGTCAGTGCATCTGATGCTCTTATCCTCAACCATCCATGACTAGCAAAGACCAAATTGACCTATTCAATCTGGCGGAGGTTGTAACACCAGCTCCTTCAGCTGACTTCAATCCAGACCTGATTCCCACCAGTGCCAAAGTTCCCATCCCTCCGGGCACATACTCCTCAATGGATGAGATGAAGGTTCACTGCAATCAGTGTCAACGGTGTGACTTGGGAGCGACTCGCACCCATGCGGTTGTTAGCCGAGGCAGCATTGATGCCCCAATTATGATTGTGGGTGAGGGTCCTGGGCAAAACGAAGATGAGACTGGTATCCCTTTTGTGGGCAAGGCAGGGCAACTCCTCGACAAAATTCTAGATGCGGTGCAACTTACCGAAGCAGATGTGTTCATTTGCAACATTGTGAAATGCCGTCCGCCGGGGAACCGGACTCCCACAACGGATGAAATGGAGGCGTGTAGACCCTATCTGCTGGAGCAGATCCGCATGGTCGATCCCAAAATTATCTTGCTAACGGGAGCTTCCTCTGTCAAAGGTTTAACTGGAGACAAGCGGGGCATTACTAAAATTCGGGGGGAGTGGCTGGAGTGGGATAACCGTTTGTGTATGCCTATCTTTCACCCTGCCTACCTGTTACGCAATCCCTCCAAAGAGAAAGGCAGCCCTAAGTGGCTCATGTGGCAAGACATTCAGAAAGTGCGTGCCAAGTTAGACGAGATCCGAGCACAGGGTTAAGTGGGGATCAAAGGGGTAGAGCGGTCAAACCGCCAAGACACAGCAGAGCAGCCTTGCCCCACTCCCCATTCTCTACTCCCCACTCCCTCTTCAATACTTCCGCTCCTGCGGTTGGAACATCGTGATCGCCACAGACATTTCCTGAATGTCGATTCCAGCAGGGGAATAGTACGCCAGGGTATGCTTCAGGAAGTTGGTATCATCCCGTTCAGGATAGTCTTCCCGACAGTGGGCACCTCGACTTTCTCGGCGGTTAAGCGCACTGGTTAGAATGACTTCACCCACCGCCAATAGACTTTGTAGCTCTAACGCTTCAGTCATCTCGGTGTTCCAGAGTTTGCCTTTGTCGTCAAGATAAATCCGCTCAGCCTGCTGACGAATTTGCTGCAATTTGCTCAAGCCTTCCTGCATCAGGTCTTCTGTGCGGAAAACGCCGCAGTAGTCAGTCATACAATCCTGGAAGGCTTGCCGAATCTGAGCAATGCGATATTCTCCGGGTTGGCTCAAGAGGCTCTGCAATTGCTGCTCTGCTGCTGCCAAATAAGGTCTTTCGTCCAGGTCGGGGAGTTTGCGATTTTGCACATATTGGGCGATCGCTGCCCCAGTTCTGCGTCCATAGACCACGCACTCCAACAGCGAATTGCTACCCAAACGATTCGCTCCATGGACTGAAACACAGGCTGTTTCACCAGCGGCAAAGAAACCCTCTGTTAAGCTATCGGCACTACTGCGGACTCTGCCATCGGTGTTGACTGGAATGCCTCCCATCGAGTAATGCACCGTAGGACGCACAGGCATTGGTTGATGCACCGCATCAATTCCCACCAGTCGATGAGCTTCTTCCCAGCAGAAAGGCACCCGGCTCATGATCTTTTCTTCGCCCATGTGGCGCAGATCCAGGTAGACAAAGGGGCCACCTAGGCTACCATCTGGATGGGCACCCCGTCCGGCTCGAATCTCTTTGGTAATCGCCCGGGAGGTGATGTCTCGCGGAGCCAACTCCATACGACTGGGGGCATAATTTGCCATGAAGCGATCGCCATGGGCATTGATCAAGTACGCTCCCTCTCCCCGCACAGCCTCAGAGATCAGCACCCCAACTGGATACAAACCCGTTGGGTGAAACTGGACAAACTCCATATCTTCTAGAGGCAAGCCAGCAGCCGCAGTCATCGCTAAACCGTCCCCGGTCGAGGCATAGTCGTTGGACGTGGTGTTATAAACCCGACCATAGCCACCCGTTGCAAACATCACCGCCTTTGCCCGTACCACCTCAATTCGGGCATCGCGGATGTTAAACATCACCAGACCTTTGGCTTGACCCTCTTCAAAGATCAAGCGCATCACATACCACTCGTCGTAAATCTTGACTCCGTAGCGCATCAAGTTGCAAATCAACTCATGCAAAATGGCATGTCCTGTCTTATCTGCTGCATAACAGGTTCGATTGTGGGAGTGACCGCCAAAAGCACGTTGAGCGATCCGACCATCGGGCAGGCGCGAAAACAGCACCCCCATATGCTCCAAATCAATCACTACGTCCGGTGCTTCGCGAGTCAAAATCTCAACAGCGTCTTGATCTGCCAGATAATCAGATCCCTTAACGGTGTCAAAGGCATGTGCTTCCCAGGTATCCTTGTCATCTACGTTTTTGAGAGTGGCAGCAATTCCACCCTGAGCCGCTACAGAGTGCGATCGAATCGGGTGGGTCTTGGCAACCACAGCGACTTTTAAGCGAGGATCTGTGCGGGCGATTTCCACAGCCGCACGAGATCCAGCCAATCCACCGCCAACAATGATCACGTCGTGCTCAATCATGCTCAACCCAATAATAAAAATGGCTTCTTCATCTATCGTGACGCAAAAAAAAGCCTCTACCCAACAGTAGAGAACTTTTTTAGAAAACGCAGTAATTTGAAACGATAAAAGATTCCCCTCCAGTGCTCAATCTCCTACCAGCTTGAAGGAGATTGGGTCGCAGCCAGAGAATTAGCTCGCCACTTGAGCTGGGCGTTGAGCCGTTGCCGGACTGGACTCCGCCTTTGTTTCAGCCGCAGGATCGAGCGGTGAAAATTGAATATGATTCAACAGCGTTGTAACAAACGCAAATAGGAGAAACGGTAAAGACAGCACCAAAATTAACCCGACGGTCGCTAGTGCATAGATGGGACGACTAGCCCCCATCAATGCTAAAGCCGATGCCAAGCTCAGGAAAATGACAATTAACCAAACCACGATCTGACCGTAAATGTCTCCAAAAGAGAGCGTGCAGACAACTTGATATTTCGGTATCTTATCCATGGCAGTTCCGTTAATAACCCAGTTAAATTCCTAGCGTAAGATGCTCCCAGAGTTTTGCATAGTTTGCCTAAATTTTCTTAAAGGGTTGAAACAGGGCTTTACAATCCGTTTTGGACTGCAACATCATGGCGATGCGTAAAACTTCTCCCTCCAGGACGACTCCCCCTTATCGATACCTCCTGTTTTACAAACCCTATGATGTGCTGACCCAGTTTACCGATGAGGCAGGGGGCGGGGAAACCTCCAGACGGACGCTCAAAGACTACATTCCAGTGCCCGATGTGTATCCTGTTGGACGGCTCGATCGCGACAGTGAGGGGTTGCTGCTATTGACGAACAACGGTCAACTTCAACATCGACTGACCGATCCCAAATTTCACCATCCCCGCACCTACTGGGTGCAAGTCGAGCGTATTCCCGATCAGGCTGCCCTGCAACAGTTGCGGCAGGGAATCACCATTCAAGACTACAAAACTCGCCCTGCAAAGGTGCAACTCCTGCCAGAAGAGCCATCCCTGCCGCCACGCGATCCTCCAATTCGGTTTCGTAAGTCTGTGCCAACTGCCTGGTTAGAAATGACACTGACTGAGGGGCGAAATCGACAGATTCGACGCATGACGGCAGCAGTTGGTTTTCCAACATTGCGACTTGTGCGTGTGGCGATCGCTCACCTACGACTGGATGGATTGAAGCCAGGGCAATGGCGAGAGCTATCATCCGATGATCTAGAGCTTTTGAAAGCTCAGTACAACTCGTCGTAAATCAAGGGTGGGAATTTGGGGTGCAGGGGTAAAACCCCTGACTGGGAGCACAGCCCCCACACCCCCCTGGTTTTACTGCCAAACCCTATCTGTGGATAACAGTACTAAGTAAATTTACTGAATAATCTCTGCTTTTACTCCAATTGCAATATTCGTGTGAAGTAAACCAGCATTACAGCAGAGACTATGTATGAATTAAATCAAGATCGACAAGCGGCTGTTTTTGATGCTTCAAGTCTGGGTAACCTAAAGTCTGAGTCACTGAAAGTGTGATCGATTTAAAGAGGGCGACGCCAACTATGGCTTTTCAAGCCTATCGTGTACCCTGTAAAGGTAATACTCTAATCATCGCTAGGCTATCGTGATTGTCCATAGCAAGGCTCTTGTCGATTAACGTTGTTGTGCAGCAGGGTTGTGATCTGTAATCGGTTTGTCTACAACCAGTTTTTTGTCCGTAACAATTCTGTAAAAAAACATCCAGAATTGATGTAATGCAGTGAATACTGAGATTCAGAGCCACTGACACTTAATAACGGGAGTAAGGAAGTCCCAAGATGCTTGTTTGTCCCCAATGTCAGTTTGAGAACCCAAATGACCATAAGTTTTGTCAGAAGTGCGGTGTTTCCCTGACGGAAGTTATTTGTCCTGGTTGTGATGCAACAGTCCCCTCTGATACGGAACAGTGTCCTCATTGCGATACAACAACTGGGACTTTTTGGTGGGCAGTGCAATTGCCCAATTCATCGGCTTTGTCCTCTCAGACAACGGAACCCCCATCTCAACCTGCTGAGACTCAACTGACTGATACAGCAGCAACTACGGCTAGCTATCTTGATCCCCAACAGAGGTACAAACTCCTCAGCCCTCTGTCTCCTTCATCGGTTAGCGGGTTAGAGGCACGGGTTTTAGATTGCCAACCCTATCAACCGACTCTGCTCGAGTTGCTACAAGAGAAGCTACCTGAGCTTGTTAAAGAGTCAGAGTCCAAAGAGAGATTTGCTCAACCCGGTGATGTTATGTCTTCCACAGAGGAACCCTCTTTAATTAAAGATCGAACTGTTCCAGCCGTCGCTCGGATCTACCTGGCACTACAACCCCAACTTCATCCTGCTCTCCCTCGGTTGCACGACACCTGGGAGCAAGATGGACAAGTCACGCTGCTCTTAGAGGATCGCTCAGATCTCATGTTGTTGTCGGATGCGTGGCGTTCTGATGACGTGCTACCTCTGCAAATTTTGCATTGGCTCTATCAGATGACAGAAGTTTGGCAATTATTAGAACCCCATCACTGCTGTCAAAGTTTGTTAGACATTAACAATCTGCGAATTGACGAAGATCAACTCCTCTGTCTGCAACGACTCCACTTCGATACTCCAGGTCACCCGCTACAACTGAAGGATCTGGGGCGTTTATGGCAGATGTTGTTCCAAATGTCACAGCGGACTCAATTGGGTTCGCTAGTACGGCTGTGTCACGATTTAGAGTCTGGGGGCGTGACGGATATTGAGATGTTGCAATCTCAATTTGAGGCGATCGCCAATGAGTTGCAACCCGATGTGGTTCACAGTCCTGTGCCACAACCTCCACCTCCATTTACGTTTCCCGATGATGACGATCGCACCATTGAACTCACCACTTCTGGTGTCCGAGCTACTGCCTATCCAGCAGCAGATATGAGTGTTTCGACAAGCTCAACGCGATTTGAGCTAGGCAGCCTGGAGGATGATTCCACCAGTGAGGGAGATGACATCCCAACGGTCGTTCTGCCCATGAAGCTGATTAACTTAGAGGATGCAGGACGCACTGACGTCGGCAAACAGCGCGATCACAATGAAGACTGTTTTAGCATTCACGTTGAACTGAAAAAGGTAGAAAGCCCCTCCGGTCGAACTGTTCAGGCAAAAGGGCTTTACATTCTGTGTGATGGTATGGGCGGACACGCTGGTGGCGAAGTTGCCAGTGCTATGGCAGTTGAGAGCCTCAAAAAATACTTTGAGGTCAATTGGCAAGACCAGTTGCCCTCAGAAGCCAGCATTCGAGAGGCAATTCAACTAACCAACAAGACAATCTATGATCTCAATCAACAAAATGATCGCTCTGGTAGTGGTCGAATGGGCACAACCTTAGTATTGCTGTTGTTACACGACACCCATGCCGCGATCGCCCATGTGGGAGACAGCCGCCTCTATCGCTTTAGTCGCCGTCGAGGGCTAGAGCAAATCACGGTTGATCACGAGGTAGGGCAACGCGAAATTCAACGGGGAGTTGAACCGGCGATCGCCTATGCCCGCCCCGATGCCTATCAACTGACCCAGGCGTTAGGACCACGCGATGAGCACTTCGTCAATCCAGATGTGCAATTTATGGAACTCAACGAAGATCTGTTGCTGTTGTTGTGTTCAGATGGATTGACTGACAATGATTTGCTCGAAACCCATTGGCGGACTCATATTGAGCCATTAGTCAGCTCTCAAGCCAACCTTGAACAGGGGGTTAGCCAATTGATTGATTTAGCTAACCAATACAATGGTCACGACAACATTACAGCCGTCGCTATTAAAGCCAAAGTTCGTCCTAACCTGGATCAACTTAAACGTTAAGCATCCGTAGAGGCAGGGAGCATCCGCCCAGATGCTACGTTTTGCTTGGGAGCATCTTGAGGCGGAGCTAAACAGGGAGGAGACTGAGTCAGAAAAGAGGTTTAGTTTTCCTCCCAGCTTTCGACAGCAAGCAAATCACTGATGGGGTCACGCATAGAGAAGTCAAAGTCTTCCAACTCTTTCTTCCAGTAAGACCACTCGTCTCCATAGAGTAAGGCAATCTTCCAAATGCTGTCAGTTGGTTTAATTGCTTTGGACTCTATTAGGGAACGCACCTTACCTTGAAGCTTCACCATTGGGTGAATGACCTGTTGGTCTACTACAGTTTTAGTCATGTTTGAATTTTCAAATATCTCTGTGAAACACGTCCTGGCTTGGTTCAGCACCATCTACACGTAGCTCTTGGGCTGCCAGGTATTTGCCTCTAACGCACCATGTTATCACAAACTTTTAAGAACGACTTGGCATAGCGTCCATAATCAAAGACTATTGCCAATTTTTATTAAATGTAGCTCAAGCAATAATAAAGCCTTAAGACCTGAGAGCCAAATATAGCAATCATCAAGAGGTTTGGGATAGGCGGTTTGAGGTATTTTCTTCCACCAACAGACCTCTCATCTTTACCAAAATAGCTACGACTGTACTTTGAATTCTACGCATCTGGCTTTATAATTAGACTTTTGGGTAACGCTTAGAGAGAGGAATCCATAATGTCGCGATACCGGGGCCCGCGCCTCAGAATTGTCCGCCGCTTAGGTGAATTACCGGGTTTGACCCGCAAGGCTACTAAAGCCTCTGGAAAACGGTCTTATCCGCCTGGACAACATGGTCAGGCTCGCAAGAAGCGGTCTGAATACGCAGTTCGTCTAGAGGAAAAGCAAAAGTTACGGTTTAACTATGGTTTGAGTGAGCGGCAAATGCTGCGCTATGTGCGTAAAGCTCGCCGCGCCGCTGGTTCTACTGGACAGGTGTTGTTGCAATTGCTCGAAATGCGGTTAGACAATACCGTATTTCGCATGGGAATGGCTCCGACTATTCCGGCTGCACGGCAGTTAGTAAACCACGGACATGTGACTATCAACGGTCGGGTGGTTAACATCCCCAGCTATCAATGCAAGCCTGGGGAAGTGGTTGGGGTTAGAGATAGCGATCGCTCTCGTAAACTGGTGCAAGAGAACTTGCAGTTCCCCGGTTTAGCCCACTTGCCCAGCCACCTAGAATTTGACAAAAATACGCTGGTTGGCAAAGTTAACAGTGTAGTTGAGCGAGAGTGGGTTGCACTCCAAGTCAATGAACTGCTGGTCGTTGAATATTATTCACGTCAGGCATAACGATTTGCCATTGGCATTGCTTATTGGTTTCATAGACAAGTTAGATGGAACGCACCTTGCGGCTGTGGTGCGACATTAAAAGTCTTCTCATATAGCCCTCTGATCCCGTCAATCAGAGGGCTTTATATTTAGCTAATGTCAATTTGGGTTAAACACCTGGCGAATTAATTCGCGGCTATGGGAACGAAGTCCGCCTGCGTGGACTACAGAAAATCAAGGTTTGCCGAACCGATGCAGGTCGGTTTTGCGCTTGTAGCGGCGGTTTTAACCGCCAAGATCCTTATCCCGAACCCAGGTTAGTGATAGCCCGTGACCACACTCGATAGGGTGGAGGCGAGTCAGGAAGCTTTCCCAGCATCAGGGTTTGAGCCATTGCTGTTGCCTTAAGCTTTCTGACCAAAACTATATTTGTGGTCAGTACGCTAACCGCCAATTTGAGACATCGTTCTTGCGTAGGCAACTCCAGTTGTGCCAGAGTGGCGCAGTTTGTAGTTGATTTCAGGTTTGATTGCTACAAGATGTTGAACTTGCGATCGAATATCTGCGATCGGGATACCTGCCCGTAGCATCGTTTTCAGGTCAAGTTGTTCTGATTCATTCAGCAAGCAGGGACGTAACCATCCATCCGCAGACAATCTCATGCGGTTGCAGCGATCGCAAAAACACTCTGACATCTGACTAATAAATCCCAATGTGCCTTTTGCACCGGGGATGCGAAAGACATCGGCAGGTCCGTTGCCACGCACTGAGGACTCCGCTAACCCCCAGCGATCGCGAATGCTTTGTCGAATGGCTTCGGAGGGCACCCACCCTTTGTCTTGAAACAATCCGGCATTACCGATGGGCATGAATTCAATAAATCGAATATGCCAGGCTCGATCAATGCTAAGAGCGGCTAGATCGAGAATTTCGTGATCGTTGACGCCAGGAATCACGACAACGTTGAGTTTCAGGGGATCGAATCCAACCTGATGAGCGGCTTGAATCCCCTTCCAGACCTGTTGCCAGCGCGATCGCCCCTGATGTCCCACAATTTTGTCAAAGGTATCCGATTCTAATGAATCGAGACTGATGTTGATGCGCCGTAAACCTGCCTCGTAAAGCTCCTGCGCCATGCCAGCGAGCAAGAACGCATTAGTGGTCATGGACAGATCTTGCGTTTGGGGAAGGTTGGCGATCGCCCGCACAATGTCAACCACCCCAGGTCGTAGCAGTGGCTCTCCCCCTGTCAACCGAAACCGTGTAAATCCACAGGGAACAAACACGTCGCGCAACAGCAGCAATAATTCCTCCTGGCTCAACACATCCTGCTGTCGGATGTATTCCAACTCTGTGCCCTCAGGCATGCAGTATTGACACCGAAAGTTACAGCGATCGATAAGGCTGATCCGCAGATAATCGATTGAATTCACAGTGCTGTCCTAGATCGCTTTACATTCTTTAAAGAGGGTCTATCTCTGATATTACCTGAAGCAGATGAGAGACATCTCAGGTTTAGATAAGGCCACGCTTAGAGGATTTTGATGCTTGCTATCTAAACCTGCAATACCTGTCTTTGAGTAAAAGATTGCGATTTATAACCTGGTGTTGTCAGCTACAGTTCCTTCTTTAGACCTGACAAACAATTGAGACTTGAGGATCGCGTATGAATAACAAACCTCTGATTATTGTTTGTGGCTTAGGTCGCACTGGGCACAAGATCTTTTCCTTACTCAAGCAACAGGGTGCTCAGGTTGTTGGTGTGCATTCTCACCCCCTGAACACCATCGAGGATCACATTATCACTGGCGATTTGCGCGCTGCAACGACCTTGATTCAGGCTGGAATTGCCGATGCTCATACGCTGGTGTTGTCGAACAGTGATGATGCGTTGAATCTGGCAATTTTGACCCAGGCACGGGTCTTAAACCCACACATTCGGATTATCAATCGCCTGTTCAACACCAGTTTAGGTAATCGCCTCGATCGCACCCTGCCCAATCATTTCACCATGAGTGTCGCAGCTTTGTCGGCTCCGGTGTTTACCTTTGCTGCCATGGGCAACCGGGCGATCGGGCAATTGCGCCTGTTTCAGCAAACCTGGCCTATCCACGAAGAATATATTGATGCTCAACATCCCTGGTGGGGTCACACGCTCACTGATTTGTGGGAAAACCGCGATCGCATGTTGATCTACTACCTCCCTGCGGACAGTAGTTTGGATTTGGTGTCAGCAGTGACGCAAAAGCAGCCGCTACGGCAGGGCGATCGCCTGATCATTGCTACCAAACCACAGGTTCAACAGAACCGTCGCTCACTGACCCAGAGAATTCTAGGGTTGTTCACCCGACTGCGGCAATTTCAGCAACATATTCGCCCAACCTTAATTACGTTGCTGGTGTTAGCCGTCACGATTGGGGCGGCAACCCTGACCTATACCGCCGCAAATTTTCAAGTCTCCCTGGTTGATGCGCTTTATTTTGCAGTTGGCATGATCACGGGGGCTGGAGGCAATGAAAGCATTGCAGAAAAAGCCCCGGTTGAAATCAAGGTGTTTACTGTAGTCATGATGCTGATCGGCACCGCCGTGGTTGGCATCTGCTACGCCTTGCTCAACGACTTGATCTTAGGAACTCGCCTACAGCAACTCTGGAAAACTTTCCCGATTCCTCAACGTCACCATTACATTATTTGCGGCTTAGGAGGAGTTGGAATGCAGATCGTGCATCAGCTTCACGCCAATGGCTGTAGTGTGGTTGTGATTGAACAGGATTCTGATAACCGCTTTCTCAGCTCTGTTCATGCCCTCAGAATTCCGGTCGTGCAAGGGGATGCCAGTCTGCCGGAGACCCTGATCAAAGCCCACATTGAACGCGCAACAGCACTATTAGCCGTCACTAGCAACGATGTCACCAATTTAGAGATTGCCCTGACGGCTAAAGGGTTAGCCCCTAAAATTCCGGTGATCGTGCGCAACCAGGACCCACAGTTTGCCCCGTTAGCACAGCAGGTATTTGATTTTGAAGCGGTTTTGAGTCCGGCAGAGCTTGCGGCTCCGTCGTTTGCGGCAGCTGCTCTGGGGGGACAGGTGTTTGGAAACGGGATGACCGCCAATACGCTGTGGGTTGCTTTGGCGACGATGATTACTTCCGGGCATCCGTTTTATGGAAAACAGGTGAGGGAGATTGCGATCGCCACTGATTTGGTTCCGCTGTATTTGGAAACCCGCCAGCATTTGGCGACTCACGCACCTGGAGAAAGTGATCATTTAGCGTCGAAGCAGCGCACGGTTCATGGTTGGGATTTACTAGAGATAACCCTGGGATTGGGTGACGTGCTCTATCTGACGATTCCTGCTGCCCATTTAGAGCAACTGTGGCGAGTTAGCCCTCATTCCCTATCATCCTCTGTCCTGGATGCCAGAGTGGAAGACCGCAGTCCATTTCAGAATGTTAAGCATCGTTAGAGCCAGTCAATAACATGTTTTTTCTCTGCTGACTTTAGGGAATTTACGGATTATTTTTTAGGACGAACCTCGGTAATTTGATGGGCGAAAAATTATCTGGTTCTAATTTCTTTCAGGGATTTTACTGAAGCGTTACAGGTTTTCCTTCATATCTCTCTATATAGACATCGAGTAGTTTGATGGGGTTTTGAGATCTCCTTTTATTTTTAGATTCAAAGATTAGAGTGTTCACTAACGGTCAGCTTAATTGAAGTAAATAAATAATAATTAAGCGATCAAACGAAAAGGCTTTAGATGAAGCGTTTTCCAATTTTTTCTGTCAAATGTCAGGGGTAAGTTAGCGTTGTGCGATCGCATCCTACTTCAGATGAACATGAGGATTTCAATCCTTCTTAATTTTTGTAGATACAAGTTTAAACAGCCTCATCTGATCCTCAACATGATTTATGTATGCATTTGTAACCTTTATCACGCAAAGCTTTCACAAAATCAGAAGTCGGTAATAACCCCCTACAAATCCATAATTTGCACTGCTAAAAAGGAGCTAATCAATTGCACCACTACCTAATTAAGGGAGAAATTTCATGTCTCTGGAGCCACGCGAATTTTTAGCTCGAGTAGAAACACGAATTGGGTTTACCAGCGAAGACAAATCTGTTCTTAAAGAAAACGCAGATTGGGGATTAGAAGTTGCCCCAGAGATGGCAGATCACTTCTACGCTTTCTTAGGTCGCGATTCAGAAATGAATGCAATTCTGTACGCCTCTGAAGGTCGGATTCATCGCCTCCGTGAAACCTTTGTTCAGTGGTTTCACGAAATGTTTACTGGCATGGATGGTTGGTCAGATGCTTATGCAACCCGTCGTTGGCGTATTGGTCTAGTCCATGTCCAAATCGGGATTGGACCTCAACATGTTGTTCCTGCAATGGCGATCGTGGTTCATGAGGTTGGCAAACGACTCCAAAAAGATGGCAAGTCAGAGGCAATCAGAGATGCTTTGAGCAAAATCTGCATGATTGATCTGGCTTTTATTGAGCAGGCTTATGTCGAGGTTTCGTCTGCTGCTGTCTTGCGTGAAACAGGTTGGACAGAGGGTTTGTTCCGTCGGTTAGTCACTACTGGCGCAGGAAAAATGTAATTTTTCCGCTATTTTTCGTACTCATTCATTTCAACTTCAAGGAACTTCAATCATGGCTATCAGTACTGAAAAATTGACTCATGTTTTGCAGAATTTTGTGACATCAACTAATGATGTCCAGGGGGCGGCGATCGTTACTCCTGACGGGTTGCCATTAGCAGCCAGTTTGCCCGGTGGTATGGATGAAGAACGGGTTTCTGCAATGTCTGCGGCAATGTTGTCTTTAGGTGAGCGCATTGGAAGCGAACTTGCTAGAGGCGGAATCGATCGGATCTTTGTGGAAGGTGACAAAGGGTTTGGCATTCTGACCAGTTGCGGTGAAGATGCGGTTTTTCTGGTCTTAGCAAATCAATCTGCAAAGCAGGGTTTGTTGATGTTAGAAATCAAGCGTGCTTTGTCAGAGTTGAAAGCAATTCTGATGTGATTCAACGAGGGAATATATACATCACTCTTTGGTCAAGCTCCATTGGACAAGGGGCTTATGAAGGTTAAAAAATTGATTCGGTAAAAAAAGTGCGGGCATCTTGCCCGCGAGCGAGACGCTCGCACTACAGAATTGCCCAATTGTTTCCTGAATTTCAATCAGCCCCTTGTTCTGTCAGATCTCACAACAGCCACCTTTTTTGGCAATGAAGTGGAGTCAATGAAACGCCTCCCTCTTGTTCACGAGTAATTTGTGAATGTTTTACGGAGGTTATTTCATCGCAGTTACGAACTTAACTTATTCCCTATCGCTTTGAAGTTCTATGGAAATCATGCGACTGGTCGTTACCGGACCTGTAGGAGCCGGAAAATCTACTTTTATTCGGTCAGTGAGCGAGATTGAGGTGGTTGATACCGATCGCCAGGCAACAGACGAAACTGCTCTGCTCAAGAAAAAAACCACCGTCGCGTTTGACTTTGGACGACTTCAGTTTGGTTCCGATATGGCACTGCATCTATACGGCACCCCTGGTCAATCCCGCTTTGACTTTATGTGGGATATTTTGATTCGTAAAGCACACGCTTATATTCTGCTGGTCGCGGCTCATCGTCCCCATGAGTTTCGCGATGCTCGTCGAATTTTGACCTTTATGAAACGACGATCGCCCGTACCCATGATCATCGGTTTGACCCATTCTGATTGTGATGGTGCCTGGGATGAGGAAAACGTGGCGATCGCCATTGGCTATCTCGATGCCCACCAGCGACCGTTGATCGTCAAAGTCAATGCCAACGAAACAGCCTCCGTTGCACAGGCTGTTCTGGCATTAGTCCAGACTTCTTTTCAAGCAAATTGTTTGGTCAGTTGAATCTGCTCGAAGCACTACCCTTGGCAGGTGAGTTCATTTCGTGTGTCCGATTCCAAACCACTCAACTCAGCCAGAAAGACACACTATTGAGGCATAAGAGGCAAAGACATGGCAATCACAGGGTATTTAACCGAATTTTCACTTGCAGAGATTTTTCAACTGCTGGAACAAGGTCGCAAGACTGGACTGTTGAGCATTTCTAAACTGTCAGAAGTCGCAGAAGACGGCAGAAATCACTACATCTGGTTTAAGCAAGGGCGTATTGTTGGAGCAGCCCACACGCTCGATCAGCAAGGTTTGATTAGTTTGATTAGCCACCGGGGGTGGTTGGGCGATCGCGCTGCATTCAAACTGGCGCAAAGCTGTCCCATCGACACACCCATTGGTTTGTGTCTCAAGTCGCAGGGAATTTTGCAAGCTGAACAACTCAAGTTATTGTTCTATACCCAGGTAATGCGGCAGGTGTGTGCTCTCTTTGAACTCAAGGACGGGTGGTTTCAATTTGATGCCAAAGCTCCAATCCCTGCTTCAGAGTTGACGGGGTTGAGTGCTCCTGCGACAGAAGTGACTCTGGCAGGCTTGCGTGCTCTGAAGGACTGGAGTGCCTTGCAAGACAAGTTGCCTGACCCTGCCTCTAGCATTATCAGTGTGATTGATGGTAAGCCCGAATTGAAGCTCAATCAGGTTGAGTGGCAGGTGTGGGAATTCACGAACGGCAGTCTGTCTCTGAAGGCGATCGCTGAGCAGATGCGGCTATCAATCGAGCAAATTCAGCATATTGCCTTCCGGTTGGTCGTGGTTGGACTAGTCGAAGAGTTGCCTTTTCTGGAGTCTGCCCCTGCTCCTCAGCCCAGTGATTTGTTATTACCCACTGATTCTTCCGTTACAGCGACTGAAGCGTCTGAAGCTACAAAAGTCAGCCCAACATTTTTGCAAAATTTAGTTGGTTTTCTAAAAGGCAAGCTGTAAACCAATAAACACAGGAGATCAGGTATGGCATGGGTCTTAGGGATACTCGAATTTCTAGAGTTTGTAGGTTCCCCTTTGGGGTTAACGGCGAGCCTTTGGATCAGCTTTTATTACTTTGCAGTGCAATCTCTGGGGTGTGACCCATGGGTATCTGCGCTGTTACCTGGAATTCCGGCGTTCAACCTGTATTTGTACCTGAAACAACTCGATCTGGACTAAAGAGTTACGCCATTTCCATCAATTGGGGCTACACGTCTCATGGGATGTGCGACTTTTTTGAAAACCTTGAAAACACAACCCTCACCCTAGCCCTCTCCCGCAGGAGAGGAAACCCGGCGATGGCTCAAAGTCCTTCTCCCTGGGCAGAAGGGTTGGGATGAGGGTGTATTAGTTGCACATCGCGTGATGTATGAATTTCGTAGAGGCGTTTCACGAAACACCCCTACTACCCGCAACGGATTGCCCAGATTTAGGGTTTGGTCTGCTTAATGGTGATGATGGTGATGTCCATGGTGATGGTGGTCGCCATGATGGTGGTGATCACCGTGGTCATGATCGTGGTGATGAGCCTGAGAGGCGGCAAGAGCAGGATTGACCGCTAGTGCCTGTTCACTCAACAAGTCAGCAATATGAGGGTTTGCCCACTCTGCTGCCATCTTCAAAAACTCTGGGCGATCGTTGACACAGGGCATCTGGACATAGGTTACATCAGGGCGTTGACGGCGCAGCCCATGGATGATGTGATCGACATCCAGCAGCGTCTCGTGATTTTCAGTTGCGAACCCAATCGGCATAAAGACGATTGCCGTGGCTCCCAACTCGATCAAGTTCTTAGCTGCCAACTCTGCATTGGGTTGAGTCCACTCGATCAGCGGTGTTTGGTGGTTTAACCAACCTACCGAGATCAGAGGATAGCGGTAGATTAACCGTTCCCGCACTCGCTCATAGAGTGCCTGACTCTCGTCAATCCCAGAGGTAAAGCCTTTTGCCTTGTGAGGGCACCCGTGATTCATCAACACAATGCCTGTTTGAGAGGGCAAGTGTGCCACTTCCAGGTGGTTTTTAATCTTTTCCTCGACCATCTGAGCCATCAGGTTGATGTAACCTGGCTCATTGTAAAAGGAGGGGATGTAGCGCATTCCCTTGACCCAGTGCTCGGTGCCGTCGCTCAACTGCGCCAGAGCCTTGTTGACCTGCTCAACGGCAATGCCACTGGTAAAGATCGAGTCTACGACCAACAATGGATAAATAAGAATTGGCTCTATAGCTGTTTCAGGGAGATGAGTTTTCAGGGATGGCCTTGGTAGGATAGCAGAAAGACTGTTGGGATAGGGTGCAATGAGTATTAACTTAAGTAC